>CAMHRP010000034.1:0-37741 GCA_946187645.1 uncultured Bacteroidales bacterium | reverse complement strand
GCAGCATGCCAGCGATGGAAGCAGCGTTCTCCAAGGCGACTCTCGACACCTTGACGGGGTCAATGACACCAGTGCTGAGCAAGTTCTCATAGACCTCAGTACGGGCATTGAAGCCGAAGTCGTTCTTGCCTTCCATCACCTTGTTGACCACGACCGAACCTTCGAGGCCGGCGTTTTCAACAATCTGGCGCAGCGGCTCTTCCAAAGCGCGCTTGATGATGGCGATACCCGTGGTCTCGTCCTCGTTGTCGCCCTTCATCTTCTCGATGGCCTTGATGGCACGGATGAAACCGACACCGCCGCCAGGGATGATACCCTCTTCGATGGCAGCGCGGGTGGCGTTCAAAGCGTCCTCAACGCGGTCTTTCTTCTCCTTCATCTCAACCTCGGAAGCGGCACCCACATAGATGACTGCCACGCCACCAGCCAACTTGGCCAAGCGCTCTTGCAGCTTCTCGCGGTCGTAGTCACTCGTGGTGGTCTTGATTTGAGCCTTGATCTGGGCAGTGCGGCCTTCGATGTCCTTCTTGGCACCGTGACCGTTCACGATGGTGGTGTTGTCCTTGTTGATGCTGACCTTGTCGGCCTGACCCAGCATCTGCAGGGTGGCATCCTCAAGTTTGTAGCCCTTCTCTTCGCTGATGACGGTACCACCGGTCAGGATGGCGATGTCTTCCAGCATCTCTTTACGACGGTCACCGAAGCCAGGAGCCTTGACGGCAGCGACTTTCAGCGAGCCACGCAAACGGTTGACCACCAAAGTAGCCAGAGCTTCGCCGTCGATGTCCTCAGCGATGATGATGAGGGCACGACCGGTTTGCAAGGTCTTTTCGAGCACGGGCAGCAAGTCCTTCATCACGGAGATCTTCTTGTCGTAGATGAGGATGTAAGGATTCTCATAGACGGCTTCCATCTTCTCGGTGTTGGTCACGAAGTAAGGCGAAATGTAGCCACGGTCGAACTGCATACCTTCGACGACGTCGACATAGGTGTTGATGCCCTTGGCATCCTCAACGGTGATGACGCCTTCTTGTTTCACCTTGCCCATAGCCTCGGCGATGAGGCCACCGATTTCGCTGTCGTTGTTGGCAGAGATGGTAGCCACTTGCTTGATCTTCTCATTGTCGCCATCGACCTTCACCGACATCTTCTTCAGCGAAGCGACCACAGCGGCAACAGCCTTGTCGATACCGCGCTTCAGGTCGAGCGGGTTGGCACCGGCGGTGACGTTTTTCAGACCCGTGGCCACGATGGCTTGGGCCAGCACGGTGGCGGTGGTGGTACCATCACCAGCGAGGTCGTTGGTCTTGGAAGCGACTTCCTTCACCAACTGGGCACCCATGTTCTCAACGGGGTCGATGAGTTCGATTTCCTTGGCGACCGTCACACCGTCCTTGGTGATTTGGGGAGCGCCATACGACTTTTCGATGACCACGTTACGACCTTTGGGGCCGAGGGTCACCTTCACTGCGTTTGACAATGCGTCGACGCCTTTCTTCAGGCCGTCACGCGATTCAATATTGAAAAGAATGTCTTTTGCCATGATATTTGTTGTTTATTTGTTGACTGTTTAATTGTTGAATTGAAAATGCGGAATGCGGAATGATTTTCTAATTCAGCATTCAGCATTCATAATTCTGCATTAAATTATTGCGATCACATCCGATTCACGCATAATCATATAATCCTTGCCGTCGAGGTGGAACTCGGTGCCAGCGTATTTACCATAGATGACAGTATCACCGACCTTCAGGGTCATTTGGTTGTCTTTCGTGCCAGGACCCACGGCTACGACTGTTCCTTGTTGGGGTTTCTCTTTGGCGGTGTCGGGGATGATGATACCGCTAGCGGTTTTCTGTTCGGCGGCGGCGGGCTCGATGACCACGCGGTCGGCCAGAGGTTTGATTGATAATTTTGCCATAATTATTCTGATTTAAAATTTAATGATTCAAAATTCAAAGATTGAACGGCGGGGGTTAGTCACATTTCGTGCCAAAGTGGAAAATGGCAGGGTTTTGTCAGTCGGAGTGACAAAGTGACACAAAAAGGGCTTATCTTTGCGCTCGAATTCGAAGACCATGTCAAACATCAACGACGAGCGGAAACTCAACGAGCGGTATAAGATGATGACGGAGCAACCCGTCAAGCGGCTAATCCTCAAGATGGCTGTACCAACCATCATTAGCATGCTCGTGACTACCATTTATAATATGGTGGACTCATTCTATGTGGGTCATCTAAGCACCGAGGCAGTGGCAGGCGTGGGTGTCTCCTTCGCTTATATGGCTTTCATTAATGCCTGCGGATTCTTTTTCGGGCATGGCTCTGGCAACTTTATCTCGCGGGCTTTGGGCGCCAAACAAGGACAGAATGCTGGGCGTATGGCTGCCACAGGATTTTTTACGCCATTAATTGTAGGTGCCATCGCAGGTTGGGGTTGCCTGCTATTCATCTCGCCTTTGTCGCGAGCGATGGGTGCCACCGAGAGCATCCTCCCCTACGCCAACAACTACCTGCGTTTCATCCTCCTCGCCACGCCTTTTATGATGTCTTCGCTGACGCTCAACAACCAGCTGCGACTGCAAGGCAACGCGCGTTTCGGCATGATCGGCATTGCCTCGGGCGCCATCCTCAATATCATCCTCGACCCAATCTTTATCTTTGTGCTTGACTTGGGTGTCAGTGGCGCCTCATTGGCCACGGCGGTGAGCCAATGTTTCGGCTGGTGCATCTTACTTTGGGGCACTTCGCGACCTGGCAATGTGCACATCAAGCTGAAGAATTTCACTCCTACCCTATTCTATTATAAGGAAATCACGCGGGGCGGTTTGCCCTCTTTGGCGCGACAGGCCTTGTCGGTGGTAGCCACCATCAGCCTTAACCGCATGGCAGTGCATTATGCTTTGCCTGGCAACGAAGCTTCTACCGTGGCGGCTTTCACCATCGTGTCGCGCATCACCATGTTCTGTTTTGCCGTTGTCATTGGGTTCGGGCAAGGATTCCAGCCCGTGTGCGGCTATAACTACGGCGCCAAACTCTATGCCCGCGTCAAGGAGAGCTATATGTTTTGCATCACGCTTTCCACGGCATTTCTGATTGTCCTTGCAACCGTTGTCTATATCTTCGCTCCTGACATCATCTCATGGTTCCGTGGCGAGGATCCAGAGCTCATCCGCGTAGGCAGTCAGGCTTTGCGCTGGCAGTGCATTGCTTTCCCTCTGATGGGTATGTGCACCGCGACCAACATGCTGTTCCAAAACATCGGATACACTTGGCAGGCCACCTTGCTCTCGATGTGTCGCCAAGGCTTGTATTTCCTGCCTGCGGTCTTCATCATGTCGTGGCTTTGGGGCATCACGGGTCTCGAAGCCGCACAAGCCGTCGCCGACGTTTGCACCTTCTTGACCTCATTGCCGTTTGCTATTTGGATTAGCAGGGAACTTAGCGCGAAGTCCAAAAAGTGTCCATAACTCGAAATTTTGTTGAGATATGGACACTTTTGAGTGTTATTGTCGGAACAAATCATCCATAACAACCTCGTTTTGCACAATGCCGGAATGAATGCCGCGCAAAACGCCGTAGGTAGTCACCATAGTTGTAGCAAGGCTTTTTCGGGTCTTGGTCTTCGCCTTGAAGATGGACAAACGATTGCGCAACTTTTCCTCATATTCCTTGGTGATGGTATATGGCGCCTCCGAAAATTTCATTTCGCATAGATTAATAACCCTATCTGAACGGTCAATCACCAAATCGATTTGTGTTCCCTTTTCAGTTTCATCACCCAGCATCCTCCACGTGCCTGTTGTGGTTGATATTCCACTGATGCCCAATCTTTGCTTGATTTGTTCAAGATGTGTCATGCAGATGGTTTCAAAGCTGAATCCCTGCCACGACTCCACCGAATGGGAATGCATGTTGTTTGTCCACCAATGTTCGTCTTTGGTATTCTTCCCATCCAAGAACTTGAAATAAAACAATGTGTATGGGTCGCAGATGCGATAAACCGAATTACGGACGGATGACTTGTATTGCGAATATGTTTCGATGAAATCGCAGCGTTCCAGGTTCTCAAGCACTTTGGTGAGCCTGCCTCCCGACTGTCCCGTCTTTTCGATAATCTCCGCCCTAAGCAACCCTTTCTTGCTTTCCGACAAGGCGTTCATTACCGCGATGTATTTGTCGGCATGACTATACAAAGCGTTGAAAAGTTCATCGAACTCTTCGCGCATCGAGGCGTTTTTGACAAAAAACAAACGGTCTATATTCTGTGCGAGGCTTTGTTCTGGGTTCAACAGACTCATATAATAAGGTACGCCGCCCAAGGCCATATAGCACTGAAGGATGGTGTATCTGTCCCATACACATCCGTTTGCGTGCAAGTATTCCTCACATTCACCCAATCGGAAAGGCCGCAGATAGATTTGTTCCGTAATGCGGTTGTGCAGTCCGCCCTTGTTCTTGACCAGTTTGTTCACCATCCACGAGGTGGCCGACCCACAAGCGATGAAAAGGATGTCGTTGCGTTGCGCCGCCCAAGCATTCCAAAAATATTCAAGTGCTTCCACAAAAGAACTCCGTGGGGTATCAATCCAAGGCATCTCATCGAAGAAGATAACCTTTCTGGTTTCTTTCGGCTTGCTTTCTATCAATGTCCGAAGGGCTTGGAAAGCCTCATCCCAATTGGCCAGGACTGGTGCAAATGGAGAGCTGCTATAGGCTTTCAGTTGTTCGGCAAACCGTTGAAGTTGTTTCTTCGGTTTCTGTTTTCTCGCCCCGACGTAGGCAAAGGTGAGCCTGTCGGCGAAGACATTGTTCACCAAAAAAGTCTTTCCTATACGGCGACGGCCATAAACAATGACAAACTCCGACTTCCCAGAGTTGAACTTTCGTTCCAGCGTGTCAATTTCGCTTGTTCTTGCAATAATCCTGTTCATATTGTCCGATTAATTATGCTGGCAAAAATACAAAAAAAACACAGATACGGACACTTATAAATCACAAAAAGTGTCCATAACTCGAAATTTTATTGAGATATGGACACTTTTGAATGTTATTGTCGGAATAAATTGGCCATGACAACCATAAACAAAGCAGCTGCCACGGTGCTTTGACAAGCTCAGCGACCTTGTGACAGCCCTACATCGCCCCGCCCAGGCTGTAGGACTGTCGTACCACGGCAGCCGCTTTATTCATTCGCGCATTGCAAATGCTGATATTCAGGCTTTCTAAGGTTTATTGTGATCTTATTATTTCTGTAACGAGGTAAACAAAACTTCTTTGAATCATTCAAACATATTCTCAAATTCATCATGCGGATTCTCAAATGATAAAGACCAATTACCACTACTTTTTATCATCACATCCTTCGTTCCACCTTCGCTCGGAAAATTTAATGAAGGCTTGTCTATAACCATAAAATCTAAAGAACTGTACTTTGTATCATTTTTCAGTCTTCGTTCAATAAACCCCAGCTTTGTTAATCCATACTCATTTGCAATTTTCTGCTTTTCATCCATTTCCATGGGCTCCCAAGGTATTCTTATTTGTCTTTCTTTCAATTCTTCATATCTATAACAAATCGGTTCTGATATTTCGAATAAAGACGCTAAAAAACCACAATGAGTTTTCTTGAAACTGCTGTCAACAACAGGAATCGCAATATTTTCCAGGTAATCTTCTTGGTAAAGGAAATCTTTTGCCTGATGTGTAGAAGTATATGCAACGCCCCAAGGTAAGTCATAAAGTCCATATTCTTTTTTGTTTTTTTCTCTATTTGAAGAGATGATTAATTCTAATATCAATTGGGGTAAAATATACTCGGGTTTGAATGGCTGTTCTTTATGAAGAACTTTAAATTGACACGCGATAATATACACCAACCTTTTTAGAGTCTGTGGCAAGTTTTCTTTTTCAAAAGCAACTCTATTTGGTTTTAATAAATCATATACCTTAAAATCATTCGTCACCCGAAAACAAGAGAAGAACAATTCCTCAAAAGAAGGTCGCCCCATTTCTTCCCAACAATCATATACCGTATTACCCAAATAAAGACACGGATAGCCTGGAGTGCTAAACCTTTCTGTTTTTACAATTCCTCTCTTGTTATTAGGGATGTGGAACATATCCTTAAAAGAATGAATACTTCCATCATTATTTCTTGCTCGATAGAAATAATCACCTCTTTCTATATTAATTACATCAATATCTAAAAATCCATCTGGCTTCACAATTTGTTCTTTCAACATTTGAAATGCTTCACTGTGACATCCTTCAAAATACCTTTTCAACACCAACACAATATTTCTAATTCGAATTGTGACATCTTGAATTGTTGCATTTTTCATCTCTTCATCTCCAAAAGCATCAAGTTCAAGATTCGAAATATCAACAAAAAACTCTTTATATGCCCGCTTGACATCAGTTATAAAGTCATTTGAAATATGCTCTATTGGCAAACTTCTCTTTACTTTTTGAAATAATTCTTCAGTATTCATATTTGAGTTTTATATATGGAATGCAAAAGTATAGTATTTACAGCATATCCGTGTTCTTTGATAAATAATAGTGCCTAAAATTTCAAGGCCATCTTTTGAAAAGACGGCCTTGAAATTGCTGGTTTTATTGTTTTTATCCTTTAATAATCTTGAACAAGACGAACAGAAATACCACGACACAATGGTGCTTCTTCAAATAAAAGATCCGTATCAGTGAATGACAGACAATAGGCATAAGAAAAAGAAGACAAAGTTTCTGACCAATATCCACCATATTCATTGATAGAGCCACATCGATATCCTGCAGCAGGGAGAAACACTGCACCATTTGACTCCATCGTATCCGACCATGTATCAGAATCTATCAAATTAGTACTATATGAGGCATTGTTTGTGTTCACATTACTAAGCAAGTAAGTATTTTCATTCCAATTATCTGGTAGTAAAATGACACCTTTCACATCATTAACTATTGCTTTAGCATATCTAATACCTGACATCGGTGTTCTAGTATTCAATAAAAAGTCCCATTCTTCATAGTTTAATCCACGCCATAAACCGATTTCGCCACCGTTATTTATTGAAATAGTAACTGCTCCCCACCCATTGTTGTAATGATAAATATTTGGAGACGAACCTGTTGCGGTCGGATTTTCTCCTGTATTAAAACCAAACAAGTCTATCCATCCATCATAAGTCGGTGAAATAAGATGATTACTACTACCACTTACAGTACCACCACCGGGTTCCCCATTTATACATTCAGTACTACCAACATAGTCCCATTGATTATCTGCAAATCGCCAAATATTGTTTGAGGCCTGATATTGCAAATTTCCTTGAGAGAAATACACTTTTTGTGACGGGCTCACAGAAAACAATCCATTAATTGCCCCAACAGGAGACATACTATTATTCACAATTATCCCAACACCTTCTGCAAAATAGCCATTTTCAGTAATCACAGGAATTTCAGATCGAATGCCCGTATAATTCCCATCCTCCGAATAAGCAGATCCTTCCCCACCTTCCTCCAAAGCCTCTTGCGGCAGCAATATCGCCCATTTCTCAACATTCTCTCCACTTCCAGCGGGCAGCATAATCACGCCTTCGCCATCCATGCTGGGTGTCATAGTGTTTTGCGTGAAATCTACCGTCACCTTGTTTTTCATCCCTGTAATGCAAATAGGCGAATTGGATGGCGTGGTCACATTGAACTTCACCAAAGCGCACTTGTTCAGCAAATGAGCGGAATAGGCTGTCACGCCCGAAACATAGTTTTCGTTGGATGCCGCGCATGAAATCACAGGCAAATGCTCCGTCTGGTCGCTGATGATGACCGAACATTCTTCCGTTGTACCAGCGAAAAGCGTCTCGGTTGGCGTTACATTGCCAAGGAAGTAGAACTGCAAGGGCTGGTTTTCGGTCGGGTTGGTGATGTTGCCGCTGAAGTTGGTACCGTTATGGGTCAGGAATCCGACATACTTGCCGCCACTGCCCACATAAATCTTATCGCCTGTTTCAAAGTCGACCGTGCCCGTATTGGGATTCACCACCACTTTTGAACCGTTGTTTTGTTTCACATCAAGGGTGATGGTCACAACCTCATCGTTGGAGGTGGGTTGCCCTTCGTTCTTTTTGCATTGCGACATAGTCATGGCTAATGCAAGAGCTGCTAGAATAATGCTGATCTTCTTCATTTTATATTTTCCTTTTTGTTTTTGTTGTTTCTTTTGTTTGTTTATTGCTGCATAACCAACACTGGCCAAAAGCAGGGTGAATAATCCGCTCCCAAGCGGTGCGCCAAAGGTCTGGTTGGTGACGTTCACGCCATCGGTCGGATTACCGAAAGTCTGATTGGTGACAATGCTTCCGTCAAAGGGATTGCCAAAGGCTTGGTTGGTCAAGGATGTCGCAACGCTGTTCTGAGGTCCCGCAGGTTCCTCGCCGCGTTGGAACAAACCGCCTTGAGCAGTTGCTGCCATCGGAATAGACAATGTCATTACCATTGCCAACATTTGCAGTTTCTTCTTTGTCTTTATGTTTCGCATGTTTTGAAACCATTTTTTGCCCTTTGGCTCGAATGGGCAGTTATGAAAAAGACTACAGAGCGGAGCCTCCCATCTTATCCTTATTTTCGATGATTGGGTCTGGACTCCCAGAAGTGAAAAATAACGGATACGGTAATGCTCCGCTGTTTATGCTGTGTAAAAAACATACACTCACATAACAGCGAAAACATTCATCAACCCATTATTCCTTTCACTTCAAATGAATTGTCCAGATTCATCATCAAGGAATAAAGCGAAGAATGCGCTTTCTCTGGCCGTTCCGATTTCTCCCGGAATGGCAGGGGCAAAAATAGACAAAATTTCTTTTGGATGGAGGGAAAAGAAGCAAATCTTTCACAAATCTGCCAAAATACCGTTCCCATTTGGAGAATATTGGTATTTTTGCGGCAAGAAACAAAAATAGTTTGGTTATGACAGCAGTACAGATAAACATGGCACTCGAACGTGAGATTGGTAAGATTCGAGGCAACGAAGAAGCTATGAGAAGAATGCTTGAGGCTGCAAGGCTGATACGGTTGATGTATATGTATCCAACAGCATTTGCCGACTTTGAAGCCCAGCAGGAAAGCATGGCCGAAGCCGAAGCTGAGCAGCAGTTCCGCAGTTTGCGCGGTTGTTGGTCCGATGATCCCGAAGATGCCGCCTTAATGGAAGCCGCTATCCTTGAAGCAAGAGCATCAGACATTCCGCGTGAAATCAATCTAGATGACTGACAGCTATGGAAAAGTATTTACTTGATACGGTCTCATGGATTGAATATTTCAAGAACCGCAGTGGTGTGGCTGACCGTGTGGATGCTTTGCCCCGACAACAGCTTTGTGCCTCTGAAGTCACGGTGGCCGAACTGATTTATGGTGCTTATAACAGCAAAAACTTCGAAAAGCATTATCGTGAAACCGAGTGGCTCAGGCGCAATGTTGAAATATTCCCTATCTCCGAAGTTTTCGATGATTATGGAGAAATCCGATTTGCCACGAAACACAAGGGAAATCCCATTGGGCAATTTGACCTGCTTATTGGCGCAACAGCCCGTCATTATGGATTGACAGTTGTGACCGACAATTTAAAGGATTTTGAGCCAATGCCTGGAGTAAAAGTTGAAAACTGGGTGACGCGTGAGTAATAACTTATAATCTCAAAAATCTTCCAAAAGCCTCACCGCGAAGTCACTTTATGATGCGTGACTTTCCCATTCTTCCAAGTGCATTCCACCACCTTATTGCCTCGGGCGCATAGCCCTTTGAAATGACCGTCTTTCCATACTGAAGGTAAGGCGGGCAACAATTCTAGTTCGCCGTCATGGCTTTGCAGCAACATCTCGGCGATGCCTGCCGTGCCACCAAAGTTGCCGTCGATTTGGAAAGGAGGATGGGCGCAAAAGAGGTTGGGGTAAGTGCCCGCTGAATGGCTTCCGTCAAGATGGACTGCCGGTTCGAGGAGGTTCCTCAATAAATGATAAGCATGGTCGCCATCGTGAAGCCGTGCCCAGAAACAAATCTTCCAAGCCCTTGACCAGCCCGTGCCTTCGTCGCCACGGCGACGTAAGGTCTCGCGACAGGCATCCATCAGTTCGGGTGTCTTGGATTGGGTCAGCATCGTGCCAGGATACAAGCCAAACAAGTGCGACACATGACGGTGCTGAGGTTCCACTTCATTGTAGTCTCTCAGCCATTCCTGCAAATAGCCTTGCTTGCTGACTTGCATCGGCGGAAATTTGGCCTTTGCAATATGTAGGTTTTCGACGATAGAATCGTCGACTCCTAAAATGCCCGCCGACTGACAAACCGCATCATACAGCTCACTGACAATCTGCACGTCCATTGTGCTTCCCATGCACACACTGACAGCGGTGCTATCATTGAGCCAGAAAGCGTTTTCAGGTGATGTAGTCGGGGCAGTGACAAGCCAGCCATGTTCGGGCTCTTTAATCATCGCATCAAGGAAGAAGAGAGCAGCTTCTTTCATTAATGGATAGGCTTCTCGCAAAAAATCAATATCTTGAGTAAACTCGTAATGCTGCCAAGCGTGCAAAGCCAACCAAGCCCCGCCCGTGTTGGTTGCGCCCCACGAGGGATGCTCGCCCGGTGCGGTGAAGCCCCACGGATTGCACACCACATGCGCCGTCCAGCCTCGTGTTCCGTAAAAGTCGCGGGCGGTTTTGCTCCCCGAAGGCATCAGCCCTTCGGCAAAACGGATTAAGGGCAAATGCAGTTCCGAAAGGTTGCAGACCTCGCACGGCCAATGGTTCATCTCCACATTAATATTAAGGTGGTAGTCGCCGTTCCAAGGGGTTTGGATGGTGTTGGCCCACAACCCTTGCAGGTTGGGTGGCAGAAGGCCCTCGCGGGTGGAGCTGATGAGCAGGTAACGCCCGAAATGAAAATAGCACACGGGCAGCCATGGGTCGTCGTTGACGAGGAAGTCTTTCCAATGGTCTTCCAAAGTCAGGTCTTGTTTTTCTTTTGGATCGCCAACCACCAGCTCCACACGGTCGAACAGCTCGTGATGGGCTTTCCGATGGTCGCTTTTCACGGCCTCAAAGCCTTTTGCCATGGCATTTTGAAGGCGCTCATTGACGTATGTTTCTGGGTCGTCACACATGAAATCCGTGGCGGCACAAAAATAAATGATGGCTTCATCGGTTTGCCTGACAATGTTGGCTTTGGCATAATACCTCATCCCTTCTACCCCATCGACATTGCTGTCCAGCTGACCGCGCATAATGACACTGTCAGCATAGGTGAAAACCTCGGCTTTCTCGGGACGGGAGAGATTTACTTTTATTGTCGGCCCTTCGACAGGCCCAGGGGCCTTAACTTTTATCACTGCCACATCATCAACACGGGAAACAAAGGTTTCGCGTTCGTAATGTTGACCACCTTTATCAAAAGAAACCTTGTGGATGGCATCATTAAGAAAAAGCGTTCGTTTATAATTGGTTATGGGATCGGCATTGGGGTAATGGTATTCGATGGTCATATTGCCCAAAGTCTGATAGCACCCAAAAGGTACCTTTGCGCCTTGACCGTGACCCGAGCCTTGACCACCGCAGACAAAAGTCTCATACATCAGGTTTTGGGCTTCGTCGTTCTTGCCTTCCTTCAACAGACGTTGGATTTCGGGCAGCGATTCCAAAGCCAAAGGATTGCTGTCGTCACTCGGTGCACCGCTCCATAAAGTTATGTCATTCAGCACAATGGTCTCCTTGTCAATGCCGCCATCAGGCATTATACCGAGGTGACCGTTGCCCAAAGGATAACACTCCTCCCAGATTTGGGCGGGGAAAGTGGCAATAAGGTTCCATGATTGGGATTGATCCTTCTTCTGACAACCCATCAATTCGGCCAATAGTAATATGCCTAGGATCCTCAGTTTCATATTGTTGAATTAGAATCCCGCCAACTCCATGGTCACGGTAGGAATGAGCAACAAAGCCCCGATGATGACCAGCACAAGAATGAACTTCCAGATGAAACGCACCCACTTTTCCCACGGGATGCGGGCCACGCCGAGGGCAGCCATCAAGACACCGCTGGTGGGGGTAATCATATTGGTGAAACCATCGCCAAACTGGAAGGCCACCACCGTGGCTTGGCGCGAGATGCCAATCAGGTCGCTGAAGGGTGCCATGATGGGCATGGTAATGGCAGCCTTGGCCGAGCCGCTCGGAATGACAATATTAATCAAGGTCTGGATGCCATACATGATTTCCGCCGAGGCGATCTTGCCCATGTTGCTCATCGACTTGGAGAGACCATAAAGGATGGTATCGATGATGCCGCCGTCCTGAAGGATAATGACAATGCCGCCCGCCAAGCCCACGATGACAGCAGCCGAGAGGATGTCACCCATGCCCTCGAGGAAGAGCTTCGCAATGTCGCTCGCGCTCTTGTCGACGGACAATCCACTGGCGATGCCAAGCACCAAGAACAGCGATGCAATCTCCATGATGTACCAATCATAACCCAACACACCAATCACCAAGAAATAAACCGTGGCGAAAAGCAAAGTCAAGACGAAATAATGCACCGTTTTGCGCAAGGTGACGATACTCAGCAGGATAAACAACGCCGTACCGATGGGCAGCAGTGGTAATGTGGTCTCGCTGTTCCCGATTTTCAAGGTAGTCATCGGGTAAAGCACCGAGAACACGATTAATACTGCCGTCAGAAAAGCGAAGACAAACCATGCCTTGCGGGGCGTGTAGCGTTCCAGTTCCTCTTCCTTCACCTCCGTCGACTTGCGCCAATAGGCATCGTCTTCATACATGATGGACGACTGCGGATTTTTCTTCACTTTGTTGGCATACCATAGCACGAAAATGATGCCCACAACGGTCAAAATTGCCCAACAGACAGCACGGTATCCGATGCCCGTAAACAACGGAATCTCAGCGATACCTTGTGCGATACCGATGGTGAACGGGTTGAGCATAGCACCCGAGAAACCGATGTGTGCCGCCACATACACCATGCACAAGCCCACGATGCTGTCGTAGCCCATTGAGACAGCCAACGGTATGATAATCAAGGCAAAAGCAATGGTCTCCTCACTCATGCCGAACACACTCCCGAAGAGGCTGAACAGCAACATGATAAGAATGATGACAATGTTGTTCACCCCGATTTTCTGCATTAATGGGCTGCGTTCCAAGCGTTTGGTGAACTTCAAAAAAGAATGAATGCCCATATCGATGGCCTTGCTTTTGTTCATAATCCAAAAGGCGCCACCTATAATTAATATGAACACGATAATGTTGCTCTGCTTGACAGAGCCCTTATAGAACGCCGAAAAAATCTGCCAAGTCTGCGGCTCGGCATGAAACTCGTTGTCGCCAATTGCCTCCGGCAGTTGGTCGGCATAATAAAAAGTCATCACCGTCTCGTCATCCACCTGCTCCGAGACATATTTCCCTGGCGGGATAATCCAAGTGAGCACCGCCGCAATGACGATGATAAAGAAAACGATGACGAAGGTATGCGGGACTTTGCGCTTTTTCATTGTGTTCCAAATTTAACTACGTTGAATCTTCGATTTGTGGGGCAAAGGTATTGAAATAATCCCTATTTTTGCGCAAAATCTCAAATTTGAACAAAAATGAAGAAAATTCTGACCCTCTTATCGCTGGCCGTCTTGGCGACTTTCGCCATGCCAGCCTTGGCACAGGAAAAGCAACTGTTCACTCCTGCTGACGCTTCCTACAACAACCGTAGCCTCTACGCCCAACGTCCCAACCAACTGAAATGGGTGGGTAACACCGACATCCTTATGAAGGTGAAAGACAAAGAAATCGTCACGATGAACCCGACCTCAAAAAAGGAAACCTCTTTTCTTTCCCTTGAAGAGCTAAACACTTATACCAAAGGCGAAGGTGTCAACGATTTGATGCGCATACCCCAACTTACGTGGATCAACGATTTCCAAGCCTATTTCTATGCCTTGGGCGACAACGGCATCACCCTCAATAAGATGGATATCAAGAAAAAGACCATCGATGCCATGACTTCAATTCCACAAGATGTTGAGAACCAGACTATCTGCAAACCTACATTGAATGTGGCCTATACTATTGGCAACAATCTTTATGTGGCTAAAGGCGACAAGCAAATCCAAATCACCAACAACCCCGAAGGTGTGATTGCCGGTCAAAGCGTACACCGCAACGAGTTTGCCATCAACGGCGGCATTTTCTGGTCGCCCGACGGCAAGCTCCTCGCCTACTACAGCATGGATGAACGCATGGTGACCGACTATCCTTTGGTCGACATCACTGAGCGCATCGCCACCACCAAGCCCATCAAATACCCCATGGCCGGCATGACGAGCCACCAGGTGACGCTGCACATTTATAACATAGCCACAGGCAAGGAAGTCGTCGTCAAGACAGGCGAACCTGCCGAGCAGTACCTCACTGCCATCACTTGGAACCCCGACAACAAGCGCATTTACATCGGTGTGTTGAACCGTGAACAGAATCACCTGAAATTCAACGAGTACGATGCCATCACGGGCGACTTCATCCAGACCATTTTCGAAGACCGCGACGAGCAATATGTGGAGCCGCAAGGTCCCGCCTACTTTCTGCCCAACAACCCCGACCAGTTCATCTGGAAGGCCCAGCGCGATGGCTATTATCACCTCTATCTTTACACCATCAGCAAAGGCACTTGCAAGCAACTCACCAAAGGCAATTTCGTCATCACCGACTTCAACGGCTTCTCGAAAGACGGCAAAAACATTTATTACCGCTCTACCGAAGTGAGTCCGCTTGAACGCCACTGCTACGTGATGGAACTCAAGAGCGGCAAGGTGACCCAAATCACCAAGGAACACGGCACGCACGATGTGGTTCCCTCCGCCAACGGCAAGTATTTCCTCGACTTCTACAATAGCACCGATGTACCCTACAACGTTGATGTTCAAGACAAAAACGGCAAGTTTGTCAGACGCTTGCACGAAGCCGAAAATCCTCTGAAGGATTACTACATCGGCCAGACCACCATTGGCACGCTGAAAGCCGAAGACGGCCAGACGCTTTACACCCGCCTCATCAAGCCCTACAACTTCGACGCTTCGAAGAAATATCCCGTCATTGTTTATGTTTACGGTGGCCCTCATGCCCAACTCATCACCGATGAATGGACTGCAGGCGCAGGCATCTACCTGAACTACCTCGCCCAAGAAGGCTTCCTCGTCTTCACCCTCGACAACCGTGGCTCTGCAGACCGTGGCGAAGCCTTCGAGCAGTGCATCCACCGCCAATGCGGCCAACTCGAGATGCGCGACCAGATGGTGGGCATCAACTGGCTGAAGTCTCTGCCCTACGTTGATGCTAACCGCATCGGTTCTGATGGTTGGAGCTATGGCGGCTTCATGTCGACCTCGCTGAAGATCAACCATCCCGAGGTGTTTAAGGTGAGCGTGGCAGGCGGTCCCGTGCTGGATTGGAAGTACTACGAAATCATGTATGGCGAGCGTTACATGGACACACCACAAGAGAACCCCGAAGGCTATGAGCTGTGCAGCCTCGAAAACAAGACCGACAAACTGGAAGGCAAGCTCCTGATGATCCACTGCACCACCGACCCAGTGGTGGTATGGCAGCACAGTCTCGTCTTCGTCGAGAACTGCATCCACAACGGCAAACAGTTAGACTATTTCGTCTATCCCGGCCACGACCACAATGTCTACGGCATGGACAGGGCGCATCTGATTACCAAGATTACGCAGTATTTTAAGGATAATTTATGATGGGGATTGCGTTGCAAGAAATCTTTCAAAAATCAATTCAAAATCAATCAAAAAAGCTTTTCTAAAGATTTTGAAATAGATTTTCTAAGATTTCTGCCGTAAGGCATCCAAAAAAAGCCCTCCGCCATTAAACGGAAGGCTTTTTCACTATCTAATAATCTTTTTTGGAATCTTTCAACTTTGAATGACTTCCTTTTTTCTTTTTGCCGTCATAGCGGACTTGATCCGCTATCTCCCACACTGAAGGGTCATCCCTTTCCATTCAGGAGATTGCGGGTCTGAGCCCGCAATGACGGGTATGGTTTGGAGTTAGTCATTCTAGCCTTAGAAGTAAAGGTCTCTCTCGCCCTTCTTGATGCGCTCGATGCGGCTCTTCAGCTCGTCCAAGAACTTCGGATCGACGTTCTTGAAGTTGTTCTCGATGCACTTCCAGCCCTTGGCTGCGACTTCAGGAGTGGCATAGTCCACCAGATACTCGCTCAAAGTGAGGATGGCATTCGGCGTGCAGTAGCGCTTAATGAAGCCTGGCACACTGAATTCCATGAAGTGCTCGCCCGTGCGACCCAGACGGTAGCAGGCCGTGCAGAAGCTCGGGATGAAGTCGTGGTCGAGGAGCTTGTCGATGATGTCGCCCAACGAGCGGTCGTCGCCAATCTTGAACTGCTCGCGGTGCAGGTTTTGGTCCTCCTGCTTATCGCTGTTCTTCTCCTCTTCCTCATGGTGGTATTTGTAGTCGCCAATCTGCAGGTTGGTGCCGCCGTCGATTTGCGAGATGCCGTATTCGATGGCCTTGGCGCGGAAGGCGGCGTCCTCACGGGCGGTCAGGATCATGCCCGTGTAAGGCACGGCCAGACGGAAGATGGCGATGATCTTCTCGAAGGTGTCGTCATCCACGAAATACTTCTTGTCGATGTTCAGTCCCGAAGCGTCTTTGATACGCGGGAACGAAATGGTGTGCGGACCCACGTTGAAGCAAGCCTCAAGGTGGTTGGTGTGGCGAATCATGGCCAGCACCTCGTAACGCCAGTCGTAGAGTCCGAACAAAATACCCAAACCGTTATCGTCGATGCCGGCTTCCTGGGCACGGTCCATGGCGGTCAGACGGTAGTTGTAGTCGCCCTTTTTCGTATTAATCGGGTGATAGTCGTTGTACACCTCAGGGCAATAGGTCTCCTGGAAGATCTGGTAAGTGCCGATGCCCGCCTCTTTCACGGTGCGGAAGCCTTCCACATCCAAAGGCGCGGCGTTGATGTTGACGCGGCGGATGCTGCCCTTGCCTTTCTTGGTGGCGTAGGTCACCTTCACGGTGTGGGCGATGTACTCCGGCGAGTATTTCGGCGACTCACCATAGACGAGGATGAGGCGCTTCTGGCCGTCGTCCTCCAAAGCCTCCACGTTGTGGATGAGTTCTTCGTCGGTCAAAGTGGTGCGCACCTGTTCCTTGTTTGAAGAGCGGAAACCGCAGTATTTGCAGTTGTTGACGCAGTAGTTGCCCACATACAGCGGGGCGAACAGCACGATGCGGTTGCCATAGATGCGGCGTTTCAGCTCGCGCGCGCCTTCCTTGATCTCTTCCACCAACGCGGGGTCGGTAGTGTTGACGAGGACGGCGGTCTCCTCCATCGTCAGGCGGTTTTTGTCGAGCGACTTTTGGATGATTTCGTGCACGCGCTCGGGAGTGCTTTTCGTGTTGTTGATGTAGTCCCAAATCTCTTCCGAGGAGATGAACGGGCGGTTAGGCTCGTCGGGGATACGACATTTTTCGGGATGGAATTGCATATCAGTTATCAGTTTTAAGTTGTTCAGTTGTCAGTTGTTGACTGCGGGACACGGGACTGCGGGACGCGGGACTATCTGTTGTCTCGCGTCTCGTGTCTCGAAGTCTCGCGTCCTTTCAATAACGCCGACTTCACCTCGATGCCTTTGATGCGACCCAACTGGCCTGTGAGGGAACCTATCTCATCGGTGGTGCCTTCGAAAATGACGGAAATCAGACTGTATTGCTCGCGCGGAAAACCCTGACGGCAGATGATGATGCCCGCGTGACGCGACAGCACCGCGTTCACTTCGGGCGCGGCTTCGCGGTTTTCCACATAAATAAGGACGGTGCCTATTCTCCTTTCCATTTGAATTTCCTCCGGATCAGATGATTGATGATTCCCGCACGAGCCTCGATGTCAACGCATTGTCTTCATCTCAGCGTGGTGCGGCTTACGTTAGCGGCTGCAAAATTACTGCTTTTTTTGTTTTGGGAAACAAATCTGCCGCAAATCTTACAAAAATATCAATATTCCACCTTATCCTGCTTCGATTCCCAAGCGCGAAAAGTCTCAATAGCCTCATCGCGCAGCAAAGGAATGAACGGTACGGAACGCTCGGTTATATGCTGTTCCAACTCCTTGTAGATGAAGTCGTCGGCGAAGTCAATGGCGGCGGCATCCTTTTTCGTGTTGCCGTAATAGATACGCTTGATATGCGCCCAATAGATGGCGCCGAGGCACATGGGGCAAGGCTCGCAGGAGGTGTAGATGACGCAATCGGAGAGGTCGAAGGTACCAAGCTTTCGGCAGGCCTCGCGGATGGTGTTTACCTCGGCATGGGCCGTGGGGTCGTTGTCGATGGTGACGCTGTTAGAGCGTCCTGCCACGATTTCCCCATCTTTCACGACGACCGCCCCAAAAGGTCCTCCGCCGTTTTTCACGCTCTCGTCGGCGAGGCGGATAGCCTCGCGCATAAAGTTCTTATCTTGTTCAGTGATGTTCATATTTGTTTGTTTTGACAGGGGTTGAAACCCCTAGTTAAGGTCTGTCGTCCCTACGGGACTCCTTTATTTTCTGTATCGAGCTTCAAGTTCTTCACGATACTTGTCGGCAATCTCCTTGGCCAAGGCCACGCCATCGCCTTGCGGCTCGGCACTGAAGTTGCCGAGGCGCTCACGCCACCACTGGCCTTCATACTTGCAAATGCGCTCATGGTAAGCTTTTTCATCGAAAGGCTGGCCAGCCTCAATGGCAACATCCACGTCCTTGAAAAACTCCTTCCAACGATAGGCGTAATAAGTAGCTGTGAGACCCGCCCATGCGCGGCTAGCATATTCGTTAAGCAAGGCGTCTTCCTCACCCCAAGTGGTGATAATATTGCGTGCGTTGCTCTCAAAGTAGTCCTTGTCTTCGTCGGTAATGCCAATGGCTCTTGCATCACGAATCCAACGACCAACCAAGAATGCACTCTCCGTGGCCAAAATCTTGTCCGTGTCGTCAAGGATATTGGTCATAGTTTGCTCGATTTGATGAAGCGTCTCATAGTCACCCTCACGATAAGCCTTTACATAGTCTGCATAAAGGTCACTGAAGTAATTACCCAACAACTGCCTCGTGATGTTGACAACATCAAAATGGCGCGTGCGCGTGGTGCAGTCGGCGGCCAATAACTTATCTATCACATCCAAAAGCATGATATTGTTGTACAGGTAAGTCGGCGCCACATAATATTGGCGATATTTATCAATGTCACCCATGGTCGGCCTCTGGTTGATGCGGACGGTCTGGCCTGGCGACGACACCTTATTATATATGCTGTCGGCCAACAGGGTCCAGGCGGCCCTCATGTTCGAGTCTTCTTTGCCGCCACGTTGGTCAGCAAGGCGCTGCACCCATGCGTCTACATCTTGGGTGAGCGGATTGTCCCATGCTTTCTCAAAGACGTATTCATACATAAACGGGTTGCAATCAAAGCCCTCCAAAGTTGAGCCTATGCCGATGAAGTTGTCGCCGCCCTTTTCGAAGGCACGCTCGATGCGGACATTCACCGTATCGAGGTTACCGGCCAGCATGGAGTTTCCACCGAAGTTGCCAAGATAGCACCAGATGTAGGGCACGCCATAATAGGCGTTGGTGCGTTCCCACACGGGTTGTCTTTCACAGTAGTAATCAAGCATGATGTGTCGGTCTTTCGGCATGGAGGTGATGTAAGCCTCGATGCGGTTGTCGACTTCCCAATATTGACGTTCGTTCCAGAACAGCCACGCCATCTCAAGCCACTTGGCCTCGGGGTCTGCAGCTTCGAGCGACTCATAGACCTGACGACTCACGCGAGCAAGGTATTCCGGTTCCCAACTCGGCGGAATGAGTTCATTGAAGATGTCAATGCCATAAATATGGTCGGTACCATAGAACTCGGTCTGTTTGTCAATGAATTTCTTCTGGATCTCCGTATACAGCGGGTCGAGCGGGTCAAGGAACTTGCACCAGCAGATGCTGTCAAAACCAGCCCAATCACCCAAGGAAGCCAATGGTGCGTCGGGATAAAGTCTTGTTATGCAAGGCGGTACATGACCTGCAAAGCCAGGCAACACAGGCTTCATATTCAGTTCACGCTCACGAGCCACGATTTTCTTTTGTAGTTCCTTTTGGTTCTCGAGCCACGACATAGGTAATGGTCCGCCCCAACGGTCGATATTTTGCATACGGTGCCAAGGCAGGTGCGCCGGACCTGTAAAATAACTGCGGATTTCCTCATCGGTGAGGCCCAAGTCGCTCCACACCTCATACCACACGCTCTCTTGTCCCGTGATTGCCAAGGGCAGGTTGATGCCATTGAGCGCCATCCAATCGATGAAGTGCTCCCATTCGGACCAATCCCACCAAGGCAAGGTGTAACCGAAAGTGCAGTAGTTGAGGAAGAAACGGTCGGGCACACGGGCACTCAGACTGACTCTTGCTGGCACTTTTGGCATTGTGGCAGGAATCTGCAAAGGCTCCTCTTTGAACCAAGAATATTGCGCCATGCAGTAATATTTCAGATAATGGTTCAAGCCTACAGCCATGCTATTGGCGTTGTTGCCTCGAATGACGAGTTTCTTTCTCTTCATTTCGATTTCGAAACGATCAATGGTGTCGTTTTCAAGACGTTGAAGTAAGATTTTTTCTGAATACTCAGGTACAACGCGGTTCACCAGACCGCGCATGGCGATGACTTCAGGGTCTGTTTCCGCCTTTTTCATGCAGGAAGCACAAAGCATGAGACTAAGTAAAGTGATGAGATAAAGTTTTTTCATTGGAAAAAGGTTTTGTTTGGGGCAAAAATAAGCTTTTTTTTTATGCCATCAATTACTCCATCTTTTTTCCTTACCTTTGCCTTAAATTCATCGCGATGAAAAAGACATTTCTTCTCCTTTCTTTGGCTACCACATTACTCGTTGCCTGCAATAAACCTGACAATCCAATACCCAATGGTGGAATGCCTTTGCCCACCCTTATCGATCCTAGTTATAAAGTCGGCGATTATTTCCATAACGACACGCTGGAAGGGGTGGTGTTTTACACCTACAACGACTATAACGGTTTGATGGTCAGCCTTGAAGAGACGAAACTACCATGGTGTGATTCAGCACATATCCTCAGTGAGACGGGTGCCACCAATCCTTACGATGGATGGAACAACACCAATATCGTGACAGCTAACTATGACCTCTATTATTTCCCCACAATTAGTTGGAGCTACCGGAGAAACACCTGGCATCATGTGCATTATCCCCATAAGTTGATTAGCAGCAGGCAATGGTATGTTCCATCAAGCACGGAGATGCGTTATCTTCTGATGAATCAAGTAGCAGTGAATGCCACCCTCGATTCGTTGGGCTATCCAACTTTGGAGGACAAAACCTATTGGTCGAGCACAGAGACAGGCACGCGTGGTGCGGCATCTGTTCGAATGCAAAACGGACAAATCGTTATCGGCGATTCGTTAAAGACACTGGAACTCTATGTCAGGGCAATAAGAACCTATTGAATTACTTTTTTGCCACAGGGTCGCAAGTCAAGCCGATTTCCAGTTTCTTGAAAATCTTATGGTCCACCTCGCTGAGCATCACCGTGCTATGCACTTGGCAACCTTTGAGTTGGGGCAGGCATTCCAAGGCTTTTTTGCAGTTTTCGTCCCAAAGGCTGAGCATTGAGAGGGCCACTAAAACCTCATCGGTGTGCAAGCGTGGGTTTTTACCATGCAGGAAGTTGACCTTGGTAGTTTGGATAGGCTCAATCATAGCCTGAGGAATGAGTTTCACTTCATGCGGTATCCCGGCAAGATGTTTGGTGGCATTCAGAATCAATGCAGCACTGGGCCCCAACAAGGGACTGGTGTGGGCGGTAATAATGGTGCCGTCCTGTAGTTCCATGGCAGCCGCGGCAGCACCTTCCTGCTCCTTACGCTCTTTCGCAGCAAGAGTGGTCTTACGGTCGGCGGTGCTGATACGTGCTTGCTTCATCAGCAAGGCAATCTTATTCACCTCGTTTTCAGAGCCTTTACCTTTAGCAAGGTTGCACAAAGCCGTATAATACCTGCGGATAATCTCTTGTTTTGAGGCCTCGCAACACACTTCGTCATCGCTGAGGCAATAGCCCACCATGTTAACGCCCATGTCGGTCGGCGACTTGTAAGGATTCTCACCGTAAATGCTTTCGAAGATGGCATTCAACACAGGGAAAATCTCGATGTCACGGTTATAATTAACAGCGGTCTTGCCGTATGCCTCCAAATGGAATGGGTCGATCATATTCACGTCACTGAGGTCGGCGGTGGCGGCTTCGTAGGCCACGTTGAGGGGGTGCTTCAGCGGCAGGTTCCACACGGGGAAAGTCTCAAACTTGGCATAACCCGCCTTGATGCCGCGCTTGTTTTCGTGATAAAGCTGACTCAAGCAAACAGCCATCTTGCCGCTGCCCGGACCAGGTGCGGTGACCACCACCAAAGGACGTGTTGTCTCCACATAATCGTTGCGGCCAAAGCCCTCCTCCGAGTCAATGAGGGCGACGTTGTTGGGATAGCCTTCAATGATACGATGGTAATACACCTTGATGCCCATGCGCTCTAGACGTTGACGATAGGCATCGGTGCTGGCCTGACCATTATAATGGGTCACCACAACGGAGTTCACCATGAAACCACGACTCATAAATTCCTCACGGAGACGGAGCACATCCACATCGTAGGTGATACCCAAGTCGCCACGCACCTTGTTCTTCTCAATGTCGATGGCGCTGATGACGATAATGATTTCCGCCACATCAATCAGTTGGGAGAGCATTTTAAGTTTACTGTCGGGCTGAAAGCCGGGTAGCACGCGGCTGGCGTGGAAGTCGTCGAAGAGCTTGCCTCCGAATTCGAGATACAGTTTATCACCGAATTTCGCAATGCGGTTCTTAATGTGTTCTGACTGGATTTTGAGGTATTTTTCGTTATCGAACCCGTATTTTTTAGTGGTTTTCATAGTGCTTGGAATTAAAAATACGGGATGCAAAGTTACGCATTTTTCAATAATGCAAACGAAAAAAAACTGATTTCACGAAAAAAAAAGTCGCCCCAATGGAGCGACTTTTTGACGTTTTCTTGCCTTTGCTAGGTTTACCAAGCGAAGAGCGGATAGTCCTTCATCAGCTTGTTGACCTCGGCGCGGACGGCGTTGATCTTGGCCTCCGAAGCGGTCTTGGTCTCAGGATTGATGTCGCTGATGACGTCGTCGATCATATCGACGATGACAGCCATCTTGTCTTGTTTCAGACCACGGGTGGTAATGGCGGGCGTGCCAACGCGCAGACCAGAGGTCAGGAAAGGTGAGCGGGTGTCGAAGGGCACCATGTTCTTGTTGACGGTGATGTCGGCAAGGACGAGAGTGTTCTCCACCATCTTACCGGTGATCTCCGGGAACTTGCCGCGGAGGTCGATGAGCATGGAGTGGTTGTCGGTGCCACCGCTGATGACATCATAACCCTTATCCATGAAAGCTCTGGCCATGAAGGCGGCGTTCTTTCTCACCTGCTGGATGTACTCCATGTACTCGTCGCTGAGGGCTTCGCCGAAAGCAACGGCCTTGGAAGCGATGACATGCTCGAGCGGTCCACCTTGGATGCCCGGGAACACGGCGCTGTTGATAAGGGCTGACATCATCTTTGTCTCGCCCTTCGGGGTCTTGCGGCCGCGCGGGTCTTCGAAGTCATGACGGATGAGGATCATGCCGCCACGGGGACCACGGAGGGTCTTGTGGGTCGTGGTGGTGATGATGTGGCAGTACTCCAGCGGGTCGTTCAGCAGGCCCTTGGCGATGAGGCCAGCGGGGTGGCTGACGTCGGCCATGAGGACGGCGCCCACTTGGTCAGCGATGGCGCGCATGCGCTTGTAGTCCCAGTCGCGGCTGTAAGCAGAGGCACCAGCGATGATGAGTTTGGGCTTGCACTCGAGGGCAATCTTCTCCATCTCGTCATAGTCAACACGACCGGTTTCCTTGGCCACGTGGTAGGCAACGGGCTTGTAGAGCATACCAGAAGCATTGACCGGGCTGCCGTGTGAAAGGTGGCCACCATGCGAGAGGTCGAGACCCATGAAGGTGTCGCCGGGTTCAAGCAGAGCTTGCATCACAGCCATGTTAGCCTGTGCGCCCGAGTGGGGCTGCACGTTGGCGAAAGTAGCATTGAACAGCTGGCAGGCGCGGTCGATGGCGATTTGCTCGCTTTGGTCGACGATTTGGCAGCCGCCGTAGTAACGCTTGCCGGGATAACCCTCGGCATATTTGTTGGTCATGACTGAACCCATGGCCTCCAGAACTTGCTCACTGACAAAGTTCTCCGAAGCGATAAGTTCAATTCCGTGCATCTGACGCTCTTTCTCTTGGCGAATCAGATCAAAGATTTTTTCGTCTCTTTTCATGAATGTGTATTTAAGATTTAAAATTCAAAATTAAAGATTCAAAGATTAAATTGGCTCATGGCCACTAATAATTCGCTGCAAAGTTGCGAAAAATTTGTGAGGTATTGAAAAAAATAAAGGTATATTTTCGCCAGACACATCAATATTCCTTGATTTGCCGTATTTTTGCATCAATATACAACGCTGAATCTAAGTATAAAAACAGAATCTAAGCATAATAAAGGAGATTTACAATATGGAAAGCTATTTGGATAAATTTATCAGGAAATATGTCAGGAAAGTCAATCCGATGTGGTACTTGTATTATTGTTGGAGGAATAATTACAGCGATAAAAGACTTGACGATTATGTTCAGAAAAACTATACTCTGGAAAACAAAGAAATAGCGTCAATAAAAAAGGAGATGAGAAAATACTGGCTATGGAGAGGAGTCCATCACTCCGATTTCTATGAAATGAGTCTTGATAATAAAAGTGAAAGGGAGAAAAAAATGTTTGTGCCAAGATGGGAGGAAGTAGATCTCTATTTCCAGGTCAATGATAAACGATACATTGATATTCTAATCAACAAATGGAATTGTTATAACTGTTTTAAGGAATTCTTTAAAAGACAGATTATTCTTATTTCCAAAGATGATGTTAGAAATAATAACATCAACGATGAAGTTATGGATTTTCTAGAAACACATGAAAAATTTATCATTAAACCTTTGAGTTTTTATGGAAAGGGATTCAGAATCGTTGACACAAAAAAGGAATCTGCCAATGTCAAAAGTCTTTTGCATGAATTTCTCAAACGGCCTGAATTTTCCGATGGTTTTTTGTTAGAAGAATTGGTAATTCAAGATAACAGATTAGCTGCATTCCATCCCGAGTCAGTGAACATAATAAGAATAATAACTGTGAACTTTGGAGATGCCATTGAAACAAAATGGCCAGTATTTCAAATGGGAAGGGGAAATTCTGCTGTGGTTAATGCTGCGGCTAGAGGAGTAATAGCTGCAATAGATGAAAAAACTGGAATAATAACTCATGCATCCTCCAAGCAACGCGGTTCGTCATTCACCATTCATCCCGATACTAAAAAGCCTTTGATTGGTTTCCAGATTCCCTCATGGAATGAATTATGCGAAACCCTCAAATCAATGGCATCCAGATGTCCTGATTGTCACATAATTGGTTGGGACATGGCGTTGAGTGATAAAGGTTGGATTGTCATGGATAGCACATATGGTCCAGAGCTTGTCGTTCAATGGGCCTTAAATCATGGCATCCGCGACGAATTTGAAGAAATAAGAAACCGTCTTCATGCAAAAAAAGGAAAAAGCTACTTGCACAGAAGGCTTGAGGATTATTTGTCGGTACCACTAAACCCGTAATGATATATAGGCTTTCTTTGATATTTTTCGGTGAACAGGTCATTATTTCGCCGAAAAGCTGAAAAACTTCGTATTTTTGCGCCCAAAATAAAAACCATAGCACCCGATGAAAAATTTTGTTGAAGAACTCCGCTGGCGCGGAATGCTGGCACAGATGATGCCAGGAACGGAAGAACTCCTCCAGAAAGAAATGGTGACGGCCTACCTCGGCACCGACCCGACCGCCGACTCGCTGCATATCGGACACCTCTGCGGCATCATGATGCTCCGCCATCTACAACACTGTGGCCACAAGCCCATTATCCTTGTGGGTGGTGCCACAGGCATGATTGGCGACCCCTCGGGAAAGAGCCAAGAGCGCAACTTGCTCAATGAAGAGACCTTGCGTCACAACCAAGAGTGCATCAAGAAGCAGGTAGCCAAGTTCCTTGATTTTGAGTCGAAGGAGCCCAATGCCGCCGAGATGGTGAACAACTACGACTGGATGAAGGACTTCACCTTCCTCGACTTCGCCCGTGAGGTAGGCAAGCACATCACCGTGAACTACATGATGGCCAAGGACAGCGTACAGCAACGCCTCAATGGCACCGCCCGCGACGGCCTCAGCTTTACCGAGTTCACCTACCAGCTTCTGCAAGGCTACGATTTCCTTTGGCTCTACCAGCACAAGAACTGCAAACTGCAGCTGGGTGGCAACGACCAATGGGGCAACATCACTACGGGCACGGAATTGATTCGCCGCACCTTAGGCTTTGAAAACGAAGCCTTTGCCTTGACTTGCCCGCTCATCACCAAAGCCGATGGAAAGAAGTTCGGTAAGACCGAGAGCGGCAACATCTGGCTCGACCCACAGCGCACCACACCTTACAAGTTCTATCAGTTCTGGCTCAACGTTAGCGACGAGGACGCCGAGAAATATATTAAGATTTTCACCTCGCTGGATAAAGAGACCATCGACACCCTTATCGAAGAGCACAAGAAAGACCCAGGCATGCGCGTGCTGCAAAAGCGTTTGGCTCAGGAAGTCACCGTGTTGGTACACTCACAGGAAGCCTTGGATGCCGCCATCGAAGCCTCCAACATCCTCTTCGGCAAGTCGACCAAGGAAGGTTTAGAGAAGCTTGATGAGCAGACTTTTTTGGACATCTTCGACGGCGTGCCGCAAGAGCATATCGCACGAACCGACCTCGAAGCCGGCATCCCGATTGTCGACTTCATGGCCGTCAACACGCAAATCTTCCCCTCAAAAGGCGAGGCCCGCAAGATGACCCAAGCCAATGGCGTGAGTGTCAACAAGGAAAAGGTCGCTTTGGACAAGGTTATGACCACAGCCGACCTTATCGACGGCAAGTACATACTCGTGCAGAAGGGAAAGAAAAACTATTATTTAGTGGTAGTGGAATAAATCATCTCCTTCCTTACTGCAAACAAAAACGCGGCTTGATGAGTTTCAGGCCGCGTTTTTGTCTTTAACATTCAACAATGCCACTACTTTGTGGCTTCCTCTGCTTCTTTTACGCTTACCCGCTTACCGTCCTTGAAAGCGATGATGAAGGCATCTGTGAAACCTAAATTGCGTACCTCTGTCAGACGCGCCACAGCTTCTGATTTGGTCTGAAAATGGCCTGAAACGTATCGGTATGCACCGTTGGATTCATATACTTCCACTTCCTTTATACCTTTGAATGCCTTGTCGGTGACAGAAATCTTTCTTTTCAAAGTGGAAAACTGTACAGCAAAATAAGTATCGCCACTGACCGCAACAGGCTTATCAGTAGATTCAGTCTTGTCTGTAGTGGTAGGTTTATCTGTGACCACAGGTTTGTCAGCAACTTTGGGCTTTTCGGTGACCACAGGTTTGTCGGTAGTTTTTGGTTTTTCGGTGGCCACAGGTTTATCAGCAGCTTTTGGCTTTTCCGTAGCTTTAGGTTTATCTGTGGTTTCGGACTTTTTGGCAACATGGTTTTCGGATTCAAACTCACGCTTGTATTCTTCAAATGCACGATACAAAGCTAAAGCCATCTGCGTCTGCCCCGTCTCTGATTTGAGGAACTGTTCTTCCTTCATATTATTGATGAAACCCAACTCCACCAAAATGCTCGGCATCGAAGTCTTCCAAAGCACAAGGAAACCTGCCTGTTGCACACCTCTATTATGCCGTCCTACTTTATTAGCAAACTGTTTCTGCACTTTATCGGCAAGAGAAAGGCTTTGGTTTTGATAAAGGCTCTGCGTCATTGAAAAAATGATGTAGGCCTCTGTGCTATTGGGATCGAAATTACCGTAGGCTTTTGTATTGTCTTCCAATAAGATAACTGCATTCTCCTTCTTTGCCACATTCATATTAGCCTCGTTCTTCGATTCACCCATCACATAAGTCTCTGCACCGTCTGCTGTAGTGATACCTTCGGTAGAATTACAATGGATGGAAATGAACACGTCAGCCTTATTATAATTAGCAATAGCAGCACGTTCACTTAACTCGACGAACTTGTCTGTTGTTCGTGTGTAGATTACTTTTACGTCTGGCAAATTTTCTTCAATATAGGCACCGAATTTCAAGGCTACAGACAAATTGATGGATTTCTCGGTGGACAATCTGCCCAAAGCACCAGCGTCTTTACCGCCATGACCTGCATCAATGACAATAGTTTGTATCTTCTCGCCCTTTTGCGCAAAGGAACAAAATGGCATCAGAAAAAACAAGACTAAAACACCAAATTGGAAAAACTTTCGTTGTATCATAGTGAGTTCGTTTATTTATGCGCAAAGAAAAACTATCTTTGCAGCGCATTTGACCGCACAAAAATAATCGTTTTTGTCTTGATAAAACACAAAACACATAATATTTTTTTTCCCAAGCCTGTCTTTTATTTTCTGACGGTGCTGTTCGCAATGCTTTGCGGATGCAAGCAGACCTCTCATTTAGAGAAAGATAAGCACGATTTTGAACTTCAAATTTCAGATACGGTCATTTTGCCCGAACGCATCATTGACACACTTGTTCTAGTATTGGATTCTGTCCAATCTGACACAATTCCAGCATTTATCAACGACACTACTTTGGCGCCTCCAATAGACAGCCTTGTGCCTTTCGATTCACTGTCATCATTATCAGACACCCTCAAAATAGATTCGCACCGCCATGACACTTTGAAAAAAACAACCAAACATATCACGCGGCCACGCTCCAATTCGGCCATCGAAACGCAAGTCATCTGCTCTGCCTCCGATTCAGTCTATCGCGACATGAGCCAAAAGAAAATTTACTACTTCGGCCAAGCTGAAGCTAAATACGACGATATCACCCTCAAAGCCGATTATCTTGAATTCGACCTTGAGACCAACACCTGCAAAGCCCGAGGCACTGTCGACTCAATCGGGAAAACGCGCGGCCGTCCCGTATTCACCCAAGGCGAGTCCACTTTTGAGGCCGAAGAGATGCTCTACAACTTCAGGACCAAGAAAGGCATTATTACCAAAGTGTGGACGGAGGAAAGCGGTGGTTATCTGCATGGCCAGCGCGTCAAACGCATGGATGACAACAGTATCAATATCCGATCAGGCGGCTATACCACCTGCGACCTCAAAGAGAACCCACACTATCAATTCAAATTCACCAAAGCCAAAGTCATCCCCGATGACAAAATAGTCACCGGGCCCATCTATATGACCATCTCCGACATACCTCTGCCTTTGGCGCTGCCTTTTGCCATGATTCCCAACACAAAAGGCAAAAAGTCGGGTCTCATTATCCCTACTTATGGTGAGTCGGCCAACCGAGGTTTTTATCTTGAAAATGGTGGTTATTACTGGGCCATCAACGACTATTACGACCTTCAAGTGCTAGGCGACATCTACACCCGAGGCTCATGGGGCGTCAAGCCAACTTTCCGCTACAACAAACGCTACAGATTCAACGGCTCAATGGCTTTGGGCTTCGCCGTCAACAAGATAGGCACAAAAGGCGCTGCCGACTATCAGGAAAGCACCGACTTCAAAATCCATTGGACCCATAAGCAAGACCCGAAGTCGCATCCGCGGCGCAATTTCTCAGCCGACGTGAATATTGTCAGCTCCAACTTCAACAAGTACAACGCCCAAACCGTCAACGACCAGCTGAGCAACACTTTTAAATCGAGCGTCGCCTACCAAACCAATTTCGGCGGCAAGGTCTATCTTACCCTCAATGGCAGCCACAGCCAAAACACACTGACACACCAAGTCACCGCATCTCTGCCTGAACTCACCTTGACTGTCAACACCTTTTATCCTTTGAAAAATGTAGGAAAAGCGGGCAAAAAACGCTGGTACCAAAGCCTGAGTACGAGCTATACGATGAACGGCAAGGCTTACATCAACGGTGTGGACTCAGTGCTTTTCCAGGGTATTACAGATAATTTTGGCGAGTGGGCCAAGTACTTTTTCCGTGAACACGTGCACACAGGTATTTCGCATAGGATTCCTATCAGCGCAACCATCAAACTGTTCAAGCACTTCTCTTGGACCAACTCATTGACCTTCAACGACTACATGTATTTCAAGCATACCGTACAGCAATGGGTAAGCGATAGCGACTCGACTGGACACGTACAGACCGACACCATTCATGGCTTCCGCAACTTAGTAGACTTCAATGCGAGTACAAACCTTACCACGAAAATCTATGGTATGGTCAACTTCGCAAACGGCCCCATCCGTGCCATCCGTCACGTTTTCACACCAACCATCGGATTCACTTACCGTCCCGACTTCAGTGACCCGAAATGGGGTGTTTACGATTCCTACATTGATGGAGAAGGCAACGAGCAGACTTACAACAAGTTCGGCAACGCCCTCTTTGGCACGCCCTCGCAAAACCAACAAGGATTGCTTACTTACAGCTTTGGCAACAATCTGGAAATCAAGGTGCCGTCAAGTGCCGACACTATCACGGGAATCAAGAAAATCCCAATTTTAGAATCATTCTCTATCTCGGGCAATTATGATATCACCAAAGATTCTTTAAACTTCTCTCCCATATCGGTCAGCGGGCGCACCACCTTATTTAAGAAACTGGGCATCAACTATAGCAGTTCGTGGGATCCCTATGCTGCCGACTCGTTAGGACACCGCATCAACCGTTTCGAGATTGTCGACAACGGGCGGCTGTTCCGCAAGACCAATTCTTCGTGGCGCTTCAGCATGAGCTATTCCTTCAACCAAAACGACCTCAAGAAACTGAAAGGTGAGAAAAGCAGCCAAGACCTTCGCAACGAAATCAACGAAAATGCTCGAAACTCCGGCCTATTCGACCCTGATGAACTAAACGAAATCTTGGGAAATCCCAACGCTTATATCGACTGGACCACGCCTTGGTCGCTCTCAGTTAGCTACAACCTCACCTACACAACATCTATTGCTTATGCTGCCTTCATGGGCATCGCTACGAACACATACGTACACACCATCGGCCTCAACGGCGACATCAGCATCACACCAAAATGGAAAGTCACTTTCTCAACGGGTTGGGACTTCGTCAACAACAAGATTTCATACACCAACCTCAGTGTCTACCGCGACCTGCACTGTTGGGAGATGCGCTTCAACTGGATTCCTATCGGCAGCTACAAGAGCTGGAACTTCACCATCAATGTGAAAGCGCAAGCCTTGAAGGACTTGAAATATGAGAAGAAGAAGGATTATAGGGATAATTAATGCAGAATGATGAATTATAAATGCAGAATTGGAGCAAAGTCCAATAATGTGTCTCACAATTTTGTATTCAACATTCTGAATTCTGAATTTATTGCTATCTTTGCACATTCAAACCATTAAAATTATCGCTTATGAAAAAACTGATTACCCTTCTACTCGCGCTGGCCATCGGTTTTGGCCTGAAAGCGCAGTGTCCTTTGACACAAGCCGTTGACTTTACGGCTACTGACGTCCACGGCACAGAAGTCCACTTGTTCGACATCCTCGACGGCGGACAATACGTGCTCATCGACTTCTTCTTCACCACTTGCGGTCCCTGCCAGCAGGCCACCCCGAAGGTTGTCGAATCCTACTACGCTATGGGTTGCAACATGCACGACGTGTTCTACATGGAAATCGCTACAGGCGACAGCGATGCGGCTTGCCTCAACTGGGTAAACACCTACGGCGTGGAATACCCCACCATCAGCGGCGCCGCTGGCGGTACGGGTATCTGCAACCAATACCAAATTCCCGCCTATCCTACCCTCATCGTCATCGCACCTGACCATTCCATCGTCATCCAAGACCTGTGGCCCATCAACAATGCCCAGACCATCATCACTACTTTGGAAGGCCTCGGCCTGCAACAACACGACTGCAACACGCCGAGTTACAACCCACAAGTGAGCATCACCATCGACCAAGTGCTGGAAACCGAGGTGACGGCCACCTTCACGCCCAATGAGGATTGCGCCTCATACGGCTATATGATGGCCACCGAAGCCGAAATCCAGGAATGGATGGGCATTGCCGGCCTCGACTTGCCCGAATACCTCTGGACCTATGGCATCCCTGGATCGGGCGAAATGTCGAACACCTTCACCGACCTGATGCCCGACACAGAATACGTCATCTATGCTGTGCCTGCCGACATCGACGGCAACCTCGGCGAGGTCGTGCAAGTGCCTGTCACCACAACGCCTAGCGGCCCCACCTACGACATCATCCCCGACTTCACTGGCACCGACATCGACGGCAACGAGATCCATCTTTATGACATCCTCGATGCTGGCCAACATGTGCTCATCCACTTCTTCTTGGTGGACGACATTTACAACTTCATGCCTTACATGACGGAATCCTATCACCTCTTCGGCTGTAATGCCCATGATGTGTACTATATGGAAGTGACACCCAACGGCTACAATGATGCCGCCCGCGCTTGGGCTGAGCAATATGGCGTGGAGTATCCCACCATCAGCCGCGACGGTGGTGCCAACAGCTTCGTGCAAAGCATCCCTGTGGGCTTCTATCCCACCGTGATGCTCATCAACCCCAACCACGAAATCGTCATCCCCGACATCTATCCCATCACTAGCATACAAACCATCGTTGATGCACTGACGGGTGAAGGCATCGAGCAGCACGACTGCCCAACAACTGGAGAACTGGTTATGAGTACCGATACGGTTTATATTGTTAATGAAGGATGTTATACTGTGCCTGGTGAAATCACCATAACTAACATGAGTTTTGAAGCAGTACAGATTATGGAATACACTTCTGAAGAATTCACAATCCAATGTCATGAAGGCGATGATCCATATTATGGAAATGATATTGCTGGTTTATTTATCGCCCCTTCAGATAGTTTACATGTTTATGTGTCTGCCTATGGAATGGGAGAGAATGGTTTGTATATGGGAACGATGCGTCTTATTACCACAATCGGTGACTATGAAATAGCCATTATTTATGAAGAGAATGTGGGCATGGAAGAATCTCCATCAAATCTTTGTTGCCTCTTCCCCAACCCTGCCAACGACTTCGTGACCCTCAAGGGCGAAAGCCTCGGCACGGTGCGCGTCTACAACACGCTCGGGCAGGTGATGGACGAATTTGAGGCCAACGGAAGCGAGCTCCGCATCAGCACGGCTGGTTACGAAAACGGCATATATTTCGTCAAGGCCAATGAAAAGACAATGAAATTTGTTGTGAAACACTGACATACAATAGGGCTGCCACACTGTGACAGCCCTATTATTGAACATCCCCCAATCGAACAACTCCTACCTAATCAAAACGTATAGCCGAACGAGAAATAGCCTCCGAAACGGCTTTTCTCGGCATAGTTGGACCAATGGGCGGTGAGTGAAATGGGCCCCAGAATGCTGTTGTAGGAATACTTCAGCCCGGCACCGTGGGTCATGAAATTGAAAATGTCGGAAAACGACATGCCACCAGTACCCAACATGCCCCACGGCACCGAGGTGTTATACATCGCTGTCAGGTAGTGCTTGCCGTAGAAGTTGTAGCGCAAGTCCAAACGCAGGATGCTGACGTTGCTCTCGTCCAAGCCGTCCTCGACGCTGGTCAAGCCGATGAAGGGCATTTGGTTTTCGAAGTGGCGCCCCGCGATTTCGCCTCCGCCAACATTCCTTAAATTGTAGTATTGGACCAACGACGCATTGCTGACGATGCTGCCGATATAGCGGCCATACACCTGCGGGATGATGCTGAACCGTCCGTTGGCAGGCGTGATGTAGGCTTGGAAGGTGTAGTTGATGTCGAAATACTTCTCTTTGGTGGAAGTCAGGTAGTAATAGTTGCTGCTCAGGTTGGCCAAGATGCCGTGATTGGCGAAATAGGGGTCGTCCAGATTGTCGTATTGCATCCTGACGAAAGGAGCCAATAGCGTGTTATCCTTGAAATAGTACTCGTCGAAGGTGCTTGCCTCGAAGGAGGATTTGTCGTAGGTCGTATAGATGAACGACACCCCCACGTTGGTGCTGAAATTGAGCAGGTGGAACTCCGAAATGCTGGCGCTGGCTTTCATTTGCAGGTAGTGCAGGTTGATATACTTGTCGAGGTAGCCTCTTGTGCGGAAATGCTCGTCCCTGTAGTCGGCGGTCACATTGAAATTGGCGAGCGACGAGCGCGAGTAGGTGTAGTAGAGGCTGAGTTTGGGGTTGTAGCTGAGTTTGGCTTGAAGGCCGAATTTCGATGCGCCAAAACGTTTTTCGTTGAAGTTGATGCCGAGCAGCAAGGCGGCGCCTTCCTCGGTGTCGTAGCGCAGGCCGAGGCCCATCACATGGGGCGCAGAGCGTTTCACGTTGACGGTGAGGTCGTAGTCGTTTGAGGTTGGCCCTTGTAAGTGCAGCGAGTCGTTTTCCTTGACGGTGTAGGTGATCTCGTCGAAGCTGCCCGTGCCACGGAAGATGCTCATCTTCTGTTCGATGTCGGCATTGGAGTAGAATCTTCCGGCTTTCAGGTCGCCTTTGCGGATGAGCCAGCGGCTTTCGCGGCCACTAATGCCTTCGATTTTGATGGAACTGATAAACACCGAGTCCTGCATGAGGTTGAGAGCCTTGGGGGCATGAAGCTGTTTGCCGACGGAAGTCCCATTGGCCGCATCGAGCCTTTGCTTGATGGCCAACAGCTTGTCGTGGTATTTTTCGGCCTGCTGGTAGCCTCGGTTGACCAAGGTGTCGATGGCTTCGGGTGTGAAGCTGAGCATTCCAAAGCCCGTGATGTCGGGCACGATGCGGATGTCGCAAAGCTCGCGGTTCTCCTTGCGTTTGGCGCTCGTGGTGTTGATGAGCAGGCGACCCATCACTTGGGGCAGCGACTTCAGGTCGTTGGCCGTGATGCCTTTCTCGCTTGTCACCTCAACGCCGATGATGATGTCGGCTCCCATCTCCTTGAGCACGTCGGCGGGGAAATTGTTGACCAAGCCGCCGTCGACGAGGACGCAGTCGCCCATCTCGACAGGGGCAAACACGCCTGGGATGGCCATGCTGGCACGCATGGCCGTAGGCACGACGCCATGACGCAAAACGACTTCCTTCCCGGTGATGAGGTCGGTGGCCACACAAGCGAAAGGAATAGGCATGTCGTCGAAGTCCATCTCTTCCTGGTAGCCCACGCAAAGGTCGTTGAACAGGTTGATCAACGAGCTGTTGTTGACGTAGGCACTCGGCAGTTGGCTGAGCAGGTTGCCTTTTTCGGCTTGCTTGCGAAGCGAGCCGTCGCCAAACGGGATGTTGAGCACGTTGGTGCTTCGCCGTTCGCGCATGTCCTTGGAGAGGTAGGTGCGGTCGATTTTGTTGCCGATCATTTCGTTCCACTGGATGTTCGAAATGAGTCGCGTCATCTCGTTGGGTTCGTAGCCCATGGCGTAGAGGCCGCCGATGATGGAGCCCATGCTGGTGCCCGCCACATAATCAACGGGAATACCCATTTCCTCTAGGTATTTCAATACACCAATATGGGATGCTCCTTTGGCACCTCCTCCACCTAACACCACGCCCACTTTGAGACGGGGAGGACGAATGGTATCGTTTTGGGCTTGAAGCATCAACGAAGCCGACATCAAAAGGATAATCAAGTAAATCTTTTTCATTTTTTCGGAATTAGGGTGATAAAACGCGCAAAAATAAGGTTTTTCGGTAAAACTACACAAAAAAAGAAAGCCGCTCATTGAGCGGCCTTCCATTACCCCAAAAGTTCATTTGAGTGAATAGGAACGATTATTTCTTCTTCAATTTACCCAAACGAGCGGTCACCTTATAGGTGGTCTTTGAGTAGATGTCAGTGCCAAGTACCGGAGCGTGACGGTGGGATTCCACTTGTGGATAGACCACTACATCATAGCCCGGGTTCTTTTGCATCAGGTCAAACAGAGCATAGTTAGCACCTGAAGGAATAGCTATTCCGACGTAAGGAATAACTGTGCCAAAGTCAGAAGTCGTACCGATTTCCTCAGTGCCGAAGAGGTGTTGCCAGTCGATGCCGATCACACGGACGACGGTGGCTTCACCAGTCACTTGATCAGAGAGGGTGAAGTCTTCAGCATGATACTCAACATAAGCTTCGGGACTCTTCATGCTGTGGCGGTAAGTGTTGCAGCTTGCCATGAACAAAACGGCGAAACCGCAAATCAGTAACAGTCTGAATTTTTTCATGATTCTTTGAATTTAGTTAATTGATTTAGTTAATTATACGATGATTTAATGGGGTCATTTTTTGAAATTGCTTGAAAAGCTAATGGTTCCATAGATGGCATGGCTTGTGGCCATGGCACCGATTTCGAGGAACTCGATGGGCCTGACCATCAGTCCCGCTCCATAGTTGAAGTGGTTATTGATGCCATCGCGCTCATAGTCGTGATAGATGCGGTGATCTTCCGAATCCACCCCGATGGAGTTGCCGATGGTTCTTCCCCAAGTCTCGTTGCTGTAACCTATCACCGGGGTCAGAAAGAGCCACGGAAGCACTGGAATCTGATAACCAACATTGATGGTGAGGGCTGTGTGGTCGGGATACTCATTAAAAGTAATCTTTCTGTCCCAGCGGTGCTCAGGGTTCTGATAGATGAAGTCGAGATATAGGCCAGCAAAAGAGAAGTTGGCGCCGATGCCGAAGCCAGCGTACTCCTTGTTGATGCCACTGCCGTTGAGGTCATAGCCAACACACCCTAAGTTTAAACCGATAGAGGCACGTTGGTTGTTCGAGAAATCGAACCATTGCGCCTTGGCACTGCCCACCAATAGGGCTAACATTGCCACGAGAAAAAACGTTTTTTTGTTCATTTTTGTGTCCTTTATTATTAATATGGTATTACATCATCAGGAACGACATCATCACACCAGCTGCAACGGCTGAGCCAATAACGCCGGAGACGTTGGGGGCCATGGCGTGCATGAGCAGGTGGTTCGACGGGTCGTATTTCTGACCTTCCACTTCGACGACGCGGGCACTGTCTGGCACAGCCGAAACGCCAGCGGCACCAATCATCGGGTTGATCTTCTCTTTCAAGAAGAGGTTCATGAACTTGGCACCGAGCAAACCGCCAGCGGTGGCCACGCAGAACGAAAGGGCACCGAGGACGAAGATCTCAATGGAGCTCATAGTCAGGAACACGGAGGCTTGCGTTGAAGCACCCACCGTGAGACCCAGAATCATGGTCACGATGTCAATCAAAGGATTGGAGGCGGTGTTTTGCAAACGCTTCACCACGCCCGATTCCTTAATGATATTGCCGAAGAACAGCATACCCAACAGCGGCAGGGCCGTGGGGCTGATGAAGGTGGTCAGGATGAGGCCGACGACAGGGAACATGATCTTTTCGGTCTTGTTCACCATGCGCGGGGCGCGCATCTTGATGA
>CAMHRP010000033.1:0-38313 GCA_946187645.1 uncultured Bacteroidales bacterium | reverse complement strand
TCTTCCTCAATAGCGGCCTGAGCAGCAGCCAGACGTGCGACGGGCACGCGGAACGGAGAGCAGCTCACATAGTTCAAGCCAGCCTTGTAGAAGAAGTGGACCGAAGCGGGGTCACCACCGTGCTCACCGCAGACGCCACACTTCAGGTTGGTGCGCTGGCTACGGCCACGCTGCACACCCAATTTGACGAGTTGACCGACACCTTCTTGGTCGAGGGTGTTGAATGGGTCGGCAGGGATGATCTTCTCTTCGATGTAGTCCTTCACGATGGCGTTGACGTCGTCGCGGCTGAAGCCGAAGGTCATCTGGGTGAGGTCGTTGGTGCCGAAGCTGAAGAACTCGGCGACGCTGGCGATCTGGTCGGCCACTAAAGTAGCACGAGGAATCTCAATCATGGTGCCGTACATGTAGTTGATCTTGACACCGAACTTGGCTTCCACTTCGGCCTTCACGCGGTTGGCGATGGCCTTCTGGTGCTCAAGCTCCTTGACGTTGATGGTCAGCGGGACCATGATCTCCAGATGTGGGTCGAAGCCCTCGGTCATCAGTTCAGCGGTGGCCTGGAACAGGGCGCGGAACTGGGTCTCGGTGATCTCGGGATAGACGATGCCGAGGCGGACGCCACGCAGACCCATCATCGGGTTGACTTCGTTGAGGGCGTCGATGCGCTTCTTGATCTCTTCGAAGGTGATGCCACGCTCCTTGGCGAGGGCCTTCTGCTTCTCTTCGGTATGAGGAACGAACTCATGCAAGGGCGGGTCCATCAGACGGAAGGTCAACGGCTTGCCGTTCAAGACCTTCAGCGTGCCCTTGGCAGCGTTCTTGATGTAAGGCTCAAGTTCAGCCAAGGCAGCCACGCGCTCTTCGGTGGTGTTGGCCAGGATCATGTTACGCAGCTTGGCCAGCGGCTCTTCGCTGTTCTTGCCGTAGAACATGTGCTCGATACGGAACAGGCCGATACCTTCGGCGCCGAAGTTGACGGCGTTCTGGGCATCTTCCGGGTTGTCGGCGTTGGTACGGACACCCATCTTGCGGTACTTGTCGACCAAAGCCATGAACTGCTGGAACAACGGGTTCTCAGTGGCGTTGATCATACCGACGGGTTCGGCATAGACCCAACCCTTGGAGCCATTCAGGCTGATGACGTCGCCTTCCTTGAACTGCTTGTCACCGATCTTCACGATGCCCTTCTCGAGGTCAATCTTCACGGCGTCGCAGCCCACGATGCAGCACTTGCCCCAGCCACGGGCCACGAGGGCGGCGTGTGAGGTCATACCGCCACGGGCGGTCAGGATACCGTCGGCGGCACGCATGCCTTCGACGTCTTCGGGGTTGGTTTCCTCACGGACCAGGATGTTGGCCACCTTAGCGGCACGGTATTCCTTGGCTTTCTCGCTGGTGAGGGCGATGCGACCGACAGCGCCACCAGGACCTGCGGGCAGACCCTTGGCGATGACGGTGTGCTTCTTCTCGTCAGCAGCGTCGAGGATGGGGTGGAGCAGCTCGTCGAGTTGCTCGGGGGTGAGGCGCATGACGACTTCCTTCTCGTCGATGAGGCCTTCCTTCAGCATGTCGAGGGCCATGGTCAGAGCGGCAACGCCAGTGCGCTTACCGACGCGGCACTGCAGCATGTAGAGCTTACCGTCTTGGATGGTGAACTCGATGTCGAGCATGTCGTGATAGTTCTCTTCAAGGATGCGGCGCACTTCGCAGAGTTCCTTATAGGTTTCGGGCATCAGCTCCTGCATCGAGTGCATGTGCTTGTTCTGCTCGTTCTTGGTGTCGTCGTTCAGCGGGTTGGGGGTACGGATACCAGCCACCACGTCTTCACCTTGGGCGTTGATCAGCCATTCGCCGTAGAACTGGTTGTCGCCAGTGGCGGGGTTACGGGTGAATGCCACACCGGTAGCGGAGCCTTCGCCCATGTTGCCGAACACCATGGTCTGCACGTTGACGGCAGTGCCCCAGTCGTCCGGGATACCCTCGATGCGACGGTAGGAGATGGCCTTCTTACCGTTCCAGCTCTTGAACACGGCCTTGATGCCGCCTTCGAGTTGGGCTTCAGCGTCGTCCGGGAACTCAGTACCCAGCACTTCCTTAATACGGACCTTGAAGTCCTCAGCGAGTTGCTGGAGCTCTTCGGCTTTCAGCTCGGTGTCGCTCTTGTAGCCCATCTTCTCCTTGTAGGCGTCGAGCATGTCGTCGAGTTGCTTGCGGATGCTCTTGCCGTCGGCGGGTTCGATGCCCTCGGCCTTTTCCATGACGACGTCGGCGTACATCATGATAAGACGACGGTAGCTGTCATACACGAAGCGGGGGTTGTTGGTCTTCTTGATCAAGCCAGGGATGGTCTTGGAGCAGAGACCGATATTCAACACGGTGTCCATCATGCCAGGCATCGACTTGCGCGCACCAGAGCGGCAGCTGACGAGCAGCGGGTTCTCGGGGTCGCCGTATTTCATGCCCATGATGTTCTCCATGTTCTTCATGCCGGCGTGGACTTCGTCCATCAGGCCAGCGGGAAGTTGGCAATTGTTTTGGTAATAGGCTGTGCAGCATTCCGTTGTGATGGTCAAGCCAGCAGGTACAGGCAGCTTGAGCAAGCACATTTCGGCGAGGTTAGCACCCTTGCCGCCCAGCTCGTTCTTCATCGAAGCATTGCCTTCAGCGGTCTTTCCGCCAAAGGTGTAAACGTACTTTGTCATTTTCTTAATTGATTATTAGTGATTTAACTGATATTCTTTCGTTCAAAAAATGAAGTTGCAAAAATAGTGATTTATTGGAAAATTACAAAATAGATGAATCATCTTTTTTCACTATTTAGAAAAAAAAGTTTTAAAGTAGATGATGGGAAAGTGGAGCTTGAGCTTCGTAGATAGTTTTTCATCATTGAGTATAATTGCAGCATAATATGTTGACAAAATTATTTTTTTTATTTTTGCATGCTTTTTTATCAGTCAAATTAAATTGATTATGGTTTTGTTATAATATGATTAAGATAAAAACAAATTTCATCATAAAAAAGGGAAGAAGATTATCCCTTTTGCTGCTTTTTCTTATCCTTGCTTTTGAAGTGAATGCCAATACAGTTGATATGAGGATTGCTCGTGAGGTGGCGATGAAGTTCATGAGCGCCAACACGAAAACGCCCATACAGGTTGTTGAAGAACTTCAGCTTGTGGACACCTACAATATCTCTTGTGATGATGCTGCCTTTTATGTTTTCAACACACCTAATGGCTTTGTCATTGTTTCAGCCGATGATCGTGCCACACCTATATTAGGCTATTCCGAAGAGGGTCAGTTTGATGTAGAGGATATTCCCGCCCAATTGCAGGCCTATTTACATGATTTTGTTGAACAAATTCAATTCTGTATAGAGAATCATATTGAAGCAGATTCGACCAGAATACTCCAGTGGGAAATGGTACAGACAACGGGTTACCTCATTGAGCAAAGATATGCAGGGGTTGAACCTTTATTATCGGACACATGGGGCCAGGGGTGTCATTACAACAATTTTTGCCCGGTAGATTCAAATGGAGCTTGTGGACACGTCAAAGTGGGTTGTGTCGCCACTTCTATGGCCCAGGTTTTGCACTATTGGGGTTATCCATCAATAGGTATGGGATCACACACATATAAGCCGACAAATTATCCTACCCAGACAGCTAATTTTGGTACTACTACATACGACTGGGCACACATGCCCAATAATCTGTCAAATGCATCAACATCTACTGAGATCAATGCCGTGGCAACGTTGGTGTGGCAATGTGGCGTGGCAGTCGACATGAATTATGGTCCTAGTGTATCTGGAGCGTTGTTCTCAAAGGTTGCTCCTTCATTATTGAACTATTTCGGTTATTCTAATGATTTATCTGAAGTTTCTAGATATAATTATAATGATGTGGAATGGCTGAATATGATGAAGAGTAGTCTAAACTTGGGACGTCCGGTTCTCTATAGTGGCACTGGAAACAATGGCGGTCATGCTTTTGTTTGTGATGGTTACGACTCCAATAATTTGTTCCATTTCAATTGGGGCTGGAACGGCAATCATAATGGCTACTTTGCCTTGGGTGCTTTGAATGTTGTAGGAAATTCGTACAATAGTAACAATGAAGCCATTATCAATATCCATCCGAATTGTACTCAGGGAACAACCTATCAAGTGACTGCATCGAAAAGCCCTTACAATGGAGGGCAAGTTTATGGTTCTGGTATTTTTGACTGCTGCGATCATTGCAACGTGACTGCAGTACCAGCTAATGGTTATATATTCAACTCTTGGAGTGAAAATGGAGTGATAGTTTCTACTGAGCCGTCATATTCCTTTACCGTGACTAACAACAGAAATCTGGTAGCAAACTTTGTCGAAGAAGGGTCTGTTTGTGATATCATTTTCGATTTGTACGATTCTTATGGAGACGGATGGAATGGAAATTATTTGGTCATAGATTATGGCAATGGAATTGCCGAAAGAATGACTTTGAATTATGGATTAACTGATTCTTATTCACGTTCCGTCAAAACAGGAAATACTATCTCATTAAGTTGGATATCTAGTTCAACTTCAAATGGTTGTTCTTTTGATGTTAGATTTGGGAACGGCGCACTGATATATCATGGCGAAAACCTCAGTTCCAGTTTTCATTATGATTTTACCCTAGATTGTGAATCAGCTTATACACCTCATTTTATTTCCGCCATCTCCGACCCTGTGGAAGGCGGTGTTGTTTATGGTTCAGGCACTTATGAAAGTGGCACTTTGATAACTTTGTCTGCGGTTCCCAATGAAGGTTATAATTTTTTGTATTGGGAAGAAGACGGAGAAATAGTTTCATCAGACGCCGATTACTCCTTCCTCGTACTAGCTGATCGTAATCTGCTGGCTCGTTTCACATTGCTTCCGATTATTTATGTTACGACCAATATTGCAGAAGGGGGAACAATAACAGGAGGAGGAGCGTTTGATTTCAATAACATCTGCACCTTGTCCGCCACGGCCAACGAAGGCTATGTGTTTGACAGCTGGACAAAAGACGGAGAGGTAGTGTCTTACCTTTCAAATTACGTTTTTACAGTGACCGAGTCAGCTGAATATGTGGCGAATTTCAGTCAAGTGGACGGCATTGTCATAGGCGATGCGACCTTTATTAATAGGTTTCTCCCTTCGTATTGTGGCTATCATTCTTTGTCAGAGCAAATTTACACTGCAAGTGAAATGGGTGATATGGCTAATGAAATATTAAGTTTGTCGTTCTTCAACACCCGTTATTCACAAATCTGTAACATGTCGATTTACATGGTTCATACTGACAAGACTGAATTCGAAAACACTTCCGATTGGATTGCAGTCACTGAAGCAGATCTGGTGTACAACGGTAGCTTCACTATGACATCCCAGGGATGGACAACCATCTATTTCGACACGCCATTTATATACGATGGGGTGTCAAATGTTGCTTTAATTGTTGACGACAACACTAATATTGGTTTTAGCACTATTGCTTGTCGTACATTTGGCACAGATGCAAATCAAGTATTACGTGTTTTTGGATTTAGTACAAATATTAACCCGCAAGAACCTTATGGATATACAGGCACACTAATGTCGGAGAAAAACCAAATTATCTTTGGCGTTACGTCTTCGACCTTTACCCAAGTCAATACATTTGTCCAAGGATGGAACTGGTTCAGCACATATATCGATAGGGATCCCGTTGAATTACTTAACATGCTGAAGGCTGGTCTTGGAGAGAATGGCCTTCAGATAAAGAGTGTAGACGATTATACGGATTATTATGATGGATTTGGTTGGTTTGGCTCTTTGGATGAGTTAGGCATAATCAACACGCAGATGTACATGGTCTTGACTAACGCCACTTGCTCGGTGGAATTACAGGGACCAGCTGTCAATTTCGATGAAATGGTCATCACTATCATTCCAGGATGGAATTGGATTGGATACCCCTGCACTGAGGAAATGGAAATCACTGATGCCCTTGCAAGTTTCGAAGCTGAAGTGGGTGATAGGATTGAATGCAATTTTGGTGGTATTGCAGAATACCTTGGTGATGGTTTTTGGATGGGATTTATGACATTTGAGCCAGGACAAGGATATATGTATTATTCCTCTAGCAGCGAGACGAAAACTTTGGTATTTCAGTCAGGAGGTTCTAGATCTAAAAGACCAACAGAATCACTCATGGACGAAACTTTCAAGAGATTTGATAAACAAAAAACAGAAAAGCCGCGGAATTAAGCGACAATCTTTATGATTATTAAGACCAAACCGAATGGAAGTGTGGAAACTAAAAGATATGACTATCATTGTAACCCATCTTGAACTGCATCACAGATTGATTGCAGAATCAGCGGTTTAAGTTGAGAATCTATAGTTTAACCACCTTGGTTGCAATGGTTTGGAAAGTAAAAGGGTACAATTTCATAATCAATGCTTCACCATCTTCACCACGCCCTTGCTTGTGCAGATGGCATATAGCCCGCTTTCAAGGTTGTTGATGTCGAGTTGCCCGTTACAGATTTCTTGCATTACCAAACGGCCCGAGTCATCATAAACGCTGACCATTTCATTGTCAACACCATTGATGTGTAACATGTCTTTTGCGGGATTTGGATACACCGAAAGCAAGTTCATATTGTCCTCATCCAAACCAACATTCCCTCCAAAGACAAGTTTGATGTTGCCACGGTAGTGGCTCACCTCCTTTGGTCCCACAAATGAACCAAGGTCATACGGATTCAGGTTCCAAATGTCGCTGCAATAGCTGAGGACCGTATTGGGGGTATCTGTGTATCTGAAATAACGGATGGCGTAGTCTGCTGAATTTTCGTCTAAGGCAATCAGCAGGTTGTCAGTGCCGTTGTAAGCGAATGGGATGTCAAACTCAATGGTGATCCAGCCGTCATAATCGGCAGGGATGGTCCACGGTCCAGTAAACACGATGTCTTCTTCGGTGACAGGTTCGTAATCCGCAAGGTCTTCAAATGTGCTCCTCGACACGTTTTTCAGATAAACTACAATGTCGCTGGTGTATTCGGTGTTGTAACTGTAAGCAATACGAAAACTGACGGCCTTGATGTTTCCTGCATATTCGATTTCGCTGGCAAGGAAGATTTGCTCTGTGAACGAGTAATTGTAAAACGTGTTGTAAGGCACTACGTCGGTCATGCCATTGCCTTCACCGATGGTAATGGTTTGGGCTTTAGCCATTAATGCCATGGCTAAGAATGCGATAAGGAATAATTTCTTCATATCTAATCTGGGTTTGTTAATGGTTGCAAAGGTACTTAAATTTTCAATAAAACCTATGGATGCCAAACAAAAAGCACCCCGAGAAATCATCCCGAGGTGCTTTCATAGAATTAAAGCGTTCCTTATTCTTTCACGAACTTCAAGGTACTGACAGCCTTCTCTGACTTCACCGAGACGAAGTACATGCCACTTTCCAGACTTTCGAGGTTGAGCGTGGTCAAGCCCTTGGCTTGTTTGCTGTAAACCTGTTGGCCAAGGCTGTTGAACACCACAATGTCACAATCCTCTTCAGGCAGGTTGATACTGAACTGACCCTTGTTCGGGTTGGGATAAATGGCAACACCGTTTGTCACAATCTCTTGCGTGACGGTGATGGTCTCCGCAGGCGGGAAGACGATGTTGTCAAGCCAAGCGCAGTCGTTGCCAGAGCTCATGTAAACGTCCTTGTTGTAAGACCAATAGAGCTGATGCTGTCCAGGTGTGATGGGATACGTTACTTTGCCCCATGCCACTTCACCGGACCATTCACCTAACAAGTCAGTGTCAATGGAGAAGTATAAAGCATCATAACCCTCTTCAGAGGAGACTTTTCTATAGAAGCTGATCTCGCCTTCGCTGTGCACGTCTAAGGTGATCTTCAATACGGAGCTTTGGTTGTTGCCAATACTGCCCGACTTGGCGCAATAATCGCCTTCATAAGGGTTCTCGGTGACAATGGTCCAAGGTTTAACGGGGTCGTTTTCCCATTCGAACTTGCTGAAGTCACCGCTTTCCCAGTCTTCGATGACATTGCCTACCGCGAAGGCGAAGCTGCCATTAGTGGAATAGGCACCCGATGTGACGTAGAAGCCGATTTCGTAGGCAACACCCAATTCAGCCATTTCAGAGAGCGTGAAGACGAAGTCAACAGTGAACTCTCCGTCGGCATTCACGGTACCTTGCGGGAAGTTGTCCTCTTCGAAAGAAATCTCTGGTAGGTCGCAGATGATGTTGAGCATGGTCTCTGGTGCTGCGGCCATACCTGCGTTCTTCACGGTGATGTGAGCGGTGACAGTCTCACCCGGGTCGACATGGCCGTTGCCGTCGCCGTCTTCAATAACGGTGCCTACCACAGTGAACTCAGGCGCTTGCAGACGGATGGCAAATTTGCTTTCCCAAGTGTCGACGCCATCGGTGCAGGTCAATATAAAGTCGGCTTTCATCATGTTAGGCACATCGTCAGCGATGTCCATGGCAAAGGCTTCGGCAAGAGTGGCTGTTGCTCCACCATCGAGGCTGGGAATGGTCTCAGTGGCATCGGTTAGGGTGATGTAATCACAGTCGGTGCTGAGGGTGGCAGTGACGTTGTTGGCGTTCACGGTGCCCACATTCTTGATTTGCAAGTCGAGTGCGATGCTTTGTCCGAAGTCGGGCTGAGCACCACCACTGATGGCATAATTGTCGTAGACGACATAAGCGCAGTCACCAGGCAGGGAGAGAACGGGCAAGGTCTGAGGCCAAGCGTCGCAGCCAGTCACGATGAGGCTCATCTCGCCGACGAAGTCGATGGGCTCGGCAAACTCGATGGTGACATTGCCGTTTTCGTCAGTGTAGCCAACTCCGATCATGTCTTCTCCATGGAACAAAGCGCAACGGAAGTTCTTCAAACCGTTGCCGTTGGTCACCGTGACGTCCATCGTGGTCGTGCCGACGAGGATTTCAGAGGCGTAGCTGACTTCAGGCGTAAAAGGCTCATCGTGCCACGGACTGACGGCCACATCGCCCATCATATTGAGGTCGTAGAAGTTCCAGCGCAAGGCGCCTTCCTCCCATTGGCCAGGAGCGTTCACCCATGGTGCCGTCTCAATCTTACTTTCTCTCAAGGCCATGCCGCCATAGGGGATGCGGTCGTTATAGTAGGCGTCTTCTGTCTCGCGAGCCAGGTGGATGGCAGGGCCTTCGGTCTGGCCTTCGTTGAACCAGCCGTAGCGTGAGTTGCCAAAGGTGGCAACTGCGAAGTTGGCGATCTTGGTCATGCGTTCCAGGATGCAGTCGCTGCTGAAGTCACCGCAGATGCAGCCCGAAGTGTGGAAGAAGGTGTAGTTATGGTCGACGCCGTTCACGCTACTAAAGTTGTTGTTGGTGATATCGCCATTGGTCCAGCCAGCCACATAATTGGTGTTGGCATGACCATCGTGGTGGACATACTGTGTGCCTTGGTTGATGGCATTACGGAGCAGGGATCCGCTCCAGTTGCCTTCTTCCTCATAGAGGCGGGTGAAGTTATACTCTTCGGGAATGCCAGTGGTGGTGTAGCCGTTGTCGTCGTGTGTGCCTATGAGCAGTTCGAGGTATTGGCTGCCGTTGCTCATCGGGTCGTCATAGAGGTGTTCGCCTGCCATGATGACATCACGGAACTCGCCAAGGACGGGTTCGGTCTGATAGGTCATGGCCTTGTGGAGCATGTTGTCAAGTTCGCTTTGGTTGCTGAAGCACATACGTCCGATGCCAATCTCGGGAAGCAGGTCGTCTTCGCCGATTTCGCCCCAGCGGTTGTCACCATCGTCGTTCCAGTTGCCGTCGAGAGCTGCATAATAGAGGTCGGCGGGGATGTCGTTGTCTTCCTTGTCGCCACCTCCGCTGGTTACATAGCAGTATAAGCCACGATAGGGGATGTCGGGCACGTCGCCACCAAGGTTGACCATCATGATACCGTTGTCCTCGTATTCTTGGATGATGAAGTTACGCAGCTTCTCCGCATTGTCTTGACCTTCCATGGTGCTGAGTACAGTCTCAAGGTCAACAACATGCGTACGGAGACCGCGGGCTTGATAGAAACTGACATACTCGTCAAACGAGGCGACATACTGCTGCTTGGTGACCACAAGCAAATCGTAGCCGCCCACCGTGCGACCTCTGTCGTTATAGGTCTGTAGCATCTCGGGGTTCTGGGCGAGGCTCATGGCACGCTTGGCGTTGCCTCCGTTGAGCCATAGCTTGTGGCTTTGGTCGGCCTTTGAGGCAGTCGTTGTGATTCTGACAGTGGCCTTGGTGGCATAACGCACTTCGCCGGTGCCAGGCACATACTGAACGGGCGTGAAAGCCGAGAACGCAAAACCAATGCCGTTCAGGTATTGTGTGCTAAGATTGCCATAAGCTTGGGCAGGGTAGACGCTCTTCGAGGCATAAAGGGCTTCGTCCTTCTCAAACTGCTTACGTACAGGGTCGGAATAGGTGCGTGCCGACTGGTAAGGATAGAGGTTGTGGATGCCTTCCATCGTTTGGAAATCGGAGAGTTCCACTTCGATGTTAGCGGCTTCCGTGCCTTGTGGCAGGATCAGACTAATGCTATGCCATGGCAGTGAGGGCTGACCCGCGAGGGCGCTCTGCATGCAGTCTGCAAATTGGATTTGTTCGTAGCCTTGGATCTGGCTGACGCTCGGCAGGCCGAGGTAATAGGTCTTCTCGATGGTCTGCGCCGAAGCGAACAGGCTGAACATCAGAGCTAAGAGGATTAGGTTAATTCTTTTCATTTTATTCAATTGTTAGTTTGCTTTTTCTTGGGTGCAAAACTACACATATTTCTAACACAGCGTGTGTTTGTTTTTAAAAAATTGATTTCTTTGTGTTTTCCAAAAAACAATGGATTAAAAAGTGGGCGCGAAGCTACAAAAAAATTGAAGACTAACCCTGTCTTCAATTTTTTGTCAGCCCGCCTGAATCCATCGAACGGGCTGATTATTTTGATTTTATGTTCAGGGGTTACTCCACCACGACCTTCTTCACTTCGACACCATACCCATTGCTGATACGGACGAAATAAACTCCTATCTCATTCAGATGGAGATGTTGCAAGCCGTTCGCTTCGTTGAGGCCGAAGATTAGCTGTCCCATGGCGTTGAAAACGTTGACTTGTGAAGTCTGGCGCAGTTCGATAGTAAAGTCACCATTTGAGGGATTGGGATAAATGGTAAAGGCATCTAATCCCGTCGAAGGATTGTATTCGTTCAAGTCGAGTACTACCTCAGTGGGTGGCAGCACGATGTTGTCCACCCAGACGCAGTCTTGCCCACCTGTGGCACCGCCATCTTTTTCGTAGCTCCAAGTGAGGTGATGGCTTCCTTCAGGAACCATGAAACTAATGTAAGTCCATCCGGTTTCGCCCGACCAACGGCCCATGCGTTCGCCATCGACATAAAACACCAGGAAGTCGTAACCCGTCTCGGTGGAGGTCCTCACATAGAAACTGATCTCGTTATCACAAGCGAGGTCATAGTCGAGACTCATGTCGGCATGGCTGCTGTGACCCATCGACGTGGTGTGGGCGCAGTATTGTCCAAGGTAGGTTCCGTTGGTGACAATCTCCCAGCCACCTTCGCCCTCGAACTGCCAGTCGAACTGGCTGAAGTCACCCGTCTCGAAGTCTTCCATTTGGCTGTCCACGTTGAGGAAATAGGAATCCGTGACGATGTAATTTCCTGAATAGGTGGCCAAAATGAGTTCAAAGGCTTGGGCGTTTCTGGCTTCTGCAATGCTTAGAGTGAAATCAACAGTGAAAGTGTCGTCAACAGCCAAGTCGCCAATGCTGAAGAAAGTCTGGTCGAAGATGATTTCGGGGGCGGAACAGAACACGCCAAAAACAGTGCTGGGGGCAAGGCTGTGGCCGGTGTTCTGGCCAATGAAATGCAGGGTGATAGTCTCGCCGCTGTCGGCATGGCCGTTGCTGTTGCCTTCTACTTCCTCCAAGATGGTAGCGATAGGCCCGAAGTCGGGGGCGTTGAGGGTCATATCGAATTGGCTCACCCAGGTCTCGTTGTTGTTGGTGCAGGTCAGAGTGAAGGTGACTACAGTTTGGTCGAGCACATCGTCGCTAACGGTGAAGGCAAAGGCATTGTCTAGGCTAACATTAGCATAGGAGTCTACGGTTCCAACCGTAACAGAACCTTGCGTAACAGTGATATACTGTGCATCGCAACTCAAGGTGGCGGTGACGTTGTTGGCTGAAAGGTTGCCAACATTGCGGAAGCCAACGTTAAGGCTTTGGCTTTCGTTGAAGTCCACCTGACCGTCGGGATCGTTGAGGGTGTAGCTGTCGAAAAGCACATGGGCACAATTGTCGTTGTCGAAATGCAATTCAAGGTGCTGCGGCCAACCATTCATGCCCGTGATATAGAGGTCGAGGACATCGTTGTTGTTGACGGCGGCAAAACAGAGTTCTGCCTCGCCATTGGCATCGGTGGAAGTCAAAGCAATCAGTTCATCTCCCTTGAAAAGTCGGCATTCGAAGTTGTAAACACCATTGCCATTTTCATCCTTCACCGTGACGGGGATGCGGTTGGTACCTACGGGAAGGGTAGTAGTGCACTCTATTTCGGGCGTGAAAGGCTCGTCGAACCAAGCACTGAGACCCACATCGCCCAAGGCATTGAGGGCATAGAAAGTCCAACGCAGTACGCCAATCTCGCCATCCATGGTGATGAAAGGTGAGGTCTGTATCTTACTTTCTTTCAAGGCTTCGCCGAGACCAGCCAAACGTTCGTGGCAGTAAGCATCGATAAGCTCACGGTGGTAATGGTTAGAAGGACCATCGCCCATCTGGTTATACCAGCCATAGCGCGAGTTGCCGATGGCGGCCACGGCGCCAGTTTCGTTCACGACCATGCGTTCCAAGATACAGTCGTCGGCAAAGTCGCCACAGATGCAGCCTTGGCTCTTGAAGATGAAGTAGTTGTGGTCAGTGCCATTGGCGCCATAGAATAGGCTCGGCGTGATGTCCCAGTTGCTCCAGCCCGACACATAACTCGTGTTGGCATGGCCGAAATGGTTCACGAATTGTATTCCATCGTTGATGGCGGCAGCCAGTTCGTCTGGGTCCCAACTGTGGGATGGCGTTTCATAGATACGCACAAAATCGTAGTCTTCGGGATAACCGTATGTCGTATAGCCGTTGTAGTTGCACTCACCAACGAGGCGTTCGAGGTCGTTGCTGGCATATACGCCATCGCCGAGATGCTCTCCAGCCAGGATGGGTCTACGGAACTCGCCTAAAACAGGCGAAGTCATATAGCTGAATGACTTGGAGAGTATGGTCTCCAGTTGGTTGGCATTGGTGAAAGGCAGACGCGCGATGGACAATTCGGGCAATAGGTCGTCCTCTCCGATTTCGCCCCATTTGTTGTCGTTGTCGTCGTTGAGGGTGCCGTCCAAGCAAGCGTAATAGCTGTCGGAAGGCACATGGTCATCATAACCTTCTTGGGCATGGCACCAGAGGCTGCGATAGGGGACCAAATCGACATCGCCGCCGAGGAGCACCATCGAGATGCCGTTGTTTTCGTATTCTTGGATGATGTAGTTACGGATTTTTTCCTTGTTATCGCGACCTTGTGCTGCAGAATAAATGTCCTGCAAGGCAACCACTCTTACGCGGATGCCACGACCAGCATAAAGCGCCACATACTCGGCAAAGCTTTCTACATAGTTCTGAGGAGTGATGAGTAGCATTTCATATTCTGGTAGATTACCGTCGCGGCGGGCATAGCTATCGAGCATCTCGGCATTTTGCGCGAGGCGGTTGATGCTGTTTCTCGTCTCGGGACGCAACCAAAGCTTGCGGCTATAGTCGGCACGAGAGGCTTGATATTCCACTGTGACCGTCACGGTTTGGGCATAGCTGACCAGACCTAAGGCAGGTTTGTATTTCACAGGCGTGAAGCCTCCGAAGGCAAAGGAGACGCCATTGAGCACCTGCGTGCTGACCGTGTTGAACTCTTTGTTGGGATAGGCCTCGTTGGAGCGGTATAATGCCTCATTTTTCTCAAAAGCCATCGGGCTGTCATCCGAGATGGGGCGCGACCTTTGTGCAGGGATGAGGTTATATTGGCCTTCAAGTTCCACAAAGTCGCTCAAAACCACATGGATGGCTGTGGCTTCGGTGTTGGGCGGCAACATCAGGCTGATGCTCTGCCAAGGTAGTTGTGGCTCGCCAACGGTACCGTTTTGGATGGATTGCTCAAACGAAAGCGTCTGGTATTCACCGACTTGTTGAAAGGTGGGCATTCCGAAATGATAAGTGTGTGTGATGTTTTGCGCCGAGACTATGATGCCAGCGGCAAGCAATAATAAGGTTAAAGAAAGCTTTTTCATATAGATTATCGATATTGAACCGCAAAAGTAAGTAGAAATTCGGAAAAAGGGGAGGGCTTTGCCTTAAAATCTCATTCTTTAGGATTGCCCAATACATCATGCACTTCCCAAGATTGCGCTTTCATTTTGCAGGTGGTCGTGTGGCGGATGTCAGAAACGGAGGACCCAAACAATACTTCACAGGTGCCTGCAGCGGTCTCCCAAGCCGAATGTTCCTCGTTGAAGGAAGCCAGTTCGTAGGTACTGACCTTCATCGTCAAGGTCTCGGACTCGCCTGGTGCCAATAGTTTGGTTTTGGCAAAGGCCTTCAACTCGCGGGAGGGTTTCTCAAGACCGCCAGATGGTGCGGCCACATAGAGTTCAACCACTTCACGACCAGCTACTTTGCCCGTGTTGGTTACCGTAATTGTGGCAGCAAAACCATCCTTGTCGGCTTTCACCTTGGGTTTTGAATAACTGAATGTGGTATAGCTCATGCCATAGCCGAAGGGGTAGGAGACCTCCACATCTTTGGTCTGGAAATAACGATAACCCACCCAGATGCCTTCGGCATAGTCGGTGTAGTCGACGTTTGGGCGTTCGCCTTTTCTGCCTTTGGTCATGTCCCAATAATAGGGGAAGTTTTGGGATGATGGCATGTCCATATAGTTGATGGGGAAGGTCATGGGGAGTTTGCCTGAAGGATTCACTTTGCCCCTCAAAATGTCGGCCACGGCATGGGCGCCTTCTTGTCCAGGTGCCCAAGGCAACACGATGGCATCGACCAGATGTTTCCAAGAAGCCGTCTCTATGACGCCGACGATGTTGAGCACTACGACGACTTTCTTTCCCGCTTTATGATAGCTCATGCTGATGTTTTGAAGCATCTCTCGCTCGATGGGGGTGAGTTCGAAGTCGTCTTTCACGGTACGGTCGGCTCCTTCGCCTGCGATTCTTCCCAAGACCACTACGGCCACATCGTTGTCTTTGGCCTGACGTTCAATGGCTTTCACGGAAACTATTGGCTCGAGGCGGTGTCGTTTGTCGATGGCACTGCCTTCCATCTTTTCCGTTGCTGACTGTGTTGCATAGCACGTGCGGTAAAAATCGGCCAGGTTTTCATCCAAGGTAAAGCCTGCTTCGGTCATGGCTTCCTGCATATTGACGATGTGTTTTGTGTTGACCTCGCCCGAGCCTGTCCCTATGCCAAAGAAGTCGACAGAAGTGAGGCCATAGAGTGCAACTTTTTCGCTGCCTTTCAGCGGCAAGGTGTTGTTTTCATTGCGCAGCAGAATGATGGATTCCTCGGCAGCTTTACGTGCCACAACCGCATGAGCTTTCAAGTCGGGCTTGTTGGAGAATTTGTAGCCCTTGAAATGCGGGGTCTTGACAATGTATTGTAGCATCCGACGCACATTGCGGTCAAGTTCCTCTTGGTTGATGGTGCCCTCGTTGACGGCAGCCAAAAGGCGGTCAATCTCTACTTGTCGGCCAGGTTCCATCAAGTCGTTGCCTGCTTTTGCGGATTTCACCGTTCCGTCTTTGCCCCCCCAGTCGGTCATTACGATGCCGTCGAAGCCCCACTCGTCGCGGAGGACAGTAGTCAGCAGGCCGTGTTTCTGTTGGGTATATTCGCCGTTGAGTTTGTTGTACGACGACATCACTGTCCAAGGTTTCCCTTCCTTAACGGCAATCTCGAAATTTTTAAGATAGAGCTCCCTCAAAGCACGGTTGCTTACGCGCGCATCGTTTTCCAAGCGGTTAATCTCTTGGTTGTTGGCCGCGAAATGTTTGACCGATGTGCCTACACCGTTTTTCTGTATGCCACGAACATACGCCGCTGCCATCTTGCCCGAGAGCAGCGGGTCTTCGGAATAGTACTCGAAGTTGCGACCACAAAGCGGGTTGCGGTGGAGGTTCATTCCCGGGGCGAGGAGCACGTCGACTCCATATTCCAGCACTTCATTGCCCATGGCAGTGGTTACGGTTTCAACGAGTTCAGGGTCCCATGAGCTGGCGAGAAGTGTGCTGGTGGGGAAACCCGTGCAATAGAAGGTCTGGTCAGTGCCTTCGCGTTTGGGCTGGATGCGGAGACCGGCAGGACCGTCGGCAAGCACCGTCATGGGGATGCCGAGGCGCTCGATTTCACGGGTATAGCCTGCGGCACCAGGCACCAACGAGCCTGGACCACCCACCAAAAGGGTGACTTTCTCCTCGTTGGTCATGGCTTTTAGGATTTCTTCGATGTTGTCCTCACGAAGTACGAGATTATTTTGGGCCGAAGCAGTGGTAGCCAATGCCATTCCGCACATTAGGCTAAGGATAAGGATGATGTTCTTTTTGTTCATGGTTTAGAGTATTTATTATAGCATTAGTCTGATAATTGTACGGAATAATTGGCGTTAAAAAACTTTAGAAAATTAGCGTGTGAGAGTTTAAGTTTATTGCTTAATCTTCCTGGACTTGATAAATAAATGTACTTATTGTCTGCTCCTGTTACAGCGTAAACATGGCATTTAACGAAATCATAATTATTAAGACTGGAGCTATTATTGCTTGATACAACGACGGAGTATTTACCTGTTTTAATTTTATCTATTGTACTTTCATCAGATCTAGCATCATGTATCAATGGTTTGCCAAACAACATATTATAAGATCTGCTTAAATCGTGCATACCGTGATACATGTCATACTCACAAAGGCGTATTTTAGGATCATTAAACCTATTTTTGATTTTCTCTGATAGGTTATGGTGGTCTCCTGTTTCATTTAAGTACCTTCTTATTGCAATCTCTATTGCCCTCATATCCAAATCACCTTGGGCAAGTTCGTTTGCTCCTTCAAGTTCTTCTTTGGATATTGTGTATTTTTTATTAACTCCTTTAAGTCGAACAGTTACATTTCCCTTTTTGTCTATAGACATTATATTATCAAGCATTTCTTGCCCTTTTTGAGTTGCACTTAGAGATTTTACAGCTGCAATGAGCCAGCAATCGCTTAAATAATCTCCTTGATTAAATTTCGCATCAATTTTACCATTTGCCGGATATACAGTATTTTCCTTCCATTTTGTCTGTTTGCATCTGTCTGTTAAATATCTCATATCTCGGTCTATAAGTTTAGAATTCATTCTGCCGAATTTATTTTTTCGTATTCTATATACCCGTCTTTAGATTTATCAATATCATCTGCATAGACACCAGCTTGTTTCATAGCTTGCATGTACATGTCCTTTATATGTTTAACAGCATTTGCTCTTACTTCACTTGATAAGAATACATTACGCATTATAGCTTTAAAAATAGATTTGCCGTATGTATTCTTATACATATTTACAACAGGGATTACATTATCTACATTAATTTTTTCTGTAAATTTTTTTAGGTTCTCTGAATCACAAAACAAACCACAACTGTCATGAATTTCATCAACTACTCTCCTTGGATTAACTGTTTGTTTTGTTGTGGCTGTAGTAGTGCTATCGTTATTTGTGTCTTTTTGCCAAATGCTTGTATCACAATCCTTTTTCTCCAGGGTATCCCCAGCTTTTTTATAAGGATTATAAATAGTATCCTGTAAATAATAACTGCTGTCGATTGATGTAGCCATGGTTTCGCCCACGCTTTTTATTCTGCCTGAGACGGTTTGCGTACAGGAGAACAAGCCGCAAACGAGGCAAAACAAAACGATGATGATTGGTTTTTTCATGGCAAACAGTCATTTGAGTTGGTTAGCCTGTGATTTAGGCTCTCTTCGGATGTCCCAAACGGCTGCAATGCGTATAATGTCGCCTTTGATATAATAAACCAACTTATTCAGATGGTTTACTACAACACTTCTGTATTGCTTTTTCTTGTTTGTCAACAATGGCTCAATGGGGCCAAGATAAGGGCTGTCTTCCAATAATTGGCACACATGAGAAATATCGGAAAGGAATTTTTGACCGGACTTGAGCCCAAACTCCTTATAAATATATGTAGTGGTGGTTTGCGCAGATTTTGCAGCCTTTTTTGACCATGACACTTTCATGCCGATTCCAATTGCAATAAAGATTCCTCACACATCTTTAGCACTTCTTCCGTGCTATAGCATCTACCTGCTTCAAAATCGCGTTCAGACTCTTCAAGCATGGCATCGATTTCTTGCATGGTATAGGGTGGCATGGAGCTTTCCATTTTTTTTGCATGTTCAATCAAATGCTCACCAACCCACTTCATGTTGCTGGGAGTAAGGATTCCATAGAGAAACTCTAATAGATTTGATAAAGTCGTAGTGCTCATTTTTGAATTATTTGATGGCAAAAATATAAAATTTCGCTAGATTAACAGATACTTTTTATAATTTTGCTCTTTAAATCAGAAGAAAAATGAACAAAATCAGAGCCGCCGTAGTAGGTTACGGCAATGTGGGCCGCTTCGCACTCGAAGCTTTGGAAGCCGCCCCCGACTTCGAAGTGGCGGGCATCGTCCGTCGCAATGCTAACAAAACTATTGAACTCTCTCAATACGAGGTTGTTAAAGACATCAAGGAACTGAAGAACGTGGATGTGGCCATCTTGGCATGCCCCACGCGCAGCTGTCCCGAGTACGCCAAACAAATCCTGCCTTTGGGTATCAATACTGTGGATTCCTTCGATATCCATACTTCCATCGTTGACTATCGCCGTGAATTGATGCCTATTAATAAGGAAACGAAAACCGTCAGCGTCATTGCAGCTGGCTGGGACCCGGGTTCGGATTCCATCGTCCGCACTTTGATGCAAAGCCTTGCGCCTAAAGGCTTGTCATACACTAACTTCGGCCCCGGTATGTCGATGGGACACAGCGTTTGCGTGCGCTCCAAAAAAGGTGTGAAGAATGCCTTATCAGTAACCATTCCTTTGGGCGAAGGCATCCATCGTCGCATGGTATATGTGGAACTTGAAGATGGCGCGACTTTGGAACAAGTGACCAAAGACATCAAGGCAGACCCTTATTTCGCGAATGACGAAACTCATGTGTTTGCAGTGGATAGTGTGGATGCGGTGCGCGACATGGGCCATGGCGTGAACCTTGTGCGCAAGGGCGTTTCGGGCAAGACTGCCAACCAACGCATGGAGTTTAACATGAGCATCAACAACCCCGCTTTGACGGGACAGGTGCTGGTCAACGTAGCCCGCGCTACAATGCGCCTACAACCAGGATGTTACACGATGGTGGAGATTCCTGTGATTGACATGCTGCCCGGCAATCGCGAGGAACTGATTGCTCATTTAGTGTGACTTATGGGATTTGCTTCGCAAAGAAATCTATTAAAATCATAGAAAGATCAATTGAAAATCAAATGAATAAGAATAGGATTTTGAAAGATTTTAAAAGTAGATTTTGGAAAGATTTCTACACGAAGTGTATTCCATTCTTGCTTTTATTGGTGTGGTTTTCCTGCGCCAAAAAGCAAGATAAAGTAGAAGCATTGCTGTTGCAGATGACCCTCGAGGAGAAATGCGGCCAGCTGACTTGTCCCATTGGCTTCAATTTCTACGGCAAGGATGGCGATTCCCTGTGGCTTGCCGACGTTTTCATTGGCATGATGGACACGATGCCGCTTGGTTCCTGCTGGGCCGTGCTTCGTGCCGATCCTTGGTCAAGGAAAACGGTGGAAACGGGACTGCATCCACGTGAGTCGGCAAGGTTGCTGAACAAAATGCAGCGTTATGCAGTTGAAAACACGCGGCTTGGCATCCCGATACTGTTCTGCGAAGAAACACCCCACGGCCACATGGCAGTAGGCACTACTGTTTTCCCGACAGGTATCGGCCAAGCCAGTACTTGGAATCCTGCCTTGCTAGAACAGATGGGAGAAGTGATGGGGAAGGAGGTGCGGCTTCAAGGCGCACAAATCGGCTATGGCCCCGTCCTCGATATCGCCCGCGACCCGCGTTGGTCAAGGGTGGAGGAAACCATGGGCGAAGACCCATATCTTTCTGGCGTTTTAGGTGCAGCGGTAGTGAAAGGAATGCAGAAAAACGTTTGCGCCACCTTGAAGCATTTAGCCGCCTACGGTATCCCGCAAGGCGGACACAATGCCGCCACTGCAGAAGTGGGCCAAAACCGCTTAATGACAGATTACCTGCCTTCCTTTGAGAAAGCGATTTGCGAAGGCAGTGCCAAGACCGTAATGACATCCTACAACACCATCGACGGTGTGCCATGCTCGGCGAATCAATGGCTACTTCAAGAGGTTTTGCGCAATTCGTGGAACTTCAAAGGCGTCGTTTTCTCCGACCTCAATGCCGTCAACGCCATTTATGCCACGCAGCATGTGGCCGCCGACCCAGCCGAAGCCGCTGCCATGGCTTTGAAAGCGGGTGTCGATATTGACTTGGGCGGTTACAACTATGGTGGCTTCTTGAAAGAAGCCTTGCAACGCGGTCTCATCACCGAAGCCGACATCGACCGCGCTGTGCGTCATGTTTTGCAATTGAAATTCGACTTCGGACTGTTTGAAAATCCGTATGTTGACGAGGCTTTAGCCGAAGCAGAAGTGGGCACAATAGAAAACGCCCAAGTGGCCAAGCAGGTAGCTTTGGAATCCGCCGTTTTGCTGAAAAACGACGGCATCTTGCCTTTTGGCGATAATATTAAAATGGTGGCCGTCATTGGGCCGAACGCCGACAATATGTACAACCAACTTGGTGACTACACCGCACCTCAAGACCCTGACCGCATCGTGACCATGCTTGAAGGCATCCGAGAAAAGGGCAGGGCAGAGGTGACCTACGCCAAAGGCTGCGCCATCCGCGACGAAAACGATGCCAACATTGACGAGGCGGTGAAAGTTGCCAAGGCAGCAGATGTTGTGGTGTTGGTTGTGGGTGGCTCTTCCGCCCGCGACTTCAAGACGAGTTACGAGGAGACGGGTGCCGCTAAAGTCAATGAGTCCATATCCGATATGGATTGTGGTGAAGGCTACGACCGCTCCACTCTGAAGCTTTTGGGCAAGCAGGAGGAACTGATGCAAGCCATCTACGCCACGGGAAAGCCCGTCGTGACGGTTTACATCCAAGGCCGTCCTTTGGACATGAACATCGCAGCCGAAAAATCCAATGCTTTATTGACGTTATGGTATCCCGGCATGGAAGGCGGTTCCGCCTTAGCCGACATCCTTTGGGGTGACTACAACCCTGCAGGCCGACTGCCTATTTCTATTCCGCGTTCAGTGGGACAAATACCCGTTTATTACTCCCAACCTCAAACGGGCGATTATGTTGAGGAAACCGCCAAGCCTTTGTTCCCCTTCGGCTATGGTTTGAGTTATACCCAGTTCGAATACAGCGATTTGAAGGTAGAAGTCTTGTCGGACATGTCATCCCAGGAGAGGCTTGTGGGTGAGCGGGGATCTATGGCCGACACTATAGTAAGAGTCTCTTGCCAAGTCAAAAACATTGGTCTATGTGATGGCGACGAAGTCGTCCAACTCTATGTCCGTGACGAAGTGGCCAGTATCGCCCCAGCCTCAAAACTGTTGAAAAGCTTCCAAAGGATACATATTAATAAAGGTGAAACCCAACAGGTCACTTTCTATCTCACTGAACGGGATTTGGCGGTGTATTCAGTTGAAAAAGGCTGGCATGTGGAGCCAGGCGATTTTACAATAATGATAGGTGAAAGTTCAGAAAATGTTGTGCTTTCCAGTAGTTTCAAACTGAAATAATCAGCTAACCTTCACATTAACAATTCCATTCCTGTCGCAGCGCAACACTACGCGTTTGTACTCGGTCTTGCCCTCATAAACGCATTGGATGACGAAAGTAATATGGTAAACTTTCTTTCCTTCGATGGGTTTGTATTCTTCGTCCTCCCAAGTGCCCGAGAGCGGGAAACTCGGATTGTCCATCTTGCGCGTGTATTCCGTGATGTTGTAACGTAGGATGTCGTTGATACCTCTGAGCGGATAAGGGCTGGCCTTGGCCAATTCGGCAGGCCAAAGCTGGACTTTTTTGCGGTATAGTAACACCTTTTCGTCTTTTCCACTCACTTCGGTGAAGAGAGGGTTACGGCTGCGTAGCTTCATCACCTCGGGCAATATCTTGTCGCTGTCGATGAAGTCGACACTGTCCTTGCTCCAGCCGATGTATCTATCTTTGACACGGAAATCCGTGCGGGTGTCGAACACCTTGTTGCTGACGCGTTTGGCGAAGATGAGGCGTAACCAGTCTTTCAGTCTGTCTTTGAACATATAACTGATTACCAAAGCAATAAGAAAAGGTAGAGTGAAGTTGCCATAGCGCTGTTGGAAAAAGAATGACGACAATGTTGCCACCACCATAGCAGCACCAGCAGCAAGGCTGTAGAGGATTTGTTCTACCAAGAAGGTGTTCTTTCGCTTGGTGGCGTTAAGGTAAAGGTCGCTCTCGGTGAATTTTTTCAGCAGGCTGGCGCGGAAGACAAAGTCTTCGTTGCCTTTGGGCTCGTCGACTTTTACGCAGAGGTAGCCCTGTTTTTCCCTATAAGCCCTTTCCTCAAAGAGCACTTCTTTGAATCGTGCTTCAAGTTGCTGATACGCATCGGGGTGCTTCAGCCGAATGTTGTCACGGAGTCGGTAGGCGTATTTCTCTAAGACATTGCTCAAAAACTCATCGCCGTATGCAAATACTTGCCTTATCCTATCCGAAGCGTTTTTCTCATCCAGCTGACCAAGAAGATGGCGATAGCGTCCTAATATCTTGCAGCCGTCTATCAAATATTGTTGGCACTGTTCCCGACGGTCGGCCATGTCTGCCTCATGAGTGAGGACAAAGCAGCCATCGCGGAAGGCACTCTTTGCAATGGCACAATACATTCGGATGGCATGTGTGAGGTCTTGCGTGTCATCGGGAGCGATGTCCAGGTCGTTGAAGTTGGTGATGAGCGCTTGGTTGGGAAGCAATTGCTCGTCGTTGGCCAATTCATGCAAACTATAGGACGGAGTGATAAGGCGCACACCCGACTTGAGGTCACGGTAGAAGTCGTCTTTGCTGTACTTGGCCGCGTTGATGTCGAGACTGTTAGGGACAAAAATCCACGTGTTCATCACATAGTCGGCGTATTTCGTTGGACGCTCTGCTTGATGTGTGTTGAACCCTACCTTGAACTCCAAGGTGAACTTGTCGTGGACTTTTGTCTCTAAGTCAATCATTATTGTGCGTTTCTGTATTGTTCGTCAAGATTGAAGCCTTCTGGATGCTTGGCTTTGATGTCCTTGTAGTAGTCCCAAATCTCGGCCAAGTCTTTGTCGTAATCGCCAGTGGGATAGAAGATTCGCTCAATGCCGCAATACCGTTTCTTGTAGTCGATGAAGCCAAGGACGATGGGTACATTGGCACCTTGAGCGATGACGTAGAAGCCTTTTTTCCAATGCTTTACGGCTTTTCTGGTGCCTTCAGGACAAATCACGAGTTGTGTGTCTTTGTTTTGGCTGAACATCTCAACCATCTGTTCGACAAGGTGGTTTTGATGACCGCGATTGACCGGAATGCCGCCGACTTTCTTCAAAAGCCAGCTAATGCCAGGCTTGAAGAATTCTTGCTTGATCATCACCTTGAACTTGATGTCGTAGTACCAATAGTAGGCCAAGCCGACAAAGAAATCCTCAATGGCGGTATGCGGCGCCATGATGCAGACGGCATTGCCGAGGTCCTTTGGGGCCTCGTTGACGGTGGTCCAGCCGCCGAGTTTGAGTCCTAATTTTCCGATAGATTTTTTAATACCCATAATCAAATGACTTTCCAACGCTTAGTCCAGCTTTTTATCTGGTATTTGAGGTTAGGTTTTCGCTGCAAAAATAATAATTAAGGGAATAAACTTGAAACAAATCTCATACAGTTTTTTCCCATCTTCTTGAGAAAGTAATCTTTTTTTTCCTAAATTTGCCTAGTCAAAAAAACTAATTCTTAATCCTATACATATTAAATCATTAAATATCAATTTATTATGAAAAACATTTCGATTAAAAAACTGATGTTGGCACTCCTCATCGGAGTTGCAGTGCCTTGCGTGAACGCTCAAACTTCTCAAGTTGCCCATATCGGCGACATCCTTTGCGAGGACAACCAAGTGGTAAGCCCCGCCAATTTCAATGCCTCCTCCCACACCCCCATAGGCGTGGTCTTCTATGTCGATAATGTCGGTAAACACGGCTGGGCCATCGACTTGCAGGATATGGGTAGTTTTACATGGGGAACTTATAGTTATGATACCCCATTGACTAACTACGGTAGTGACAGGTTGGCAATCTACGACCTCAACGGCTACCTCAACACCCAGATAATCCTTGCGGCTTTCAGTAACGACACTACCTATAGTGAAGACTATCAGGCTTTCCATGCCGTGGATTTTGAGAACGGTTGGTATCTACCGGCCATCGGACAGCTCAACTATCTCTATGGCAACCTTATTGAGGTGAACGCTAGTCTTTACATGGCTGGGGGTGTTCCTTTTGAAACAGGTACCAGTTGGCGCTATTGGTCGTCCACTGAGAATGGTTCCCAAGGTGCTTGGTTTTTACAGGCTTCTGGTTTGTTGTTTGGAGACGGAGGCTATGGTGATCCTCGTAAGGTGAACTCCTACCGTGTCAGGGCTGCCCGCAATTTCTCATTAGACCAATAAAACCTGCGCGTCATGAGAGCAAGAGATAAAATCAAGAAATGGCTGTTGCTGTGCGTGGCAATAGTGCTTTGGGGCGGAATGGCCCATGCCGCCGAGCTTCCCAGCACACCGGCCGATACCTGTCGCATCTTAGCCTTTTGCAATCCGCCAGAGGCAGGCACCATTACGGGCAACTTGTCAGGCGACTATGCCATAGGCACTGTGCTGACCTTCACAGCCGAGGCCAACCCAGGCTATTACTTTAGCAATTGGACCAATGGTTTTGGTGATGTGGTGAGTGTTTCCAAGACGTATACTCATATCGTCACCTATCATTGCATATTGATTGCTAATTTCACCAATCATCCGGGCATCGGTAATCTGGTCACCAATGCCGACGGCAGCCAAGGCGTGTTGTTCCACGTCAATCCCGAAGGCACCGAAGGTTGGATGGTGGCTTTAAACGATGCTTCCACATCCTGCCAGTGGGGTGACAATTCCAATGTATTAGCCTTGCATGAGATGCCTTTCCAGCTTCCCATCGCCTTGGAAGACCAGTCGGGCTATCTAAACACGAGTATTCTCAGGAACTTGCAAGACCCTGCAAACGGTTATGCGGCCAGTGTGGTGGATTTCGACAACGGCTGGTATCTGCCCTCTGTGGGCCAGTTGCGCAAGCTCTATTCAGCCTTGCCTTTCATTGAGACGGCCATTACGGATGCGGGCGGCACAACGCTAAGCGAAAACGATTATTGGGCCAGTTCGGAGTATTCGTCCGGTCAAGCATTCAGCGTCAAGTTCGTTTTGAATGCCCCCAACAAAGGTGGTAGTTGTCGCGTCAGGGCCATCCGCAATTATGTGATGGCGGGAAACAACGTCGTCCTTGTGGCTTCCAACAACAGCAGTTATGGAACGGCCACGGTGTCGGGCAATGGAACCTTTACCAATGGCCAACTCGTGACCGTGACGGCTACGCCCACTGCGGGTTACGCCTTCGACCACTGGTCGGAAGACGGTGTGGCGGTTTCGTATGACGCGCAATACCAGTTCACCTTCACGCGCAGCCGTTCTTTGGTGGCCCATTTTGCCTTGAAAGGCAGTGTGGGCAGCATCATTTCCAACCCCGACGGCAGCAAGGGTGTGGTGTTCTGGCAAAGTCCCGACGGCACCGAAGGCTTGATGGTCGCTTTGGAGGATGCTTCCGAAGGCTGTTCTTGGGGCGAGAATGTCAATGCACTTACCTTGGTGAATAAACCATACGATCTTCCCATCGCTTTGGAGGATGTTTCGGGCAATACCAACACGCGCTGCATCCGTAACCATCAGGGCACCGATAACGGCTATGCTGCCTCTGTAGTCGATTTCGAGCATGGCTGGTATCTGCCTTCGGTGGGCGAGTTACGCAAGCTGTATGCAGCCCTGCCTTTGATTGAGGACGCGTTGGCCATTGCAGGCGGCGTTACCCTTACTACCGACACCTATTGGAGTAGCACGGAATACAATAATGGCACAGCCGCCACTGCAACCTTCGCTCTAAGTAATGCTTACAAAGCAGGTGCAGGCCGCGTGAGAGCAATCAGGCATTTCTCAACCTTGGGGCCCAATGCCATTGCAGTTAGGGCCAACGATGCCGCTTGTGGCACTGTGAGCGGTGGCTCAAGCAACTTGGCCTACAACCAATCGGTCACGGTGACGGCCACGCCTAACGAAGGCTACGTTTTCAACTATTGGACTGAGAACGGGATGATTGTTTCGTATAACGCGCAATACCAGTTCCCCTTCTCGCGTAGCCGTTCCTTGGTGGCCCATTTCGTGGTGCCGGGCAGTGTGGGCAGTGTAGTCAACAATGCCGACGGCAGCCGCAGTGTGGTGTTCTGGCAAAGTCCCGACGGCACCGAAGGCTTGATGGTCGCCATGGAGGATGCTTCCGAGAGCTGTGCATGGGGCGAGAATGTCAATGCACTTACCTTAATTAATAAACCCTTCAACCTTCCCATTGCCTTGGAGGATGTGTCGGGCAACACCAACACGCGCTGCATCCGCAACCATCAGGGCACGGAGAACGAATATGCCGCTTCCATCGTCGATTTCGAGCATGGCTGGTATCTGCCCTCGGTAGGCGAGTTGCGCAAACTCTATGCAGCCCTGCCGCAGATTGAGCCTGTGCTCCTCAATGCGGGCGGTGTGATGCTCACCGAAAACACCTATTGGAGTAGCACGGAATACAACGATGTCACTGCCGCCACTGTAACCTTCACTATAAGCAATGCTAACAAGGGAGATGCAGGTCGTGTGAGAGCCATCAGGCATTTCTCGACGGCTGGAGTCAACGCCATTGCGGTCAAGGCCAACGATGCCACATTGGGCACTGTGAGTGGCTCGGGCAACTACAACAACGGCCAAACCGTTACGGTGACGGCCACGCCCAACGAAGGCTACACCTTCAACTACTGGACGGAGAACGGAATGATTGTCTCGTTTGACGCGAATTATGCGTTCCCCTTCACGCGCAGCCGTTCTTTGGTGGCCAATTTCGTCTTGGAGAACAGCGTCGGCAGCGTCATCACCAATGAAGACGGTAGTCGTGGCGTGATTTTCCACAGGGATCCAACGGGTATTGGCGGTTGGATGGTGGCTTTGGAAGACGCCTCTGCAGGATGTATGTGGAACAACAATTTTGATGTTCCCGAGTTGGAAAACTTGAATCCGTCCTTCACCGTAAATCTGCTTTCCGACATGGATGGCATCCACAACAACCGCATCCTTCGTAATGCTTTTGAAGCCAATCCTGAATATGCGGTCAACCAAACGGATTATGAAAACGGGTGGTATTTGCCCACGGCTGGACAACTGCGCAAGCTTTATGCTGTCATGCCGCAAATTGAGCCTGTCATCTTGAATGCAGGCGGCGTGATGCTGACAGAAAATTCCTATTGGAGCAGCACGGAGCGCACTGCAGGTCAGGCTTGGACACCTGCCTTCGAATTCAGTGCATCCAACAAGGGTGGCAGTTGCCGTGTCCGTGCCATCCGCAACTACCTCATACCTGAAGTGGAGCCAGGGAAACACATCTTTGTCGGCACCAACGGCACTTTGTTGTGGAGTGACCCGAACAACTGGATTAATCCGTCGAAGAACTTGATGGATAATGATGATGACGTGATTATTGCCACAAGATGCGTTGTTGATGTCGATGCCTCGGTCAGGTCGCTGACGATGGCTGTTGGTAGCACCATCAGCGTGGATGAAGGCAAGATTTTGACTGCTACGGAAAGCATCTCCAACACCTACGAGTCTCGCATCAACCTTAGCGAAGGCGCACAGTTGATGAATCCTACTGAAAACACCTGGTTTACCTTAAAGAAAAGCATCTTAGGTTATGTCAACAACGATGGTGGCGGTTGGTACACCATTGCATCGCCTGCCGTTGCTGGCATGGACGCTGACACTTTTGCCCAAGGGAATTACGACTTGTATTACTATGACGAGCCGACTTCCTATTGGATAAACCAGAAAATGGATGATGGTGGTTTCGATAAGCTCAATCTGGGTCAAGGGTATTTGTATGCCAATGCTGCATTGCGCACGTTTACCTTTGAGGGTCAGGCCAAGGCTTCCAATGCAGCGTTCTCCATGCCTATCACTAATACAGCTCTTGCTTATCCTTTGAATGGCTTCAACCTGATTGGTAATCCTTACACGAAGAATATCAGTATTAATAGCCTTTCATTGAACGGAATTGCCTTTAACTCATACTATAAGTTGCAAAACGACACCTCTTTTGTGGTTTATACCAACGAGCCTATTCTCCCTGCAGAAGGTTTCTTCGTGCGAAGCTTGGCAGGTGACTTGAGTTTCAATGCCACGGCAAAAAATGCAGCTACCAACGCATACGTGCGTCTCGTGCTCTATGAAGCTGAGAAAATGCATGACCGAGCATATTTGAAGACGACTGAAGGTGAAGGCTTGGGAAAGATGGAGAAGGGAAGACCGTCTGCTACTTTGTATTTCCGTCAGGATGATAGAGACTATGCCATCGCGGTAAGAAAGGATGGAATTGCTGAATACCAGCTTGGTTTCCAAACCATTTATAATGGTACTTTCACCATTATTGCTGATTTGATGGAGGCTGAATGCAGCTATCTTCATCTTATTGACCAGCTTACAGGCGAAGACATAGACCTGTTGTCCACCCCATCCTATACCTTTGAGGCGAGGACGACGGATAATGCCAACCGCTTCAAACTTGTGCTTTCCAATTCTGAGGACACAAATGGCAATGAGAAATAGAAGTTGACATTTGGCGCATAAAAAAACAGCCGACGGAATTTGTTCCGCCGGCTGTTTTTGTGTGTTTAGGATGGTGTTTACCAAATCACGGCTCTCTCTTCAGGAGCGATATACATCTTGTTTTCAGGCAGGATTTCGAAAGCCTCATAGAAGTGCGGCATCGAGCCGAGGGTGCGGTTGACGCGAGCCTCAGCGGGTGAATGCACGTCGGTCTTCACTTGGCGTTCGATGTACTTGTCGCGCGAGTTGTTGCGCCAGATGGTACCGTAGCTGATGAAGAAGCGTTGGGCGGGCGTATAGCCGTCGATGCTTTGGTTGGCCTTGGCCTCATCGGTCATCTGGTAAGCATCCCATGCCACATTAAGACCACCGAGGTCAGCGATGTTCTCGCCGAGGGTAAGTTGACCATTGATTTGATAGCCTCTCACATTGAATTCGTCGAAGAGCTTCACAAGTTGTTGGGTGCGTTCGGCAAACTTGGCAGCGTCTTCTTCGGTCCACCAGTTGTTGAGGTTGCCCTTTTCGTCGTACTTGCAGCCTTGGTCGTCGAAGCCGTGGGTCATTTCGTGGCCAATCACCACACCGATGCCACCGTAGTTGACGGCGTCGTCAGCATCCATGTTGAAGAAGGGAGGTTGAAGGATGGCGGCGGGGAACACGATTTCGTTCATCTCAGGGCTGTAGTAGGCATTAACAGTCTGCGGGGTCATGAACCATTCTTCCTTGTCAACGGGCTTGCCGATTTTGGCCATTTCCCTCTCGTTCTCGAAACGGATGGCGCGGTGCACATTTTCGAAATACGAATCAGGCGTGACTTCATACTTGCTGTAGTCCTTCCACTTGTCGGGATAACCGATTTTCACGTTGAAGGCATCGAGTTTGACGAGTGCCTTGGCTTTGGTTTCTTCGCTCATCCAGTCGAGGTTCTTGATGCGCTCACCAAGAGCAATACGAAGGTTGCCAACGAGGTTCAGCATACGCTCTTTGGCCTCGGCGGGGAAGTGCTTTTCCACATAGAGTTGACCGATGGCTTCGCCCAGGCAACCTGAAGTGGCATCAAGGATGCGGCGCCAGCGGGGCTGCTGCACTTCCTGACCGTAGAGGTAGTTGCCATAGAAGCTGAAGTTTTCGGCGTCGAGGTCGCTGCTCAACATAGAAGCACTGCCGTGGATGACCTTCCAACGCAGGTAGTCCTTAAGGGTATTGAGGTCGGTGTTGAGGATGATTTTGTCCATAGCGGCCATGAAGTCAGGCATACCCACGTTAAGGCTTTCGATCATCGGGGCACCAGCGTTCTTGAAATAGGTGTTCCAGTCAAAGTTGGGCGTCGTCTTCTGTAATTCGACAAGCGTCCTCATGTTGTAGGTCTTGTCGGGGTCGCGGCGTTCCACGCGGGTCATTGAGTTGGTGGCTAGTTTGGTCTCAAGGGCCAGGATGCGCTTGGCCTTGTCGGCAGCGGCTTCCGGTTCGGTGCCGGTGAGTTCAAACATCTTGGCGACGTGTTCGACGTATTTGTCGCGCATCTCTTGCGACTCTTCAACGAGATAGTCGTCGCGGTCGGTCAAGCTCAAACCACCTTGATAGAGGTGCATGATGACCATTTCGGCATTCTTCGGGTCGGGGCTACCGCCAGCTCCAAAGAATCCGCCGATGCCTTCGCTGTGGAGCTTGCCTAAAAGCTCAGCCAGTTGGGCTTTGTCATTGAGGTTGTCGATCATCTCGAAATAAGGCTTCAGCTCGCTGTAGCCGCGCTCGTCGATAGCGACTGTGTCCATGCCCGCATTGTAGAAGTCACGGATTTTCTGTGCCACACTACCTTGTTGTGCGGTGGTGTCTTGTGAGACCTCATCGATGATGTCTTGGATGAGTAGTTCGTTGTGTTGGTCGATTTCCGTGAAGGCTCCGTAGGTGGAGTATTCTTCCGGAATCGGGTTGTTTTTCAACCACTCGTTGTTGACGAAGCGGAAGAAATCCTCAGCCGGGTTGATTTCGATGTCCATGTTGCTCAGCTCGATGGCGGGAACAACTTCTTTCTTAGGTTCAGGTGTTTCGGCTGTCTTTTGTCCACAGCCAGCTGCCACTGTACAAATGATCGTCATGGCTACAATGTGTTTTTTCTTCATTACTATTTATTTAAAGATTTAAGATTCAAAGATTCAAAATTTCCCATTCTACATTCTTAATTCTGCATTCTGCATTCAGCATTCCCCATTCTTAATTCTACATTCTTAATTCTGCATTCAGCATTCCACATTCAGCATTCCGCATTCATCATTATTTATAAATCTCCCTCCAATTTCAATTCCGTCTGCAATGTCCTCAAATAAGGCCGTTCTTCCACCATCTTTTCAAACTTATCTTTGTCGGTATAGGCCTCGATTTCGGCAGGGCGTTCCATCACCTCGGGCTTGAGTTGGTATTGGTTGTTGTGCAGGCTTTGCTTCAGATGATGTTTCAACGCGCTCATGCCCTCTGTGTCGTGTTCAAAGAGCAAGTTGTCGACGCTGAAATGGATTTCGGATTTGCCTATTAATTTAGGTGTGTATTTCCCTAATGCCGCCGCAAAATTGGGTGAGACATTCTTGTAACGGTTGACAAAATCAGCCCAAGCATCAGTGAGTTGTTCCTGGGTGAAAGGGGTGTCCCAAGTCTCCTCTTTTTCTTCAGACTTCTGTTCGGCTTGCTGCATGGCCTTGTTGATGCTGATGCTGCTTGTCGTTCCGCGTGGACGAACGACAGGCTGGGCGGACGTTGAGCCCGTCGAAACGGGAGCAGCTTGTGGTTGGATTGTTGGCTGTTGAACTGTTGAATTGTTGGGTTGAGGTTGTGGTGGTGTTGGCTTGTTGGTCGGCCCTTCGACAGGCTCAGGAACCTTAGCGGTAACCACGGGCTCGGGGATCTTTGCAGTAGCAGACGTTGAACCCGTCGAAACGCCGCTAGGTACGGTAGGGTTTACGTTTTGCGCAGGTCTATTCTGCGGCATCTGCACAGGTTGTGCTTGTGCCGTAGGTAGATTCAAGGCTTGGCTGCACAAGGCGCACATCTTCAGTAAGGCAATCTCCAAATGCAGGCGTTTGTTGTTGGCGGCACGATACTCTATGTCGCACTTATTGTTGATTTCCAAGGCTTTAATCAAGAAGGGTAGGGGACAGGTCTGCGATTGAGCCAGATACCTTTGTTTCAATTGCTCACTGACTTCCAAAAGCTGTACCGTAACAGGGTCTTTACACACCAAAAGGCTTCTCAGATGGTTGCCCATGCCGCTGACAAAATGCTGAGGCTCAAAGCCTTTGCTGATGATGTCGTTGAGGATGAGCAGGATGTCGCTCGTGTTGCCATGAAGGATGTGGTCGACGATTTGGAAATAATAGTCGTAATCCAACACATTCAGGTTGTCGATGACATCCTTGTAGGTGATGTTTTTGCCGGAGAAGCTGACCATCTGGTCGAAGATGGAAAGTGCATCACGCAAGGCACCATCGGCTTTTTGTGCAATGATGTTCAAGGCTTCGGGTTCGGCTGCGACCCCTTCACTTTGGGCGACAAAGGCCAAGTGTTTGGCAATATCATCTACCGTAATCCGCTTGAAATCAAAGATTTGACAACGGGAAAGGATGGTCGGGATGATTTTGTGTTTTTCCGTGGTGGCCAATATGAACTTGGCATACGCAGGCGGCTCTTCCAAGGTCTTCAGGAAAGCGTTGAAAGCTGCCGCCGACAACATGTGGACCTCGTCGATGATGTAGACTTTGTACTGCCCGATTTGAGGGGGAATGCGCACCTGGTCGACCAGACTGCGGATGTCCTCCACCGAGTTGTTGGATGCAGCGTCCAATTCGTAGATGTTGAACGAGGCGTTGTTGTTGAAGGCGCGGCACGACTCGCATTCGTTGCAGGCCTCCATGTTCTCCGTGGGGTTGAGGCAGTTGATGGTCTTAGCCATGATACGGGCGCAGGTGGTCTTGCCCACGCCTCGCGGACCGCAAAACAAGAAAGCTTGCGCCAAGGTGTTGTTGCGGATGGCATTCTTCAGAGTATTGGTGATCGAGCCCTGACCTACGACGGTGTCGAAAGTGATGGGCCTGTATTTTCTTGCTGATACGACGAAATTTTCCATATCGGGAAGCCTTGGTTTTAAACCGACAAAATTACAATTTTTCAGTGTTGTATTCGCGAAGTTGCAACAAATTTCGGTTTTTTGCCTTTTGTATCGAAAATCATCCTATTTTTGTGCCTATGAAAATGCTGATTCTGGTTCCGAAAGTCACAGGGCGCGTGATGTATGTCTTCGATTTGATGTTCAGGCAGTTGCTTGGCCTCGAATTCGATTTGACTACCAGCGAAGAACAATTCATGGCTTTTGAGGGATTTAAGATGCATTATGGTACGCAAAGGATTGAGGATGAGCCTTTTGTAAAAGCGGATGAGTTGCTTTTTGAACGTCACATTCACGAACAATCCTTCCGAACGGTTGAGTTTGAGGGAACCGTGACTCCATACGCGGTTTATGGCAACGGCAATCTCCTGCCTTTCGATGTTTTTGCGGCTTCGTTTTTCTTGGTTTCCCGCTACGAAGAATACCTTTCGCAGGTGCGCGACCAATACGGACGTTTCCGTGCAGAATCGACATGGATGTTTGAGAACGATATGCTTCAAAAACCATTGGTCAACATTTGGGCTTTGGCTTTGGGCAAACGATTGCAAGCCGTTTATCCTAACTTACCCATTAAAAATCCGAAATTCACTTTTGTCCCGACTTACGACATCGACGCGGCTTGGTCATATAAGCATAAAGGTGTTTACAGAACCGTAGGCGGTTTCCTCAAGGATTTGGCTTCAGGCGACCGCGAGCGCATCCGCGAAAGGCATCAAGTGTTGAGAGGCAAACGGAAGGACCCTTTCGATTCCTTCGATTTCCAGTTTGAGTTGCAGAAGGCGTTCAAACTCAAGCCGATATATTTCATTCTTTGTGGCAATTACGACACAAACGACAAGAACATATCGCTCCGCAAGGAAGCCTTCCGTAACCTCATCAAGCACCTCGGCGACTATGCCGATGTGGGGATACATCCTTCGTTTTCGTCGTATCTGGACATCGACAAGATGAGGGCTGAAATCAGCAATCTTTCCGAGGTCTTGCATCGTCCGCTGACCAAGAGCCGCCAGCATTTCCTGAGGATGAACCTGCCACGCAGCTATCAGAAACTCATCGAGTTGGACATCAGCGACGACTATACGATGGGATTTGCCTCACAAGCAGGTTTTCGGGCAGGCATCGCCGACACGTTCCGTTTCTATGACCTCGAAAACGACATGGTCACCAACCTGCGTGTGCATCCTTTTGCCCTCATGGACGGTACCATGCGCGATTACCTCAACCTTGATGTGGATGCCTCACTTACCCTTGCCAAGCAACTTGTCATGGAAGTGAAAGCGGTAGGAGGAAAGTTTATCTATCTTACTCATAACGAAACCCTTGGCGGCGAAAAACGTTGGGTCGGCTGGCCTGAGATGTACCGCCAACTTCTGACATATATTTATACATAAAGAATTGCTTGCAATTCTTATCTCTAATTCTAATAAATTCAACAAACTACAATTCTCAAATTCTCTAATTCTTGACGAATAAATGATCCAATACCTCACCCATAATCAAATCAATCTGAATAAATGGGATTCGACCATCGCTGAATGTGGTAACATCTACGCATATTCCTGGTATTTAGACATCGTCCATCCTGGCTGGGAGGCCTTGGTTGAAGATGACTATCAGTCCGTTATGCCTCTGACAGGTGGAAAGAAGTTTGGTGTCAACTATCTCTATCAGCCCTATTTTGTGCAACAATTAGGCATTTTCTCAAGACAGCCTTTGTCGCCCGAAAAGACGGAAGCCTTTCTTAAAGCCATCCCTTCAAAATATCGTTTCGCAGAGATTAGATTGAATGAGAACAATACTTTAAATAATCCATTTGAAGGCATTGAATATCATCGCAATATAATCCTTGACCTCAATCAAGATTATGGTTCCATCAGGGAGAACTACCATACCAACACCAAACGCAACCTCGCCAAGGCTGAAAGCCACAACCTTCAGCTACTTTATAATGTGATTCCCTATCATGTAGTGGCTTTGTTCAGGGACAACCGTGGCGCCGACTTGGAAAAATGGGGCGACACTGAATACGGTACTTTGATAAGTTTGGGAAAGACAGCCCAAATCCGCAATTCAGGATTTGTCTTGGGTGTGAACGAAATGGGTGATGGCGAGATTCTATGTGCAGCCCTTTTTATGAAAGCCAATGGCCGTATCACTTTCCTATTCTCTGGCCTCAACGAAAAAGGCAAAGAACGGCAGGCTATGACCTACCTGCTTGACCAAGTCATCCAAAAGTATGCAGGCCATTCCCTTACATTCGATTTTGAAGGTTCCGATGACGATAATCTGGCCCGTTTCTATCTTGGCTTCGGCGGAGTGGAGATCAAATATCCTTCCTATACTTTCAATCGGCTTTCAGGGTTTGAGAATAAGGTGCTGAACCTTTGGAAGAAACGACAATGAGTTTCAGAGGCTCAATCAAACAAAACAATCATACTAAAAGGTTGTATAACTAAAAATTGCCCGTCAAGAAAATTCCTGACGGGCAATTTTTATGTATGAAGGTCGGTGGTTATTTCGCCTCCTTCGGATAAGTCAATCCCATGTTATACAGGATGAATGAGTAAATGTCAGCCTGCTCTTCAAGGACCTTGGAGATGGGCTTGCCGCCACCGTGACCGGCCTTGGTGTCGATGCGGATAATCTTGGGTTGGTCGCCAGTCTGGGCTGCCTGCAAGGTAGCAGCATACTTGAACGAGTGGGCAGGCACCACGCGGTCGTCGTGGTCGGCCGTAGTGACCATGATGGCAGGATAGTGCACGTCTGCACCGCTGTTGATGGTGTGCAGCGGTGAGTAGGCATACAAGGCCTTGAACATGGCCTCGTCGTCTTCGCTGGTGCCGTAGTCGCTGGCCCAGTTCCAGCCGATGGTGAAGAGGTGGTAGCGCAGCATATCCATCACACCAACTTGCGGTACAGCCACGGCAAAGAGGTCGGGACGCTGGTTGACCACAGCGCCGACGAGCAGACCGCCGTTGCTGCCGCCGTTCAAAGCCAAATACTTCGGTGAGGTGTAGCTATTATTAATAAGGTATTCCGCGCAGGCGATGCAGTCGTCAAAGACGTTTTGCTTCTGCAACTTGGTGCCGGCGATGTGCCATTCCTCGCCGTATTCGTTGCCACCACGCAGGTTCATCTGGGCATAGATGCCGCCGTTCTCGATGAAGGGCAGGCGCGAGGTGCTGAATCCAGGGTTGAGGGTGATGTTGAAGCCCCCGTAACCGTACAGGAAGGTCGGGTTGGTGCCGTCTTTCTGCAAGCCTTTCTTGTAGGTCAAGAACATCGGGACCTTGGTGCCGTCCTTTGAGGTGACAAAGACTTGCTCGGTGACGTAGTCCTCCGACTTGAAGTCGATGGCGGGAGCGCGGAACACGGTCGAGGTGTTGTCGTCGATGTTGTATTGGTAAATCGTGGTTGGGAAGGCGAAGGAGGTGAAGGCGTAGAACACTTCAGGCTCTTCGTATTTGCTGCTGAAGCCGACGGCGCCGTAGGTCGGCAGGGCAATCTCATGGAGTTGCTGACCATCCATGGAGTAGACGTAGGCATGGTTGGCAGCGTCCTTGTCGTAAGTGACAATCATCTTGCCCTTGGCAAGGTTGATGCCAGAAATAACGTTCTCGCTTTCGGGAATCACATCCACCCAGTTCTCCATCTGTGGGGTCTTGGCCGACACTTTGCAGATACGGCCTTTAGGCGCGTTGTAGTTAGTGAAGATATACAACACATCATCAATCACGTCGATGGGATTGTACTGGTAGTCCATATCGAAGGCAATTTGCACGAATTTGCCCTTCGGGTCTTGCATATCGCGGATCCACAATGTGCTACCTGCACCTTGACCGCTCTCGAAGAGGAACATGTAATGCTCATCCTCGGTGAGGTCCACTTGGTGGAAATAGCGCGGCTGGGCGGGATTGGAGTAGAAGAGTTCATCTTGCTCCTGCGGTGTGCCGAGTTTGTGGTAGTAGATCTTGTGATTTTCGTTCACGTTACTGAATTCCTTGCCGGCTTCGGGGCGGTCGTAGGCGGCATAGAAAAAGCCGTCCTTGTACCAGGAAGCACCCGTGAACTTGGCCCATTCGATGTGGTCGGGGAGGAGTTCGAGGGTGGCCATGTCCTTCACGTAAATCTCAACCCAGTCAGAGCCGCTGCGTTGGATGGTGTAGGCCATGTATTTGCCATCATTGGAGAAGCTGATGCCGCCCAACGAGACAGTGCCGTCGTCGGAAAGTTTGTTGGGGTCTAACAAGACGGTAGGCTCGCCGTCAAGTGTCTCCTGCATGTAGATGACGCTTTGGTTCTGTAGGCCGTCGTTCTTAGAATAGATGTAGCGGCCGTGTTTCTTCGAAGGCATGCCGTAGCGTTCGTAGTCCACGAGTTGCGTGAGGCGGTCCTTGAGTGCGCTGCGGAAGGGAATGTGGCTGAGGTAGTCTTGTGTGACTTCGTTCTGTTCCTTGACCCATTTCGCGGTTTCGGCGGAGGTGTCGTTTTCGAGCCAACGGTACGGGTCGGCGACCTTCGTGCCGAAGTAGTCGTCAACGACAGTGGTGTCTTTTCTCGTCTCGGGATAGGCCTTGACGGAATAGCGTTCAGGCTGCTTTGGTTGTTGGTTGCAGCCGAATAGGGTAATTGTGCCCATAACTAATAAGGTAAGTTTTTTCATTTATGGTTGATTTAAAGATTTAAAATTCAAAATTTAAAATTCAAAGATTCGATGTATTCGGGACTATCCTTGTCGTCGCTTCGCGTCACTGCGAGGCACGAAGCAGTCCAGTACTTTATTTGACGGACAAAAGTACGATAATTTGGTGGAATGGTAGAATAAGAATCTGTTTTGATTTTATGAGAATAGTTTTTTAAGCATGATGGCAGAGAAG
>CAMHRP010000032.1:0-40579 GCA_946187645.1 uncultured Bacteroidales bacterium | reverse complement strand
GGTTCAGCCTATTTTTATGCTCAGCAAAAATCATTTAGCGGACAGCAATAATTCAAAATGAAGAGATTACTCATTCTCGCCATCGTAGCGATGGCCGCCGTCTCTTGTGGTCCTAAGAAAGAAAGCCAAAAAGAAGAAGCACCCAAGGCGGGAACCCCTAAAGTGCTGGTGCTCTACTATTCTCAAACGTCGAACACGAAAGCCGTAGCGACCGAAATCGCCACACGGCTCAGTGCCGACATGGAGGAGATTGTCCCCACGAAACCCTACGATGAGGATTTCCAAGCCACCATCGAACGTTGCAAGCAAGATCGTGAACAAGGCATTGCTACTGAGATTCAGCCGTTGGCCGCCGACATCGCCAAATACGATGTGGTGTTCATCGGCTATCCCGTGTGGTTTGGCACTTACGCGCCGCCCGTGATTACCTTCTTGAGTCAAGTGGACTTGAGCGGCAAGAAAGTTGTCCCGTTCTGCACCTTCGGCAGTGGCGGACTGGAGTCCAGCATGAAGGATTTGGCCGAAGCACAGCCTAAAGCGGAAATCCTTCCTGGCTATGGCGTGCGTGCCGCCCGACTCGAAGCCGCACCCAAAGAAATCGACCAATTCCTGAAGGCAAGCGGCTTCCTTGAAGGAGAGTTCGTTAAGCTGGAGGATTTTTCTGATCAACATCCTGTAAATGAAGAGGAAGCAGCTATCTTCAATGCTGCCGTCGATGGCTATCAGATGCTTCATGCCCAGGCCAAGGCCGTGGCTTCGCGTACTATTCCCGGAGGCACTGAATACCTGTTCACAGCCGAGGATCTTCCGCGCGAGGACAATCCAGGGATGCCTACGGGAGAGCTGAAGGTGTATGTGACCGTCGCAGACGGCGAAAGTCCTGTGTTTACGCGTGTGGTCAGGTAAGTTTCCGTGAAACGCGTAGTATACATAGTTTTAGGCTTGCTTTGCGTAGGCCTTGGAGCCTTAGGTGTGGTGGTGCCGGGATTGCCCACCACACCTTTCCTGCTGTTGGCTTCATGGCTTTTTTACCGCTCCTCACCTCGGTTGCAAGAATGGCTTTTGCAGTCATGGTTAGGGACATACATCCGCAGTTATCGCCGTCGAGGCGGGATGACCATTGCACAAAAAGCCGGCGCTTGTGGCATCATGGTGGCGATGGTGCTGCTTTCGACTTTTGTCTTTATCCCTAAAGGCTCTATGGCTCGCATCATCGTGCCCATCGTCGGAGCCATCGGTGTGCTGACGGTCATTTTTGCAGTGCCTAATGCAAAGGAAGAATAAAACTTGCCCATTGCAATAATCAATGCCAAAATATCTCATTTTATTCATTACTAATTAATTTGTTTACTATTTTTGCACCGTAAAAAGTTGCAAAATTCGTGACCATACTCCCGAATTTCTTATAAAAATCGGGAGTACGTTCCCTAATTTAATAAGTTTGACCCGATTACCCGCAAATCCGACGACAAGGAGCTCATCTATGTGCTCGATTTCCTGAAAATGCTTTGGAGTGGCGAAATATTCTAAGGTAAAATCCGCAATTCAAACGACGACTTAGGCTGCACAATATTTTGTACTTTTGCCGCCCCAAACCCATACTGCATTTTGAAAAGTAACAAACGAACACTGTTAGGTTTTGCAGCGGGAATCGTGGCCGGAGTTTCATACGGCTTGAATCCGCTGTTTGGCAAGCCGTTGCTGGATGGTGGCGTGCCGGTACTGTCCATGCTGTTTTTCCGCTATGCCATTTCTGCCTTGCTTTTGGGTGGATGGATGTTGCTGCGGAAAGAGACCTTCAAAGCGACGTGGAAAGAGTTTCAGCTGCTGATTGTGCTGGGAATCCTATTTGCTGCCAGTAGCGTAACTTTGTTTGAGTCTTACAAGTTTATTCCCGCTGGATTGGCCACTACCTTGGTGTATCTCTATCCCATCTTCGTGGCCGTTATCATGCTGTTCCTAAAGGTCTATCCCACATGGCAGGTGTGGCTGAGCATTGCCGCCACTGTGGGCGGCGTGGTGGTGCTCAGTTGGCCAGGCGGCGGCGTGACGCTGCATTGGGCAGGGATGGTGTTGGCTGCCCTGTCGGCCCTCAGCTATTCCTTCTTCTTGATCATCGTCAACCGTTCGCAGCGCATCAAGCACATTTCGGAGCACGCGCTGACCTTTTACGCCTTGGTGGTCGGTGCAACATTGTTTTTAGCGTATCAAATCATCGATGGAACGCCTATCCTTAAAGGCATCGACCAACCAACGGAGGTGCTGAACCTCATCGGTTTGGCCATCTTCCCCACGATGATTTCCATGCTAACCATTTCGATGTCAACGCGTTTGATCGGCCCGACAAAGACTGCAGTTTTAGGCGTGTTTGAGCCACTAACAGGCATACTTGTAGGAACGCTGATGTTTGCCGAACCCATGACCCCTAATATCCTTATCGGCATTGCCATCTGCATTGCTGCTGTGTTGTTCATGGTGGTTAGCGAGCGAAAAGCATAAAAGCCTATCCTGTCATAGAAATGTTTTTTATCATACCTTTGCAGCAAAATAATTAAAAATGAAAGCACTCCTCATTAATGGCAGCCCGCACGCTAACGGCTGCACCTTCACCGCCTTGAGCATCGTGGCGGAAGAATTACAGAAAAACGGCATAGAAACCGAAATCGTCCATATCGGGAACAAGGACATCCGAGGCTGTATCGCCTGCGGCAAATGCGCCGAATTGGGGCATTGCGTGTTCAACGACATGGTGAACGAAGTGGCACCCAAGTTTGAACAAGCCGACGGCCTCGTGGTCGGCTCGCCAGTGTATTACGCCGGCCCTAACGGAACGCTCACCAACCTGCTCGACCGACTGTTTTTCAGCACACCTTTCGACAAACGGATGAAAGTGGGCGCAGCCGTCGTATCGGCACGTCGTTGCGGCACCACAGCCGCCTTCGATAGGCTCAACAAATACTTCACCATCAGCGAGATGCCCATCGCGAGCAGCCGCTATTGGAACATGGTGCATGGCCACTCCGCTGAAGACGTGATGAAAGACGAAGAAGGTGTGCAAATCATGCGCATCTTGGGCCGTAACATGGCTTTCCTCATGCGCGCCATCGCCGCCGAGCGCGAGCGCAACGGACTGCCTGAAAAGGAAATGACGAAATACACCAATTTCATCCGATAAACTTTAGTAAGATATGAGAGTTTTCCTTTATATTTGGATGATTGTTCAACTGGTTTTGTTAGTCACTGGTGGGGTGTGGACTTTTATCGACTAGAAGAATGAAAAACGCAAGAAAACCCCAATGATTCTCATGGCAATCGGTAGTTTTATGTTGGCTATCTATTTCCTGGTTTTAAAGCCAATGATGAACAAATAGGATCCTTTTTAATCTATAGCAATGATAAAAAACCGACCCAACCCCAACGAGGCTTTCCCGAATCCCAACATCCCAAGCCTCTGCTTCATCAAGAACGTGGTGAAGAGCCCGCGTATCATCATTGGCGACTATACCTATTATGATGACGTGGATGGTGCAGACCAATTCGAGAAGCACGTCACTCATTTCTACGACTTCATTGGCGACCGGCTGATTATCGGCAAGTTTTGCGCTATCGCCAAAGGTGTGGAGTTTGTGATGAATGGTGCCAACCACAGGATGGACGGCGTGACGACTTATCCGTTTTATGTCATAGGCGGTGACTGGGGCAGCGCAATTGCTCCAGTGAAAGATGAATTGCCTCTGAAAGGCGATACCATTGTGGGCAACGACGTTTGGATTGGTCAGCATGTCACCATCATGCCAGGTGTCCATATTGGCGACGGAGCCATTATCGGTGCCAACTCGGTGGTGGCCTCGGACATTCCTCCATACGCTGTCGCCGTGGGTAACCCTTGCCGTGTGGTCAGAAAGCGTTTTGACGACGAATTCATCGCCTATTTGCTGGAACTGAAATGGTGGGATTGGGACATTGAAAAAATTGAGGCTAATTTTGAGGCCTTGTCAAGTGGCGATTTATCGCTGATTAGAAAGATTGATCAATAGTTTGTCATCCATGGTTATACTGATAGCAGGTGCATCACATACGGGTAAAACGCTTTTGGCGCAGCGGATGCTTGAAAAATACAAGTATCCTTATATGTCTATGGATCATTTGAAGATGGGCTTGATCCGCAGTGGCAACACCACCCTGACACCGGAAGATGATGATGCCTTAACGGAATACCTTTGGCCCATTGTCCGCGAGATCATCAAGACAGCGATCGAAAATCATCAGAATCTCATAATAGAAGGCGGCTATGTTCCATACAACTGGAGAGAATGCTTTGAAGAACCGTATTTGAACGCTATCCGTTTCATTTGTCTTGCCTTGACAGACGAATACATTGACCAACACTTTTCCGAAATAAAAGGACACAGCTTGGATATTGAAAAGCGGCTGGAAGACAGTTGCACTGTTGCCACTTTAAAGAATGACAACAAGAACTATATTGATGGTTTTAAGAAGGTTGGAGAAAAGGTCTGTATGATCAACTCCGATTATGAACAAGTGATTCAGTCTATTTTGGACATTTAATTCAATTTTCACGAAATAATACAATGAAAAAAGTAATCGTAATCTCAACCAGCCTCCGCCCCGGCTCGAACAGCCATGCTTTAGCGGAGCAATTTGCCAAGGGCGCGGAAGCTGCCGGGCATCAAGTGGAACTCGTCTCGCTCAGAGGCAAGGAAATCAAGTTTTGCATCGGTTGCCTATCGTGCCAAAAGACAGGTGCCTGCGTCTTCAAGGACGACGTGCCCGCCATCATGGAAAGCGTATTGAACGCCGATGTGGTCTGCTGGGCCACGCCCATCTATTACTACGAGATGAGCGGCCAGATGAAGACCCTCATCGACCGCATGAATGCGATGTACCCGAAGGATTACAAGTTCCGCGACGTCTATCTGCTGACCACGGCCGCCGAAGCCGAAGAGTTTGTCCCGAAGCGCGCCGAAAGTGGTCTCACCGGATGGATCGACTGCTATGGCAAGTCAAGTCTCAAAGGTCATATCTTCTGCGGTGGCGTAGGCGCTCCGAAAGAAATTGAAGGCAACGCCAAGTTGCAGGAGGCTTATGACTTAGGCAAACAAGTTTGACTCTTTTAAAGATTGAAACTGTATGCCGCCGCAAGGGTTATCTTTTGCGGCGGTTTTTTATTCGTGGTGATGTCCCTCGCAGTGGTGATGACAGCTGGAGTCACCGTAAACGATGGTGCCGTTGAGAAACATCGACAAGACCTGTTCCACAGGAAGCTCGGGGGCGCCGGCATGAATACAAATACCCAACTGGTTCAGTAGATTGACAGCGCCTTGGCCCAATCCACCACAAAGCACATCGGTGCAGCCCTGCTCGGCCAAGAACCTCGGCATGGCGCCATGTTCATGTTCGGGCGCTTGCAGCACCTTTTGGTCAACAATTTTTCCGTCTTCTACATTAACGATAGTGACTTGTGGCGCCTTTCCAAAGTGCTGCCACAGTTTTCCCTCGTTGGTGGGGATGGCTATTCTTTGATTCATAATCGAATGGTTTTGGATTTTTCGGCAAAGATAGTACTTTTGCAGCAAATTAGATTCAAAATGAAGATCAAAACCTTTCTCACAGCACTATTCACACTGATAGCATTTGGCCTTTCGGCGCAAAACAACACCGAAGGCGAAACGTTCCGTCTCACCAAACAGGGCGCGCATTATGTGTTCACCGCCAACATCAACGGCACAGCAGATGCCACAATCCTGGTTGAATCGGGCATACCTGCCTTGTTGGCCGACTCGGAATATGTTTTCAGCAGTGGAATCCTTTCGGACATGGAACTAACTGTCGCTGATAAAGAGAAGTTGAGCCTCGCCGGACACGTCTATAAGATCACCCACAAGGCAAATGGAACGGTGCGTATTGGCAACAACACCTCCTATGTCGGCGACGTGTTTGTACTGTCAAATTACGACTATGGGTCATACGAAGTGGCCGTGCCAGTGATGTATCTGCACAACGACCTCGACGATGGCAGTCGTATCGTCAGCCTCGACCTAGGCAACCAAAACCTTCAGATGCTGGGTAAGGCATCGCTCAATGGCATCAAGACAGACTATTCGAAGAACAACATGAACACAGATACTTACGAGGGGATGTTCGCGATAGAGACAAGCATGATGCTTGATGACGGGATAAAGCCAAGAACGCTCAGCGGCAATTTCATGATCGATTTCGGCAATCCGGAATTGCTTTTCCTCATCCATCAGACCAAAGAAGTCCAAAAGTTTCTTGCCGACAATGCCGACATGGAACTGCAGGAGGCCACCACTCCGAGCGGTGAGGTGGTGGGGCAATTCATCCTTACAAAACAGTGCCAACTCTGCGGTATCGCTTTCCCTGACGCAGTGGTGGTCATCACCAAAAGCCTGCCATTGTTTACAACGCCTGGCAACATTGGTTTGAAATTCTTTGAAAGAACCCATGCCATTTTCGATTTTGACCAATCTGTTGTTTATATGAAAGGGAAATAGCAGATGATTTGCAACAAGCGGCTTGGGGTGAAACTTAGACCTCAATCCAATGTTCTAAATTCAGTAGGCGACACTCCTGTTTCATGCTTGAAATAGCGGCTGAAAGTAGACTGCTCGCCAAAGCCTAACATGTCGGCAATAGCCTGCACAGAGAGGTCGTGCCGTATATGCAGCAACATTTTGGCCTCGGCGATGATCTTGACGCGAATCCAATAGGCGGCATTGTGACCTGTTTCCTGCTTGACAACCGCACTGAAATACTTAGGTGTTAAACAGGCTCGTTCAGCATAAAAACCCACATCATGGTGCTTGCGGAAATGCTGGGCCAAATCGGAATGGAACTGCATACTGACACGTTTATTGGCACTGGTTTCATTCAGTTTGCTTTTGCGGTATTGGCTGAGCAACCGCAGTAAAAACTCCAACAAACGGGTCATCAACATCCGACTCTCAGGGAGTTCGAGGCGTTTGATTTCGCGCATCCCTTCCACCACATCCGTTATCATCCTGTATTCATGCCTATCGAGTTTCACACAAGGGTTGGGCTCGTATCGATAGCGCATTTGGTTGATGATTTGCAACATGGGATCGTTCAGCACCGAGGCATCGACGACTATCAAAGTGGCAAGGTAATCATCGGTTTTGCTCACCTTACATACGCTATGGTTAGGGAAAATCACGCCAACGGTTTGTTTCTCGGAGTAGTCAGGCTGATTATCGTACAACAGTTGTATATGGCCTTTATGTCCAATACAGATGACGTAATCAGACGACACAAACGGTTTGTCGCCTGTTGGCAATCCTCTGATATCATCAAGGACGACTATGCCTTCATCCTTAATCTTTTGAAGATTGTTTAGCAATGGGTGAGAAGTTGTCTGCTGTTCTTTCATGTGACAAAAATACGGGTGTTTTTCAAAAAAAACAAAGACAATCCGACTTTTTGCCATACAATTCGCCCTTTGTGCTACCTTTTGCTAGAGTTTAAGGTTATATTTTTGCGACTCATAAACATTAATAGCAGTAATCATGTACAAGAAATTTCTGATTTTCTTCGCAATGCTCGGCATTTCATCAGCCTTGATAGCTGGCGGAGGAGGCCGCACCAACCATTATTTTGGAAACACTAATTCTCTAGAATCTTCATTAACGGATAACAGTGTGACCGTGGTTTACGACGGCTCATCCGCAACCGTGACCGTGGCCGACAACGTGGCGGATTACCTCACTGTCACGCAAAGCGGGGCACACGTCTCAATAGCGCAAAGCAGTGACTTGGCCAGTGAAATCACCTATACGCTTTCTGGCTCATCAACCGACGGTGAGTTTTACATGTCAGGTTCCTACAAAGCCACCATCGAACTGAATGGCCTCACACTGACCAACACAATACCTGTTTACAGCGGTGCTGCCATCCATATTCAAAACAGCAAACGCATCAACGTGAAGGTCGTTACAGGTACCACCAATACGCTTATCGATGCTGCCAGCGGATCGCAAAAAGGCTGCCTTTATGTAAAGGGACACACTGAATTCAAGCAAAAAGGTACACTTAACGTTGTGGGCAACGTAAAACACGGCATCAAGGCAGGTGAATACATCAGCATCAAGAATGCCACCATCAACGTGACTTCTGCGGTAGGCGATGGCATCTCGTGCAACCAATATTTCCTCATGGAAAGTGGAACCGTCAACATCAGTGGAACCGATGACGATGGCATCCAATGCGACCTCGACGGTGACACCCCGACAGGCATCACCACCGACCATGAGGACGAAGACTCAGGCAACGTCTATATCAGCGGTGGCACTATCACTATCACCTGTGATGCTATTGCTGCCAAAGGCATAAAAAGCGCAGGCGACATTTACATCTCCGATGAACCCGTGATCAACATTACCACGACGGGTATTGGCACATGGGATGAAGAAGATTTGGAAACGAAAGCGGCTTGCTGTCTGAATGCCGACGGCAACATCGACATCAGTGGCGGCACGCTCTCACTCACTTCCACTGGCTCAGGAGGCAAAGGCATGAAATGCGACACCTTGATGACCATCAGTGGCGGTGATATCACGGTCGCCACTTCGGGCGGACTTTATTATAATAATGGTATAACAGAGAATACAAATTATACAGGCAATACTGACCATATCAGTAGTGCCTATTATTCCTCGCCGAAGGGAATCAAGGCAGGCACGAAGACCGAAGTAGGCACGAATAATTATACCTATAGCGGTGGCCTGATTATCAGCGGCGGCACCATTTATGTCACCACATCCGGGCACAACGGCGAAGGCATCGAGAGTAAGAACTATTTCGACATCATGGACGGCCAGATCACAGTGGAATCGTACGATGACGGCTTCAATGCAGGACGCGACATGAACATCACTGGTGGTTATGTCTATTCAAAGGCTTCCAACAATGATGGTATGGACTCCAATGGCAATTTCTATATTAGAGGCGGGTTGGTGTATGCTATCGGTGCGTCTTCACCAGAAGTGGCCATCGATGCGAACACTGAGGGAGGCTATAAACTCTATGTGCTGGGAGGAACGATGATTGCCATTGGTGGTATTGAGTCGGGTGCTTCGCTCCAACAGGCTTGTTACCGAGCATCATCGGTGAGCAGCAACACCTGGCATTCGATGACCTACGGCAACAATGTAATCGCTTTCCTAACCCCGACAGCAAGCAGTGGTGGCGGCCCTGGTGGTGGTGGCCCTGGTGGCGGAGGTCCCGGAGGTGGTGGCCCTGGCGGAGGTGGCCCTGGTGGAAATTCTTCTGCTATGATCATTTCGGCTCCGTCCACACCAACAATTAAGAAAAATGTCACAGTTACAGGAGGCACCAGTCTTTTTGGAGGCAAATGCTATCTTGATGCCACAATCAGCGGAGGTTCCAACGTTTCGCTTAGCAATTACAACAGTAGCGGCAGCGGCAGCGGTTCATTATCCTATCGTTTCAACATTGCAGGTAACTGGAGCACGGCCTCCAATTGGAGTTCAGGATTGGTGCCAGGTTCGAGCGCAGAGGTCTTTATCAATGCAGACTGCCAACTCGATACAAACGCACAAGTGACCGACCTGTCTGTCGCAAGGAGCAAAGTCCTAACGTTGGGTTCAGGCCAATCCATGACCGTTTCAGGTGATTTGACCAACACCTCTACTTCTGGCTTGGTCATTGCCGATGGCGCACAATTAGTTAACGGCTCTGGAAATGTAAAGGCAACCATCCAAAAGAATATATCCGCTTATTCGCAGAACGGCGGTTGGTATCTCATTGCCTCACCAATGAGCACAAGCGTCACCCCGAGCGAGAGCAATGGCCTGCTTAACGGCTCATATGACCTTTACCTCTTCGATGAAACCGAAGAATTGGAATGGCGCAACTATAAAGCCAATGCGTTCACCACAATCGAAAACACTATAGGTTATCTCTATGCTAACAGTGGCGATGTCACCTTAGCCTTTGCAGGAACCTTGGTTCCCTCAGACAATAATGTGGAACTGACGGGACTGTCGGCATCAGGCACTCATTTCAACCTATGGAACCTTATCGGCAACCCCTTCCCGTGCAATGCCTATCTCGGCAATGGTCAGGCTTTTTACAAGATGAACGATGCAGGCGATGAGATTGAGTCTGTGGTAGCGGGAACAGCTATTGCCCCGATGGAAGCCGTGTTTGTGGAAGCCACTTCAGCCACATTCTCCAAAACGCCCTCACGCTTAGTTGGCAACCTTAACATCAAGCTTATGAGTAGCGACAATACAAGGTCTAATGCTTTAATAAAAGAAGACAATGCCATCGTGACTTTCGGTGAAGGCTGCACTCTTGGCAAATACATGCTCAACAAGGACGCCTCCATACTTTACATCCCACAGGAGGGTCATGAATACGCAATAGTAAACAGGGACTACGAAGACGAGGTGCCGCTCTGTTTCAAAGCCTCCGAAAATGGCACATATACCCTTGTGATTGATGCTGAAAATGTCGAGATGAACTACCTTCATCTCATCGACAATTTGACTGGAATCGACACGGATTTACTGGCTGTGCCAAATTACACTTTCGGGGCGAATACAACAGACTATGCTAACCGTTTTCATTTGGTCTTTAGTGCCGAAGCCAATTTTGTCTATTTCAATGGCGGCGATTGGGTGGTCAGCAATGAAGGCAATGCCACCCTGCAACTTATTGACATGAAGGGATGCATCATTAAGGAAACGCCTATTGATGGCAATACTACTTTGGGCGTGGACAACCTTACCCCAGGCGTGTATGTCATTCGCTTGATAAGCAATGGCGAAATGAAGACGCAAAAAGTGAGCGTAAAATGAGGAATAAACATCAATAATAAAAAAGAAACAAGTCAAAATTGAATGAGAACTTTTCTGTAATTCATTTGTTTTTTTCGTTAAGACATAGTCTTTGGGCTATGTCTTTTTTGGCTTTCGAATAATAAAACACCTTAATTTGTGATTATTATAGAAATATGAGAATGAAGATGAAACAGTTATTGAATTATTTGTTATTTGTCATGCTGGGATTATCGGTTGCGAGCTGCCAAAAGGACAACATCGTCCTTATCGACCCGATTGAGATCGACGATAGCGAGGACCTCATCGCCAACACTGTATTCACCCAAACGGTTGGCGTGGCCTTTTCCACCAATGGGAACACAGTTGTTACTGGCACCAATGAGGACTTCACCGTAACCATTAGCGGCAACGATGTGACCATTGTCTATGCTGGAGAAGAATATGTGATGTATGAGCTTTCGGGGACTACCAACGGCGGTTTCTTCAAACTCTACAGCGCGAAGAAACAAGGCATTACGCTGAATGACGTGAACATCACCAATCCCAACGGCGCAGCCATCAACGTGCAAGGCCCGACTGCCGATCCGAGCAAAGGCAAGCGTACCTTCATCGTTTTGAATGGCGAAAACACCCTTGCCGACGGCACAACTTACACCGACACGCCCGCCACCGAGGACGAAAAAGCAGCGATGTTTGGCGAAGGCCAGTTCATCTTCAGTGGTGAAGGTAGCCTCACCGTCATGGCAACGGGCAAGTCGGGCATCGTTTCCGATGACTACGTACATTTTATGAGTGGCAACATTATCGTTGAAATGTCAAGTTCCGTCACTGTCAGCGGTAGCGACACTTTGAAGCCGGCTTGTGTGAGGGGCAAGGATCACGTCAAGATGACCAATGGCGCGTTAACCCTCATCAGTACGGGTACTGGCGGCAAGGGCATCAGCAGCGACGGCACCGGTTACTTCTATGGTGGCTCGGTCGATGTTACGGTAACAGGAAGCAATTTCGGTTCCAATGGTGGCGGAGGAGGCCATGGCGGATGGGGCAACAATAGTTCCGACGGCGTTTCGGCCAAAGGGCTCAAATTCGACGGAAACTTGATCTTTAAAGGAAGCCATGTAGTGGTGAATTGCACGGCCCACGAAGGCATCGAAGCCAAGGGCACACTCTCGGTTTCAGGCGGCGAGGTGTACAGCCATTCCCAATCGGATGATGCCATCAACTCAGGTGGCAACCTCACCATTTCGGGTGGTTTGGTCTGCGCCTATAGCCAAGGCAACGACGGCCTCGATGCAAACGGCAATTGTTACATCAAAGGCGGTGTGGTTTATTCCATCAGTGCCAGTTCGCCCGAGGTGGCCATTGATGCCAACTCGGAAGGCGGCTACCAACTCTACCTTACTGGTGGCACTTTGGTAGCCATTGGCGGCTTGGAGAGTGGTTCCTCTCTTACACAGAGTTGCTATTCGGCCTCTTCTTGGTCGCAAAACACTTGGTACAGCTTGACCTTTGGTTCAACGACTTACGCATTCAAGACCCCAGCAAGCGGAGGGACGCCTCTGGTTGTATCGGGAAACGCCTCCCCAACATTGCAATTCAACGTAAATGTTGCGGGCGGAACAGCATGCTTTGAGGGTATGTTTTACACGGATGCTTCCGTCAGTGGCGGCAATTCCGTCAGTCTATCGTCCTACACGGGCGGCAATGGAGGTGGTGGTGGCCCTGGTGGCGGTGGTCATGGTCCTTTTTGAGTTTAGTGTTTAGAGTTTAGTGTTAGATGTTGACACGCTTTGCGTCACTGCGAGGAACGAAGCAGTCCAGATATAGAGTTTAGAGTTTAAAGTTTAGAGTTTAGAGTTATGAAAAGCAAACAGATTATCATATTGGTGCTGGGGATATTGTTCCCCATTTTGGCTACTGCCCAAACCGATGTCGCCCTCGCCCCTGAATTTGGCGGCAGAGTTTCCTTGAGCCTTGACAAGAGAATCACCCGAGGCCTACACATTTCCCTTGAGGAAGAGGTACGTTTCGACAACAACTTCGGCAGCCTTGACCGCCTGCAAACCACTTTGGCATTGAGTTACAAGGTGCATCCGAACATCAAACTCGGGTTAGGCTATGCGCTCATCAACGGCTATGGAGCCAACACCGAATCGTTCAAGAACCCGCGCCACAGATTGATGGCCGATGTCACGGGCACCATACATTATGGCAGCTGGAACTTCTCGCTGAAAGAACGCTTTCAGATGACACGCCGCACTGGCGATTTCAACGTGTATCAAAACCCACAAAACGCCCTGACGCTGAAAAGCCGTGTAAAGGCCTTGTATAAAGGCTTTGGCAAGGTGCAGCCCTATGCCTATTTCGAGGTGCGCAACTATCTGAATGCGCCCGTCATTGAGGCGGCCTATGATGGTAATGTCTATGTCACCTTGGACGACTATTCCGAACAAGGCGAAGCTGGTTGGTTCCTGAAGGGTTTCAATGGCGGCTATGTCAATCGTCTACGTGGCTCTTTGGGTGCAGACATCAGATTGGACAAGCGCAACACATTGAATTTTTATATCTTGTGCGACTACCTTATGGAAAAGCAAGTGGACGCCAACGCCGAAGGCACCAAACTCAAATCCTACACCAAGGAAACAGGCTTCCGTGGCTGGATTGGCGCGGGGTATGAGTTTGCGTTTTGATGATTTCAGGGCGATTGTTGAGTGCTATTTTAGAAAAGCTTTGACGCTGGTCAGTTCTCCTTGGAGCTTTATCTGATGCGTCATACCTCTGCTAACAGGTCCTTCACTGCATGGGTGATTATCAGAAAGGTTCTAGGTTCACTATCAGGAATTTTCTGTATTTTTGCCTCCAATTATGATAGCATTCATTGATACAGAGGTCGATCCGCAGACGAAGAAGGTGACGGATTACGGAGCAGTGAGGGAGGATGGCGCAGTGCTGCACGCTCATTCCAAAGCCGACTTCGATGCCTTTGTGTCGAAGTGCGACACGATATGTGGACATAATATCATCAACCATGACTTGAAGTACACGGCGTTGAGGGGCAATCCAACGATTATTGATACATTGTTTCTTTCGCCGCTGTTGTTTCCCAAACGTCCGTATCATAAGTTGGTGAAAGACGACAAGTTGCAAGTGGACGAGCTGAATAATCCAGCGAACGACTCCATGAAAGCCCGCGACTTGCTGAACGACGAAATCGCTGAATGGCATCAACTTTCACGTGATAGGCAGGAAATCTACTATCAATTGCTGCATCAAACTCGGGAGTTCGAAGGGTTTTTCAAATACGTAGGCTACTACAAGCCATCTTCCTTTTTGGGTAGAATTCTGAGGCCCCAACAAGATTGTACATCATTGATTCTTAATGAATTTAATGGCAAGATTTGTAGCCATGCAGATTTCGACACATTGCTAAAGCAGTATCCCATTGAATTGGCCTATTGTTTAGCTGTGATTGGAGCCGACGACATTTTCTCCATTACTCCTGCTTGGGTAATACGCAACTATCCGCAGGTGGTGAATGTGATGAATATGTTGCGCAACACATCATGCGGGGACTGCAACTATTGCCACCAACGATTGGATGCCCACAACGGCCTAAAGGAGTTCTTTGGCTATGATGAGTTTCGTACCTTCGATGGTGTTCCCATGCAGCAACAAGCCGTGGAATCAGCTATCCGTGGTGAATCATTGCTGACGATATTCCCTACCGGTGGCGGAAAAAGTCTCACCTTCCAACTGCCAGCCCTGATGGAAGGAAGGAACACTCATGGATTGACAGTGGTTATCTCTCCGTTACAATCGTTGATGAAAGACCAAGTGGATAACTTGGCAGCACGAGGCATCAGCGAAGCTGTGACCATCAACGGGCTACTTGACCCCATTGAGCGGGCTACAGCCATCCAGCAAGTGGCAGAAGGCACAGCCAACTTGCTTTATATTGCTCCTGAGATGTTGCGAAGCAAAACCATCGAAAAGCTGCTTGTCAGCAGGAATGTGGTTCGCTTTGTCATCGATGAGGCGCACTGTTTCTCGGCTTGGGGACATGATTTTAGGGTTGATTACCTATATATCGGCGATTTCATCAGAAATCTACAAAACAAAAAGCAGCAGGGTCATCCTATCGCAGTCTCGTGTTTTACGGCAACGGCCAAACAAAAGGTTATCAGCGACATTTGTGACTACTTTAGGTCAAAACTCGGATTAGAACTGAAGATATTCGCCGCCAATGCCGAGAGAAAAAACTTGCGCTATTCTGTGCTTCATGCCGATACAGCCGAAGAGAAATACAACCTGTTGCGTTCGCTGATTCTTGGGCACAACTGCCCATCGATTGTTTACGTGTCGCGCACTCATATTACACGCGAATTGGCACAACACCTGCAAAGCGACGGTATAAAGGCATTGCCTTTCAACGGCAAAATGGAAGCTGCCGAAAAGGTCAAGAACCAAAATGCTTTCATGAGCGGTGAGGCTCAGGTGATTGTGGCCACTTCAGCCTTTGGCATGGGTGTCGACAAGAAAGATGTCGGTCTGGTTGTTCACTATAACATTAGTGACTCGTTGGAGAACTATGTGCAAGAGGCTGGACGCGCAGGACGTGATCCCGAAATGCAAGCCGAATGCTTTGTGCTTTATGACGATAGCGATTTGGACAAGCATTTCATTCTTCTCAACCAGACCAAGCTCAGCATCAGCGAAATCCAGCAGGTTTGGAAAGCCATCAAAGTGCTTACAACTAAACGAGATAAGGTCAGTTGCTCACCTTTGGACATTGCACGACAGGCCGGATGGGGCGAGGAAATCGATGACATCGAAACACGTGTGAAGGCAGCCATAGCCGCATTGGAAGATGCAGGATTCATTCAACGCGGCAGCAATTCGCCCCATGTTTTTGCAACAGGCATAATGGTAAAGAACATGGACGAAGCCCGTCGCAAGTTGACACTTTCGCCTCTTTTTGACGACCAATCGCGAGAAGAGGCTGCCCGCATCATAAAGTCGCTCATCAGTGCCCGGGCTACCGCCGAAGGTCGTGGTGCCGAAGCCGAAAGTCGCGTGGACTATTTGGCCGACATCCTTGGATTGAACAAGGCATCGGTGATTAGGAACATCAATCTGATGCGGCAGGAGGGTCTGCTGGCCGACAGCCGCGACATGCAAGCATGGATATCCAAAAGCACTTCCCAACGCAATCTTGACATCATCCTGAAACTGGAACGGTTCCTTTTGCAACGGTTTGGCGAAGAGGCACAAAGGATGAACTATAAGGAGTTGAACGAAGAAGCTCAGAAAGCAGGTCTTACCTACTCCAACATCAAACGGCTGAGGATGCTACTCCATTTCCTCTCGCTGAAAGGCTATATCTACAAGCAAGAAGGCTATAGAGACAGTGTGGAAGTTCGCCTTCAAGCTTCGAGTGAAGTCACAATGGCCCGATTTGAGCTGCGCATGGAGATTTGTCGGTTTATCATTGACACGCTCAATGTCAGCTGCGACCCCACCAAAGACATGACGTTGGTGAACTTCTCCGTCGTTGAGCTGCTAAAACAATTCATTGCCAGCCAACAGGAAACGATGTTTGCCAAACACGAAAAGCCCGACATCGCCGACATTGAAGAAGCGTTGCTATATCTCACCAAGACGGAGTTGATGAAAATCGAAGGCGGCTTCATCGTTATCTATAACACCATGCAGATAGGTCGTATCGCCGACCGTCGCGCTCGTTATGGCAAGGAACAGTATCGCCTGCTGGATGAGTTCTACAAACAGCGCATACGCCAGATTCATATCGTGGGCGAATATGCCAACCTGATGGTTCGCGACTACAATGCCGCACTTCGTTTTGTCAACGACTATTTCACCATGGACTTCCGCAAGTTCATCAACCATTATTTCAAGGATGAGCGACGCGCCCAGATAGACCTGAACATCACACCCGCCAAATACGACAAACTCTTTGGAGAGCTTTCCCAACGACAATGCGAGATTATTGACGACAACCAGTCGAAATATATCGTGGTGGCCGCAGGACCTGGAAGCGGAAAGACGCGTGTGTTGGTTCACAAGTTGGCATCTTTGCTATTACTGGAAGACGTGAAACACGAACAACTATTGATGCTTACCTTCTCAAGAGCCGCCGCCACCGAGTTCAAGAAACGGCTTATTGATTTGGTGGGCAATGTCGCTCACTATGTGGAGATAAAGACCTTCCACTCTTACAGCTTTGACCTTATTGGCAAACAAGGCAGTCTGGATGAGGCAAAGGATGTGGTGCGTCATGCGGCTGAGATGATAGAAAAAGGTGAAGTGGAGCCTTCGAAGATTGCCAAAAGTGTACTCGTCATCGACGAAGCACAGGACATGGGGCAGGATGATTTCCGGCTAGTACAAGCCCTGATGCGACAGAACGAGGAAATGCGCGTGATTGCGGTGGGCGATGACGACCAAAACATCTATGCTTTCCGTGGTTCTGATTCCAGATATATGCAATCGCTCGTCAGCCAAGAGGGGGCTAAGTTGTACGAAATGACAGACAACTATCGCTCGGCGAAAGCCATAGTCGACTGCGCCAACCGTTTTGTGCAGCGCATCCCTGGGCGAATGAAACATGCTACGATTCAGTCGGCTACAGGAGAAGAAGGCAAGGTGATGGCATTAAAGTCACTGCAAAATGCAGAAATAAAGGTCCAAGGTGGCACGGCGATTCTTACCCGCACCAACGAAGAAACCATGCAGGTCGCCTACGAATTGGAACAAAGAGGTCTGCATGCAACCGTTGCCCAATCCATGGGAGGATTCCGTTTTGGCAACCTTGCTGAAGTGCGTTATTTCATCAAACAGATTGGCAAGAATGGTGAAGTGACCATTTCAAAGGAGAAATGGCAAGAAGCAAAAAAACGCACACTTAAAACGTATGCTTCAAGCACTTGTTTGGACGTTATACGGCATTTCTTTGCTGACTTTGAGGCCATCAACAGAGTCTATTATCGTAGCGATTTGCGTGAGTTTATTATTGAGTCGGATATAGAGGATTTCATCGCTTCCGATGACAAATCCGTCTTTGTAAGCACCATCCACAAGGCAAAAGGGCGTGAGTTTGATACCGTTTATCTTATGTCTGCGGTTCCTGATGGAAGACAATTTGAAGATATGCGAGCCTACTATGTGGGACTCACCCGAGCCAAGCGAAACCTTTATCTCATAACAAACCCGCCTACGGAGTATTCATCGATTTCGATAGCGCTAAACATGCACGACATTTGGCTTGATTACTTCAAAGGTCGAAAGGACACAGTGCTATGTCTCAGAAGTGGGGATAGTCTCCAATACAAAGACGATTATTTGTATAACCAGCAAGGCATTAGTGTGGCCGCGTTATCTGCCGCAGGGAAAGACAAAATAAAGGCTTGGGCTGATAAAGGCTATGAGGTAACCAGTGCAAAGGTAAGCTATACGTTGGCTTGGCGACCGATGGACTCTGAAACGGAATACGCTGTTTGTTTGGCGAATCTTGTTTTGTCTAAGAAAGAATGCAATTGATGCTCAAATATAAGAACATAATAAACACGACAATATGGACAACAACCCATCATTCCGCCCGATGCGGCGGTTCAAACAACAGATGACTGACGAAGCGTGCATTGCCCTGCTTCAGAAGGCACTACGCGGCGTGCTCGCCGTGCTGGGCGACGGCGGCTATTCTTACACTGTGCCGCTCGACTTTGTGTATGACGACGGCAAGATTTATTTCCACTGCGCCAAAGAAGGTCACAAACTGGACGCCATAAGGGCCTGCGACAAGGTCTCGTTCTGCGTCCTCAGCGAAGGCGTGAAAGAACCCGACAGCTGGTGGTATCATTTCGAGAGCGTGGTTTGTTTCGGAAGGATACACATCGTGGAAGAACCTGCACGGAAGAATGCTTTTTTACGCCTGCTGGGTGCCAAATATTTCCCTCAAGACTATGACATAGATGCAGATATGGCACAGGATGGCCCCAATGCCTTCATTCTTGAACTGCAAATTGAGCATATGAGTGGTAAGCGAGTACGAGAGAAATAGTACAGCGCTGCTTACGTCCAGCTGAAATTCTCCTTCCCGGCCCCAATCTCAAAATGGCACTTGGCGATGCCAAGATCAAGGGCGGAGTAGCCGATGAAGGTGAACTTCGCCTTAGCCTCAACACGGTTGCCTTTATGCAGGATGAACTCAAACTTCTGCTGGTTGACGGCCGTGGGCGCCAGTAAAGCGGCTTCCATTCCCTTGCGGAACCACTCGGGCATGACACCTTCAACATGACAGAAATGCTCGATGCCCTTCTTTTGCGGATGGGCATTGCCTTGGTTGGCACCATAACCCAAAGCGATTACTGCCACCAAGGATTCACCGTCAAGCACTTGGTATTGGTCGGGCTGTTTCTTAAAAGACAAGCCCACCCAGCAGGTGTTCAGGCCGAGAGTCTGGGCCAGCAGCACCACTTTCTCGCCATAGTAACCGAGTTTCACATCCTCGCCTTTGGGTCCAACAACAGCAACATAGTTGCCGACTCCTTTGAACCCTCCATATTTCGCCATCCCGCTGGCAAAGGCTTTCGGCTCGTTGGTGACCAACTGAAGGTGCAGTTGACCTTCCTCATTACATTCTTCAATCAAGGTCTGCAGCTGGACGACCTTTTCCGATTCGATAGGTTTTTCCATGTATTGCCTCACAGAGTGGCGGGCAACGATAGCTTCTTGTAGTGTCATAATGTTTTCATTTACAAGCTGCAAAGATACAATTTTTTCTTTTTTCGAAAAAAAATCAAAAATATCGCTTGCGATATAAAAATAATGTGTACTTTTGCATCGTGAACGATATAAATATGTGAGATGGAATACGAACAACTCAAATTGGACAATCAACTTTGCTTCCGTCTTTATACTGCGGCGCGCCTCACGATAGGGGCCTATCATCCTTATCTTGACCCGCTTGGCATCACCTATCCACAATACCTTGTATTATTGGTGTTGTGGGAACAGGACAAGCAACCGGTGAACGACATCGCGCACAAGCTGTTTTTGGAGACCAACACCGTCACGCCGCTCTTGCAACGCATGGAGAAAGCGGGGTTGGTCAAACGCACCAAAGGCAAGGAAGACACCCGCCAGCGCATTGTCTCGTTGACGAAAAAAGGCATCGAAATGCGCGAACAAGCCAAGCACATCCCCGATTGTCTCAGTGACGAAATCATCCAAATAACGGGCGAAGAGGAAGAATTCGTCAGAATGATTCCCTCACTCGACAAACTTATCGAAGGACTTAAACGTACAACATACAACAAATAACAATTAAAATCTTAAAGCTATGACAAAAGAAGAAGCATTAAAAGGATTTGCTCTGTTAGGAGCTGTCTGGTTTGGAAACAGCAAACAACATTTCGCCTTCTCGGCTTATGACCGCTTCAACGGTTGGAACAAACTCGCCGACAAGTGGAAAGAGGAAGCCGAAGAAGAATGGGACGAAGCAGAAGAGGTGCTCAACCGCCTTGTGGAACTCGGTTGCAAGCCCGCCGACCTGCAAGAGGCCATGAAGACCATGGAATTCCCGTTCTATGATGACCCAAAACAGCAGATTGAGTCGGATTATCAACCCAAGGCTATTGAGGAAATGAGCAAGTTGGCCGCTGCCTTCGCCGATGACTATATCACTCAGAAACTGATTTATAAATGGATCGAAGGCGAGAAGGCTCACATGGATTGGGAAAGACAATACCTCAACTACATCGACAAAGTCGGTTATGAGAATTTCCTCATCGAAATGATGTAATTGTCGTGAAAAAAAGGTTTATCAGCATGGCCGTCATGTTGCTTGCGTTTATGACGGTCTATGCACAAAACACTAAAGAAATGGCTACGATTTATGACTTTAAGGCCCTGAACAACAAGGGCGAAGAAGTGGACATGGCCCAATACAAGGGCAAGGTCCTCATGATTGTCAACACCGCCTCGAAATGCGGTTTCACTCCCCAATACGACGGCTTGGAAGCCCTCTACAAGAAGTACAAAGACCAAGGTCTGGTGATTCTCGGCTTCCCCTGCGACCAATTCAAGCACCAAGAACCCGGCTCCGATGAAGAAATCGCTGAGTTCTGCCGCCTCAACCACGGCGTCACCTTCCCGCTGATGAAGAAAATCGACGTCTTTGGCGAGAATGCCCACCCGATTTTCAAGTATCTGACACAGCAAGTACCGACCGAAGAAGTCCACGGACTGAAAGACAAAGCCACGATGAAATTGGTTGATGGCCTGAGCAAATCCGAAGGTCGTGAAGAAGGTGGTGTGCGCTGGAATTTCACCAAGTTCCTCATCTCGAAGGACGGTAGTCTCATCAAGCGTTTCGCTCCTGTGGCCAAACCCGAGGATATGGAGGCTGATATTGAAGCTATGCTGAAGTGAGTTTTGACAATAGGACAATGACTTGTGACAATGACTATGACCGCTTAAACAAAAGAGAAAACTTCATTCCATAAGTAAAAGCGGTCATTGTCATAGTCAATGGTCATAGTCAACACATAAACAATCATTTAACACCAAAACAATACTAAAATGGAAGCAAAAGATCAAGTTCTGCAAGCCATGCGCGAGATTGGCGCACCCGTCAACGCGGGAAAAATCGCTGAAGTCACCGGCCTCGACCGCAAAGTGGTCGACAAGGCCTTCGACGCCCTGAAGAAGGAAGGCGCCATCGTGTCGCCCGTCCGCTGCAAGTGGGAACCGGCCAAATGATGTGAAAATGGATCTCAGTTCCTATATGGCGGGAAGCATCAGCAACATCATGACGACGGCCTACCTTAACGTGCTGAGCAATCCGCGCGAGGCCCGTTTTGTGTCACGGATGCAACGCGTAATAGGCAAAGCCGAACGGCGGCGCAAGAAGTGCCTCGAAAAAGAGGGACTTGAGGTGCCGCCGTTCCTCATCGCCAGCATCGCCACCACCTGCAACCTGCAGTGTAAGGGCTGCTATGCCCGCAAAAACGGCATCGCTGGCGACACACCTATCAAAGCCACCTTATCGCCCGACCAATGGCACACCATCTTCAGCGATGCCGCCGAATTAGGAGTCAGTTTTTGTCTCCTTGCTGGAGGTGAGCCCTTGACCCGACGCGACTTGCTGGAAAGTGCCGCCACCATCGAGGACATCATCTTTCCCATCTTCACCAACGGCACACTCATCGGGGCGCTCTACACCGAGTTCTTCAAACGCCACCTCAACATGATTCCCGTCATCAGTCTCGAAGGAGAGCTGACAGCCACAGATGGTCGACGAGGAAAAGGTGTTTTCCAACGCGCGCTGCTCTCGATGGAGATGCTTCAAAAAGAGAAACTCTTCTTCGGCACTAGCATAACGGTCACCACGGAGAACTACCTCGAAGTGACCTCCGAGGAATTTCTCTCCCATCTTGCTTCGCTGGGTTGCAAACTCGTTTTTTATGTGGAATATGTGCCTTTCGACGAGAGCACCGAGCATCTTGCCTTCCGCGACGAGCATGTGGCCGAAATGGAGCAGATTTTGGAAGAACGCCGTGAGCAATATAAGAAGATGATTTTCCTGAGTTTCCCAGGCGACGAGAAAGCCCTCGACGGTTGTATGGCTGCCGGACGCGGCTTCTTCCACATCGGTCCCGACGGGAGCGCCGAGCCATGTCCCTTCTCGCCTTTCAGCGACCGCAATGTGGCACAGACTGGTCTCCGCGATGCATTGACGTCTCCTCTTTTCCGCAAAATACGTAATGAACGAGCCCTAGGTTGGGAGCACACCGGCGGCTGCACGCTTTATGAACATCGTGATGAAGTGGAGGCGATGCTAGATTGAATACAGCCAATGATTGTCCAATAACTGTACTATTGCTGCATCGAAGCTGCGGTTGATTCTACATTTGAAAAGATATACGAATGCTGATAGCAGTGGAAGTATCATGCTTGAGGTAGTTCATCTTTTCTTGGAGACATACCCGGCCTTTTCCCAAATGGGCATTTCGCGTGTAACAACAATGCTGTAGAATCGGTCGAAATCGTTGGCAAAGTCTGTTTCGGTCGACCAATCGATGTTGGCATTCCAGGCCCGTTCGGCAACACCAAGGACTTTAGGAAGCATTTGATAAGTGACATCGGAGAAGCTTCTGAGCTGCGATGACCAAAGTTGAGCCTGAACTCCGATGATGTGGCCTTTGTAGTCCTTGGGCTGGAGCGAGAAGGTTTTGCGCTCGTCCACATAACCAGCCCATGAAAGACCTATTTCGTCGGGCGCATTACTATATGCCAGGTCAAGGTAGGTGTAGGCAGCAGGGGAGAGGACTACGGGGTAATCTTCGATGCCTTCCGTGTTCCAAGTATTCAGAAAATAAAGCGAGTGCTTGAGCCGCTCCTGTGTTTCTGATTCCAAACCTCGAGCAATATCTTCCCAACCGGCAAGGCGGATGCCCCGCTCTTCAGCAAGGTCAAGCATGCCTTGGGTGAATTGCTCCTTCAAGGTGTGGCGGTCGTGACCTGACCAAGCTCCTTCTGGAACCTCGTCGCCACCGATATGAATGGCTGGCAATGGCACGCCTGCTTCGTGGTGCAGTCGTATGACCTCATCAAAGACAGCCCCATAGAACTTGTAAACACTAGGTAAATAAACGCTCAGCACATTGTCGGTAAAGTCCTGCGCCGACCAATAATGTGAAGTGTCAGCAGGGTCTTGCAAGCGGTAGGAGGTGTCGCCTGTACGTTGTTCGTAGGCCTGCATGGACTTGATAGAGGCTCTTGAGTGACCAGGTGTGTCGAATTCGGGAATCACTGAGATTCGGCGTTCCCAAGCATAGCGGAGGATTTGTTTGTATTCTTCAGCCGTGTAAAAAGTCACATTTCCGATGCGACCATTGGCAGTGGGTTTCAGCATCGAGGTTTCATGAAGGTTCCAGTCAGGGAGAGCATGGTGCGCTCCGTATGTTGTGAGATCGGGGAATGTTTTGATTTCCAAACACCATGATTCGTCATCAGCCAAATGGAAATGCAAGGCGTTGAATTTCAAGGAGGCCATCAGGTCGATGATGTGGAGCACTTCGTCCACCGTTCTAAAGTCGCGCACCACATCGAGCATAAAGCCTCGGTAGGGTAGGCTAGGCCAGTCCTCGATGCTCATGGGTTGCAGGGGACGATGCAGTTTGGCGAGTGTGGTTTGTGCATAGAAAAGGCCGTCTTCGTCATTTGCTTCAACCTTTGCTTCTCCCTTATCATCTATCGAGATGCGATACCATCCGTAGGGGCAATTTTCAATCTGCTCCATTGGTTCGGTTCCATATTTTATGTGCTTGATTTGAGGAATGATATCACCTGGTTGAACCTTATACTGGCAGGAAACCCCGTTATCTGTAGCTTTTGTAGGTTGTTCCAAGAAATGATATTGTGTTTCCATCAGCCTGTCAGGTTTTCCAATTTGTTGAAGGATAAAGCTTTCTGGAGCCCATGAATGCCTTGGTAATGGACGTCCGTAATACTTTAACGTGACCGTTCCATTGTTTGGTATGTCAATGTACCATGAAGTGCCTTGAAAATGGTTCATGGTAGGACCTTCCTCCGAAGTTTTGCCATCATAGAGTTCTTGGAACCAAACCCTAGAACCTTTGGCTACATTTCTGAGCACTAAAGTATGTAAGGCGCGCCCATCGTCTTGTTTGGCGCCTTCAGTCCAATCCGCTTTTGGCACCCGATTGCAGGACATCATTAGCAGAAGAATAAAAATGGAAAACTTAGTTTTACACATGGCATTTTTTTCTTATTGGAAATAGTCAAATTTAATGGCAAAAATAGTGAAATTATAGATATGTGTAAGCTATATGGATTCTCATGACTATTGCATTGTTTTTTTATTCATGTTTTTCGAAACAAACACTAATTATATGTATCTTTGCATTTTTTAATGAATTATGAAAATACAGGCTTTTTCTCGAATACTAAAATACTAATAAATGAAAACATTAACAAATTATCTTTTGTTGGCCCTGCTAATGACAGCAGGCCTATGCCAAGCGCAGGAAGAATTGCCCGCCTTTCCTGCTGACCGCCCTGGTTATACTTGGGGCGCCGAGGTGCTCCCTTTGCATAAAGTCTCTTGGGAGAACGGCATCGGATATGAGTCGACCCCCGACGGAGCGCACACAATGACGCTGAACACTACCATCGTGAGATACGGCATTTTCCAAAATATGGAGCTGCGTGTGGGAACGGATTTCCTCTTGTCCAATGACGGTCAAGCCAAAGAACCCACTTTTGGCGTCGCGCCACTCACCATCGGGACAAAACTTAAGGTCTACGAAAGCACCAACTGGCTTCCTTCCATCGGTCTTTTGGCTGAGTTCAAATCCCCGCACATTGGCTCAAAAGAACAGCTTCCGTCGCATCTTGCCCCTTCGATGTATGTCCTGTTCGAGCATAGTATAAATTGGTTCAATTTGTGTTATAATGTTGGCCTGAAATGGGACGGAGAAACGGCTACACCCCAAACTTTCTTGGCTTTGTCGTTGGGATTCGACATCACGGATAATGTTGCCACTTTTATTGAGTCCTACAACTATCTTCATCCCATCGAAGCCAACCAGCACATGACTGAGTTTGGCGTGACATGGATGGTCACTCGACGACTGCAATTGGATATCGAGTGTGACCTTGACTTTCAACATTTCGGGAAGTATTATGCCATCGGAGGTGGTGTGGCCTGGATGATAAATTAGGTTCTGTAGGTTCGTTTGTTTGCCCTTGTTGAAAATGAATGGACTTTTTCCATACTTTTGCGCTTGAATAATACGTAAAACACAAAAAAAGCCATTGTGACTTTTTTGAGTACATGAGAAAAACAAAAATACTGGGATGATGGAAAAACAAAGCAATCTTGAGAAACTTGCGGGATATCTAATATTTCTTGGAATCCTTGCCATTGTGTGCGTGGTGTGCTGGTATTTCCGCAGCGTGCTGGTATATGTGATTTTGGCTTTTGTTGTGTCGCTTATCAGCCAACCGCTGACGCACCTGTTGCGCAAAATTCGCATCAAAGGGAAAAGTGCACCTGATTGGCTTTTGGCCATTTTATCCATTTCCATAGTAATGGCCGGCCTCATTCTAGTCATAACGCAGATGATCCCAGTGGTAACCAACATCATCAAGGAAGCCTCGGTGTTCAAAGACATGAGCCTCTTTGACAATAACGTATCCGATTACGTCAATGCTTGGGTCGTGGGTCTGATACCCAGTCTGGGAGAGGATTACGACGCCGTCAGCGTGTTGTTCGACTATATGAAAGGGGTTTCTTCTGAATTCTCCATCACAGGCATCCTTGGCTCGGTAGCTTCCGTCGTGATCGACTTGGCCGTTGGCCTTTTTGCGGTGGTGTTCATCTCTTTCTTCTTCGTCAAGGACGAGAAGTTGTTCTCCAAGATCGTGGCAGCCTTGGTCCCTGATCGCATTGAAGCCTCGGTGACGGAGGCTCTTTTAGACGTTGAGCACCTGCTATCCCGTTACTTCGTCGGTCTTCTTTTGGAAATGATGGGCGTGGCGCTCCTCAATTTCATAGGCTTGTGGCTTATTGCCCGTATTGGCTTCACCTATGCTTTAGGTATCGGATTCATTGCCGGCATACTCAATATTATCCCGTATGTGGGTCCTATCATTGGGGAAGTGTTGGGCGCGTTGTTGTGTATGGTGCTCAAATACGGTGCTGGCGTTGGCTTGGATGTCAACATCTGGTTCTTCGCCCTCATTGTGTTGGCCATCATGCTTAGCGTGCAACTTGTCGACAACTTTGTCCTTCAGCCGCTCATCTATTCCACCAGCATTCAGGCGTCGCCGTTGGAGATTTTCATCGTGATGCTCATGGCTAGTCAATTAGGGGGCATCTTGGGCATGTTGGCTGCCATTCCAGCCTACACGGTCATTCGTGTCTTTGCAGGCCGGTTCTTCTATGATAAAAAGCTTGTCAGGCGCCTGATGCCCGACTTGGAAAAAGTAGTCAAATCTAATTAAATAAACACCTGTGAAATCGAGTTCGTTTTTTGCATTGTTGACAGGCATGGTCGTGAAAAAACAGCTTATTGTCGTCTTATTGTTTGCCGCGTTGACGGCTCATGGCCAGGAGGTCACCTTTTGGCATAAGGTAAACCATATGTTTACTAAACCTGCCGATGTTGACACTATGGTCGTCTTTCAACCGAAAGCTGGCTTTTCTTTAGGCCTGTTTACCACAGGACAAAAAGCTGGTTTTGACGTGGATGTCAATTACATGATAGATTTCGCTAACAATGAAAGGATGGCAGGCTTGTCGCAATATAGTCTCTCTGAAAACCTCTGCAAGAAGATAGGTCTTGAAGTGGGCTATGGCAAAGTATCCTTAGGTTACAGCTTGGAAGTGGGGCCTCGAAGTGCTTGGAAAAAGAGTGCCTTTGGCTTGGGCATCATAGGTAAGTCATGGGGCACGAAGTTCAATTATTCCAAAATCACCAATCCTTTCATTTCTTCGTTGACCGTTGGACAAGAAGGTGCTGAGGGCTACTTTCACGACGAAATCATCACCAAAGAGGCTGCCGTTTTGAAAAACTTTACCATTGACGGCTACTACGTTTTCAACAACAAGCGTTTCGCCTATCCTGCCGCCTATAAGATGGGTCTCATACAACGCCATACGGCAGGTTCCTGGATGCTGACGGCACGCTATATGCAAGGCAGCCTATACAACTCTCCCGAGGCCTCATGGGATACCTACAACATGCTGGACTGTTTCTCAACCATGCAAGCCTCAATAGGCGGCGGCTATTCGGTCAATTTCGTTCTTTGGCATAAAGACCCCATTGGATCTCGTGACCAAGGCCTACGCAACCTTACCCTAAACTTGACAGCCATGCCCGTGATTACCTTAGTCAATTACCTGAAAACCAAATCGTATGAATACGGCTATGACGAGGTGACCAGTGAGGTATACAATACTGGAGAAAAGGTTTCAAAGATTTGGTGTTACCCCATGCCCAACTATATCGGCAGTGCCGCCGTTGGCTTAACCATGTGGCGCTTCTTTTTCTCCACCCAGTTTACGTACAACAGGTTCTATTCCCGTAGTCGTGATGCCTTCGATGTCAGCCAGTTCGACTTTCCTGACTATGTGGATGACATCAGCTTCCGTGGCATTTTCCACGACTGGATGCTGAAAGGGATTCTGATTTACCGGTTTTGAGAAAAAACGAATCATCCCATCGTAACTTTGCAACCCAGTTGCAAAAGTTTTGCCGCATTTTTGCAGCCGAATTCAAAAGGAACAATAAAACTGTAAAAATATGGCACATAATCATCATCACGAACAAGAATGCTGCTCACACGAGCATCATCATGAACATCACGACCATGAAGGTTGTGAACATGCACATCACCACCATCATGACCACGAAAGTGGTTTGAAACAACAAATCATCAAGATTGCCGCCACGGTGGTTTTGTTGGTTGGCGCAATCATCATCGAGAGACGCTGTAACTTGCCCACATGGCAGATGCTTCTCATCTATCTGATACCATACTTGCTCATCGGATTCGACACACTCAAGGAAGCCGCCGAGGGTTTGGCACATGGAGAAGCCTTCAACGAACATTTCCTCATGTCGGTGGCCACCATCGGCGCGCTTTGTATTGGCTTCCTCCCAGGGGCAGAGACACAGTTTCCGGAAGCGGTTTTCGTCATGCTGTTTTTCCAAGTCGGTGAGCTTTTCGAGGCCTACGCCGAGGGCAAGAGCCGTGACAGCATTGCTCACTTGATGGACATTAGGCCAGATGTGGCCAATGTTGAACGCAATGGACAATTGGAAAGCGTCAATCCAGAGAAAGTGGAAGTGGGGGAGACCATTGTCATTAAACCAGGCGAGAAAGTGCCGTTGGATGGAGTGATTCTTGAAGGGGCAACAGCCTTGAACACGATTGCCCTGACTGGCGAGAGCCTTCCGCGTGAAGTCGCCGAAGGCGATGAGGTCGTCTCGGGCTGCGTCAATCTTTCTGGCCTCATCAAAGTGCGTACTACCAAGAGTTTTGGTGAGAGCACGGTTTCAAAGATTATCAACCTCGTGGAGAATGCCACCGAAAGCAAGTCGAGGAGCGAGACCTTCATCACCCGATTTGCCCGCGTCTATACACCAGTCGTGGTCTTCGCTGCTTTGGCTTTGGCCTTGTTGCCTCCGTTGTTCTCCGGTGATTTCACGGGTACTTTTGCAACGTGGTTGTATCGCGCCTTGATGTTTCTTGTGGTCTCTTGTCCTTGCGCCTTGGTTATCAGCGTGCCTTTGACTTTCTTTGGCGGCATTGGCGGTGCCTCGCGTAAAGGCATCCTTGTCAAGGGCTCTAATTATATGGATGTGTTGGCCAAGGTTGGAACGGTGGTCTTCGATAAGACGGGGACCTTGACTTGTGGTCAGTTTGCGGTTACTGCGGTGCATCCCGAGAAGTGCGACGAGCGTCATTTGTTGCACCTCGCTGCCCATGTGGAGCATTATTCCACACATCCCATTGGGGCTGCCTTGCGTGATGCTTTCCCCGATGAGGCCACTGATGGCTGCAAGTTGAGCGAGGTGGAGGAAATTGCTGGACGGGGAATAAAAGCTAAAGTGGAGGATTGGACGGTCTGCGTGGGCAACACAAAGATGATGGAAACCATTGGGGCAAAATGGAATGATTGCGACCATATTGGCACAATTATCCATGTTGCCATTGATGGGGAATATGCAGGTCATATCGTCATCAACGATAAGGTGAAAGATGACAGCGCGGAAGCCGTTCGGACCTTGAAGTCATTGGGGGTGAGCCGTACGGTAATGCTCACTGGCGACCGTGAGGAGGTGGGCAAGGATGTGGCTGAAAAACTCGGCATCGATGAATACCATGCAGAACTATTGCCCGCTGACAAGGTGGCTTATGTGGATGAATTGCTCAACGTTCAGCGCTCAACGCCGAACTCAAAACTTGCCTTTGTAGGCGACGGCATCAACGATGCTCCCGTTTTGGCTCGCGCCGATGTGGGCATCGCAATGGGTGGTCTCGGTAGCGATGCTGCCATCGAAGCCGCCGATGTGGTGCTGATGGACGACAAACCTTCTAAAATTGCCCTTGCCATCCGTATTGCCCGACGTACCTTGCGTATCGCCAAGCAAAATGTCTGGTTTGCTATTGGCGTAAAAGTTACAGTGCTGGTCTTGGCTGCTTTCGGTATCGCTACCCTTTGGATGGCTGTTTTTGCCGATGTAGGGGTCACGGTGCTGGCCGTGCTCAATGCCATGAGGGCCTTGAAGGTAAATCAATAAACGAAAAAAAGAGGTGCTTCAACACCTCTTTTTTCATGTCTTTATGGTAACAAACTGGATTAGAAAGAATGACCGAAACTGGCGAAGAAACCGTAAGCTTTTTTTGAGGTTCCCGTGTTGCGCTTGTTGAGTTCAAGGAACCCGTAGCGTCCACCCACAGTGATGGTGAATTGTTTGAATTCAAATTCCGCACCAGCCATGGCATACACGTTGAAGCGTTTCAAATAGCCATCGTCGCCGTACCATTCGTGATGCAACTCGGTATTGCTTGGCCAAGTGAATATTTCCGTGGTTTTGCCTTGAATGCCCCAACTCAGCATAGATCCGATAAATGGAGTGTTGGTGATTTTGTCAGTAATGGGGAGTTTGTATTTCAATAAGATGGGGATGTCTACAAGGGTCTGCCGTTCTCGAATAAGGCCGTGGGACATCAGAGGAATGACAATTCCATAGTGCTCAGACACATCTCTTAAGTTCATTCGATACTGGGCTCCTGCGGTGAGGTCGAGGTGGTCGCTGAGTCTGAAAGTCCGGTCTAAACCGAAGGAGATTCCATGGAAAAACAGCGTGGTGTCGGCCGTTGGCGTATATGTTTCAATCAATTCAGGCGCGTATGCAGCATGGATGTTCAACTGTGCTTGCGCTTTCTCGGTAACGAAAAATGCAGCCATGAAAGCTACGATAATGAATAGTTTTTTCATGTTCTTTTTGTGTTTAAAATGCGTTTAGGTTATTTTAAAGGCAAAAATACACAAAAAAGTGACGGGTTGTCTTTTTTTTCAAGATTTCCGTATTTTTGCGGTCATTAATCATTAAAAACCACTGAAAATGTCACGAAATACTATGAAACGATTTGTTTTGGTGATGCTTGCCGCCCTGCTTTTCTGCGGTAGCTTACAAGTTAAAGCGCAAAACGATGAAAAAAAGTTGTACTTCAGCACTGATGAGTTGCCCGACCTCATCAAATGTTTGCCACCGCCGCCTTCTTTTAACAGCCCGGAATTCTCCTACGATATGGTACGCTACCAATGGGGGAAGATACAGCGCCTCGACTCAGTGCGTGCCGCCATTGCCAGGCGTGATGCCGTATGGTCATACGATGCACTGCTGGCTGAGTTCAGCATTCCCTTTGGACTGACCCTCTCCAGAACGGAGACCCCTGAGATATGGAAGCTCATGGAGACCAGTCTGGCCACTACCGACCAAATGCGAGTAGCCCCCAAGGCTTACTATCACAGGCTGCGTCCGTTTGAGTTGTATGAAGAACATCTGCTGTCTACGGAAATGGAGGCGGAGTTGAGCGGTGAAGGCAGTTATCCTTCAGGTCACACTATGCGAGGTTGGTTGACTGCCCTGCTTTTGGCGGAAATCAATCCGGCGCGGGCCGACACCCTCTATGCCCGAGGCTGGATGTATAGTGAAAGCCGGGTGATTGAAGGTGCTCACTGGCAGAGCGACATCGACGCCACCCGTGCGGGGGCCAGCATTGCTTATGCAGCCTTGCATACCAGCCCTGAGTTTCTCGCACAGCTCCAGAAAGCAAAAACCGAGTTCAAGTGGCTGACCGGAGCATTGTCGTCTACCGACGATTTCAGTCAGTTTGTGAATCTGGCCGAGGCAGTCCCTGATGTCATCTTGGAAATTCGCTATTACAGTACCTACAATTTCGTTGGGGCACGTGTTGACGGCTACGAAGAGCCCGTCGCACTGCTCACCCGACAAGCCGCCGACAGCCTTCGTGCCGTGAGCGACGATTTGATGAAACAGGGCTATCGTTTAAAGATATATGATGCCTATCGTCCGCAGTGTGCGGTTGATCACTTCGTGCGTTGGGCTGCCGACGTCAACGACACGCTAATGAAACCCTATTTCTATCCCGAAGTGCCTCGTGACAAACTTTTCAAGTTGGGTTATATCGCTGAGAAGAGCGGTCATACACGCGGCTCAACTGTCGACCTGACCCTCTTCGACATGGCCACGGAGAAAGAATTGGACATGGGCGGCACCTTCGACTGGTTCGGATTGGAAAGCCATCCCGATTATGGCGGTGATCCTGATACTGGTGTGTACAAAGGCAATGCTCAAATCACCGCTGAGCAGTTTCACAACCGCATGATCCTGCGTGAAGCCATGATGCGTCACGGCTTCAAGCCCATCGGTGAGGAATGGTGGCATTTTACCTTGAAGAACGAGCCTTTCCCGGATACTTATTTCACTTTCCCGGTGAAGAGGCTTGAATAACATAAAATGTAGTTGGCCATGCTGCACATCGTTGCTACCCTTGAAGAAACGGATGAAGTCTACAAGGCATTAGACATTAGAAAGTATCGACCAACCATGTCTGTCCAAATCGCCTGTTCAGGCCTACTGTTGTCGCGACACGAGTTGAGAAGGATGGAACCCTATATGTAGGTGTCACTGTGGCGATTGTGGCAAGAGGTAAATGAATGGTTAACCAATAAGTAAAATCTATGCCTGGAGTATTGGAATTTGACGCGGTCATCCTTCAAAATGAAGACATGGACGCTGCCTACGTGGAGGTGCCTTTCGACATCAAGGCGCTGTTTGGCAAAGGTCGTTTGCTGGTTCACGCCACTTTCGACGGCGTGCCTTACGACGGCCAAATCGTGAAGATGGGGACACCTTGCTTCATCATCGGGTTACGTAAAGACATCAGAAAACAAATCGGCAAAACCTTTGGCGACACGGTTCACGTCACATTTTGCGAAAGGTGATTCGTCGTTATGGCTGAACTGAAAGCCATACTATCTACTATTTCGGCTCAACGTGAACGGCCACATGGGTCTCTTCGCCGTAGTGCTGGCGGAGCACGTCTTCCACTTCTGAAGCTTTGTCATGGGCTTCCTTCAGGCTGATATTGCCGTCCATTAGGATATGAAGTTCAATGGCATAATGGTTGCCGATACGCCTCGTGCGCAGTTCGTGTGGCTCTGATATGCCAGGCAGTTCCGCAACCAGTTTCAGGATCTCGTCTTCAACTTTGTCGGGAAGCGATTGCTCCATCAGGTCACCGATGCCGTTTTTGAGCAAATCGAAGGCTACCTTGACGATGAAGGCTCCCACAACCACGGAGGCAATCGGATCAAGGATGGTCCAACGCTGTCCCAAGAAGATGGCACCACCGATGCCCACTGCCGTGCCGATGGAAGAAAGGGCGTCGCTGCGATGATGCCAAGCATTGGCTTCCAATGCTTTGGAATTCAGTTTTTTCGCTTTGATGATGGAATAACGATATACAGCCTCTTTCAGCACGATGGAGACAACAGCTGCCCAAAAAGCCAGCATCCCTGGCGCTTCAAGCACTTCTCCATTGGCCCATCCTGCAATTCTTATCGCTCCTTTCACGATAATGCTGATGGCCACAGCCATCAAAGCGATGCCGATGATGGTCAACGCCAGCGTTTCATATTTTCCGTGCCCATAGTCGTGCGATTTGTCCTGCGGCTTGCTGCTGATCTTGACAAAGACCAACACGATGATGTCCGTGACGAAGTCGGAGAGTGAGTGAATGGCATCGGCAATCATGGCCGAACTGTGTCCCAAAACACCCGCCACAAACTTGAACACCAGCAGAAGCATGTTAACTGCTCCGCCGATAAGCGTCACTTTGTAGATTTCTTTTTCTCTGCGCTCGGTTTTCATCTGGAAGGAAATTGAACTGCAAAAGTAGGGGTTTTTATTATTAATGGTTATCTTTGCCGTCGATTTTTTATGCTTACAAAATGGTAGTAAAAAAGACCCACTGGGGAAGATGTGTTATCATAGCACTCGTTTTATTGTTGTTGGTTTGTGGTTGCATGATTGGCGCCTGCAATGTGGTGGTGAAGCAACAGGCAAAGGGTAGGGTGTATACCGATGTAAGCGAGATTCCTTACCGTAAGGTTGGTTTGGTTTTGGGGACAACACCAATCGTGAACGGATACCAAAACCGGTATTATAATTATCGTATGGATGCCGCTGCAGAGCTGTATTTCGCCAACAAAGTCTCCTATCTTTTGCTCAGTGGCGACAACCATGTGAGCCATTATAATGAGCCCGAGTCGATGCGTAAGTCGCTCATCGAAAGGGGAGTGCCAGATTCGGTCATTTACCTTGACTGCGCCGGATTCCGAACGTTTGATTCCATGGTGCGAGCCAAAAAGGTCTTTGCCCAAGATTCGGTGACGGTGGTTTCGCAACAATGGCATAACGAGCGGGCTGTTTTTATAGCAGGACATTATGACCTGGATGCCATTGCTTTCTGTGCCAAAGACTATACTGCGGGTAGAAAAATCTATGTGAAGAACCACCTCCGTGAGGCCTTGGCCAAGGTGAAGGTGGTTCTCGATTTGATGGTCAACAAACAGCCGCATTTTTTGGGCGATATTGAACCGATTCCAAGTCAGCAGCCTTGCCGCTGCCCTTAGGTTGTCACATCTGTTTCAGCTGCTCCACAAATTCATCGATGCGGTGCATCTCCGCGGGGATGTCGATTTCTTGTGGGCAGTGCTCAGTGCATTGGTTGCAGCCGATGCAATGGCTGGCTTGCCGCAATCCAGGAATGTTGCGGTCGTAGCCGATAAGGAAACGTTTCCTCGCTTCCCAATAGGCTTTTGCCTCGCGGTTGCCGGTGGGCATATTGCCATGGATGATGCTCTCGTTGTAGTAGCCAAACACAGCCGGAATGTTCAATCCGTAAGGGCAGGGCATGCAGTAGTTGCAGGCGGTGCACGGCACGGTTTTCAGTTTGATGAATAGTTCGGCCACTTGCATCAAAAACTCGTTTTCTTCGGGCGTGATGGGTCGCAGGGGTGAATAGGTCTCAATGTTTTGTTGCAGATGTTCCATATAGGTCATACCGCTCAGCACGGTTAGGATGCCTTCGGGCGTGCCGGCAAAGCGGAAGGCCCAGCGGGCGACGGGCGTCTCGGGCTCGCGCTCTTTCATCTGCTTCACGATGTGGTCGGGTTGCTTGGCGAGGCCTCCTCCAAGTAAGGGCTCCATAATCACTACGGGGATGCCACGACGGTGCAATTCTTCGTAGAGGTACGACGAGTTGACACCTTCGCCTTCTACCTCACCGAAGCTCCAATCCACATAGTTCAACTGGATTTGCACGAAGTCCCAATGGTAGCGGCCTTCGTCGTGCCATTGCATCATGGTGTCGAACAGCTTCGGGTCACCGTGGAACGAGAAACCGAGGTTGCGGATGCGGCCTGCCTTTTTTTGCTCCACGAGCCAGTCGAGGACACCGTTGTCCATGAAACGGGTGTTGAACATCTCCATGCTGGTCATGTCTTTGCCCGAGCCACCGATGCTGTGCATGAGCAGATAGTCGATGTAGTCGGTCTGTAGTTGCTTGAGCGAGTTCTCAAACATGGCTTTCGAAGCCTCCGCGCTCCATGTGGTGGGGCTGAAGTTGGAGAGCTTTGTGGCAATGTAATAGCTGTTGCGCGGGTGCCGCGACAAGGCGATACCGGTGGAAGTCTCGGAATAGCCTCTTGTATAAACAGGGGCGGTGTCGAAGTAGTTGACGCCGTGTGCCAATGCATAGTCCACCTCCTCGTTGACCATTTCCTGGTCGACACGGGCGTTGGGGTCTTTTCGCATGTCTGCACCGTTTTCGATGGGTAGACGCATCATGCCGTAGCCCAATAGCGACACCTTGTCGCCCGAGTTAGGGTTGGTGCGGTAGGTCATCTCGCCTTGGCCGTCGATGACGTTTTTGGCGATGGGCGTTGCTTCGCTGTCGTTGTTTTTGCAGGCGGAAAGCACCATCGAAGTGGCTACCGCTGCACTGCCTATATGCTTTATGAATTCTCTTCTATCCATGATTTTTTGATTTAAAATTTAAAATTCAAAATTCAAAATTCAAAATTCAAAATTCATCATTCATCATTCCGCATTATCCGATATGGTGCATTTCATTTCCTTCCACGTAAATTGCGCTGAACGGTCGGGCAGGGCAGAGGTGCTCGCAGGCACCGCAGCCGATGCATTTGTTCTCATCCACGGCAGGAACTTGTACCTTGCCGTTCGGGCCTTCATAGTCTACCATCTGGATGGCACCAGTGGGGCAATGACGTGCGCAGTTGCCGCAGCTGACACCGTCGGTCAGCACCACGCAGTTCTCTTTGATCCATACGGCGTGACCCACATGGATGTCGGTCTTTTCCTCACGGGAAATGGGCTTGATGGCACCGGCAGGGCAGACCTCGCTGCAGCGGGTGCATTCGGGGCGACAGTAGCCGCGCTCAAACGACATCATAGGTTGCATGAAGTGCATCAAATCGGTGGAAGGACGCAAGACGTTATTTGGACACGATGAAACGCAGAGTTGGCAGGCCGTGCAATGCTTTTGCATGTGGCGCGCCGAGACGGATCCTGGAGGCGTGATGATTGTATTGCGCTTTGGCGCCTTCTTGTCTTCAATCACGGCCAAGCCGCCATCCACCTTCATCTCGGTCTGGGCCAAAGCTGCAGAGGTGCCGGCCAATGCTGCACCTACGAGAAAGGCACGACGATCGGTATCGACGGGCTTCGATTCGGTTTTAAAAGCGGATAAGTCCCTACCATATTTCAGCGCGTCGAATTTGCATTTGTCAAGGCAGTCGCCACAAACCACGCAGCGCGAATAATCGATTTTTCCTTCTTTGAAGTCGATGGCTTGGGCCTTGCAGTTCTTCTCACACATACCACAGTTCTTGCACTTGTTCTTGTCGAAGCGGACGCGAAGCAGGGAGAAACGCGAGAAGAAGCTGAGGAAAGTACCCACAGGACAAATCGTGTTGCAATAGAGACGTCCTTTGCGCCAGGCGAGGAAGCCTAATATGACTAAAGTAAGGATGGCCACCACGAAGGTCGTCACGCTGCGGGTCCAGATTTGGACTTCGGTGAAGTTGTAGCGGTCGTTGGCGGCATCGAGGCCGGCGAGCCAGTTGTTGAGCAAGTCATAAAGCGGCTTGAACAGGCTGTTGACGATGCGGCCGTATGCACTGTATGGCGCAAACAAGGTCGTCAGAGGCGCAAAACCAATGATCATCGCGATGACGAATACACCGAAGAAGCCATAACGCAGCCATTTGATTTCCTTGGCATAGCTGAAACGGTTCTTTTTGGCCTTGCCGCCAAGCCACGAGAAGAAGTCTTGCATGATGCCCAATGGGCAAACCACGCTGCAATAGATTCTTCCGAAAAATATGGCGACGAGGATGATGGCAGTCACCACAACTGCGTTGAAGGCAAGGAAGGCAGGCAAAAACTGGATTTTTGCCACCCAGCCCGCCCAGAGATGCACTCGGAAACCGATGCCGAGCAGCAACAGGGTCACTAAGGTCATCATGACCACTTGTAGACAGATTCTGATTTTTCGTAACATATTAGATTGATTTTGAATTAGTTCTTTTTACAATAAGTATACTTGCTTCATATAGCAGATAAATGGGCAAGGTGACCAGCGTCAAAGTCACGGCATCGCCCGTCGGAGTGATGATGGCCGCCACGATGGCGATGCCCACGATGGCATGGCGGCGGTATTTCTTCAAAGTTTCAGCTTGGAGCAGTCCTGCCTTGGCTAAGAGATAGTTGACGATGGGAATCTCAAAGAGAATGCCCATCAGCAGGCTGAGCATCAGTAGGTTGGAAATGTAGGATGATAGTGAAATCTGGTTATACACCTCTGAATAGACTTGGTAATTGAAGAGGAAACGGAAAGCGAAAGGGAAGATGATGAAGTAGTTCATCAGCACGCCGAGGATGAAGAGCAAAGTGCCCCATATTATAATAGGTGCGGCATGACGTTTCTCCTGATCGTATAAGGCTGGCGCAACGAAACCATAAAGTTGCACGATGAGATATGGCGAAACCACCACAAGTCCCGCCCAAAGTGCCACTTTGATGTGCGTCATGAACTGCGCCGCCAATTCCGTGTTGATGAACGAAGCCTGAAAGCTGCCTGGACAGAGCGACTGCCAACCTGTTTGGGCACACAGCCAAGCCAGACCTTGATAGGAGACAAAACTATCCATTGATGGGGCAAAAAGCAGGCGAAACAAAATGTCCTTGAAACAAAATGCCGCCGCAGCCCCGATGGCCCAGGCAATCAAGCAGCGGAACAGCACTTTCCGAAGCACATCCAGATGGTCCCAGAAACTGCTGACCTCCCGTTCGCTCATTCCTTGCTTTGTTTTTCCTGTTCCTTTTTTTCGTTGAGGTCTTCATCGACGCCGTTCATGCCGTCCTTGAAGTTCTTCACGCCCCTGCCGAGGCCTTTCATCAGTTCTGGAATCTTGCGACCGCCAAAGAGCAGCAGGACAAGAATCAGGATGATGATGATTTCTGTCGTTCCAATAGTAAGCAAATGCATATTTCTAAAGGTTTAGATGAATAAAACTGCAAAATTAGAAAAAAGATGGTTTTTGTCAAATGTTTGTCTCTAGATTCAAAACTTTTGCATTTTTCCACAATTTTTTGTTGCACAAAAAGAAAAAGTTGTACTTTTGCAGCCTCAAAATCAAACCATAGTATTAACAATTTAAAAGAAGGAAGTGTTTTAAAATGATTATTGTTCCTGTAAAAGAAGGCGAAAGCATCGACAGAGCTTTGAAGCGCTACAAGAGAAAGTATGAAAAGACCGGCGTTGTGAAAGAATTGCGCAAGCGTCAACAGTTCACCAAGCCCTCAGTCATCAAGCGTGCACAGCTGATGAAGGCTATCTACGTGCAGAAACTCCGTCAGGCTGAAGAGAATATGTGATTCGTTCCGTAGTTGTTACGGAAGCGCCCGCTTAGGAAAAATAATTTTTTTAGGCAAATTTCGCCGTGATTTGGTAAATTATTACTAATTTTACGGCGAAGTTTTTTGTTATGCTCATTGAATCGTTCATATCATTCATCAAAGCGGAGAAACGATTCTCAACGCTAACGGTTGAAGCCTACAGCCGCGATATGAGGCAATTCGCTGATTACATACAACATACATACGAAACCGAAGACCTTACCAAGGTGAAAACAGCGATGGTGAAGTCCTACATTGTCAAATTGAAAGAGGAAGGACTGGTCAACCGTAGCATCAATCGGAAAGTTTCCACATTGAGAACCTTCTACAAATACTGTCTTCGTGAAGAACTGATGGAGAAGTCACCGATGACGGGCATCAGGGCGCTGAAAACGCCCAAGACCTTGGTGAAATTTGTCACAGAAACTGATATTAATAAGGTGTCATTTGACGGGGATAATGATTTCGTCACGCAGCGCGACCAGCTTTTGTTTGAATTGCTCTATCAAACGGGGATGCGTCAAGCAGAGCTGCGCGGACTTCATGATGCAGATGTTGACCAGGCAGGCATGCTGCTAAAAATTCACGGCAAGCGTAATAAAGACCGATTTGTTCCGTTATCTATGATGATGGTAAAAATGATTGCACAATATCAGGAATTGCGTGATGCAACCTTTGCAGAGAAAGCCGACCGACTTCTTCTGAACGACAAGGGCAAGGAAATGTCGCCGACCTTTGTATATAATAAGGTGCATCACATGCTGGAGGGTGTGACCACGTTGAAGCAGAAAAGTCCGCATGTGCTTCGTCACACATTTGCCACCCATCTATTGGATGAAGGTGCAAGTCTGGTGGCCATCCAAAAGCTGCTTGGCCATGAGAACTTGGCCACCACCCAGATTTATGCCCATAACACTATAGAACAACTTAAGAAAATTCATAAACAAGCCCACCCGAAAGGGTGATTTAAAGAAAGGAGTTTATTATGAAAGTCATGATCAATTCAGTTCACTTCAAGGCTGACCAAAAACTTGAAGACTTCATCACACAGAAAGTGGAAAAGCTTTGCGCTAAGTACAGCGAGGTGATCAGTGCCGAGGTCACGTTGAAACTCGACAACACCGACACCCCTGAAAACAAGATTGCCGATATTCGCCTTGTGCTTAGGGGCGACGACCTCTATGCCAGCAAGCAAAGCAAGACTTTTGAGGAATCCGTCGACTCCTGCATCGACGCATTGAAGAAACAACTTGAGAAATACAAGGGTAAAAGCACCAAATAAACCCTCACGTTAGTATCAAAAAAAGCACAAAAAAGGGGAAGCCAATCCGAAAAAGCCGGTTTGGCTTCCTTTTTTTATCGATTTTATCGTTTATTTAAATTATTGATTATCAATTAAATTATGGCAAAATGTGATTTTTTTTCGAAAAAATTGCTGAAAACGTATTGTCAATTCAGGAAAAAGCTCTATTTTTGCACACCTTTTCAGACAAGAGGGGAGGTAAAAAGAAACAAATTGTTCTTTCACATCATGCCGGTATAACTCAGTTGGTAGAGTAGCTGATTTGTAATCAGCCTGTCGGCGGT
>CAMHRP010000031.1:0-44512 GCA_946187645.1 uncultured Bacteroidales bacterium | reverse complement strand
CTGTTCCGTCTTCGTAGATGGTCAAGGTCTCTTGAGCCATCATTGCCAATGGCGCGAATACGGCCATCAACAACAAGAAAAGTAATGACTTTCTTTTCATCGTGATTTGATTTTAGTGAATACTAAGGTTAATTATATGTGCTATTTGTTTGTTTGTCAAAATATTAAATAAATTCTACATAATTCATAATGGTGCATTATACACTTTTCGCGGTGGCAAAATTAGTGTTTTTTTTTGATAGGATTAAGAAAAAAGTGGAAAAAAAGATGGAGGCCGAAAAAAATTTCTTAGTCTTCCAAGGGAATACTTCCGCTGCGCTTGGTTCAAGGTAGGCTTGCTCTTCGTTCGTCAATCTACTATTCGACGATGCCAATGACTCAAAGCGGGGAATTTACTCCATCCTTTCCCTCTGTGATGTGGTCAGCAAAGCTTCGAAGAAAGCGAACAGAGAGGCTCCAGCCTGTGTTTCCAGGGTGTCCTCGGGAAACATAGAGAGCAATATGATGCAGAGGAACACCATATATAAATAGGTGTGATATTTTCGCGATGAGAACCATGGATAAAGCAGGACAAAAAGGAAAAAAGCCAATCCCATCAAGCCAAAGGCCACCGCAATGGCAAGATATTGGTTGTGCGCCCTGAAGCGGAACTCTTCTTTCAACGGGGAATGAATTTCGTCGTAAGTCTGTGCAAAGGCCTGCGGCACGTCACCCGTTCCCACCCCAAACCAAGGATGCTGCCCGATGATGTGGAAGGAAGCCCGCGTGAACTCAATCCTCTGCGAGAGCGAGCCCCCATTTGGGTTGTTGAATCGACGATAAAGGTTATACTCGAACATGGTCGAAGAAAGACGAGCGTGCATTCCAGGATGTTTCCAGTTGTTGTAGTTGGCCACACCTCGTTCAATATTGCTTATATCCTCGTCAGTGAGAGCCATCACACCGGCAAAATCCTTGCGCAAATCCTTGGAGGTGAGGTAACGCGCCAAGGTGGCCTCAAGATTCTCACCATTGGTGGTGCTGCCTTCGAAAGGCAAGTCGCTGCGTTGGCGCCAAGCCTCTTGCAACTCCTTCTTACAGTAATACAGCCCAACATATTTGCCATCTTCAACAGGGTTGTATATCGTGTCGTGCCAATATTCGTTTCCATAGGCTGTTTTCTGTTCCAATGTGGCAAAATCCACAGGCTCCACCTTCAACAATGGTTTCACAAAATGTACAATGGTCAAAACTCCAATAAAGCAAACCACCAAAGCAGCGGCTCCTACAGCAATATGCCATCCCCTACTCTTTTTCCATCGCAAAAAAGCATAAACAGCCGAGACAATGACGACTGCAGCCAAAATCACATAGCCTGAGAGGGATTCGAAGATGAAGATTTGGTAGGCGAACCAAAACACCAAAAAGAATTGAAGGTAACGGTTGATGGCAAACTTCGTACTAAAAACAGGAACGGGAAATCTTGTTTTGGACGGTCCTTCAGCCCTTGGAGAGGCTTCAAGAACCGCAGGCGCATTGACCTTTGTTTTTACGATATACCATACGATAATGGCTATGCTGAAGACGATGTTGAGGCAGAAGCGGATATGGCTGATGAAATGTGAGATCTCGCGGACATCCTCATAGTCATGACGCCAATAGGAAACACTGCTAAACAAGGTGGCGATAAAAACAGACAACACATAGACGAGCATCACAAAATCGAGACGCTTGCGACCCAAAGGCTCCATGCTCGACACAACAAGGGGCATGACCAGAATAGGCAACTTGACGCGGAGGTCTTTCATTGCATATTCAAAGTCGGAAGTCCAAAGCAGGCCTACGACATGCATAAGGTAAAAAGCCACTAAGAGGACGGCGGCTTTGTTGTGCCAAAAGCGGGAGAGTTTAGATTTGAAATCGTGACGAAAACAGATTTCACCCTCCCCTGCATTACCTCCACACGGAATGACACTTTCATCACGATTTCCTACAACACCATCAACAAGCCAAACGAGCACCAGCCAGAACTGCGACATGCCCATGAGGAAGGGCGAGAGTGTGAGGCCAACGGCCATCATCAGTAAGCCCAAGAGGTAGGCTTGGTTCAGATAGGGTCGTATGGAAGCCTGTGAGGTCATCACTTGCCACTCAAGATGCTGTGGTATTCGTCCTTACCGTTGGTGTTGAGCAGAATATCGAAGGCACGTTTCAGGTCGGGGTCGTCGTTGAGAGATGCGACAATGCGACCTTTCTGATAATAATAACGACTTACTATCTCTGAACGCAGCAGTTCCTCAATATCCTTGCGGTTGCTGAGCAGGTCGTTGTCTTTCTCGGTAGCGAGGTTTTTCTCCAACAAGTCGATTTGAGGCTTGATCTTCTCCAAATAGCCTTCTTCCTTGGCGGTTTTCTTCAGTTTCTCAATGGCTTTCTCGCTCTCGGTGGTGTAACTGAAGTTTTTCTCTTTCACGAATTTCATGAAATCCTGGTAGGTGGCTTCGTCAATTTGAAAGCGGTCAGCGGAGTCGATGCTCTTATGTTCGCTGTAGAATTTGTTGGCGTAGTCAAAAATGTAATTCTTGGCATAGAGGTAGGCCGTCACGGTGGCATAGGGGTCGCGTTCGACTTTCACGTCGGGTGTGATGCCATGGCCTTCGTAGACAGTGCGCCCGCCCATGGTCTTGAAGGCCTTGCCAAGGCTGTCGTTTTTAGTCTGAGTGGTGTCCTTCTTGTGCGAGTAGTCAATCTCCTGAATACAGCGGCCACTGGGGATGTAGTAGTGGGCCACCGTAACCTTCAACTGGGTATTGTAGCTCAAAGGCAAGATATTCTGCACCAACCCCTTACCAAACGTCCTCTGCCCGATGATGACTCCGCGGTCGTAGTCCTGTATGGAACCTGCTACAATCTCACTGGCCGAAGCACTGTTGCCGTCGACAAGGATGGCGAGCGGAATCTCAAGGTCAAGGGGCTCGTTGGTGGTGGGATACAGGTTATTAGCTGTGGTGGCCTTGCCTTTCATGGAGACAACGGGTTTACCCTTGGGGATAAACAGGTTGACAATGTCTACTGCCTCGTTCATCAAGCCGCCGCCGTTGCCGCGCAAGTCGAGGATGAAACCTGTCAATTGACGGTCTTTCCTCATCTCCACAAACTTATCCTTCAGTTCCTTGGCCGCATCGCGTGTAAAGCCACTCAATGAGAGATAAGCCACACCATTGTCGAACACTTTATAATAAGGTATGTTGTCGATTTTCACTTTTTCACGTTTCAAGGTAATCTCCAAAGGCTTATCCTGACCGTAGCGTTTGATCTTCAGCTTCACCTCTGTACCAGGCTGACCTTTGAGCAGGTTACTGACCTCTTGCGTGTTCTTCTTGACACAATCCACACCATTCACTTCAATGATGGCGTCGCCCGCGATGAGTCCTGCTTTCTGGGCAGGCCAACCGTAGTAAGGCTCTGAGATGCGCGTGTACTCTCCATCGTATTGGATGAGGGCGCCGATACCTCCATATTCTCCTGTGGTCATGAACTTGGCGTTCTCGATGTCCGATTCGGGGATGAAGACCGTGTAGGGGTCTAAGCCGTCGAGCATGGCCTTGATGGCCGACTCGTTGAGTTCACCCGGGTTGATCTCATCAACATAGTTGAGGTTAAGCTCGCGCAGGAGGCTGTTGTAGATGTCGAGGCTCTTGGCGATTTCGAAATTGTTCTGCTTCTCTTGGGCAACGAGGCTCACTGAGAGGAACAGGGCGAGGATTAGGGTGTGTATGTGTTTCATCTTCTATTTGTTATGTCGTTTTGTTATGCAGGGACTCACGTCACCTTACTAGTCTGTCGTCCCTACGGGACTAACCCAACTGTCAACTATCAACTGACAACTGACTATGGGACCGGGTCGTAGCCGCTGCCGCCCCAAGGGTTGCAGGAGAGGATGCGCTTGAAGGTAAGCCAACCGCCTTTGAAGAAGCCATATTTCTCGATAGCCTCGATGCCGTAGTTGGAGCAGGTGGGCGTATAGCGACAGCTCTTCCCGATGAAAGGGGACAAAGTCACCTGATAGATGCGGATCAGCAGAATGAGGAATTTAGCGGGCAGATTGAGGATGAACTTCATGGTTGGTGAGCTTAGTCGAACTATATTTTTTTATCAACTCTTTGACGGCTTTTTTCGTCTTTTCAAACATCTCCTCGTAAGAATGGATGACCGTAGCCGTATAGACTAACGCAACGTCGACTGAAATATTATCCTTACTGCAGATTTCATAGAGTGGTGCCTTGTTTTTTCGCCACGACTCGCGTATGAGGCGTTTCACTCGGTTGCGCTTGAACGCATGATGAAAGCGTTTTTTGGAGACTGAGACCAACAGGCGGCATGTCACAGGCCGGCTTTCATCGTGTCGGAAAAGGAAAACGACCCGATAAGGATACACGGACACGCCTTCGCCTTTGTCGAAAAGTGCCTGAATGTCTGCATCCTTACAGATACGTTCATATTTGGGAAGTCCTTCCTTGGCCGTCATGGCTTGAAACGCTTGGGAAGACCAGGATTTATTTCTTCTTGCTCTTCTTGAATTCGGCTGCAATATATTCTTCCATGGCCATGGTCATGGAGGGTGCTGTCTGTGTGGGGGCACGGAAGTTCAGCTCGAAGCCTGCATCGATGATGGCTTGGCAAGTGGCCTCGCCGAAACCGCCGATGGCAACCTCTTTCTGTTCAAAGTCGGGGAAATTCACTTTGAGTGATTGGATGCCCATTGGGCTGAAAAAGACCAGCATATCGTAGTCTTCGATTTTCACCACATCTTTCAAGTCAGCGGGTACTGTGCGGAACATCACGGCTTTGGTGAAGTTGAGCTTGGCCGCATTCAGCAGGTCGGTGGTCGAATCGGAGCTGATGTCGGAGCAACAGTAGAGGTATTTCTCGTCCTTGTGCTTCTTCATGATGTCGATGAGATCGGTCAGCGTCTGGTTGCCATAAAACACCTTGCGTTTGCGGTATTGCACATATCGTTGCAGATAGAAGGCCGTCGACTCGTTGATGCAGAAATATTTCAAGGTCTCAGGGACATTGTAGCGCATCTCCTTGGCAACCCTGAAGAAATGATCGATGGCATTACGGCTGGTAAGGATGACAGCTGTATATTCCGGAAGTTTGATATGTTCCTGACGAAGCTCACTCGCAGTGACGTCATCCAACTTGATGAATTTCTCAAATGTGAAGCTCACGCCATACTTCTTCATCATATCAGCGAAAGGCGTCTTTGTAATGTCAGCCGGCTTGGGCTGTGACACCAAAATTGACTTAATCTTCATCTTTTTCTCCTAAATTTAAGAACGTCCAAATGCTCGATTTTACACCCGTTTCGAGAACATAACTCTCTAAAAAACAGCACCGTTACCAAAGTATCGCAAGCCTGCGGTCACCAGTGTTGCAATGGGTGCGATTTCGAGGGCGCAAAGATACAAAAAAATATAAAATGTGGACATTTTTGTTGCAACTCTTGTCTCAATTATCCCCAAAATCAGTCGGAACACAGCCGCCAAACCCAATAAAACAATGCCCATCCACACAAAATACTTTGTTGGATTATAAAGCAAAAGCAGCACGATAGGAATCATAACTATGAATGTGAAGATGGATATGGAAAACTGCACCGACATCTGGCGATCGACGGTGTCGCGGGTCTGGAAAAGCCAGTTGACGAAGTGCAACATCAAATAGCGGAGCAACACCCAACCCGCAACAATCGCAGAAAGCGTCCAGAACACATCCCAACCGTTATACTTCAACATATCGTGAGAAAGCACCACACAACTCTTCTGCACAAATAACGCAATGAGAAGGATATACCCCAAAGTGAACGAAACACAGATGAAACTCCGCAAAGGATTCCACTCGCGCAGCAACTGGTTGGTGTGAGCCACGCCACCCGGCACAGAGAGTACCTGACGGAATTGACGCGGATAGAGCTGCTTGTTGAGCACGATAAGTAATAACATCAATCCCAAAAGTGCCAAGTTCCAGCCTTGCAAGATTTCGTACGACATACGCAGCATAGGTGTCACCGTTCCACGAAAGCCCGAAGTGATGAAGCTGGGCACCACGCTATCGCAGGCAATGCTGTCGGCAACTTGCACCGAATCAATGGCTTGCGGAGCCTCCACAAAGGGGTTAACATAGAATATGTCGCGGTATTGAGGCATGGAACTCTCACTTTTAGGCTGCAAAAATAAATGATTATTTGCAAACTAAGGCAAAGTTTTCCTAACTTTGCAACCGAATCTAATTGGGCATACACGCAGGTCTGCCCCTACATTTTTCGATTTCAACAATTAAACAATAATCAATCAACAATTAAACTACTGAACATGGATTTAATGCAAGAAATTATTGCCAATGCTCAAGCCAACAAGCAGCGCATTGTGCTCCCCGAGGGCGATGAGCCCCGTACCCTGAAAGCCGCTGACCGCCTCTTAGCTGACGGCGTCGCCGACATCATCCTTATCGGTCCCGCCGAAAAGATCAAAGAGATGACCGCTGAGTTTGGCCTCAAGAACATCGGCAAGGCCCGAATCATCGACCCGATGAACAACCCGGAGCGCCAGAAATATGCCGACCTCCTCTATGAAATCCGTAAAGCCAAAGGCATGACACCCGAGCAGGCTTACGACTTAGCAGGCAACTTCATGTACCTCGGCATCTTGCTGGTCAAGGCTGGTGAAGCCGATGGTCTCGTCAGCGGTGCCCGCAGCACCACAGGCGACATGCTGCGTCCTGCCCTGCAAATCATCAAGACCGTGCCTGGTGTGAGCTGCGTCAGCGGTGCCTTCACGATGTTCCTGCCCGAAGGTTGCCCCTACGGCACCGATGGCCGCATGGTCTTCGCCGATTGCGCTGTCACGCCCATGCCGACGGCCGAACAACTGGCTGAAATCGCTATCTGCACTGCCGACACGGCCAAAGCCATCGCCAAGATCGACCCCATCACCGCCATCTTAAGCTTCTCGACCAAAGGAAGCGCCAAGCATGAAGTCGTCGACAAGGTCATCGAAGCCACTCGTATCGCCAAGGAGCGTCGTCCCGACCTCGTTTTGGACGGTGAGTTGCAAGCCGACGCCGCCATCGTACCGTCCGTCGGTTCGAGCAAGGCTCCGGGAAGCCCCGTTGCCGGCAAGGCCAACACCCTTGTGTTCCCCTGCCTCGAAGTGGGTAACATCGCTTACAAGCTCGTCCAACGTCTGGCTGGCGCCGAGGCCGTGGGACCCGTTCTTCAAGGTCTCGCCAAGCCCTGCAACGACCTCAGCCGTGGCTGCTCGATTGACGATGTTTACAAACTGGTGGCTATCACCTGCAATCAGGCTATCGCACAGAAGAAGTAACTATGGCCTATAGCCAATGGCCTATGGCTTGTCCCAACAAAAGCTTGAAATCCAAAGCTTTTCGTGGGTCTGGCCATAGGCCATAAGCCATCAGCTATAGTACGCCAATCCACATATCAACAATTCAACAAATAAACAATCAACAATTCAACATGAAAATATTAGTCCTCAACTGTGGCAGTTCTTCCATCAAATACCAATTGTTGGAAATGGAAAACGCCAATTCATCGCGCCTGTTGGCCAAAGGCCTCTTGGAGCGCATCGGCCTCGAAATGGGCGAATTCACCCACAAGTACAATGGTGAAAAATACTACGAGCAACTCCCCATCCCGAACCACACTGAAGGTATCAAGTTGGTGCTGAAGGCTTTGGTTGACCCGAAGATGGGTGTCATCAAAGACCTGAAGGAAATCAACGCCGTCGGTCACCGCGTGGCCCACGGCGGAGAATTGTTCCCTAAGAGCGTCCTCATCGACCAAAAGGTCATCGATGGCATCCAGTCACTGACCGACTTGGCCCCGCTCCACAACCCTGGCAGCCTGCAAGGCATCCACGCCATGGAAGAAGTGCTGCCCGGCATCCCGATGGCCGCTGTGTTCGACACCTCGTTCCACAGCACCATGCCGCCTGAGGCTTACCTCTATGCCGTGCCTTACGAGTACTACGACAAGTACCGCGTGCGCCGTTACGGCTTCCACGGCACCAGCCACAAGTACGTAGCCGAAAAGGCCGCCGCTTTCGTCGGCAAGGACTGGAAGAAATCGAAGATCGTGACCTGCCACCTTGGCAGTGGTGCCTCCATCGCCGCCGTCGAATACGGCAAGTCGGTGGAGACCTCGATGGGCTTCACCCCTGTCGAAGGCCTCGTTATGGGCAGCCGCTGTGGCGACCTCGATGTGGGTGCTTTCATGTACATCATGGACAAGGAAGGCTACACCACCAAGGAGATGAACACCTTAGTTAATAAGAAATCAGGCCTCGTGGGCATCACGGGTGGCAAGCAAGACATGCGTGACGTGCGTGCCGCTAAGGAAGAAGGTGACGAGCGCTGCACCTACGCCTTCAACATGTTCGCCCACCGCGTGAAGAAATACATTGGCGGTTACATGGCCGTGATGAACGGTGCCGATATTATCGTCATGACTGGCGGCATCGGTGAGAACGCCTGGTTCATGCGCGAAGCCATCCTTGAGAATATGGAAGGCCTCGGCATTGAGTTCGACCCCACAATGAACAAGGAAATCATTGGCGACGCTGGCGTCATCTCCACTCCCAACTCGAAGGTGACCGTGGTGGTGTATCCTACCGACGAGGAGTTTGTGATTGCTCAAGATACTTATAATTTGGTGACGAAATAAAAAACCATTTCGCGCAACGGCTCTACAGCATATTAACCGAAGAATCCTGCCATCACTGGCGGGATTCTTTTTTTCTGCGTCACAGCCCTTCAGGTTATTACCACGCAAATCAAGCTCTTCGAGAGTGACAAAGCTGTCGGGATTGATGATATGTCAATGAATATAGTAAGTAGATAAGCAGAACTAGTTTACATAAAAGGCAAGAGAAATTGGCCGTCAGCAGTCAGCCATAGTGCTACCGCGCTGATAGCCTACAGCTAAGAAACTTATAAATGCAGCTTAATTTTGAACAGTTACTCAACTGCAAAAAAATCCATATGACACACAGTAACAAAAGAAATTATCCCCTATCGTAATGCGGCATCTCTTCCGGCAAAATGATGGAGAACTCGATAAGTCCGCCGACGACTTGCTTGGCATCGTCCTCATACCAAGGCGTCTGATAAATCAATTTCTTCTTGCCTTTCTTTGAAATCGTGTAGACATTGGTGGCGGCATCATCCAAAAGATGGCGGATGATCTGCTGTGAGCGTTCGTTGTGGCATTTCATCAGGTCGCGGCCACGGGCATCGCCGTTCACTTCGATGGAGCTGTCGTTTTGGTAAAGGATTTCGCCGTCTTTGGCGCTGATGGTAATGGCCAAGTTAAGGCCTTTGAAATAATCAAGTTGGTTCATAGTAAGGAAATTTTCTGCAAAGATAGAATTTTTCTAATTTTGCAGCGTTATTTTCAGAATGAAGAAACTTTACCAATATATCACCAAGTCATTTTTTGGCACCTTCGTGCTCACCTTTTTCATCGTGGTGTTCATTTGGGTGATGCAATTCGTGTGGCTCTATGTTGATGATTTGGTTGGCAAAGGATTGGAAATCAAAATTATAGCTGAGCTGTTGTTTTATACTTCCATCACGGCCATTCCCATGTCGTTGCCTTTGGCCTTGCTGTTGGCCTTGCTGATGTGTTTCGGCAACCTTGGCGAGCACTACGAGCTGGTTGCCATGAAGGCCTCAGGCATCTCCATGTGGCGCATCATGCGGCCTTTGTTATATTTTTCATTGATTCTCAGTGTTTTAGCATTTTTTATATCCAACAGCCTTATTCCCATAGCCACCCTCAAATGGCGCACCTTACTGACCGATGTGCAACGACAAAAACTGGCCTTCAATATCAAAGAAGGCGTGTTTTACAAGGACCTCGACAACTATGTAATCTATGTAGACAAGAAAGGCAAAGACGGCAGCCGCATCTACGGCATCAAGATATACGACCACACCGATCATGAAGGCAACACAAAAATCACTTCCGCCGATTCGGGCATGATGGCCATGAGCCCCAACCAACGCAGCATCATCTTCACGCTATATAACGGCTACAACTACACTGACCTCACCACGACCAACAACTACAAGGAGACGCGTCCCTTCGAGCGGATGTCGTTCAAGGAGGAGCAGCTCAAATTCAGCTTGGCTTCGTTCGATATGACCCGCTCAAATGAGGACATGTATAAGAATTACCATCAAATGATGAACATCCGTCAACTCTCCACCTCCTTGGACTCTTTGGAGATACGCCTTAACGACAAACGAAAGAATTTTACACAAGGCTTTGAGCGCCGTTGGGCCAACTACAACAGCTACCATACAGACAATTCATCCACCCCGTCTGTCCAAGCCGAAAGCGATAGTCTTACCGCCGACACTTGCATCATGTTGCATTGGCCGCTGTTGGACCAATACGATGACGAGACACGCGCTGCCATAGCAAAGATAGGGATGGGGACGGCCCAAAATGCCAAAGACAACTTGTCGTTCAACAAAACGGACTTTGACTACCAAATAGAAAACATCAACAAACACAAGAAAGAATGGCACAAGAAGTTCACCTTGAGCATCGCGTGCATCATCTTCTTCTTCATCGGCGCACCTCTGGGTAGCATCATCCGCAAGGGAGGGCTGGGGCTCCCCGTTGTGATTTCCGTGGTGTTTTTCATCATCTACCACCTCATCTCGACCATTGCCGAGCGCATGGCCGTCTTCGGCGATCTCAACATGTTCCTCGGCGTGTGGCTCTCTTCCCTTGTGCTTCTACCCGTAGGGCTGTTCTTCACCTTCAAGGCTACCACCGACGCTGCCCTCTTCGACGGCGACAGCTGGAAGAAATTCTTCCAACGGCTATTCAAGAAAAAACGAAAAAACGAGGTTGAATTAAACACATGATATAAACGGCTGCCTTGATACGAAAGCCCTACAAACCAACAATCAACAACTCAACGATCAACAATTCAACATGAAAATACTTCTACTCTGCAACAAACCACCCTACCCTGCCTCCGAAGGCGGTCCCATGGCCATGAATAGCATCATCACCGGGCTGCTAGATGCAGGGCATCAGGTCAAAGTGTTGGCAATCAACAGCGACAAATACCATGTCAGTGCCTCCGACATTCCAGAAGAATACAAGCGGCAAACAGGCATCGAACTCATCAAGGTCGACTTGAGTGTGCGTCCCATGAAGGCCTTTTTCAACCTGTTCACCAAGAAGTCATATCATGTTGAGCGTTTTATCTCTGAGAGGTTCAAGAATAAGCTGGCACAACTCCTTGAAAAAGAGCATTTCGACGTGGTTCAGTTGGAGATGCTTTATATGACTCCATACGTTGAAACCATCCGCGCACACAGTAAGGCGATGATTGTCTTACGTGCCCACAACGTGGAACACAAGATTTGGGAACGTATCGCCAAGGAGACGAAGTTTTTTCTCAAACGTTGGTATATCAACCACTTGGCCAAGACCTTGAAAGAGTATGAACTCAACGCCCTTGAAACCGTCGACGGCATTGCCGCCATCACGCGCAAAGACGCTGCCTTCTTCCGAAAATATTGCTCAAAGCCCATCATCGACATCCCCTACGGTGTTTATCCTGAACAGTTTACACCAAAATACGAGATTGAAGGCAAGCCCAAGTTCTACCATATCGGTTCTATGAACTGGATGCCCAACGAGGAAGGCATACGATGGTTCATCGATGAAATACTGGCCAAGACCGTGGAAAAAGTGCCCAACTTCGTCTACCATCTAGCGGGCCGCAACATGCCCGAATGGCTCACAACCCTGAATAACCCCCATATTGAAGTCGTTGGCGAAGTGCCTGATGCCAAGGAATTTGTAGCCAAACACGATGTAGCCATTGTGCCATTGCTTTCAGGCAGTGGCATTCGCATCAAGATCATCGAATCCATGGCGATGGGCAAGACCGTCATCACCACTCGCGTGGGGGCAGAAGGCATACTCTACGACGAAGATGGGAACATCATTATCGCCGAGAACAAGGCCAAGATGGTGGAAGCAATCCGCGCCATCGACGAAAACCCACAGATTGCCGTAAAGATAGGACAAGCTGCACGAAAACTCGTGGAAGAGACATACGACAACCGGAAAATCATCGCCCGACTGCTGATGTTTTATGAGCAGATTCGGCCCGGGAGCAAGATTTCATTTTTGTAACTATGGCTTATGGCTCGCGTCAGCAAAAGGCACAAATGTCGCGCCTTGGGTGAAGCAAGCCATGGGCAATAAGCCATCAGCCATAGTCAAACACTTGACTACGTCGAATTCTCATTTCAACAATTAAACAGCTCAACACTCAACAAAAAACACTATCTTTGTCCCCCAATAATCGAGGTAATGAAGATTTTTGTACTACTACCCCGCATCCCCTACCCGCTCGAAAAAGGCGATAAGTTGCGGGCTTTCAACCAGATAAAACAGCTTGCCAAGCACAACGAAATTATCCTTTGTGCGTTGAACGACAACCCTGAAGTCAGCGAACAGGATGCCTTTCATGCCTTGCAGCCTTATTGTCAGTCCATCAACTTCATCAGAATCACAAAGCCGCAAATTCTATTAGGTCTCATCCGCGCCTTCTTCAAGGGTTTGCCCTTGCAATGCGGATATTTTTACAACCGCAAGGCAGCCAAAAAAATCGATGCCTTGATTGCCAAGCATAAACCCGACCTCCTTTTCGGCCAATTGCTCCGGGTGGCAGAGTACATCCGTTACAAAAAGTTACCCAAAGCCATTGACTATCAAGATATTTTCTCTTACGGCATGAAACGCCGTGCCGACATTGCCTCTACCATCATCCGACCCATATTTAATATGGAATATCGTCGTCTGAAACGATACGAGGCCGCTATCTTCGACGACTTCGACGTCAGGTCCATCATCTGCGAGCCCGACAGAGCCTTGTTCCCGCACGAACGCCGCGATGAAATCCTTATCATCCCCAATGGCGTCGACCATGACTATTTCAAGCCACAGGAAAGCGAGAAGAAATACGACCTTGTGTTCACGGGCAACATGAGCTACCCGCCTAACGTAAATGCCGTGGAGTATTTGTCGGATGAGATTATGCCTATCGTGTGGAAGAGCTTGCCCGAGACAAAATTGTACATCGCTGGTGCCACACCCGACCCGAAGGTGAAACATGCCGCCTCGGACCGCATCATCGTCAGTGGTTGGCTCGACGACATCCGCGATGCCTACGCCCAAAGCCGTGTTTTCATCGCACCCATGCGCATTGGTACTGGCCTGCAGAACAAACTTTTGGAGGCCATGTCGATGCACTTGCCCGCCATCACCTCGCCTTTGGCCAACGCCTCTTTGGGTGCGAAACCCAATGAGGAAATCTTGATTGGCAGCAATGCAGAGGAGATGGCGCAGCACATCATCACCTTATTGACTGATGCACAAAAAGCAGAGCACATCGCCCAAGCGGGATTCGATTTCACAAATCGCGTGTACGATTGGGGGAAAGCGACAGAAATTCTCGAAAATGCAATGAGCCAAGCCCTATAAGGGCAACAGGATATAAAGCAGGCGACGTCAGTCCCTGCGCAATAAGCAAAACAAACACAATAATATATGGCACAAGTAGACGACAAAAAGATCATCTTCTCGATGGTGGGCGTGAGCAAAATCATCCCGCCGTCAAGACAAATCCTGAAAGACATCTACCTCTCCTTCTTCTATGGCGCGAAAATTGGCATCATCGGCCTAAATGGAGCGGGTAAATCGACCTTGCTGCGCATCATCGCGGGCAAGGAGAAATCGTTTAACGGTCAAGTGGTGTTCTCACCCGGCTATTCGGTGGGCATGCTCGACCAGGAACCGCAACTCGATGACAACAAGACCGTCCGCCAAGTAGTGGAAGAAGGCGTGCAGGAAATCGTCGACATCCTCAAGGAATACGAGGAAATCAACAACAAGTTCGCTGAACCCGATGCCAACTTCGACAAACTGATTGCCCGTCAAGGCGAGCTGACCGAACTCATTGAGCAGCACGACGCTTGGGAACTCGACAGCAAATTAGAACGCGCCATGGACGCCCTCAACTGTCCCGACGGCGACACACCCGTGAAAAACCTTTCCGGCGGCGAACGCCGCCGTGTGGCTTTATGCAGATTGTTGTTGCAAGAGCCTGACATCCTGCTCCTTGACGAGCCTACCAACCACCTTGATGCCGAGAGCATCCAATGGTTGGAGAGCCACTTGCAACAATACAAAGGCACCGTCATCGCCGTCACCCACGACCGTTACTTCCTCGACCATGTGGCCGGCTGGATCCTCGAACTCGACCGTGGCGAAGGCATCCCGTGGAAGGGCAACTATTCCTCGTGGCTCGACCAAAAGACCGCCCGCCTCGCGATGGAAGAAAAGACCGAAAGCAAGCGCCGCAAGACCCTCGAACGCGAGTTGGAATGGGTGCGCATGGCCCCGAAAGCGCGTCACGCCAAGGGCAAAGCCCGTCTGGAATCGTATGAAAAGATGCTCAACGAGGACGTGAAGGAAAAAGAAGAGAAACTCGAAATCTATATCCCCAACGGCGACCGACTTGGAACGAAAGTTATTGAAGCGCATGATGTCACCAAGGCATACGGCGACAAGTTATTGTTCGAAAACCTCAACTTCAGCCTGCCGCAAGGTGGTATCGTTGGTGTCATCGGTCCCAACGGTGCAGGCAAAACCACTCTGTTCCGCCTCATCATGGGCTTGGAAAAGCCTGATTCAGGCACTTTTGAGGTTGGCGAGACCGTGAAAATCGGCTATGTCGACCAGCAACATGCCGACATCGATCCGGAGAAGACCGTCTGGGAGGTCATCAGCGGCGGTAACGAACTGATTCAGTTAGGCAAGCGTAGCATGAACTCGCGCGCCTACGTCTCCCGCTTCAACTTCGGCGGCAACGACCAGCAGAAAAAGGCTGGCGTGCTGTCGGGCGGTGAGCGCAACCGTATGCATTTGGCTTTAACTCTGAAACAAGAGGCCAATGTCCTCCTCCTCGACGAACCCACCAACGACATCGACGTGAACACCCTCCGTGCCTTGGAGGAAGGCTTGGAGAACTTCGCAGGCTGCGCCGTCATCATCAGCCACGACCGTTGGTTCCTCGACCGCGTGGCCACTCACATCCTCGCTTTCGAGGGCAACTCACAAGTGTATTTCTTCGAGGGCAGCTACTCCGAATACGAGGAAAACAAGATGAAGCGCTTGGGCAACGTGGAGCCGAAGCGGTTCAAGTACAAGAAGCTCAAAGCGGATTAAAAGTACCATGACCATTGACTATGACCATGACCGCAATAACGTTGTTAAAAGCGGTCATGGTCATTTTTTTTGCAAAATGTTTGGAGACAAGTATTAATTCTTATATTTGCAGCGTATTAACCCCTTAAAACACATCACTATGAACTTCGGTGAAGCCATCAAAAGCGTGTTTTCAAAGTATGCGACCTTCTCGGGACGAGCACGCCGTTCCGAATTCTGGTATTTTTACCTGTTCTACATATTAGTTGCATTTGGACTTTCCTTTTTGTCCATCTGGATTCCATTTGCCAAATACTTGTATACCCTCTTTGGCTTGGGTGTTTTTCTCCCCTATACTGCCGTCACTGTACGTCGCTTGCATGACATCGGAAAAAGCGGATGGATACTGCTCATCTTTATGGTCATATCATTATTAATCTCCATGTTGCTGTTCTTGTTTATAGACATCATTACCCCTACCAATGGAGACAATTCCATGACCGTTTTCATTGTTTATGGCATACTTGTCTTCATCGTCCTTGCATTGGTCATTTGGCTTATCGTATGGTTGGCCAAAGACAGCCAACCTGGTGAGAACCAATGGGGACCCAACCCAAAGGAACAACCCACAGCCGAGCCACAGACCAACATTTGATTATGGTTTTGGCCAAAAACACCCAGGGCGTTGTTTTTTTGTCAACGCCCTGTTATTTTTTTCGCCACACGTGCATCTATATAAAATAAAGAAATTATTTTTTCCGCTCCTAAGACAAACAACAACTCAAAATACACCGTAAAATGAAGAAGTTATATTTGACACTTTGCCTTGCTGTCCTCACCTTGGGCAGCCTCGTGGCCGGCCCTGTCGACCAACAGAAGGCACAAAGAATCGGTGCCAAGTTCCTGAGCACCACCACCCTCGCTCAGCGCAACGCTGACATCCAACTCAACTGCGTCGCTGCCGCCACCGACATCACCCGTGGCGCCATCGACTACTACGTCTTCAACGTCAAGAACGGTGAAGGCTTCATCATCGTTTCGGGCGACGACTGCGCCAAGCCCATCCTCGCCTACTCCACCACCGGCACCTACGACCCGCAAGATGTGTCGGAAGGCTTTGCCTTCACGCTGAAAGGCTTCCAAGAGGAAATCCAATACATGCGCGAGCACAACATCGCCGCCACGCCCGACATCGTGGCCGAATGGAAACGCGTCAGCGAAACGGGTAGCCTCAACCGTGGCGGACAGACCCGCGCCGTGGTCGACATGCTCTGCCAGACCCTCTGGAACCAAAACTTCCCCTGGAACAGCCAATGCCCTGAAGACACCACGGGCAACGGCGGCCACGTCTACGCCGGCTGCGTAGCCACCGCCATGGGACAGGTGATGAAGTTCTGGGAGTGGCCTGCACAAGGCACCGGTTCGCACACCTACAACCCTCAAGGCTATGCCCAACAAACCGCCAACTTCGGCGAGACCGAATACCACTTCGAGCTGATGCCCAACGTGCTCGACTCGACCAGCACCGAAGACGACTACTACTACATCGCCCAGTTCCTGCACCACTGCGGCATCGCTGTCGACATGCAATACAGCGGCAACGGCAGCGGCGCCTATTCCGAAGACGTGCCCAACGCCCTGCGCAACTATTTCCGCTACAACTGCGAAGACCACCTCACCAACTATGCCGGCTGGTGGCCTGGCATGGGCTACACCAACGAGCAATGGGCACAGATGCTGAAAGACGGCGGCTTGGACGAAGGTCTGCCGCTCTACTACAGCGGTCAGGACGATAGCGGCGCCGGCGGCCATGCCTATGTGGTTGACGGCTACGACGAAAACGACTACTTCCACTACAACTGGGGCTGGAGCGGTCGCGACAACGCCTGGTGTCCCATCGGCGCTGCCAACACCACCCGCTACAACTTCAACACCATGGTGGGCTTCACCGGCCACATCATCCCTAACAACGACACCTATTACTCGCGCCCCGACAGCGTGGCTAACATGGCCGTGCTCGAAAACGCCGACTTCAACGGTGTCCGCCTCAACTGGACCAACCCCACGCTCGACCTCAACGGCAACGAACTCACCAGCATCACCTCGGTGACCATTCGCCGCAACGGTGAAGTCATCGCCGAACTGACCGATGCACAAGTGGGTGCCGACATGGAATACGAGGACAACGGCCTCGAACCTGGCCTTTACGAATACGCCATCCACGTCACCAACGAAGCCGGTATCAGCCGCACTACCTACCGCAGCGTGCTCGTCGGCGAGAAGTGCTCCGTCGTTTTCCAACTTCACGACGACGGTGACGACGGCTGGAAAGGCGCCGCCATCAGCGTGACCTCCGAAAACGGACAACGCATCGCCATCATTACGATGACCGAGGGCTCAGACTTGGTTGTTGACCTTCCTTTGCTGCGCGGTAACCTCAACTTCATCTGGAACCACGGCTGGTATCATGCCTATCCAGAACACGACACAGACGGAGAATGCTCCTTCACCATCCTCGACTATGCAGGCAACGAACTTTTCACCAGCAGCGAACTCGAAGACGGTATCTTCATGACCTACGAGAACAACTGCGAAGAAGGTCCGCTGGCATGCTATCCTGTGCAAAACCTGCAAGGCGAATACCAATGGCATGGTAATGAAGAGTATGGCGCTTCCATCTCTTGGGACAGACCCAACATCACCGCTAACCTTCATCATTTCCAAGTAGTTCGCAACATTGGTGCTTACAAGTCTAGAGAAGAACTGATAGCAGAAATCCCTTACAATGGCAACAACAGTTATGACTATTTCGACAACACCTATGATTTGATTCAAGGCGATGTCTACTACTCCGTCAACGCTGTGTATATCCGAGGTGAAGAGAAATGCGAATCAGAGTATTTGGATGTGATGATTGACATCACTGATGTTGAAGAGAGCACTGCCAACATCAACCTCTATCCCAACCCAACCAACGGTCTGCTCAACATCGAAGGCCAAGGCAGGATGCACATCAGCATCACTAACCTCTTGGGTCAAATGCTACAAGAGACAACCTCCGAAGGCAGCACCACCCTCGACTTGAGCTGCTATGAATCAGGCATGTACCTCATCCGTATCGAGACTGAAAATGGTGTGATGGTGCAGAAGGTAAATGTAAGAAAGTAAAGCTTTTGTTTTCATAATTGTTGAAAGCCGCCTCGGAGTTTCGGGGCGGCTTTCTGATTCTTCAATATTGCCTGACGGCAAGAAATCTTTCAAAAATCTTATCAAAATCTATGAAAATCAACAAAAGATTTTTGAGAGATTTTTCAAATTGATTTTTCTCAGATTTAACTACGTTGAATACTGCGTATTTCTTGCGAAGCAATCACATTACCATTTCAGAATCTTCCTGAAGTCGTATTCCTCAGGATTGGGCAGGTAAGCCTTGGCGGCTTCGTAATCGGCTGGCATGATGTACTGCAAGCCATCGTTGAATATCAACTCGGCCTTGGGACCGTTGAGGTTCACCAAACGCGGCTTGATCTTGCCGTTCTCGTCCTCGACATCCTTCAGATAGAGCGGTTCAATCTCACCCTTCGGGTTGGCCGTGACCATGGCGCCACTCACACCCTTGTCGAAGAGTTTCTTCACGCCGTAGCCCAGCAAGGAGCAATAGGTCAAGTCGTAGCCATTCGGCTCGACGCAACGGATTCCGTAACCGATTTCCACGGGACGGCTCTTCACGTTGATGCCCAAAGCTTTCAGTCTTTGCTGCAGCAAGAGGTTAAAGATGTGAGCCTTACTGACATTACCCAATTCGGGATGACCATGTTCGTCGTAGGTGAAGGCCACACCCGACTTCTCGATTTCCTCATCACTCATGAAGTGGAACACACCTTCGCTGATGATGACCACACCGTAATTCACACCCAACAGCTTACGTTTCACGATAGAGCTCACCACCAACTTGATGATGGCATCGAACGTGACCTCTGTCTTGTTGAACATCTCAGGGATGACCACCATCGGGCAATGGCAGGCCGAAGTCATACCAAAAGCCAAGTGACCGGCTTCACGACCCATGGCCGAAACCACGAACCAGTTACCGCTGGTGCGGGCGTCTTCGTAGATGGTCTGCACCAAATGCACTCCGGCATCCTTGGCGGAGTAATAGCCGAAGGTGGGGCTGCCCTCAGGCAACGGCAAGTCGTTGTCGATGGTCTTGGGCACGTGGATGTTTTGGATGGGGAAGCCACTGCTGGCCAAGAACTTCGAGATGCGGTTGGCCGTCGAAGCGGTGTCGTCGCCGCCGATAGTGACCAACAGCTTGATGTTGTTTTTGACAAAGAATTCGGTATTAAACTCCTCATTCTTTGGTTTATAACGGCTCATCTTCAAGGCTGAACCGCCCTGCTTCAGAATGGCATCGGCATAGAGGAAGTCCATTTCGACCACATCGGGGTTGGGCTTGAAGAGGTTTTTATAGCCTTCGTTGAGGCCGAGTACGCGATAACCATCCTTGAGGAAGGTCTTGGCCACGGTACTGATGACCGTGTTGATTCCGGGAGCTGGACCGCCGCCAGCGAGAATCACGATGGAATTTTTCATATTATCGGATTTAAAGATTTAAGATTTAAAGATTCAAAGATTCAAAACCGAGTTTCCCTTCGGGAATGGAGTAGCTCTGATTTTGTTTTCTGCGACGGCTTGTGGTATCATCAGTTCGTAAGGTCCCAAAGGCCGTCGCTTGATAACTGACACCACCCTCCATTCCCCGCAGGGGAATCCCTCTTTACTCGATCACCAACTCATCACAGAAGATCCAGGCCTTTTGTCCAGCGCCTACATGACCCTCAGGACAAGTGCCGATGGTTTTGGCCACCATCTTCACATAGCGGGCACTACAGCGCGTACGCACTTCCATCTCTTGGATGAACGCGCCATCAGCATCAATTGGCACAGTATTCTTCACCCTACCCACATTACGGAATCTCTTGCCATCTTCGCTGACAAAAAACTGCACCTCCGTCGGCATCCAAATCCATGAGTAGATTTCCTGCAAGAAGCTGCCTGCCAAACGGTTGATGCGTTTCGAAACACCCAAGTCGACAGTGGCGATGAGGTCGACGCCATAATAGCCCTGCCACGAACCTGTGCGGAAGTTCTCGCCACCACGTTGATGGTCAATCAAAGCCTTGAGGCCACCTGCGTCATACGGTTCGGTATACATGTTTTCAAGTTTCACACTGTGTCTGGCATCAATCTTATAATACTCTGCATCAATCACCTTACTCCAACGCCCTTCCTGTTTAGCTGCAGCACGAATCGTGGTGTTATCCCTGAAGCAGATAGGCTGGTCATACAAAAAAGCTGTATCCGAGGGCTCGCTACCATCCAACGTATAATAAATCTTCGTCCCAGCCACAGGCTGGCTCATGCTAACCATAATGCTATCGAAGAATGTATCCGATATGGCGTTAATCGTCGGAACAATGACTATCGGTTCAGTTGAAATGCGTGTCACAGGGCAGTTCTCGGGTTGTGTAGCCCAAGTAGAGTTGCGCTGATCGGTCATCTCGAACTCTAATGTGCCGCCATTGAACACTTCCTCAAAAGTGATGTAACTGCGTTCCAAAGGCTTGCCGTTCAGCTTCACCGACTGCACATAACAGTTCTTGGCACTCAGGTTCTTGGCAATGACTTCAAACCGCTTGCCGTTCTCGAAGGTCAAGCGCATGCGCTCGAAACGCGGCAAACCCAGCACATAATAACCCGAAGCAGGTGTGGCAGGATAGAAACCCATGGAGGAGAACACACCCCAAGCCGACATCTGGCCACAGTCCTCATTGCCAGCATAACCATCGCGGCGATCGGTGTAGAAATCATCCATCACTTTTTTCACATAATACTGCGTCTTGATGGGTTGTCCAACGAAGTTGTACATATACACCGTATTGTGGCTCGGCTCGTTGCCGTGGGCATATTGTCCAATGAGGCCCGTGATGTCGGGTTGCTCACGTCCCGTCAGGTTGGAGGGGGCATTGAACAAGGCGTCGAGTTTGGCTTCATAGCCGTTCCAGCCGCCCATCAAGTCGATGTGGCCGTTGATGTCTTGCGGCACGAAGAATCCATACTGGTAGGAATTGGCCTCGGTCAGCGTGAAGTTGACCTGTGCGGGGTCGAAAGGACGTGTCCATCCACCGTTGCGACGACCTTGGAAGAACTGGTTCTCGGGGTTGTAGATGTTCTTATAGCTCTGAGCTCGGGCATAGAATTCTTTGGCGATGGCAGTCTTGCCCATGGCCTCGGCCATACGCGCCACACACCAGTCGTCGTAAGCATATTCAAGGGTCTTGGAGACGGCCTCACCTTCCAACTCAATCGGGATGTAGCCATATTTCATGTAGGCTCCCATGCCACGGAAGTCGTCTTTCGAACTGGCCACCATGGCTTCCAATGCCTTCTCCGTATCGAAGTCACGAATGCCAGCGAAGTAAGCGTCGGCGATGACGGGGATAGCGTGGTTGCCGATCATGCAGTAGGTCTCGTTAGCGGCCAGCTCCCAAATGGGTAGCATGTGATGCGAGTTGGTCTCATACTTATTAATAAAGGTGTTGATGAAGTCGAGGGTGCGCTCGCGCTGCATGAGGCTGAACAGCGGGTGCAAGCTGCGGAAGGTGTCCCACAGCGAGAAGACCGTGTAGACGGGACGCTTCGAGTTATAGACCTTCAAATCGTGGGCACGATAGCGGCCGTCGGCATCGCTATAGAGGTTAGGGGCGACCATGCAGTGGTAAAGAGCCGAATAGAACACCGTCTTGTTCGACTCGTTGGGGTCGGCCACCTCGTAACGCTTCAGTTCCTTGTTCCACTTGTCGTAGGCCTTTTGTTTCAAGGCATCGAAGTCGAAGTCGTTTTCAGCGAGCTCAGCTTTCAGGTTTTTTTTGGCGCCTTCCACATCGACGGCAGAAATAGCAATACGCATGACGATTTGCTCGCCTTCTTCGGTATCGAAATCGAAATAAGCCTTGATGCTGTCTCCTTCTATTCTATTGGGTTTCACACTATCGACATTCAAGATATCCGCTAAATTAAGGAAGGTGTAATCCTTAAATGACTTGGAAAACTCCGCATAGAAATACAGATATTGATCTTGTGCCCAGTCTCTGGTGCGACGGAAACCGCTGATGGCATTAGGAGCTTCCAATTGAAGGAAGGATTCATACACAAATTCATTGTTGACACCTTCCACCATATCCAAGAAGATATGGGATTTGTCACTCTGTGGGAAAGTGCAACGCATCATACCGACCCGGTCGCCCGCAGTCAGCTCCACTTTCACCTTATAGTTATCGAGAAGCACGCTATAGTAGCCTGCTTTGGCGGCTTCATTCTCATGTTGGAATCTCGATCGGTAGCCCGAAGTGGCATTTTCCTCATTACCTTTGTCCGTTTTCACATTACCGACGATAGGCATAAACCTAAAATCTCCATAGTCGGAGCAGCCCGTACCGCTGAGGTGGGTGGTGCTGAAGCCAAGGATGGTTTTATCGGAAGTGTGGTAGCCCGAACAGCCGTCCCAGTCGTTCATGCGGGTGTCGGGACTGAACTGCACCATACCGAAAGGCACCGTGGCACCAGGGAAGGTGTGACCATGGCCTCCCGTCCCGATGAACGGGTCGACATATTTGGCCGGGTCTTTCACGTAATCAGCCCTGGGCTGAGAGCTGCATGCCGCGAGGCATAACAATAATAAGGGTAACAGTAGTTTTTTCATATTTTCAGTTTTATAATTTGTTATCACTTTTGACGCCGTAAAATTAGGAATAATACCTTTTTGTTTTACAATAAGGGTGGAATTTTTCTTGGCACAATAATTGCGGAACTCTGAAAATTGTACAAAATTTTGCTAATTCATGCATCGAAATCTTCAAAATGATTATATTTGCAGCCCAAATTATGACACTAAACATCATTATTAACTAATTAAAAACACAACACAACATGAAGAAAGTTTTATTCTTTTCACTTGCAATGGCCGTCGCCATGACTGGCTTTGCACAAAAGCCAGTCGTCAAAAAGACCGACTTGGCCAACCAACCCGTGAAGATGAACGCTCGCGTTCTCAAAGGCAACGAAACTCAGGCTACTGACTTCGGCCAACAATTCGTTCTTCCTAGCGTCTCCAACAACACCGTGACGAAAGGCGATGATCGCTTTGATGAGTACCAAATCATGACTACCAACTACGATTTGCAATCAAACAGCGCTTTGAGCAATCGTATCGCCACATGGCCTGATGGTAGCGCCGCTTTCACTGCCACTTGGGACCACTCGGGCAACACTAGTTTCCCTGATCGTGGTACCGGTTACAATTTCTTCTCTCCCGAAGACGGTTTTGGTGATGAGCCCGAAGCCCGCATCGAGCCTGTTAAAGCTGGATGGCCTTCTATTGCTGCCATGGGCGATGGCGAAATCCTTGCCTCACACGCCAACAGCAAGGTTCAAGTCTACAAGAGAGAGACAAAAGGCCAAGGCGAATGGGAAAACGTCTGGGAAAGCTCCGTCAACACCACCTGGCCCAGAATCGCCACTACTGACAATGGTCAGTATGTTCATCTGGTAAGTGCTGAGCAAAACAGCAGCAACACCCTTGAAAATTATGTGTATTATGCCCGTTCTACCGATGGCGGCCAAACCTTCACCGAGCTGGCCTATCCTCCATTGGTTGATGTCGAAGGCATGTACAGATACGACATCGGCGCCGACGATTATGTCATTGCCACCAACGGCAAGAACATCGCCATCCTCTTCGGCGGTCTCAACTACGACTTGTTCTACATCATCTCCCATGACAACGGAGAGACTTGGGAAAAGCAAATCATTTGGAACTATCCTTACGACCACTCAGTTGACTGGCTCACCACCACCTACAGCGCTGAAACCGACTCCATTTGGTCTCCCGACGGTTCACACTCCATCGCCATCGACAATAATGGCACCGTGCATGTAGCGTTCGGCTTGATTCGCTGGGCTCCCAGTGAAGACCACGATGGCTCATATACCTATTGGCCTTATACCGATGGTATAGTGTATTGGAACTCCAATTTCACCAACGAACAAGGCACCCACGAAATCCCGAACTTTGGCGACTGGAGTGGTGATGTCAACTTCCCTGAGATGGTCTCTAACGGCACCAACGGCATCAGCAACACACTGAACGCCGACCGTATCTGGGCTATGGCTGAAACCCTTGGCAACAACTATGGCAACCTCTACGTCATCAGCGCACCCGATGAGAATGGCGACGGCGAAGTCAACTTCACCGACTATTGGAACAATACCGAATACCACTATCGTTCGCACTGCATATCCACCATGCCTGGCATCTCCATTGATGAACAAGGTAACATGATCATTGCCTACTCCACGCTTTCAGAACTCCGCGTCAACAACGAAGCTGCACACCACTACAGAAGCTGCTATGTCACTGCCAGAGACTACACTGGAGCTTGGTATGAAAACGGCATCAACCTCAGCCGCGACTTCATGCATGAAATGAGTGAGGTTTACTCTGTAACCACCGCTTCGCAAGGCAGCAATGGCGAGTTCTGGGTTATGTATTCGGAAGACGATAAGATTGGTTTGTATATGGACTTCAATGGTCCTAACACCAGCAGCCCGAACTCAAATAACGGCGGTGTCCTCACTGAGAACTACATCTATGGTGTGAAGGTTATCCCTGCCTTGGAACTGGAAGGCTGGAGTGTTGAAGAGCAAGAAGCCATCAACCCGATGACCAGCACCCGCGTGTATCCTAACCCCGCCTCCGACGTGCTCAACATCGAAGTGAACGCCTCACAGGCTTCTGAAATGAGCATCAGCGTCTACAACATCATGGGCCAAAACGTGATGAACCAAAACGTGAACGTCACCACGGGCATGAACACCAGAAACATCAACATCAGCGAACTGAACAGCGGTATCTACTTCGTGACCGTCAAGGCCAACGGCTTTGAAAACACCATGAAGTTCATCGTGAAGTAAGTTTCGACTACTGTTTTTGACAAAAAAGGAGGCTTCGGCCTCCTTTTTTTGTCAAAAAACACTTGTATTTATAGAAATATCGCTATCTTTGCACTTAATTAAACTAAATTAGAAACACAATTAACTCATCTATTTATTAATTAAACTCATTCAAAATGAAAAAGTTATTTACTTTAGCATTAGTCTTGTTGGTGGCCACCGCTGGCTACTCGCAAGTGAGAAAGATGTCGTCAAAAGACGCTAAGAACAAAGTCGCTACCATGCAGGTGACCAAAGGCATGGAAAGCTTTGAGAACGTGCAGAGCGAGCCTCTCATGACCCGCTCCGACGGCGAGCTCGACTACACGACCTACGACTGGCAGACGAATGCCGGCGCACGTACTTGGACCATCGCTTGGCCCGATGGCAAAATCAACTTCGCCTACACCGTGTCTTCCGACAACAGCTTCAGCGACCGTGGTACCGGCATCGGCACCTATGATTCCAACACCGACGAATGGATTCCGTTGAACGGCCGTATCGAAGACGAGAAAACAGGCTTCGGTACCATTGCCCGCTATAAGGAAAATGGTATCGTCGTGGCCGCCCACACTGCCTCAGAGTGCTGCGTCTACATCGTGGAAGACAAGGACAACATGAGCCCCAACAGCGTGCATCGTGTCTCCGCCTTAGACCCCACCTTCGATCCCTGCTGGCCCAATGTGATGACCTCAGGTGCCGAACGCGACATCATCCATGTGGTTACCACTGCCTATGCCTCTGATGGTACAGGCGCCAACGATGTTCCTGGTGCTGAAGGCGTCAACAACCCCATCATCTACTTCCGTTCTATGGACGGCGGTCTGACTTGGGACAAACAGAATGTGATTCTCCCCTACATGGGCACTGAAGGCGGCCTCGACTGGGGCAGTAACGTGTGCTACTGGATGGAGACCACTGAAGACAACTGCTTGGCTCTTGTCGTGAACAACGCTTGGAGCGATTGCTTCGTCCTCTGCAGCTACGACAACGGTGAGACTTGGACGAAGAAGACCTTCTGGCATCACCCGGGCATCAGCAGCGACATGACCGACCATTTTGTTCACTATCCACGTTGGACCTCCGCCCAGTGGGGCATCGACGGCGAGCTTTGCTTAGCCTATGCTTTTAACGCCACTACTGGTGAACCTGGTTCTGGCAGCTACTATCCTGGCATGGGTGGTGTAGCTTTCTGGAGCGAAAACCTGCCATACCATGGCGAAAACCTGCCTCAATTTGGTGTTGACCCGTCTAACCCGAAACCTATGAGCCCTGGCGAGCCTTTCATTATGGATACTTCCTATCTCATGCAAGACATTTACATGAGCTGGATGCTTTGGTCAGACCAAACCCACGACATGTTCCCCGAATATATGGGATATCTTGCCCCGTTGGACGAAAACGGCCAACCTGAAGGCCCCACGATTGACGACGTCACTCACAGTTTGGGCATTGATGACTTTACCTTACACGGCCCTTACAACAGTGGTCCTGTCGACTTCCCAGTCTTAGCTATGCTTCCTGGTTGCAACGGATTCGACATGGTGGCTGTTTGGAGCGCTTTGGATGAAAAGCACATCGATGGTTCAAATGGCACCAACTTTTACTACAAACTCTTCGCCAGCTATTCTGGTGACGGTGGTCGCACCTGGGCAAAACAAAAACAGCTCACCACCGACTTTATGTGGGAAATGTCGGAATGCGTCTTCCCGCAAGCCGCTGTGGTTGGCACAACTCTCATTGTTGCTGCTCAGTTTGACGGTGGCACCGGTACCTACGTCCAAAACGATGACACAGAACCCGCCGACAACTACTACCAAGGCCTGACCTTCGAACTGACCGACCTCTTCCCGGATGCTGGTGTCGGCATGCCTGAAGTGAGCCACAACGTGCACATGAGCGTCTATCCTAACCCTGCCACCGACCAAATCGGCATCACCCTCAGCCAAAACGCTGACATCGTGATCTACAACATCATGGGTCAAAACGTGATGACTGTGGAAGGCCATGCCGGTGCCAACACCATCAACATCAGCAACCTGACGAGCGGTATCTACTTCGTCAACGCTGGTACCGAAACCCAGAAGTTCATCGTGAAGTAATCATTCACTTTGTTCGACACAAAAAAAGGAGGCGCTTGCCTCCTTTTTTTGTTGCAATAATAAAAAAAATACTATTTTTGCGTTCAAATATCCAACAAACAAGACACAATTAATCTACAAATTCATCATTAAACTCATTAAAAATGAAAAAGTTATTTACTTTAGCATTAGCCTTGTTGGTGGCCACTGCTGGCTACTCGCAAGTGAGAAAGATGTCGTCAAACGACACTAAGAGAAGAGCTGCCACCATGCAAGTGACCAAAGGCATGGAGGTTTTCGAGAACGTGCAAAACGAGCCTAACATGGTGCGTAGCGACGGCGAGCTTGACTACTCGACCTACGACTGGCAGTCGAACTGTGGCCCACGCACTTGGACCATCACCTGGCCCGATGGCAAAGTCAACTTTGGCTACACCGTGGCTTCCGACAACAGCTTCAGCGACCGTGGTACCGGCATCGGCACCTACGATGCAGTAAATGACGTATGGACTCCACTCGAAGGCCGTATCGAAGATGAAAGAACTGGTTTTGGTTCCATCGCCCGCTTCAAGGACAATGGCATCGTCGTTGCTGCCCATACTGCCAACGACCTTCGCATCTACATTGTAGAAGACAAGGACAACATGACAGCTAACAGCGTCCCGTATTCACTCGCGGTCGGCAGCGATGCCTACACGCATCCCGCAGTGATGACCTCGGGTGACAACCGCGACATCATCCATGTGGCTGCCGCTAAGTTCGGAGCTTACGAAGGTGACGTTTACGAGCCCATCCGCTACTGGCGTTCGTCCGACGGTGGCCAAACTTGGGACAAAGAGTGCGTCGAGCTCCCCTTCCTCACCCAAGAATATGGTATCAACTGGGGCACCAACAGCTACTATTGGATGGAAACCACCGAAGACAACCGTTTGGCCCTCGTCATCAACAACAGCTGGAGCGATGGCATGGTCATCTATAGCGACGACAACGGCGAAACTTGGGACAGAACAGTGTTCTATCACCACCCTGGTCCCTTCGAGCAATATCCCGACGACCATGTGGCTTTCCTCTATCCTCGTTGGACTTCAGCCCAGTGGGGTCTTAACAACGAACTCTGCCTGGCCTACGAATTCAATGGCACAAACGATGCAGCTTCCAGCGTTGATGGTGGCTACTATCCTGGCATCGGTGGCGTCGCCTTCTGGAGCGAAAACCTGCCTTACCACGGCGAAAGCCTGCCCCAATATGGCGTTGACCCAACCAACCCCATGCCTACCACTCCTGGTCAGCCCTTCATCATGGACAGTGCCTATATCATGCAAGACATTTACATGAGCTGGATGCTTTGGAGCGACCAAACCCACGACATGTTCCCTGAATATATGGGTTATCTTGCCCCATTGGACGAAAATGGCCAGCCCGAAGGTCCCACGATTGACGATGTCACCCATGCTCTCGGCATTGAAGATCTCTCCAATTGTCATGGTAAATACAATTGCGGTCCGACCGCCATGCCCGCGATGGCCAAGGTGGGCGACAATGCTTTTGTCGCCGTTTGGAGCTCAGTAGATGAGTTAAACATTGATGGTTCTTCAAACTTGAACTACTTCAAGCTCTTTGCTTCCGCTTCCGATGATGGTGGTCGCACTTGGGATCATCAAGTCCAGCTCACCACCGACTTCATGTTTGAAATGTCAGAGTGTATCTACGCACAAGCTGCTGTGGTTGGCAACACCCTCGTAGTCGCTGCTCAGTTTGACGGTGGCACCGGTTCTTTCGTCCAAAACGAAGACACAGAACCTAACGACAACTACTACCAAGGCCTGACCTTCGAACTGACCGACCTCTTCCCAGGTTTTGATGCAGTGGACGAAGTGATAAGCCACAACACGCACATGAGCGTCTATCCTAACCCTGCCACCGACCAAATCGGCATCACCCTCAGCCAAAACGCTGACATCGTGATCTACAACATCATGGGTCAAAACGTGATGACTGTGGAAGGCCATGCCGGTGCCAACACCATCAACATCAGCAACCTGACGAGCGGTATCTACTTCGTCAACGCTGGTACCGAAACCCAGAAGTTCATCGTGAAGTAATCATTCACTTTGTTCGACACAAAAAAAAGGAGGCCTTCGGGTCTCCTTTTTTTGTAGGCTAAAAAACGGCCAAACTACTTGTATATAAAGAAAAAACATTATTTTTGCTTTCAAATTCTATCAAGAAAACACAAGAAATTAACCTATTATTAATCAAAACCCATTAAAAATGAAAAAGTTATTTACTTTTGCATTGGCCCTGATGGTAGTTGTTGGCAGCTACGCACAGGTGCAAAAAGTGTCGAGTAAAGACGCTAAGATGAAAGTCGCCCAAGAGATAACCCTCTCAGGCGAAGAATTGTATCAAAATGTCGGTAGCCTGCCGAACATGACACGCACGGATGCCGAATTGGACTTCACCACCTACGACTGGCAGACCAACACGGCCGGCAAGAACTGGACCATGACCTTCCCCGATGGTTGCGTGGGTATGGCTTACGTCATTGCCACCGACCAGGATTACACCGACCGTGGCACCAACATCGCCATTTACTACCCCCAAGATGATGCTTGGAAGACCTCGGAAGGCCTGATTGAAGACCACAAGACTGGCTTTGGCTGCGCCGCCCGCTACGGACAAAACGGCATCGTGGTGGTTTCGCGTAACCCCAGCAGCAGCACCTGCGAAGTCTACATCATCGAAGACAAGGACAACCTGCCTCACGGCGACCTTGCTCCTATCTACGTCATGGATGGTGAGCACAACCCACACTTCCCTGCTGTGATGTGCACTGGTCCCAACCACGATCACATCCACATCCTCGTCACTGGCCTCAACGAGACAACTGCTGACGGCCAAGTCAATCCCTACTACTACATCCGTTCTTTGGACGGCGGCCAGACCTGGAGCGACTTCATGACCATCGACTTCCTCGGCCGTGACTTCTGCCCCCAATACGGCAGCGGCCAAGATGCCTACTTCATGGAGAACACTGGCGGCAACCAGCTGAACATCGTGGTGAACACCCGTCGTGGCGATGGCGTCGTACTGACTTCTAATGACGAAGGCGACACCTGGACGAGAACCGAGTACTATCACCACCCCGGCATCGACGTCGATTTCGGCGAAAGCATGTACATGTATCCTCGTTGGACTTCAGCATTGTGGGACAACAGCGGCGTCCTGCACTTAGCCTATGAGTTTGGCGGCGGCACCGGTGATGCCACCTCAACAAGCTACTATCCTGGCATCGGTGGCGTGGTTTATTGGAACAGCGAAATGCCCTACCACGGCGAAAGCATCCCCCAATACGGCTGCGACCCCAACAACCCCAAACCCATGAGCCCTGGCGAACCTTTCATCATCGACTCTGCTTACATCAACCAAGATATCTATGCTTCTTGGTGGTTATGGAGTGATGCCACTCACCCCATGTGGAGCGAATACATTGGTTACCTCACACCTCTGGATGCATTCGAACAGCCCCTTGTCGACCCCTACGAGGCCGCTTCATGGAATATTGAATTGGACGGAATCGGCGATGCCCATGGTCACTATAACGGCGGCGTCTGCGAAATGCCCGTGTTGGTTAAGACCCCTAACGATGATTTGTTTGTTGCCGTATGGATTTCCATGGATGAGCACCATACGACCAGTGCCGGCATGCACTACTTCAAGGTATTCACCCGTGCCTCTATGGACCATGGTTTGACATGGAGCTCCATGAAGCACCTCACTTCCGACTTCATGTTTGAAATGTCGGAATGCGTCTACCCACAAGCTGCCATCACAGGCAACACCCTCGTGGTCGCCTGCCAAATGGATGGTGAGCCTCACTCCTACACCGTCAACAACGGTGACACCGAGGCTTTCGACAACTACTATCAGGCCTTCAGCTTTGACCTGGAAGAACTCTTCGGCTTCGACGCCGTGGAAGAACAAGTGAGCAGCAACACGAAGATGAACCTCTATCCCAACCCTGCCGTTGACCAACTCAACATCACCCTCAACCAAAACACTGACATCGTGATCTACAACATCATGGGTCAAAGCGTGATGACTGTGGAAGGCCACGCTGGTGCCAACACCATCAACATCAGCAACCTGATGAGCGGCGTTTACTTCGTCAACGCTGGCACTGAAACCCAAAAGTTCATTGTGAAGTAAGCATTCACTTTGCTCAACACAAAAAAAGGAGGCAAACGCCTCCTTTTTTTATTGCTCTTTCCGATGACTGACTACATCTGAAGCCAAGAAGAGCGCCTTGCGATAAGCATCTGGAGTGGCCTTGTTCATGTTGGCGATGTCGAAAGCCGGCCCGTGAAGCGGTGCCGCACACACGACGGGCAAACCCGCCCAATAATAAGCACAACCGTCCAACGAGAAGAACTTCATCGGGAACACGCCCTGTTCATAATGCAAAGCCAAGATACCATCGTATTTCTTCCACCAACCTGTGACAAACAACTGTGAGGCTGAGAATGGACCGAATGCGAAAACGCCCTTGTGCTGCGCATCGCCAATGGCCTTCACCACCTTTTCATCGTCGCCAATCGGAAGGGAGCCCGAATGCGGATTCACCCCCATGACGGCAATCTTAGGTGAAGCGATGCCAAAATCGGTCTTCAAGGCCTGCGCGAACGTGCTCAGTTTTGAGACGACAAAACGAATGTCGATTTGCTCAAGTGCCATACTCAAAGGGATATCGCCCGTGGCAAGGCCGATGCGCATCTGACCGCTCACCAAGACCTGCAAAGGGTCGGAATCCTTATAGAATGAAAGCAGGAAATCGCGGTTGCTTTTTGCCACAATGGGATTGTCGGGAGCCGTCACCAAGGCATCGATATAGCTGTTTTGAAGGTCTTCGGCCGCTCTCTTCATTGAAAGCACCGACATCTCCGCCGACGCCTCGGATGGTGTGCCTGGCTCAATCTTCAGCTCATTTTCCACAATGTTGATGATGTTGAACTTCTTATCCCCCGACTGACGCGCATCACGAGTTAGCGAATAATTAGGGCTTTCCATGCCGAAATTCTTCTTGTAATAGGAAAAAACCTTCGACTGGCCATACAAGACAGGAGTAAAGGTTTCGAACATACGGGCATCGGAAAAAGCTTTCAGCATGATTTCATAACTGATGCCATTGAAGTCGCCCTGACTGAGGCCAATCCGAGGAAGTTGGGAGGTTGTAGCATTGTCTGGCATAGGCACAATTTTTTACTAAGCTGAATTTCAACAGGAAATCAGACTTCAAAATTAGACAATAATATTGTAAAACAAAAAAAAACGGCCGTTTTTTACAAAAAAAGTGTGTTTTTGAAGCCTTTTATGATGATTTCCGTCGCTCCAACCTGCGATTTGAGATAGTTTCGGCAAGTTGAAGAAGACTTTTCATAAAATGCATCGTCAGTCATCAGCCGGGTGAAGACAGCGTTCAACTCAACAGAGTCTTTGACAGAAAAAGCCCCTTGCAGCGACACCAAATCGACCGCCTCCTTGAAACTTTCGTATTTCGGGCCAAACACCACTGGACAGCCGAACGTAACCGGTTCTTGGATATTGTGGATGTTGACTCCAAAACCACCACCGATATAGACAAACCTTGCATATTGATATAGCTGCGACAATATGCCAATCGTATTCACAATCAAAATCCTTGACCGCTTTTCGGCAACCAAATCAGAATAGCATTGCGCTTCGGGGAACATGGCTTTGATTTGTGCCACATGTGACTCAGAGATGTCGTGCGGGGCGATGATGAGGCAATAGTCGTCGGGCATTGTGGGGAGGAAATCCAACAATAACTTCTCATCGGGTGGCCAAGAGCTTCCCGCTATGATGCATTTGCGCCCACCAATGAAATGCTCAATTTCCGGGAACGGCTTGGCTTGCTTAGCGATGTCAGCAACGCGGTCGAAGCGCGTGTCGCCACAAATGGTGACGTCATTCAAGCCATGCTCTTTGAGCAATCGTGCCGTGGTTTCGTCCTGCACGAAGAAGTGGGTTACAGTCTGCAATTGTTTGCGGAACCATTTGCCGTAGGGCTTGAAGAAAAAATCGTCCTCATGGAGAATGAGCGAAATATAGAACAGCGGAATGCCCGCCTTTTTCAGAGCCCGCATATAATTGAACCAGAAATCGTATTTGATGAAAAATGCCGCCACGAAATGATGGCTTTTCACCCAACGAGCAGCGTTACGAGGTGTATCGACAGGAAGGTAGGCCACCTCGTCGGCATAGGCATAATCTTTCCTGACCTCATACCCCGAAGGCGAGAAAAACGTGAGTAAAATCTTAAACTGCGGAAAGTGTTTTCTAATGGTCTCGATGACAGGACGGCCTTGTTCGAACTCTCCTAAAGAAGCGGCATGAAACCAAATCCAGTCCGAATCAGGTTCCTGAGGTTCAGCATGAGGATGCGAAAGCTTCCTTAGCTTGCTTTTCAACCAATCCACCGGCTTTTGTTTCCGCCGTCCTTCGACCCATAGTTTCGCCTTTTCGTTGCCAAACAATGACGCTATCCAAACGCCGAGCGAATACAGCAGGACTCCTATGGTAAACAGTATCAGCACACCTTAATTATAATAGTATTCTTCCGGCTGCCGTTGATAGGTTGGGATGTTCCATGTGAGGCGGATGCCGTAATAGAGGTCGTTGTAGCGTTTGTGCGGGTCGGTGGGGCCAACAGGCTCCATGACACCCGTCTCCGAATTGGTGAACACACGAAAATCATAGTCACGGAGGTCTCGGGTACGGGCGTAGTTCACCTCGAATGAAACAGAGGCATTGAGCAGGCGGGTATCGCTGAGCAGCAGATAACCTACTTCCAAATGCAAGGCTGGACCACCGCGCATACGATCGTAACCATATTTGTAGTCGCCGTCCACCTGATAGGGGTTATTGAGCATGGTCACGGGATAATCCACACGGATGCGGCTGCGAAGATAGCCCAAGCCCGCCTGAACGAAGAAGCCACTGTTAGGGTTAGGACCTAAAGGGAACAACCTGCCCACTTCGCCTTGGAAAAACAAGCCACGCTGGTTGATTTCCAAAGTGGTGAAGCTGCCTGCGCTCCCGATAATCTCACCCACATCAGTAGTGATACCTTCACCGAAGATCTGCACACGGTCTATATTGAGCTTCGTGCCATAGATATAGTTGCCATTGGCTGTAAAGAGCCAGTTGGATTCGGTTTTATACACGAAACTGCCGCCAATATTGTGACTGATGCCATACAATTTCTTGGTATCCAAGCCCGGGATATGGAAAGCGTAAGTCGCCTGAAACATCGCCACTGGGATGGGGTCTTTCATGACGTCTTTTGGCTGCTGGGCCATCACACCGACGGTCAAACCAAGACAAAGCAAAATAGGTAAAATGATTCTGCGCATAAATGTTCGTTTTTTATTGAACGAAAAACTGAGTCATATAGTATTGAGTTTGCAAAAATATGAAAAAGGTCGCCTCAAGTTGAAGCGACCTTAAACAAAAGTTGAAAACCTATTTACATCTTTATAATACGACGGACAATCGTTTCCTTGCCTACAAAGATGCGAACTGTATAGACGCCGCTCTCCAAACCATCCATCTGATAGGTATCGTCTTCGACCTTGATGCGTCGCACCAGCTTGCCTTCGGCAGAATAGACTTCAATCAGTGTCATGCCTGCACACTCGATGGTCACCTTGTCAGTGGTCGGGTTGGGGAAGATGTTGACTTTGCCATCGTTCTCATCAAGACCGATGAAATAGTTGGCGCAAGCGGCCTCCGACTTATCGGAAACACCCTTCTCGAAGACCGAAGCCACCGCATAACAGTGCTGCATGTCAATGGCCATCTCGGTGTCCTTGCAATTAGTTTCAGTCTGGTTTTCAGCAATCAGTTCGTCGTCGCGGTAGAGGTTGTAGGCGATAGCTCCATCCACCTCGTTCCAAGACATTGCAATATAGCCTTCGTGCACATCGGTGATATGGATTTCGGGAGCGATGTTCGTAATTGTTACCCAATAGGTAGCCGACAAAGCCATGCAATCCTCATACACTGGCGTCACCTCGATTTGGAAGCCATCTTCCACAGTGGCAGTGTAGGCATTGGTCTCAACCGTAACCCACTCAAAGCTATCTATACGGAGATGATACGTTTCGGCATCACCGTTCCAAGTCACTGTGACTTCGTTACCATTGAAGGAATAGTCGAAGCCATCCACGGCAGCGCACACATTCTTTGTCATGCAAACGGGTTCAGAATCGCAGCCATAGATGGAATGAACAGTCACACAGATGGTATTCTCGCCCACAATCGGGTCGAATGAGAAGCCCGTGGCACCGCCTTCAGGCGTTTTCTGTATGGTGTTGCCATTGTAGGTAATTTCATAATATTCCACGTCAGGGACGTCACTCCAAACGAAATGCAAACCGCTGTAGTCCATAGCTACAAACGAAAGGTCATCAACTGGTTCGCAATAACAGATTTCAATTTTGGCATCCACTTTATAACAAGATTCCGTTACGGGCGTCACCTCAACCGATGTCAAGCCATTTTCAACCTCGAAGACATATTGCGTTTCTGCCACGGGAGGACCCACCTGACCATTGACGACCACCTCATATTGTTCGATGCCTTCGATGGCATCCCAAGTCACGGTAGCAACATTGCCCTCCAAGGTATATGACAAGTTCTCCACCGCATCGAGGATACAGATATGCATGAAAGCGTCTTTATCGCATTCTTCAAATACAGCCTTCACGTTGATGTCATGCTCGCCCGTAGGAATGGTGAACGAGTAAGTCGTTCCGTTTGTCGCATCCAACAACTCCTCATCCATATAAACTTGGTATTCTACCAATCCAAATGTGTTTTGGGGGGCCTCCCAGTAGAGGGTGCACTGAAGGTCGCTGGTCATTGTGTGCGTCAGATTCTGCACGGGGCTGCACTTTGACACTTCCACCTCGACACAGACATATTCGCTTTGGCAATTATCATAATAAACAGCATAGACGCAATAGTTGTAAACACCTTCCTCTACAACATCGTCAAGGGCTGTTGCAGGACTCATCACGAGCATAGTGGTGCCTCTATACACTTCGTAAACCGCATCTTCGGCATTTTCGGGAGCCTCCCAAGTCAGGTGAACAATGTTACCTTCTATCGTGTAGGTCAAGTTGCGCGCAGGTTCGCAGAAACCAGACACACTGCTGCCCACAGTGCAGTCGATGTCGAAGAGCTTATTGCCAACGAAACCACCTTCGTTCTCAAAAATGGCTGTGCCATCCTCGTAAGCGACCTCAAAACTACATTGTGAAGTGTCCTGTCCGTTGTGCCAACGAAGCATGACTCTGGAACCAGAAGCCAAATGACGGGTGTATGTTGCCGACCCACCCTCTTCAATGGTCATCTGCTCCGAAGGCTGACCATCGGAATAGAGCACGGTGAGATAATTGTCCTGCCAGCCATTGTTACCAGAATCGTGCAACGAAAAGATGACATCGCAAGTGTTCTGATAATTGAAAGTCAATTCCGTATGCTTTCCATTGAAATCCACAAGGTCGAGCGTGAAAGGAATGGTAAAGTCGTCAGGAGCGGCGGCATCGAGCGTGATATTGTAATCGGCATAGCCCATCAGTTCGGCGCCAATCGAGCTGAAACCTCCTTGGGTTTCATTTATAGTGACAAACTCATAATCAGAAGTCAAAGTACCTGTCACCATCTCAGCCAACTGATTGCCCGTGTTGTCGACAAAGATGCGCAAGTCGGCGGTCTCGCCTGGATTGAGGAGACCATTGCCGTTGTCATCGTTGAGCACGACTGAGATGCCGTATTCCAACAGATCGTCGAAGACCGTAACGACAAAGCTGTAGGTTCCCGTCCGTTCGCCATCGACATACACCTCCATATTGAAACGGATAGTCTGTTTAGCCACCACTAAGTCGCTTACCGTGAAAGCAAAAGCATCTTCCACCATCAAAGCTTCTTCAGGGGCAAGATCGGGACAAGCAGCCGTGTTTTGCGTAATGGTAACGTTTTCATCCTGAGTCGTCAAGACCATGGAAATATTGCTCACCGGCACAGCGCCGAAATTCGCCATAACGACGCCCATCGTGACCGACTCGCCCGGATTCAAGTAACCATTCTGATTGCCTGCCTCGTCATTGATTTTATAAATGTCGTTGTATTGGACTGAGCCCACCTCGATAGCATCAACGGCAGCACTCACATCCACGCGCCCGAAGCCATAGGTGTTGCTCTTTCCCGTAGCCAGCGGGACAGCTGTTTCTTCGAGGATGCGACAGACATCAGATGGCGTAAGGTTGATGTCTTTGCTCAGCATCAAAGCCATGCAGCCCGCTACGCAAGGTGTAGCCATCGAAGTGCCGCTCATGGAAGTATAACCTGTATTGGTTTGATAGTTCAACGACTTGATGTCGACACCCGGAGCACACACATCGGGACGGATGAGGCCAATGCCAGGCTGATAGGGATAATCGGCAAACTCGGTGTTTTGCCAAGTGACGGGGCCTCGTGAGGTGAAGTATGCCGCATTGTCGTTGTAATCGACTGCACCGACACAAACCGAGCAAGTCAAATCACCAGGGTTCTCGCCCTGCACCTCGTCCATATAAGGCGGAGGACAACTGCCAGGCACACGCACGTTGTTCGGGATAGGATACATCCAGGTCTGATTGCCTTCGTTACCTGCGGCAATAGCAGCCACAATACCCGCATCCAAAGCAGCCTCGCAGGTATGACGCAGCAAAGTTCGATCGGGAATACTGGAATTAGGCAAGCCAAGCGACATGCTGAACAAGTCACAGCCATGCTCCACAGCCCATTGGATGCCTGCAGAGATGCTTTGGGCGCCACCGTTTCCACTACTATCCAGACATTTGACACACATCAGCGTAGCTTCAGGGGCCATACCTGTTTGCGAGCCAGCCGTGCCGTCGCCCAACACCGTACCCGAACAGTGCGAGCCATGGCCGTGGTCGTCCATGGGATCGTTGTCGTTGTTTTTCACGTCATAGCCGTGATGAGGAAACTCTGAGCCACCATCCCAAAGGTGGTCAGCCACGTCTACGTGATTGTAGTTGACGCCCGTGTCGATGACAGCCACCACAACGCCTTGACCCAAATAGCCTTGTTGCCACACTTTATCGGCACCCACTTGAATGACATTTTGAGTGATTTCGCGCGAAGCCGTAGCCGGGCGAGGCATATCGTCCTCAGGAATCCAGTTGTACTCCTTGGCAAAACCCATCATCTCAATGTCGTTGCGGCGGGCAAGGTCGGAAATGGCTGCCTTTGTGGCATCGAAATACAAGGCATTCGCCATCCATAAGACAGTGGGCGCAGTGACCATACCGCTACGTTCCATATCATTAAGTGTACGGCGGAGGTCATACTGCGAAGCGTCAGCAAAAGCCTTCAGCTCGTTGACAACAAACTCGCGACGTTCTGCGCGAGTGACGAAATAGGCGGCACGATGGTTGAGTTGTGCACGATCGTATTGCGATTTCATGATAACGATGACTTTGATCTGCTCGTCATCGTTGCGACGATTCATTTCTTCGCTCAGCAGCGGGTCGATGACAGCTTGGGCGTAGCCTGTCATGCAGCAGACCGCCATCAAGAATAGGGTAAATAGTTTTTTCATATCGATTAGAATTGATTTTAAAGTTGCAAAGTTAGAAATGTTTTCCGTTTATCGTATCTTTGCAGCCCGATTTTTAACCTATGTTGGAAAACAAATACAAAGAATCCGTCCTTCCGAACGGAATTCGGCTGATACATAAGGAAAAACAAGGCGAAATTGCCCATCTTGTGCTGATGGTGGAGACTGGCACTCGCGATGAACTGGCCTACGAGAACGGCCTCGCTCATTTTGTGGAGCACACCATCTTCAAAGGCACACAAAACCGTAAGGCGTACCATATCCTAAGCTGCCTCGACAATGTGGGCGGCGACCTCAACGCCTTCACCACCAAGGAGGAGACCTGCTTGCAGGCCACCTTCCTCAAGCAGCACTACAAGCGTAGCCTCGACCTCTTCGCCGACATCGCCTTCCGTTCCACCTTCCCAGAAAACGAGCTGGCCAAGGAGAAGGAAGTCATCTTGGATGAGATCAACTCCTATTTGGATTCTCCATCGGACGAGATTTACGATTTGTTTGAAGAGATGGTCTTCAAAGGGCATCCTTTGTCGCGCAACATATTGGGCACCACAGAATTGGTGAAAGGCTTCCATCGCGAGAACATCCTCGACTTCATGGCGCACAACTACAGCACCGACCAAATGATTTTGGCCTCTATTGGCGACATCAGCTTCAAGGAGTTTGAGCGGATGGCCATGACGTATTTCGGAAACCAACCGGCACACATTATTAATAAGAAACGCGAAATCTTTAAAGGATACACGCCTGAAAGCCGCATTGACAAGCGTAACAACCACTTGAGCCACTGCATTATAGGTAATATTGCACCCGAGTTCAGTAGTTCCATGCGCATGCCCATCGTCATGCTCAACAACGTGCTCGGCGGTCCAGCCATGAGCTCCCGCCTCGGCTTGAACATCCGTGAGAAATACGGCTTCGCTTATAGCATCGAGTCGCAATACACCGCTTATTCCGACGTCGGTCTCATCAACGTCTATATGGGTGTCGACCCTGACTCACTGGAGCGTGCAATAGAGTTGGTTCACAAGGAACTGGACAAGCTCTGCACCCAAAAACTGGGCACTTTGCAACTGCATCACGCCAAGCAGCAACTCATCGGACAGGTGGCATTGAGCTACGAAAGCGGCATGAATGAACTGCTCAGCGTCACCCGTTCACTCATCATGGGTGAGCCCATAGAATACATGGACGACATCATTCAAAAGGTGGAGGCCGTGACGGCAGAAGACATCCTTGAAGTGGCCAACCGCGTATTCGACAAGAAGCAGCTGAGTCAAATTATCTTTGAAGGAAATTGAGTGATTTTTCTTAGGGGATAAAATCTAATTAAAGCGGAATATTTCATTTTAAAAAGGAATTTTCTGGTTTAAACTATAATTCTTTCAAAAAAAACAGCATTTTTTCTCAGCTGTCACACAGCGGGTTATCCCTTGTGACGAAAAATAGTTGAAAAAATAGCTTGACAAAATTTCTTCAGGTTGTATATTTGCGGCATAAAACAACCGTAATACTACTTTAAGCGGATTATTTTGGATTAAAAGTTTAATCAACATGCGGCTTAGGCCAACAAATTGACAACATGAAACACAATTAACGGAATCATTCATCTTCAAAAAACACTAAAACTATGAAAACCAAACTCTACACCCTACTCACTGGCCTGCTGATGGCCTCCTGCATCACGAGTTACGGACAGGAAATCACTAACGTATTCAGCTACGATTGCAACAAGATGTTCTCGTACAACGACCTTTTGGTCTGCTCCGATGGATCTGTGCTGTCCGGCATCTATTGCTTCAGCCCATCCATTTATGGAGATCCCGCTTTCCACGTATGCAAGGTTTCCCCCGAAGGTCAGTTGCTTGATTCGACGACCTTTGATTCTGCTTGGGAAATTCTCGGTATACCAAGGACACCCGACACCTTTGTTCTTCCAAATTTTATCATCGACAATGCTGACAGCACGCTCAGCATTACAATGACTTTCATTGATGCCAACCTCAACATTACTGGAACTGTCACCACGTCCATCCTCAACGGCTTTGATCCTAGGGAATTTATGCAGGATTACATGATCATCTCTCCCGTCGGCGATCTCATCGTCACCTACTGGATTGACGATGTGTACCATTTTGCGCGCATCGGTCTTGACGGCACCTTAATAGCCTCCACTGAGACCGCCGAAATCCTTCCCGACAATCCTAACCCCAACTACAATCCACCTGCCGGCAGTGCCTTACGGTATGAGAGTTTTGGCTTGTTCACCGAATCGCCAGAACGCTTCTACAAATTGGGAGGCTGGATTGATTATGGGGAGCAACCTCGTCCCCTCATTGCTTACATCTTCGACGCAGACTTCAACCTTACTGACACCTTGGTATATAGCGAATTGGAAGAGAACACCTATTGTAACTATGCCGGAGGAGTCAACACTTCAACTTGGCCTGGTGGAGAACACATCACCCCCATTGCCAAATCATTTTTGAGCGGCACTTACCTCTTGGCCACTCAGATCCGCTATCCCGATGACAACATTTACAGCTCGTTGGTCAAATACGACATGTATCACAACCCCATAGCTTTTACCAAGATTGAACACACACCATACGGATGGAGCCGGCCTATCAATACACAAGTGATTGACGATAACACCATCTATCACACCTACTATGCTTTTGATAACATTTACCCCTCCATTGGAGTGGTTCGCTTGAACAGAAATCTAGACGTGGTGTGGGACGTCGTTCTACCTCCTATGGCAAATGACGTTGCTTATGGACATACGCTGACCACTTTGCCGAATGGCAACATTGCTGTAAGTGTAGCATCCATGCATAACTCGTATAGCCGGCTATATATTTATTTCATCAACGACGGTGACCCAACCAACACAGCTGAAATGGCTGCCAGCGAAATGCCTTACACCCTCTACCCCAACCCCGTGAAAGACCTCCTGTCCCTCCGCTTCGATGACGGCACCGAGCCCGAGAGCGTTGAACTTTATGACCTTGCAGGCCGTTTGGTCGGCACCAAGCCAAACGGTCTGGAAAGCATCGACATGAGAACGATGCCCTCCGGGGTATACATGCTGCGCGTCACCATGAAGGATGAGACGATCTACCACGAAAAGGTATTGAAAGAATAGAGCAAAGTTTTTCCATAATGATTTAGGTTTTAATTGGGTTTTAGAGACGGTGCGTGCACCGTCTCTATTCTTATAACCACTTTGATAATGATCGTTTTTGATAAAACAAGATTAAAGCGGAATATTATTGATTAAAACGGAAATATTACAAATAAAACAAATAGCTTTGAAAAAACAAGCGATTTTTTTCTGCTTGACATACAATGAATTATCAAAGGTGATGAAAAATAGTTGGAAAAAAAGCTTGACAAAATTATATCAGGTTGTATATTTGCAGTATGAAATAACAAAAACATGAATTAAAACGGAATAATTTAGATTAAAATTCAAAACAACTCGGGGTTAGGCCATCAAAATAACAACATGAAACATATTTGACAGTAAGTGCTTTTTTTCATAATGATTTGGTTTTAGTTGATTAAAGCGGAGACATAACAATCTCCGCTTTTTTCTCTTACATGAATGGCCTTATTTTTCTGTTTTACACGAATGGCCATAAATTGCTCACGAGTTTTCATTAATGACAACTCGTGATTCATTGATAGAAATTCGTGTTGGAAAAAATCAATTTGTCTTGAAGTTATACTTCACTTCTTTCAGTTCCGCATTTGCCTTCGTAATCTTGTTCTTCAGGTTTTCCTTGTAATTCGTCACTTTGGCGGAAATATGTGCGTCACCTAATGCCAACATCTCGGAGGCAAGGATGGCGGCATTAAGGGCGCCGTTCACACCTACTGTAGCCACGGGAATGCCTGGAGGCATCTGGATGATGGACAGCATGGCGTCAAGGCCGTCAAGCATACCCTTGACAGGCACGCCGATGACGGGTAATGTCGTGTTGGCGGCAATCACGCCAGGCAAAGCGGCGGCCATGCCAGCGGCGGCAATGATGACTTTAATGCCGCGACCTTGGGCTTCGCGGGCGAAGGTTTCAACCTCTTGAGGGGTGCGGTGCGCGCTAAGGGCGTTCATCTCGAACGGGATTTCCATCTCGTCGAAGAACTGCGCGGCTTTTTCGAGAACGGGAAGGTCGGAAGTGCTTCCCATGATGATGCTTACTATTGGAGTCATATCAGTTGTCAGTTGTTTAGTTGTTCAGTTGGCCGATGGCTGATGGCCTATGACTATGGCTCGCTTCACGCAAAAGGTCAAGCATGAGCCTTTGGTCTAAGCGAGCCATGGGCCATTCGCCATAGGCCATAGTTTTGAACGCAAAAATAGTTTTTTTTCCTATGCGGTTGACCCAATAGAAGCATTTTGTATATTTGTATCGCCTTAACAAAAGGACAAACAAATATCAATCCTTTGAAAATGAAAACAGTAAAAGTTTTAGACAAGGAATTTGGGCTGTACATCCCCCAAGAAAAAATCGAGGCCAACATCCAAAATGTGGCTAACCAAATCAATCATGACTTGGAAGGCATGAACCCGTTATTTCTCGTGGTGCTCAACGGTGCCTTCATGTTTGCCTCCGAGCTGTTCAAGCGACTGACGATTCCGTGCGAGATCAGTTTCGTCAAGCTGTCGTCATACTCTGGAACAGAAACCACCAACGTCATCCGCGAACTCATCGGCTTGGACCACCCCTTGAACGGCCGCCACGTGGTCATCGTGGAGGACATCGTCGACACGGGCCACACCTTGCGTTATACCACCCAGAAACTCCGCGACTTGAAGGCTGCCGACGTGCGTATCGCAACACTGTTTTTCAAGCCTAACAACTTCCAATACACCTACCCCATCGACTACAAAGGCATGGACATCGGTAACGAGTTCATCGTGGGATACGGACTGGATTATGACCAACAAGGGAGAAATTTACCGGATATTTATAAAATAATTGAGCCGTAAGCTATAAGCTGTAAGCCATAAGCCGTCGCTGACTCCAAGGCAAGCTTATGGCTTACGGCTTAAAGCATATAGCTAATCAACATTTAAACAATTCAACGATCAACAAATCGAAGATTCAACAAAGTTAATTCAACAACATATCATGCTAAACATCGTATTATTCGGCCCTCCCGGGGCAGGCAAAGGAACACAGTCACAGTTCCTGCGCGAGAAATATAACCTGACCTATATCTCCACCGGTGAAATCCTCCGCGAGGAAATCGCTGCTGAGAGTGAATTAGGTCTTCAAGTAAAGGAAATCATCAGCCAGGGAAACCTCGTCTCCGACGAAATCGTGGCCAAGATCATCGAGAAGAAACTCTCCGAGA
>CAMHRP010000030.1:0-44646 GCA_946187645.1 uncultured Bacteroidales bacterium | reverse complement strand
TCAAATCCTGTTCATAACGCGCTAATTTCCCCTAATTTTAGTGCGTTTGCCCTGTGGAAACTTGGGATGAAATAAGTTGTTAGATGAAAAATTTGTATTTTTGTAATTTTATAAGCTAAACTCTTTTAGCTGTTTTGAATGTTTAAATCGTTGAATATTAAATCTTTAAATTGAAAATATTATGAGAAGCAAAATTGTTGCCGGAAACTGGAAAATGAACCTCACTTTTGATGAGGCCGAAACTTTGGTCGATGATATCCTTGACCGCCTTGATGAACAGGACGAACTGAATTGCGAAATCATTATTTGTCCTTCATTCCCTTATCTTGAAATGCTGACAGATTATGAGTTTGACGAGCAGCGTTTTAACGTGGGTGCACAGAATTGCAGTGCCTACGACAAAGGTGCATACACGGGCGAGGTGTCGGCCAAAATGCTGAAGTCCATCGATGTGGACTATTGCATCATTGGTCATAGCGAGAGAAGAAAATACTTCGGCGAGACCAACGAAATCCTTGCCGAGAAGATCAATCGCTTAATAGAAAACAACATGTCGCCTATCTATTGCGTTGGCGAGGTGCTTGAGGAGCGTGAAGCAGGTCGTCATTTCGAGGTTGTCAAAGAACAACTGGAAAAAGGTTTGTTCCATTTGGATGGCGATGCCATTTATGACACCATCATTGCCTACGAACCTGTCTGGGCCATCGGTACGGGCAAGACAGCTACGCCCGAACAGGCTCAGGAGATGCATGCCTACATTCGTTCATTGATTAAGGAACACTACGATGAAGCCACAGCTGATGATATTCGTATCTTATATGGCGGAAGTTGTAATGCCAAGAATGCGACAGAACTGTTCTCGCAGCCTGATGTTGACGGCGGCCTTATCGGCGGCGCCTCGCTGAAAGCTGAGGACTTTGTCTCCATCTGCAATCAGGCCTCACACATCGGCGAAGAGTGATGAAGACCTTAGAATACTCATTCACTGCGCCGTCGTCAGATATTCAGCATGACATGCTTACCACCATGCTAGCTGAAATAGGCTTCGACTCTTTTATGGATGAAGACTATACTTTGAAAGCTTATTGCTCGGCAGATTGCCGTGACGACGGCGCAGTTGAGAACGTATTGCTTGACCCAGCTTTTGCCGACCTTCATTTGCTGAAAGTAGAGGAGATGCCTGACAAGGATTGGAATGAAGTCTGGGAGGCTTCCTATCAGCCTGTGGTGGTTAACAAACGTTGTCGAGTGCGTGCACCTTTTCATGAAGCAGATCCCAGCTTTGAGTTCGATTTGGTCATCGAGCCAAAGATGTCTTTTGGCACAGCCAACCATGAAACGACAGCTCAAATCATTCAGCTTATGCTTGAGACTGATTTCCGAGGGAAAAGGGTGCTTGATATGGGAAGCGGAACTGCAGTTTTAGCGATTTTGGCTAAAAAATTGGGTGCAGCACGAACGGTAGCCATCGACAATGACGAGTGGGCTTATCGCAATGCTTTCACCAACTGTGAGTTGAATGGTATTTCCGATATTGAGATTGTGTTGGGTGATGCCTTGGCCATCAAGGGACAGTTTGATGTGGTGTTGGCCAATATCAACCGTAACATCTTGCTTCGTGATATGCATTATTATGTGGAGGCCATGAGTTCTAATGCACACATTTTCTTCAGTGGGTTTTACACTGAGGATTTGCCAAGCATACAAGCGGAGGCCGAGCGTTTGGGGTTGCATTACAACCGTTTTTTGAGCCGCAACAATTGGGTGGCAGCCGAATTTATTAAGTGATTGAAATCAAGTACTTTGACGATATGAAAAGAAATATTTTTGTTACAGTTATATTGCTATTTTTGGGTTTGGGTTATGCCTATGCGCAGGATTTCTTTCCAACGGAAAAGGATGCGTTCTATAACCAACTCGCTACTTATTTGGGATCGTCCACCTCGAAGCAAGACCGTGAAGAGGCTGCGGTCATCATGCAAGGTTTCCAAGGAGTATGGGAAAGCTATTATAGCAACGCTGAAGCCAACACAATCATTCAACTTTGTGAACGGCTTCATTCAAAGAGTGGCAGTAAGGCTTATGCAAATATTTTTCATTTCGTAGAAATACTACAACGCATCCCGACAGCCAATCTCTCACATAAGGATGTGAATAACTGGATTGTCTACACCGATGCCAAAGTACAGAAGTCGATGAACGGGGTAGACAAGTATTTGGTTTCCTGTAGGGATCTTTTCGTCGACAAAGTGTTGTCGGCCAAAGGCAACTCCAAATGGCTGTTGCGTGATGCGCTTTGGGGCTTCCCGTCAAATGAGCATTTCGAGTTGACCATCGATGGCACGTTGGTGCTGGCTTCGCAGAAAGATGAATCGGTTCTCAAAGATACCAAAGGCGTTTATTATCAAGAAGATAACCGTTGGGAAGGGATTGGTGGTAGAGCTGACTGGTCGCGCTTCGGCGTTCCTCCCGAAAAGGTATTTGTTACTTTACCTGATTTCTATGTTTTGGACTTGAACCGTTCGGAGTATGCTATCGACTCGGTGGTTTTTCATGAGCGTCAGCATTTTGATCAGGATATTCTCTGCCGTTACGAGGACAAGGTGCTTGTGAATGCGCCCAATGAAAAAACCATGTTTCCTCGTGTTAGGTCTTATCGTTCTGATTATGAGATTACTGATTTGATGAGAAATATTGACTTTGAAGGCGGTATTGGAATGATGGGTAATCAAGTGGACGTGTTTGGCGGTGTGAATAACAAGGCAGTGTTTCATTTTCGGCAAGGGGGCAGAGAAGTGATTAGGATGGAGGCTCCACGTTTTGTGATGTCGATGGACGAACAGTTGGTTTCAGACCATGTGGCAATGCGTCTTTATCTCATTGACTCCGTGGGTACCGAAATGGATTCCCTCTATCATAACGATTTGGGCTTACATTATGACAATAAGACCAGAAAGTTAATGGTCTACCGTTCCGAAAAGGACTTTGGCGACGGACCTTTCCATGACTATTTCCACGGTTTGGATATCTTTTTGGAGGCCATGTATTGGGATATTGACGACAATCAGGTGGATTTTAGGAGGATGGAAGGCGTCAACCCAACGAGCGAGGGAGATGTGGTGTCGGTGAATTATTTTCGTCATGATGATTTCAAACGTCTGCAAGGTCTCGATGGCGCTCATCCCATGATTCGCATTGAGAAATTCCTGAAGGGTTTCGATAATGTTGACCGACAGGTGCGGTTTGCGGTTGGTGATTTGGCCACATATTTGGGTTATCCCATCGAACAGGTGATTTCACTCATGCTCAAATTGCAGGCAGAGGGTTATGTTGAGTATGAGTCGGACACAAAATGGGCGACGGCATTGCCTCGCTTTTTCGATGTGCTTGATTCTTATCGTGAAGTCATTGATTACGATGTCATCAAGTTGCATACATTGACGAAGAACCGCCAACCCAATGTTCGTCTTGACTTGTATACCAATGACTTGCTGGTGTATGGCATTACGAGTCAGATTGACGGCTTTGAAGGTTCAGCCATATCTTTAAGCGATCGCAAGCGCGTGGTCATCGTGCCAGATTTTGGTCGTGTCGTTTTTAAGAAAAAGCAGAACTTCGAGTTTTCAGGCGGTATCCTCGCTGGAATGTTTGAGTTCTTTACCAAGGACAGCCAATTCAATTATCAGGACTTCACCATCAAGATGAATAAGATTGATTCGCTGCGCTTTTATGCCCGCTACGACAATCATGTCATTCCTGTTGACGGCACTCTTGAAAAACTTCAGGGTAGGTTGGAAATCGACCATGGAGACAATAAATCAAGTCGCTACGAAACCCCTGAATATCCCATCTTCCACAGTGAGGCTGAGGGATTTAAGTTTTACAGGAAAATCAATGGTGGCGTGTTCAACCCAGGAAGTGTTGACTCTGTGATGACAGCAGACGATTTGGAAGGAAAGTTCTATTACAGCCTTTATCCTTTTGTCGTCGATAGCCTGAATGACCTCTCCATGAAAAAGGTTCGCTTCGAAGGTGAGTTGGTCTCTGGCGGCATCATGCCCGACATTGTTCAGCCCTTGGTTGTCATGGATGACTATTCATTGGGTTTTGTCCACCAAATCGGGGAAAACGAAACGGCTTCTTATCCTGTTTATGGCGATTTGGGCCGATATCACAATAAGGTTTTCCTCTCTTCAAGCGGATTCTTCGGTGAAGGGACACTTGATTATCAGACGGCTGTGTTTAATTCGGATCAGTTCGTGTTTTATCTAGATTCAGTCACCGCTATCACGAATCAGTTTAATATGGTGCCTCGCGAAGATGGAACTGGCTTCCCCGTGGCCTCGGCTGATGCATTGCGGCTGAAGTGGGACATCCTAAAGCCTGAATTGACCACTGAAACAATCGGCAAACCCATTTGCATGTATGGTGACACGTATTTTTCAGGTAAAACTATTCTTACACCTGATGGCTATGCGGCTGACGGAAAGTTGCGCTTCGGTCTGACTGAGTTTGATTCCGACCATTTTGCCTTGGATGCCAGAACCTTTGTGGCTGATTCGGCCAACTTCCTCCTTTATTCCGCCGACACTGCCAATATTGCTTTCACCGCTACCAACTACCGGGCTAATGTCGACTTCGATGCGCAAAAAGTCCAATACGATTATCTCAATCAGAATAGTAATTTGGACTTTCCTATGAATCAGTATATCTGCTCATTGAAAGAAGCGGAATGGGATATGGCCACCAACAGTCTACATCTTCATAATCCCGTGGAGAGTTTTGGAGAGTATGCTTCAGCGACGACGCGTGAGGAATTGTTGGCGATACATAACAATGCATCTAAGTTTATTTCGCTTGTTCCAGAACAAGACTCGCTGCAATTCTACAGCATGAGTGCAGATTATGACATGACTAACTATGTAATTCATGCTCATGACGTGAAAATCATTCGTGTGGCCGATGCTGCCGTGTTCCCCTACATGCACGACATAGACATCAATGCAGATTCGAAACTTGAACCGGTGAATGGCGACTTATTGGCCGACACTTTGAATGGTTTTCACTTATATAAAAATGCTGTAGTGAATATCCATAGCAGAAACTATTACAATGCTCAAGGTGTTTGGGATTACGTCAATGCGGAGGGCAGCAACACACCAATTCAGATGGATACCATCGTTCCTTTGGATGGAATCACTCATGGTTATGCGCATATTGCTGACACATCGGAGTTTAAATTGAATACCCAGTTCGGTTTCCAAGGACGTTTGACCTTGAAAGCCACTGACGAGTTCGGTTATTATGATGGACACTTTGCGCTTCTGGCTTTTGAGGAGCCTGTAATTGTTAAGGTCCCTGATCCTGCCGAAGAGCCGACTGATACGACAAATATGGAAGAGCATCTTATCCTCGATGATTTCAACCCCACGATAGGTCTTGAAGAGAGGATGCAAGATTCCATCGCTGCTTTGAACCATTGGTTCGTCTCGTCCACTACGATTGATCCTGCTTCAATCCGCATCCCTGTTGATGTTGATAGAATTCGTGAGGAAGATTCGCGAATGACGAACGGCCTCTATTATGAATTAGCCATCGACGGTGGCTATTTTGGCTCGTTTCTCACACCTAAAGAGGGAAGGAAGGAACTCGATAATACTGCACCTGCAAACGGAATGTTGTGGTTTGATGCCGACAGCTTGCGTTTTGTGGTGACTGACGAAACCCAGTATGATTCCTACGTTGACTTGAATTCGCGAGGTGTCGTTAGCGGTGAAGGCAGCTTTGATTTGGGCCTTGACACGCCTTTGGCCAAGTTTGTTGTGCATGGAAAATACACCCAGTATCCCAATGACAGTCTGACGCTTGAGGGTCTCAATGTTTTCAACGTTCCAGTTTTTGATGACAAGGCCTTGGAAGCCATGGCTGAGGTGTTTGCCAATATTGATGGCGCTTCCATCGATTTGACAGAGACACAGTATTTGCATTACTACCGTTCTGAAAACGATGAAGAGAAGACGGAAGAACGGCAGAAAGCCATTGAGCTTGAAGGCTATCCTCAAATGGAATCGTCAGATTTTTATGCCAATACCATCGTGATTCCCGACCTGAAGATGGTTTGGAACGAAAAGCTTCATGCTTTCGTTTCGGTGGGAAAGATTGGACTGGGTAACTTCGGCAATCACATTGTGAACAAATATGTTGACGGATGCGTGGTCTTTGACCGTCGTTTGGGCAATATCACCTATTTCTTCCAAAACGACATGTTCCAGACCTATATTAATTATAATAGCGGTGACGGACAATTCCAAGTTCATTGCACTTTCTCCGACATCAACCAACGGCTTTCCGACACGAAGGAGAAATATCGCACTAGGACTAAGGATGACAAGCGTTTCCAATATGTGGCGGTACCATACGAATCGATGCTCGACTTTCTCAACCGCCTGAAATATGCTGGGCTGAGTTTTGGAGGATTCTAATAAATGAGATTTTTTTTCGATAAAAAGCCCTTCATGTTTCAATTATTTGTACTTTTACAACTTCAAATTTGAAAGAAATAAAAACCTATATTGCGATGAAATTCATAGTATCAAGCCTTAAACTATTGAAGAGCCTGCAAGCCTTGAGCGGTGTTATCGGCTCAAAGAACACATTGCCAATTTTGGATGATTTCCTGTTCCATTTGGATGAGGACCAACTGAAGATTACTTCGTCTGACCTTGACGTGACCATGACGGTCAGTCTTGTTCCCGACATGGTGGAAGGCACGGGAGAGGTGACCATTCCCGCGCGCCTGTTGCTGGAAATCATGAAAAACTTCCCCGATGTACCCATTACGGTTTCGGTCGATAAAAACACTTTGGCGGTGGAGCTGATTGCAGGAGAAGGTCGGTATAAACTGGCAGGCCACAAGAGCGATGAGTTCCCGCAACTTCCTGCGATGGCGGATACTTCAGTTTGGGAGATTCCTGCCGATGTGCTTGCTAAGGGCTTCGAAAAGACCGTCTTTGCCACGGGAATGGATGAAATTCGTCCTATTATGTCAGGCGTGTTGATGGAAATGACAGAGAACTACCTGACTTTTGTGGCTACTGACGCCCATAAGTTGGTACGTTACAGAAGGATGGATGTCAAGTCGGAAAATGTGGCTTCATTCATTATGCCTAAGAAACCCATCAACCAGCTGAAAAACATTCTTGCCACATTGGCCGACGAACCAGTGCGCGTGGAGTTTAACAAGACGAATGCCTCCTTCGTTTTTGGAGACTATATGTTGATTTGCCGTCTTATCGAAGGCCGCTATCCCAACTATGAGGCTGTCATCCCGAAGCAGAACCCCAACCAGCTGACTATTGACCGTCAGACTTTCCTTGCGGCTATCCGCCGTGTGGCCGTGTTCTCCAGCAAAGCCACACACCAGGTGCGTTTCCGTATTACGGGACAGGAAATCATGCTGACTGCTGAGGATATTGATTTCTACAATGAAGCCAAGGAGCGTCTCGCTTGCAGTTACACAGGCGATGATATGGAAATCGGGTTCAATTCACGTTTCTTCCAAGAGATGCTTGGCAACTTCGATTCAGAGGAAGTGAAGTTAGAGATGTCGGCTCCCAATCGTGCTGGCATCCTTACCCCTGTAGGTAACGAGAACGAGGCTGAAGACCTCCTCATGTTGCTCATGCCAGTGATGCTCAATTAAGTCAAGAATTAGAGAAACGGTTAAGTCGGATTTGCAATCCGACTGGTTCGAAATAGGGATTTGCAATCCCCTTAACAACAAAGCCCGCCGAAGCAAATCAGCGGGCTTTGCTTGTTGATGCTTTTTGGCAATTATTTGACAGGCGTCAACCGCACCATCAACACGCCATGGGAGGGAATGCTTGAAACAACATTCTTTGCAGTTGACTTGGCGATGGTCTTGTGTTGCCAGAGGTCGTAGACACTGTATTCTCTTCCCGATTTGCGTAGTTCAGGTATATCACTCCAGTTGAAGTTGAGATTCCAAACATCGTCACCGCGGTTGAAGAAGCAAACGGCCCATTCATCGTTGACTAATTGTTTCACCCAAATCTGGCGGTCGCCCATGGCGACGGAGAGATGGGCTTGGATGCCGAGCGGGTCTTGGTCGATGGCGATGACGTCCTTGTTGGTGAGGATGCGCTTGGTGTCGTCGCTCATGTTGTTGAGGTCGTTACCCGCCATCAGCGGGGCTGAAAACATGCACCACATGGAGAAGTGGCTTTGGTCTTCGATGGCGTTCATGCCTCCATTGCCGACTTCGAGCATGTCAGGATCGTTCCAATGGCCTGGACCGTTGTAAGGGTAGAGGTCTTGCATCAAATCGATGATGTGTACCATGCCGTGTCCGCCCCAATCGGCGCGACCTTCCCATGAGTTGATGATGTCGCCCGTGGCTCTCCAGAGGTGACCGATGCCTTGCGCCCATTCCCAAGGCTTCGTGCTGCCCCATTCGCAGATGCTGAACACAATGGGACGACCAGCCTCTTTTATGGCTTCACGCATGATGGTGTACGCAGTCTTGGAGTTGGTCTCACGGTTGTTGCAGAAGTCATACTTCAGGTAGTCGACGCCATTGCGTGCGTAATAGAGCGCATCTTGATATTCGTGTCCCATGCTACCTGGGCGACCAGCGCAGGTGTGGGTGCCAACGCAGGAATACAGCCCGAACTTCAGCTCTTTGGAGTGGATGTAGTCGGCCACATACTTCATGCCATGCGGGAAACGCTCAGGGTCGCACACGATGTTGCCGTCGGCATCGCGGTCCACCTGCCAGCAGTCGTCCACAACGATGTATTCATAGCCAGCATCTTTCATGCCCGAAGCTACCATGGCATCGGCAGCTTCCATCAGTAACTGTTCGCTGACGTTGCAACCGAATTTGTTCCAGCTGTTCCATCCCATGGGAGGGGTAGGACACAAGGCTTCGAATTCCTCTTGCGTGAGGGGTTGTGGCTTGGTGTTCTGTGCCATGGCTGAAAAAGCCAATAGCATCAAGGTAATCAAGGTAAAGGTTTGTTACATAATGATATGGATTATAATTGAAGTTACAAAGGTAGGAAATAATCTGTGGCTGGAATGGTTTGTCGAAAAAAAAGTAGGACCGACAGGTGTGCTGTCAGTCCTACATATCGAAATCCTCGGTTTCTTAAATCATTTCACTTCAACAGTTGTGTTGCCCACCATGGTCACAGGGATACTCAAGCCTTGCTGAGATAGGGTCATCGAGAGATTGCTCTTGAGGTTGCTCTTGGTGATGAATCCTTGTTGCGGGTCGATGCTGGCCGTTCCGTTGTAATTACCGTTGATTTCCTCGGAGCCTTTGCCGGTCACTGTTCCTGCCACGGTGAGGTCGACGCTCTTCTTGGAGATGGCGGTGACGGTGTAGGTGTAGTGGACGTTCATCTCAGAGCCGCTGATGTTTTGGCTCTTGTCGACGCTCCAAGTGCTGCCTACGCTCAGCTCTTCTTCGGGGAGTTGGATGATGACACCGCCCAATTGGCTCATTTCAAGGTCGAGTGAGTCGATGACTTGGCCCATGACGTCATACTTGATGGTGCCCGTCTTGTTGATGGCTTCGTCCATTTCCTTGGTCTGTCCGGCAAGCATGGGGCTGGTCTTCTCGGGGTGTTCCGAGTCGTATTCCAACTTCATGCCCATTTGGGAGATGCTCATTTTCAGGGCTTCGATTTTGGTTTCGAGCTGCACGTCCTTTTCGGTGACGTTTTTGGCGGTGAAGCTCTGGCGATACTCCATGTTTTGGGTCTGGTTCATGGTTTGGCCTTGCACTTCCATCATCATCATCATGTTAGCCTTGGCGTTGATGGTGTAGGTCTTGCCTTGCTGGGGCTTCAGGCGCAGCGTGACGCCGTTTTTGGCCATGAACGAAAGGGTCGTCAGTCCGATGAGGACCAATGCTACGGGAGCAATTCTTCTAATGGTTTTCTTCATTTTTTGATTGATTTTGTTGATGATTGATAACTTCCAATATTATTTTGGGTGCAAAAATACCAAAAAGATAACAAAATGGAGGGAAAATTGTCCATTTTTGACAATGCGCAACCATAGAAACCCCAAAATCTTTGACAATGCGCAGGGATAACGCAAAAAAAGTCGCCCCAATCGGGGCGGCTCGTTTCTCTAAATTATTCTGCGATTTCTGCGGATTCTGCGTGAAATAATTCCAGCGTGAAACCAATCACAATTTCGGGCCAGCGGCCACCAATGCCTTGCCAGCCGCGTTCGTCGTGAACTTCTCGAAGTTCTTGATGAAGCGTGAGGAGAGGTCTTTGGCTTTCTCTTCCCAAGCGTTCTTGTCGGCGTAGGTGTCGCGCGGGTCGAGGATGTTCGGGTCGACGCCCGGCAATGCGGTCGGCACTTCGAAGTTGAAGTACGGGATCATCTTGGTTGGAGCTTTTTCGATGCTACCATCAAGGATGGCGTCGATGATGCCACGCGTGTCACGGATACTGATGCGTTTGCCCGTGCCGTTCCAGCCGGTGTTCACCAAGTAAGCCTTGGCGCCGCTTTGTTCCATACGTTTCACCAGTTCTTCGGCGTACTTGGTCGGGTGTAGCTCAAGGAAGGCTTGGCCGAAGCAGGCGCTGAAGGTAGGAGTAGGCTCAGTGATGCCGCGCTCGGTGCCAGCCAACTTGGCGGTGAAACCGCTCAGGAAGTAGTACTTGCATTGTTCGGGCGTCAGGATGCTGACGGGAGGCAACACGCCAAAGGCGTCGGCACTGAGGAAGATGACATTCTTGGCAGCAGGACCAGCCGAGATGGGACGCACGTTTTTCACGATCTTCTCGATGTGTTCAATGGGGTAGGAGACGCGGGTGTTCTCGGTCACGCTCTTGTCCTTGAAGTCGATCTTGCCGTTGGCATCGACGGTGACGTTCTCCAACAGTGCGTTGCGCTTGATGGCGTTGTAGATGTCGGGTTCGCTCTCCTTGTCGAGGTTGATAACCTTGGCATAGCAGCCACCTTCGAAGTTGAACACGCCTTCGTCGTCCCAGCCGTGCTCGTCGTCGCCGATGAGCAAGCGCTTCGGGTCGGTCGAAAGGGTGGTCTTGCCAGTGCCGCTCAAGCCGAAGAAGATGGCAGTGTTTTCGCCCTTCATGTCGGTGTTGGCGGAGCAGTGCATGGCGGCGATGCCTTGCAGCGGCAGGTAGTAGTTCATCATCGAGAACATACCTTTCTTCATCTCGCCACCGTACCAGGTGTTCAGAATCACTTGCTCGCGTGAGCTCACATTGAAGGCCACGCAGGTGTCGCTGTTCAGGCCGAGTTCCTTGTAGTTGTCGACCTTGGCTTTCGAGGCGGTATAAACGGTGAAATTGGGCTTGAAGTCAGCCAGTTCCTCAGCCGTAGGCTTGATGAACATGTTGAGCACGAAATGGGCTTGCCATGCCACTTCCATGATAAAACGGACGGCCATGCGGGTGTCCTTGTTGGCGCCGCAGAAGGCATCAACCACATAGAGGTTTTTGCCGCTGAGTTGCTTCTTGGCGAGGTCTTTCACCTTACCCCATACTTCTTCGCTCATCGGGTGGTTGTCATTCTTGTAGCCTTCGGTGGTCCACCACACGGTGTCCTTCGATTTGGCATCCATGACGATGTATTTGTCCTTGGGCGAACGGCCGGTGTAGATGCCGGTCATCACGTTGACGGCATTGAGTTCGGTCAACACGCCTTTGTCGTAGCCGGTTAGGGCGGGGTCCATCTCGTCCTTAAAGAGTTGCTCGTAACTCGGATTATAATAAATGTCTTTTGCGCCGGTGATGCCGTAGGAGGCTAACGCGGCTTTGATTTCTTCGATGTTTTTTGCCATAATTGTTAGTTTAGTTGAAATGATGTGCAAAGGTAGCGATTATTTCTTTTTATCAAAGTGGAAAGGGCGTTTTTATTTGGATTTGCTTTAAGATTTTGGATTGTCAGGATAAAACCCTACCTTTGCAGCCCAATTTAAATTCACATTAATTACATTTCTTTATGCGAAAACACCTCTTGCCATTCCTGGCAATGGCACTACTGATGACCGCTTCTTTCGGAGCGAAAGCCCAACAGGGCATTGAAAACTATGTTTCGGCCTCGGGCTATGTGATTTACCACGCGCCAGGCGTTTATTCTCCCGATGGAGCTTACTATTGGGATTTCGAGGAGGACTTTGAAGAAGGCCGCATCCTCGACTGGACTCTTATCGATGCCGACGGCGACAGTCACAATTGGCAACTGCCTGCCGCAGGCGGCATGGGTCACGGTGGCTCTGATGGTATGTTGGTGTCGTATTCCTACGACAATGCCACTACTTCGCCGCTCACGCCCAACAATTTCATGGTTTCGCCCCGCTTGATTGTTCCTGAAAACGGCGAGATACTTTTTCATGCCAGTGCTATGGACGAGGCTTATCCCGCCGAGCATTTTGGCGTAGCTATTTCGACGACGGTCAATGACAACCCCTCGGCTTTCACCATGCTTCAGGAATGGAATTTGACTGCGAAAGACAACAAAACCCGTCAGGGCAATTGGCATGTGTACTCCGTTGACCTTTCCGCTTATTCAGGTCAGGAGGTTTATCTTGCCATCCGTCATTTCAACTGCACCGACAAGTTCGCCATTTGCATTGACAATGTTTTCGTCGGAAACGTCAACGCCGGTTTCTTAATCGGTAGCGATATTGTTCTTGATGGTCAAGTTGTGGCAGAGAACCATTTTGGCACTAGTTATTTGCTGAATACCAACGGTTTTGCGGATGGCTCGACTCACACGACCACCATTCGTGCTTATTATGAGAATGGCGCAATGATTGAGAACGAATACGCTTGGACCTATCGCACGCCCGACCATTTCCAAGGTTCGCCCAATGGGCTCCAGGCACAAAGTGACGGCTCAACGGTTCAACTTTCATGGACATTGCCAACGATGTCGGCTCCTTTCCCACTCGATGAACTGTATTACGACTTCGCCGACAGCACCTTGATGGATCTCACCCTCATTGACGCCAACAACGATGGGCAGAACTTCCGCGTGTATCCATGGAGCGGCTACGGAGGAGGTATCGGTTTGCGCTCCTTCTCATGGATGTCTGGTCCTGGCCCACTCAATCCCGACAATTACATTGTTACTCCTCGCTTGACAGCCACAGCAGAAGCTCGCATCTCTTTTATGGCCTGCGATGCCGACATGCCTGGCATAGCTCCTGACCCAGAGCATTTCGGCGTAGCCGTTTCTACTTCGGGCAATTCCAACCCCGCCGATTTCACTATGATTCAGGAATGGAACAGCACGGGTACCTACACTGAATACACCGCTGACCTTTCGGCCTATGCCGGACAGCAGATCTATGTCGCCATTCGCCACTTCAACACGACGGGCGAGACCTATTTCCTCTGCGTCGATGACATCAAAGTGACTGGCGTTGAGGCTGAGGTGACGCGTCCTGCCATAGGTGCATTGGTTTATGCTGATAATGAGTTGATTGCCACTCTCAATCATGGGGAGAGCTCTTTCACCCACGAGGTGAACCGCTATACCTCTAATTATTGCATCCGTATCATCCAAGATGGCAGCAGGGAGACAGGTGACTATTATGCCCTTGCCGAGCCTCAATGTGCCGAGGCTGAGTTGGATTGTGTGGCGCCGAAAAATCTCAGGGCAGAGAATTTGGGCGACAAAGTGAGGATTTCGTGGGAACGCGAGATTTACACTGGTTTTGAAGAAGACCCACAAGGCTGGACCTTCCTCGATGCCGATGGCGACGGACAGATCTTTGGCATCTATAATGGTGGAGGTATGAACTCGGATGGCTCGGTGAACACGACCAACACCAATGCCTCACTGAGTTCGTTTTCCTATATGAATGGTTTGGGCTCGCTTCGGCCTGACAACTATGCCTTCATGCCAAAAATCAAGGTGATGGAGAATGCCTCGATGACGTTTTATGCTTCGGGTTATGATCCTTCATATCCGACGGAACATTTTGGAGTGGCCGTTGCTTCTAGTGACGGTATGAACATTGCAACCATTGCCGAATGGGATTCTGGTTACCCATATCACGCCTATTCTGTTGACTTATCGGCATACGAAGGACAAGAGATTTACCTTGGTTTCCGTCATTTCACCCAGGTGTCGAACTATTCTTTGGTGATTGACAATATTACTGTCACGAATGTGGTTTGGTCGGGCACGACGAGCCAAACCTACGGCTATTATGTCTATCGTTCCGTTGATGGCCAGAATTATGATTTGATTGGCATTGCCACTGGAACGGACATGCATTTTGATGACAATGATACCAGTGCTGAGACCTATTATTATCAGGTGACGGCTATCAATACAATTGTGGGCGGGGTATGTGAATCGGTACCAGCCATGTCTGTGGACGGTATTCATGACTATGTCACTGCTCATACAGATGGCGTGAACGAGATGCAAAAGGACGTCAATGTGTATCCAAATCCTGCTTATGATCAGGTTACCATTGAAGCAGAAGGCCTGAATCGCATCACCTTAATTAATACGCTTGGTCAAATCATTTACGACGCTTCTGTGGATGGCGAAGTGGTGAACATCAGTCTTGCGGATGTTGAGGAGGGAACGTACTTGGTTCGCATCAGCACGAGAAACGGTGTTAGCATGAGACAGATTTCTGTGGTGAAATAATCAGAGAAATCATGGATTTAATAAGGGCTGGCTTTTGTGTCAGCCCTAGTTTTATTTGTAGACTTCGTTCTCGTCAATCAGATTATTCAACAACGCATACACCGTGAGACCCGACACCGATTTGATACCGGTCTTGCGCGTGATGTTCTTGCGGTGCGAGATGACGGTGTGGATGGAGATGTTCATCTGGTCAGCTATCTCTTTGTTCATCATGCCTTTAGCCACTGCCACCAGCACATCGATTTCGCGTTTCGAGAGTTCCACGTCTTCGGTTTTTTCCTGTTTGTCGTTGTCTTGGGCAAACTGTTTCATCTTGGCAATGACTTTTTGCTTCGGGTCATTGATTTCGATAACACCGTTGTATGATTTCAATGCGGGAAGCTCGATGTAAGCAGTTACCAAAGCGATGATTGTGAATTGCGGATACTCCTTGATGAGTTGTTGCGGCAGGTAACGGTCGCTGAAACCAAGGAGGTTAGGATTGATGATGAGTGTGTTGGCGTCGGTTGCGATGATTTTCTCAGAGAGGCATTCAGGTGTGTCTAAGCGAGCTACGACATCGAAACCGTCCATGCCTTGAATGATTTCGTAAAGCCCTGCGGTGATGATTTCCGAGGCTTCGCAGATGATGACTCGGTTACTCATGGTTTGGTTTTTCGAGGGTTTCAACATAGGGTATAAGTATCTGATCCTCAATAAGGGAGTGACTGATAAGGTCGGCAGAGAGCTCGATGATATCGGCAGAGATTTCGACGCGTTCTTTAGGAAGGATGTCGCCTGGTAGGTATTTGATAAGGATGTTCATCATGTCCTCTAATGCGTCCTCAATATTGCTGTGGTTGTTGCGAAACTGTTCGATACTGAAATTGGTCGAGGTCTGTCCTTTGCGCAGTGCCTCGATGTAAGGGAAAACCTCTTCCTCTTCGTATTTGAAATGCTTTTCCACCTCTTGCTTATATTCGGTGTAGAAGTGGCTGAGCATGTTGCCGTATTTCGCTCCACCTGCGTCAATGATGTGTTGCAAGTGCTCCTCAATGTGGGGGAAACGCTCGTCGAGGTAATACTTGTGTGATGCAAGAAGATAAGGTAGGAGACCATCCATGTTGATGGCTTCTATGTCCTTAGGAAGGATAGTTACTTTTTCATTGGTGTAAATTCGGCAGATGAGGAGGAAAAGCCTAGTATCGACACTGTTGGCTTTGCACACTTCAGCTACGCTGTGGTCACCAAATCCGAGTTGGATGCCAAAGCGGGGTAGGAGGGGCAACAGCTTTGGGTTGGTTGCAATCAGTTCATAGAGTTTTGACTTCTCTGAATAGTTTAGGATGGTGTTCATATTTCAATTGTTTTTCAATCGGCAAAAATAAAAAAACCGCCCGAAATGGAGCGGTTTTCTTTTTTCTGAAATATTCCGATTAGGCTTCGGCAGGAGCTTCAGCTTCGGCGGCCGGGGCTTCCTCAGCGGGAGCTTCCTCGGCAGCAGCCTCAGCGGCAGCTTCGGCTTCAGCAGCCTTCTTGGCTTCCATTTCAGCGAGTCTCTTCTTGGCGAGCTCGGCGGCGCGGGCCTCGTTGACTTGCTTCTCGGCTTCCAGACGGGTCTTCTTCTCGCCACGGGCCTTCTCTTCGTCAGCCTTCACGATGTTGGCGTTGCGGGCTTCCTTCTCCTTCATCCAGTTCTGGAACTTGATTTCAGCTTGCTCTTCAGTCATAGCGCCTTTCTGGACACCACGCATCAGATGATACTTCATCATGACGCCGGTCTTGCTGAGCAGCGAACGAGCAGTGTCGGTGGGCTGAGCGCCAACGCTGTACCAATACAGGGCTCTGTCAAACTTGAGGTTGATCTGAGCGGGGTTGGTGAGCGGGTTGTAGGTGCCTAATTTCTCAATGAATTTGCCATCACGTGGTGAACGAGAGTCGGCAACTACGATGTGATAGAAGGGTTGACCCTTCTTGCCATGTCTTTGCAATCTAATTTTTGCAGGCATAATTTAATGTTTTAAGTTGATTTTTAATGAATTAACTAAAACCTACCCGAGGTTTCGGCTGCAAAAGTACAACTTTTTATTGGACTGGCAATCAGGTCGGAACAAATTTTTCTTTTTCTCTGTTTCGGAAATCGCCCGACAATGCCTAATTTTGCAGCCGTTTTCAAAGAGCCAGGTCCCTGAGGTCCCTGAGCCTGTCGAAGGGTCGAAGGGCCGGTTTAAGATAGAAATAATGCAAAAGCAAAACAAACTTCATTGGGGTTATATAGCGGGCATCGTCTCAGGCATCACCTACGGCATGAACCCGCTCTTTGGCGTGCCTGTCATCAACAAGGGCTTGGACGTCAACTCTTTATTGTTCTACCGCTATGGTGTGGCCACATTGTTGATGCTGGCCTATATGCTCGTCGCGAAACGCCAAATTCGCATCACCTGGAAGCAGTTTGGAATAATGACCATTCTTGGTGTGCTGTTTACCGGATGCAGCATCACCTTGTTTGAGGCATACAAATACATTCCCTCGGGTATTGCCACGAGCATACTCTATGTCTATCCCATCATGGTCGCGCTCATCATGATGTTTTTCGGTCAGTACCCGAGTTGGAAGACATGGATTTCCATCTTCGCAGGCGTAGCAGGTGCCATTTTGCTCTCGCTCAAAGGTGGTGGAGGCTTCATCGACTGGCGTGGCATTGCTCTCGTGGTGGCCTCGGGACTGTGCTATACCTTGTTTATTGTCATCGTCAACTTGAGCAAGCAAGTGAAGGCGATTCCTAACCTCACTTTGACTTTCTATTGCTTCTTGATTGGCTCGGTGATGCTGTTTGCTTTGTCGGGCTTCGGTGTGCATCTCAATGCCGTTCCCGATGCGGTCAGCTGGCTGAATGTGTTGGGCTTGGCGATTTTGCCTACGGCTATTGCGACCATCACCTTGGCGGCTTCAAGCAAGGCGGTTGGTGCCACCAAGACCTCCATTCTTGGCATCCTTGAGCCGTTGACGGCCATCGTCATTGGGACGTTGGTCTTCCACGAAGCCTTCACGCTCAATGTCGCCCTCGGTGTCGCGCTGATTCTTTTCGCGATCCTGTTTATGATCTTGACGGAAAAGAAAGCCTGATCTTATTTGACTTGCACTTTGCTGATGCACCAAGTTTGTCCGTTGTAGGCTTTCACCAAGTAAAGCCCTGAAGCTAAGGTGGACACATCGATGATATGCCGTTTCCCGTTGGCCTGACCTTGCAAGACGGTCTGACCGTTCATGTCGATGATTTCATAACGGCGCAGGCCTTCGAGGCTGATTGTCATCTCGCCTTGTGTGGGGTTGGGGTAAACGGTCATCATGTCGGTGACGGGGGTATCGTGTTGAGGTACGCCTTCAAAGGAACCATACTCAAAGATGTAGTCACAGACATAGACGAGTTGTCCGCCGTCGTTGGCAGCCTCCCAAGCATAACCAAGGGGACGGTTGGCGAATTGATCCCAAGTGTAGTTAGGCTCTGGATGATAGGGCATGAGGACATGGTCGATGGTGAAGGCTTCGTCGTAAACATAGCTCTTGCGGTCAACTATCAGTCCGTTGGTGTGTTTCTCGCGCTGTATGCAGTTGCCGTTGGCATCGAATAGCCTGTCGATGCTGGAGTCCGGCGCCCAACCGTTTTGCCAATAGGAGTAGGTCTCATTGGTGCAATTGCCGGCTTCATCGTAGGTGTAGGTGGTGAGGGCCGAGTTGCTCCATCCCGTGCCACCCCAGGCGTCGTTGTATTCTTCAAGGAATTGTGTGCAGAGGCCGTTGTCGTAGGAATATGTGCCGCGCATGAGCAATGTCCCGCCGAGGGTCATCTCATAGCTGGTGAGCAGGTCGCCATTATAAGAATAGGTGTAGATGCCTTGCAACTCGAATCCGCTGCCCCAGTCGTTATAGTTGGTGCGTGTGAGGCGGTGGTTGTTGTCATCGTAGGTATAGGTGATGTAGCTGGGGAAGATCCACTCGTTGTTGTAATATTGGAAGAAGTCGATGCGGATTATGTTGCCTCGTTCGTCATAGTAGAGGGAGTCGATGAGGTCATCAATCTCGCCTCCCGCATTGGACAAGGAATGGTAGGATTCCAGCAGGTTGTCGGCGTTGTAGTAGAATTGAATTTGGTCGACTCCGTCGTCGGAATAGAAGCGGTCGAGGAAATAATCTTGTGCTATGGCTGCGCGGCAGGAGAGCAAGGCGAAGATAATCAAGAAGAGGTGTTTGAGGGTTTTCATGATGTTTGTGTTGTTAGGTAATAATGGAGCAAAGATACGGAAAATTCTTTTCGGTGCGCTTGCGCCGTTCCCATATATTTCTTATTTTTGAAGGCTGAAAGTTGAGGCAAATCTTGCCCCAACTTTCAATTCTAAATTATCAATTCTCAACTGATTATGTTTTTAGTCTTCGATACAGAGACCACTGGTCTTCCCAAAATTGAAAACGCTCCGCTGACCGACTTCGACAACTGGCCACGCATGGTGCAACTAGCTTGGCAGATCCATGACGAGAAAGGCCGCTTCGTGGAGAACCATAACTATCTTGTTCAGCCCGATGGCTTTGTCATCCCCATCGACGCCAAGATGGTGCACGGCATCTCCACCGAACATGCTATGAAATATGGTAAGCCACTCAACGAGGTACTCGACCTGTTTATGATTTCCGCCGCCAAAGCCAAATACCTTGTCGGCCACAATATCAACTTCGACCTCAATGTGTTGGGCTGCGAGTTTCTGCGCTGCGGTCGCGAGAATCCTTTGCGCCGCTGGCAAATCATCGACACCTGCACGGAGAAGACGGCTGAGTTCTGCCAGTTACCTGGCGGCAAGGGCGGTAAGTTCAAACTGCCGCGTCTGGGTGAGTTCCATCACCTGCTGTTTGGCGAGGACTTCGACTCGGCCCATAACGCCTGTGCCGATGTGGAGGCCACTGCGCGTGTCTTCCTCGAACTGATCCGTCGTGGCGTGCTGGATGAGACCGACCTGCATGTCGACGCCCAGTTCATCGACGACTTCAAGGCAGCCAACCCTGATGTAATACAACCCGCTGGCATCAAGGTGGAAGCGAACTTTGACGAGGAGGAAAAGGTGGAGGAGGAGTCCGAAATGGGCAACTATATCCCGCAACATTTCACCCACCTACATGTCCACTCGCACTATTCCATGCTCGACGGCATGTCGAAAGTGCCGGATTTGGTGAGCAAATGCAAGAAAAACGGCATGTATAGCCTCGCCCTCACCGACCATGGCAATATGTTCGGTATTAAGGATTTCGCCGACACCGTGAACAAGGAGAACGGTAAGGTGAAGGATGCCATCAAGGAGCAACAAGCCATTATCGGGAAGCCTGAGTCTACAGATGAAGAAAAGATTGCTGCCCAGGAGCAAATCGAAAAGCTGAACAAGCAGTTCTTCAAGCCAATCTTCGGCATTGAGACCTACTGCGCTCCCATCAGTATCGACAAGCGCGACGGCCGTCAGGACCGAGGCTGGCACCTTATTTTATTGGCCAAGAACAAGAAGGGCTACCACAGCCTCTGCAAGCTGAGTTCCATCGCCTACACGGATGGTTTTTACTACAATCCCCGTATCGACCACAGTCTGCTTGAGAAATACCACGAAGGTCTGATATGCAGTTCGGCCTGTCTCGCGGGCGAGGTGCCACAAAAGATCATGAACGGCGATATGGCGGGTGCCGAGGCTTCCATCCAATGGTTCAAGAACCTATTCGGTGATGATTATTACCTTGAAGTGCAGCGGCATAAGACCGACAAACCTGGTGGTGACACCGAGGTGTACGAACGCCAAAAGGAGGTGAACAAAATCATCTTCGACTTGGCGAAGAAATATGACGTGAAGGTCGTTGCCACCAACGATGTCCACTTTGTGGAAGAGGAGCATGGCGAGGCGCACGACCGTCTCATCTGCCTCAGCACGGGCAAGGATCTCGACGACCCAACGCGAATGCACTACACCAAGCAGGAATGGCTGAAGACGCCCGAAGAGATGGGTCGCATCTTCTCCGACCATCCTGAGGTGCTGGAAAACACGCAGGAGATTGTCGACAAGGTGGAGACCTACAGCATCGACTCCGACCCCATCATGCCGATATTCCCCATTCCTGAGGACTTTGGCACTGAGGCGGAATACCGACAAAAATACACCGAGGAAGACTTGTTCAACGAGTTTACCCGCGATGAGCATGGTAATGTGGTGCTGTCGCAGGAGGAAGCTGAGAAGAAGGTCAAGAAACTGGGTGGCTATAACCGTCTGTATCGTATCAAGCTCGAAGCAGACTATTTGGCTAAACTGACTTGGGAAGGTGCAAAAGAGCGTTATGGTGAGAATCTCACCGAAGACCAAATTGAGCGCATTAAGTTTGAGTTGCATGTGATGAAGACCATGGGTTTCCCTGGTTACTTCCTCATCGTGAGCGACTATATCCGTGCAGCGCGTGAGGAGTTAGGCGTTTCTGTAGGCCCGGGCCGTGGTTCTGCGGCTGGCTCTGTTGTGGCTTACTGCTTGAAAATTACCGACTTGGACCCGCTGAAATACGACTTGCTGTTTGAGCGTTTCCTTAATCCTGACCGTATCTCCCTGCCCGATATCGATGTGGACTTCGACGATGACGGTCGTGGTCGTGTATTGGATTGGATTACAAAGAAATACGGTAAAGAGAAGGTGGCGCACATCATCACCTATGGAACGATGGCAGCCAAATCAGCCATTGCAGATGTGGGGCGTGTGCAAAAGGTGCCACTGCCCGAGGTCAACAAAATCAAGAGCTTTATCCCTGACCGTAACTTTGACGAGGCGGCGGTGAAAGCCGTGGAAGGTGAGGTGCCCAAGAAGATGCCTAAGGTCAACTTGAAGAACTGCTACAAATATGTGCCCGAGCTGAAACAGCTGGTTGAAGGCGATGACAAGAACATTTCTTCCATGCTGACCTACGCCGAGGAGTTGGAGGACACCAACCGCCAAATCGGCATCCATGCCTGCGGTGTCATTATTGGTGCCGATGACTTGACTAATGTGGCTCCGGTTTGTACCGTCAAGGATAAAGATACCAAGGAGGATGTCGTTGTGACCCAATATGATGGCCATGTCATCGAGACGGTTGGCCTCATCAAGATGGACTTCTTGGGCCTTAAGACCTTGACCTTGATTAAGGATGCCTTGAAGAACATCAAGAAGACGCATGGCATCGACATCGACATCGACCACATCCCGATTGATGATGAAGAGACCTACAAATTGTATTCGGCGGGCAACACCATCGGAACCTTCCAGTTTGAATCGCCAGGAATGCAGAAATACCTTCGCGAGTTGCAGCCTTCTGTCATCGGCGACATCATCGCTATGAATGCCCTTTACCGTCCCGGCCCGATGGACAACATCCCGGACTTTATTGCCCGCAAGCAAGGCAGGCAGGAAATCAAGTATGACTTCAATTGCATGGAGAAGTACCTGAAGGACACCTACGGCATTTGCGTCTATCAAGAGCAGGTCATGTTGCTCTCGCGTGAGTTGGCCGACTTCACGAGAGGCGAGTCCGATACCTTGCGTAAAGCCATGGGTAAGAAGCAGTTGGCGAAGATGGAGGAACTCTATGGCAAGTTCATGAAACAAGGTGTGGCCAAGCTGACCAAGACGGAAAACTTGCCTGAAGACGAAGTGAAAAAACGCTTGGAGAAGATTTGGGAAGAGTGGAAGAAGTTTGCTTCTTACGCTTTTAACAAGTCGCACGCGGCTTGCTATAGCTGGGTTTCGTATCAAACGGCTTACCTCAAGGCGCATTATCCAGCAGAGTTTATGGCTGCTGTGCTTAACAATGAGTTGGGCGACATCAAGCAGGTGAACTTCATGACGGAAGAATGCAAACGCATGAAGATTGAGGTGTTGGGTCCCGATGTGAATGAGTCGGAGTACGAATTTTCCGTCAACGAGAAAGGCGAGATTCGTTATGGCATGGGCGGTATCAAGAATGTAGGCGAGGCGGCTGTGGCGGGTATCGTTGCTGAGCGTGAAGCCAACGGCAAGTTCAAGGACTTTGGCGACTTTGTGATGCGTGTGGCAGACAAAGGTCTCAACGTCAGAGCTTTGGAGAGCATGGGCATGGCAGGTTGTTTCGACAGTTTCAAGGGCTTCCACCGAGCCATGTTGTTCAACATTGCTCCCAACGATTCGGTACCTTTCTCTGAACGCGCCATGCGCATGGTGGCCTCGTTCAACGAGCGTAAGAACTCAGCGCAGATGGACCTCTTTGGCTTCGGTAGCGATGAGGGGACGGAGGAGACCTTCAATATCCCGTTACCTGAGTGTGAACCTTGGTCGAAGATGAAGGAATTGGAGATGGAGAAAGAGGCTTTGGGCTTCTATATCTCTTCGCATCCCATGCAGGTCTATCATCTCCCGATTAAGTATTTTTGTAACTGTGATGTGGAAGGTTTGAAGAATGCATTGAATGATGTGGAAAAGAACCTGAAGCGTCCGGTGCGCCTTGGCGGACAGATTACTAGGGCAGAGGAGTTTACGGCGAAAAATGGCAATCCATATGGTCGTTTCACCATTGAAGACCAAAGCGGTGCATTGCAGTTTGCCTTGTTCAAGGAGAATTATTTGAATTGTAGGAATCTGTTGACGGTCAATTCGTTCGTGATGCTTTCTGGCATTATGGACCGACCTTTTCCAAGGGCGGGACAAGACCCGAATGTGATGCTACAGACTCTTGAAATAAGGTTTACGGAGGCACGTTTGCTTGACTCGCTTTTGGAATCCACCTCTAAGACAGTTTACATTAAGTTGAATGTGGCTGAAATGAATAAGGAGAGTATGGAAGATTTTATCAAAGTCCTGAAGGATAATCCGGGTAAACAGCATTATAAATTGCATCTTTTCGATCCGCTAAGCAAAAAGTCTTGCAATCTGACTCCTGTGAAAGGTTCAATCAATGTTCAGGAGGTGTTGCCTTTGCTTGAAAAAATGCCTTTTGTGGAATTTGACTTGCGATAAAAAAGAAAATTTGTATCTTTGCAATCCGAAAATAATAAGTAGAATCAGATTTATAAATCAAACGAATTAAAACTATGGCAGTAATTCAAATGACTGACGACCGTTTTGAAGAAGTCGTCCTGAAATCAGAACTTCCCGTGATGGTAGACTTTGGCGCCACATGGTGTGGCCCTTGCAAAAAGGTTGAACCTATCGTCGATGAACTTTCAGAAGAATATGCAGGCAAGATGATTGCCGTGAAATGTGACGTTGAGGAATGCCCCGGCACCGCTGGAAAATATGGCATTATGAACATTCCTACCGTTCTCTATTTCAAGGGTGGACAGCCCGTCGACAAGAACGTAGGCGCCGCTCCCAAGAAGGTATTTGTGGAGAAACTGGAGAAGCTGTTCTGACTATGACCAGTGACTATGACTATGACCGCTTTTACTCTAAGTTGAAGCGGTCATAGTCATTGTCATAAGTCATTGTCAACAATTAAACAATTAAACAATCAACAGTTCAACAACCTTGGACTTTTCAATCGATAGGAACCGGCTCACTCAGTTCGGCAGCTTGGAGTTCTTGGCACGACAAATCGTGGAGGGATTCATCACGGGTTTACACAAGAGTCCCTTCCATGGTTTTTCTGTTGAGTTTGCCGAACATCGCCTTTATAACTCAGGCGAGCCAATCCGCCATATCGACTGGAAACTCTATGGCCGCACCGAGAAGCTCTTCGTGAAGCGCTACGAGGAGGAGACCAACCTGCGTTGCCAACTGGTCATCGACCAAAGCTCGAGCATGTGCTTCCCCGTTAGGCAGAAGATTGACTTCGAGCACCCCAACAAACTCTTTTTCTCCATCTATGCCGCCGCCTCGCTGATGGAGCTGATGCGCCGCCAGCGCGATGCCGTAGGCTTGGACTTGTTTGACGAAACGATTGCCTTCCACGAGCCAGCCAAGTCGTCCAATGTGCACAACAAGTTGATCTATACTGAACTGGAGAAACTGATTGACACTTACGACAAGAACAACCGCAAGACGACCTCAACACCGCAGTGCCTACACCAGATCGCTGAGATGACGCATCGCCGTAGCCTTGTGGTGATTTTCACCGACATGCTTGATAGCCTCGACGACTACAAGCCGATGTTTGAGGCTTTGGAGCATTTGAAATATAATAAGCACGAAGTCATCCTGTTCCATGTCTTCGACAGCAACTTGGAGCAGAATCTGGACTTTGAGAACCGCCCGTACCGTTTTGTCGATTTGGAGTCGGGCGATGTACTGAAACTCAATCCCGTTGAGGTACAGGAAACCTACAAAAAGATTATGACTGAGCGCAAGGAGGCTTTGCTGCATCATTGCTACCAGTACCAAATCGACTATGTGGAGGCCGATATTAATAAGGACTACAACCAAGTGCTGACGAGTTACTTGATTAAGAGGACCAAGTTACATTAAAAAGTTGAAGAAGGCATAGATCCCAAGGGAATGACATGCCTTCTTCTTCTTTTTGGCAACATACTACAATAAAAAAGTCCGAGAGCAGCTCCCGGACTTTTCGTTTCCCCGAAGGGAAGAATTACTTACCTAACTATTATTACTTTACTATTACTTTTACAGAAACTGCGTTCTGGTTGTTTTGCAAACTGATGATGTAGACGCCCGTGGCGAGGCTGTGGCTGATGCGCTCAGCGCTGCCAGCGTTGATCTGCTTCATTATCATGGGCTGTCCGAGGATGTTGTACACGGTCATGTTATAATGGGCATTGTCGCTGTTTTCAATGACAAATTCATGGTCGGCGCTCCAGACCTTCACGTTTGACTCAACCGTTTCTTCAACGACATCATAGGTCAGGTCGATGAAGATGGGCTCATTCAAGCCATTTGTCGGGTTGACGGTGTTGGCGTTTGGATACCACTCTCCGTTTTCGGTGAGGTATTCATTAAGTGAGTAACTGTAGAGATCCCAAATCAAAATGCGGTTGATGCCATTTGGATTCACGTTGGGAAGGATGCCACCGAACCAACCGTCATTGCCAGCAACCTCTTCCTTGTAGAAGTCGGCATATTGGTTGATGTTACCATAGTCGACACCAGTTGTTTCGATGCTGGTGGAATAAAGCGGACGGAAGTCGTTTGCACCAGACAAAAGCATGGCGAAGCTCATAGGAGCTTCTTCGCTCTTCACATAGAAAGCGGAACCGCTATATTCGTCGTTTTCGGTGCCAAAGTTAAGCACAGTGGCATATTCATCGGTGGTGAATGTATTAGCCACTTCTGTACCATCGTGACCGTCGTTGAGGCGGATACGAAGATAGACATGGTTGCCAGGAGTGAAACGGGCATTAGCTGTAGGCTCGTTCATGAACCATACGATTTGGCTGCCATTGGCACTTGTCGTAAACTCACCATAGTCACCTTCTGACTCAAGGCTTGGACTGGTGGAACGGTAGAAACCTTCGTCATTGACGTAAATCACATTGCCTGCGCCAGCCGTTTCGGGTCCGTCGTTGTCGTCAACCAATTGGTTGGTGTAACGGTAGGTGGTGTTCGGTTCGAGGTTAAGCAGCGTGACTTGGATAGCCACGGGCACGCGGTTGTTGTTCGAGCCGTTGTTGCCTTGGATGTAAAGCGGCATGGCAGCTGAGATGGTAGGCTCAAAATCACCGCGGACGGTACCGGACAAGCTAATAGTTGCGGTAGCTCCGCCACCATTATGGTTGATGCTGCCTGGATAAGGACCAATAGGAAGATCTCCTTTCAAACGGACGGTGATAGTCACAGGTTGATTGTCGATTACTCCATTGGAATAGTGGAGCTCAAACGGACTACTGCTATAGTTTCCGTCATCATTTAAGATTTCGAATTCACCTGACACCGTTACAGTGATGTAGCCTTCGCCTTCGAGGTTGGCACCAGTCAGGGTGTAGCTTTGTGAGGCTGATGGCCCGTTTTCAAAGAAATAGTCGAGACCATTAATTGTATTAGGTGTGGCTGTCAAAGTCGGGATGGGCGTTGCGCCTCCGCCTGCGGTAAGCATGATGTCGTCGACTTCCCAGCCAGCAGCCTCTTCATCGGTGCAAGTGTACTTGAAGCCAATGTGGCAGTTCGTGCCACTGAACTCGTTGAGGCTGATTTCGCCTGATTCGACCCAGTTCCAGCTGCCTTCCGAAAGCTCGCAATCAAGTTCTTGCCATGTGGCAGCGGTCGGGTCTTGGCCGTAGTAGTCGTTGGAGAAGTACACTTTGATGTCTTCCCCAGTATAGTTCTTAGCTGTTCTGAAGGTCAGCACCACATCGTTGTAGCTGTCCAAATCGAAAGCAGGCGAAATAAGCCAATCCTCTGTGGCAGGATGGTTGTAGCCGTTAGCATAGGCGTAATGGTTGCCTTGGTATGAGGCGATACGCCAGAGCGAGTCGCCTTCCACACAGACCTCGGTCCAACCGTGCCAGTCCTCTTCCCAGTCTTGGTTGAAGATGATGGTAAGGCCAGCTTGGATGACATATTCTGCACTCACCACGGGGCTGTCGTTGCAGCCTTCCAACTCAGCGTAAGCCCAAATGGTCATGTTCTCGTCAACAGTGATGGGGCTTGAGTAGGGTACCCAAGGACCGTTCTCTGAAATTGTGCTGTAATAAATGATGGCACCTGGGGTGCTACAATTGATGCTCACATTTTGGGCTTCATAATAAGTGCCGCCTGCGGGACTGAAGGTCGGAGCCGCCACGGTGCATGATCCGCCTTCGCCTTGCATGAAGATGTCGAGGAAGAAGTTGTAGGTTTCACCAGCCATGTTCTGGATGTGGTAAGGACCGAAGTTGTGGCTGCCATTCAATGCAAAGGCCCTATTAGGATTGTTTACGTTACCAATAACGAAGCCCGTGTAGTTGGGAACCATGGCAGTCTCTTCTGAAGTGCCGATTTCTATGTTCCACGCCGTGTTGTCGCCATTGGGGGAGAAGTTGGTGCCTGAGGAGTAGCCAATCAGTTCGCCGTTAGCGTTGGTGAAGGTGTAGCCGTCAGCGGTGACATTCACGGTCCAATAGAAATTGTCCTCTTCGTTAAGGATGGAGGAGGGAAGGATCTCTTCGCTGCCATTGAGTACAGAGGTGAACAACACGCCTGTGGGATGGCTAGAGGTGGAATTGCTCATGGCATAGTAATCGGCGGCGTTTTCATCGAAGCGGGCGGCAAAGACGATGCGGTTACCGTCAACAAGTTGGCTCATGTCGGTGATTCGTACATAATCATCGCCAGGCACGGGTTGAGGAGTGACTGTGCCGCTTAAAGAAACGGTGGCTTCGTCGGATGAAGAAGCATAGATCTCAATAGCTCCTGTGTATTGTCCGACCGCAGTACCATTCATTCTCACATAAATTGGGGTCGGTTCCAGCGTGCCGTTAATACCATCAATGTCAACCTGCCATGAGAATGTCTCGTTGTCGAGAGATACCTCAAATTCATTTTCACTGGACTGAATGATGATGCTACCCGTTGAGCCGCCAGGGGCAGGGCCGATGTTGACACCCGACAAAGTGAAGTGTTGCGATGCTGAAGGGCCTTCGCCAACCACATGCGTAAAGCCTGACAATGAGCTTGGCGTTACAGTGAGATTAGGCACATAGGAGGTCCCCACAAGCATGATGTCGTCAACCTCCCATGCGGCAGCCTCGGTTTCGGTTGAGGTGTATTTGAAAGCAATGTAGCAGTCGTGGGCAGGATAGGGGGTGATACTAATCGGTATTTCGCCCGACTCAACCCAAGTGTAAGAACCTGGCGACTTATTGAAATCAAACGTCCACCATGTGGCGGTTGTCGGATCAACACCGTCATAGTTGGTTGAGTATTTTAGTTCCAAATCCGGGCCTGTGTAGTTCTTTGCATTTCTGAACGTTAGATACACCTCACCGTAATCTTGCATATTGAAGCCGGGCGAGATGCACCATTGCTCGTTGACGCCGCCGTTGTAACCGTTAGCGTAAGCATAGTGGTTGCCTTGGTACTGACTTACAGTCCATGGCTTATTGCCTTCAACAGTAACGAAGGTCCAGCCATTCATTTCACCTTCCCAGTCTTGGTTGAAGATGGTGACCATGGTACCTCCGCCGCTTTGGATGGTGTAAGTCGCACTGGCGACGTCGCTGTTATTGTAGCCGTCCTTCTCCGCATATGCCCAAATTGTCACGCTTTCCTCCACGGCGATGGCTTCGGTGTATTCTGTCCAAGGACCGTTTTCTGATACTGTGCTGTAATAGATGGTAGCACCGTCGGTTGCGCATGTGATGCTCACATTCTGCGCTTCAGTATAAGTGCCTGCTGCAGGCGAGAAGGTAGGTGTGGCCACCGTAGGAGTAGGTGGGACGGGCGGCTCACCGCCTTCAGTCTTCACGAAGAGGTCGAGATAGAAGTTGTAACCACTGTTGTTGAAGTTGTTGGTGTGGTACGGGCCGAAGTTGTGGTTGCTGTTTAAAGCAAAATGTCTAACAGGGTTGTTCACGTTGCTGATGAGGAAGCCGGAGTAGTTGGGCACCATGGCTTCTTCGTCAGCTGTGCCAAACTCGATGGTCCACTCGGTGTTTACGTCTGTGGCGAAGTTGGTGCTAGTGGAGTAACCAATGAGTTCGCCAGCGGCGTTGGTGAAGGTGTAGCCGTTGTCCGTCACTCCCACAATCCAATAGTAGCTGGTTTCTTCATCGACGATGGAGGCGGGCAGGACTTCGTTTTCGTTAGCTGTGGCTGAGGTGAACAGCACGCCAGTGGGTTTGCCCGACGAGGTGTTGCTCATGGCGTAATAGTCGGTGGCATTTTCGTCGAAACGTGCGGCGAAGATTACATAGCTGCCTGCAGTGAGGGCACTCAAGTCGTTAATGCGGACATAGTTGCCATCTCCTGGGGTAGGTGGAGTAGGTGGGTCGGGAGGAGTGGGAGTGCCTCCAGTAACAGTGCCCGTGATGCTTACAAATAAGGTGTCGGCATCAGGTGAAGCAATGGCAATTTGTTCGTCATAGGTGCCGCCTTCAAGGCCAGCTTTCATCCTAACATAAATATTGAGGTTGTCGAAATGATTGGTCTCGGGAATGTAAATCATCGCTGGATTCTCGGGGAAGAAGCCTTCGCCAGCAAATGTGGATACTTCAAAACTCTCAGTGGGATAGACACTGACGTTGCCAATCAAGTAGTTGCCTTCGAGAACGAAGCTGGCAATTTCGGAGGGACCGCCGCTTTCGTAGTCGTAGGTCAGACCGCTAATTGAGTTCGGGTTGGCTGTCAGGATGGGCTGATGGCCGAATGTCACGTCATCGGCGCTGGCGATTCGAAGCTGTGGGGTGTTGTAGCATCCGATAACACCTGTGACGGTCACCTCATCACCTTGCGCTAAGCCTTCAACGATAGGCATGAGATAGATGTTGAGGCTGTTGCCCTCTTGGCTGATGACTGTGGTGCCGCTCGGGTTGATAGCGCCGATGATGGCCTCCTCAATCTTCACACGGGTGGACTGCAGCAGGTTGACGCCGCCGAAGTCACTGTTGATTTCAGCAATGGTCTTTACTGCCAATGGCAGGGTGTTGTTATGGGAGAGTACCGAGAATTCGTCGACAATGCTTCCGTTGATGCCGGATAGCTCGACAAGACCTTTATAAACGGTCTTGCTACCATAGGCGCGTACATTGTCACCCACGGCAAGACCACTGGGAACGGTATTTGAATTGAGGTAAAGGTCGATGCCAGCAGTCTCGTCTTGGATATAGACGTTGCGACCGTCAATAAAGATGACTGTGCCTTCTACCTGGGCAAATTGGCCGTTGCTCAAGGCGCGAGCCTCGGCAATCGTCATGGTGACGACAGGTATTTCGTCGACCATGCCGGCAAGAGCAATGTTGTGACTGAGGCCGCCCGAAACGATGGTCAAGTTGCCCGAATAGTTTCCTACTTCCAGTCCGGCTTTCAATCTGACGTAAACTGTAGTCTCATTCAACGTGCCTCCGATAGGTGAGAGTTCATCTGTGTCAAAATAGCCGTTTTCAGGATTTATGCTCAACTGGTAGTTTTGAGGAGCAGTCAGGGTCACGTCATCAGTAAGGTTAACACCAGAAATGGTGAAATTTTTTGGAGCCGAAGGACCTTCGCCGAATGTATATCTGAAATCGTTGAGCTCGGTTGCGGAAACAGTCAACTCTGGGTCAGGAATGACAGGTGTTTCGCTCAATACGACATCAGAGGCGTATGCGACTCTGATTTGTGCGGCATTGAAATATCCGACCACGCCGATGACATCAACCTCGTCGCCTTCTTCGATATTGGTCAATTCGGGAACTTTATAGATGTTGATGCTGTTTTCGCCTTGTGTAAGAGGTGTGTTGCCGCTGGTGTTGATGGCTCCGATGGTGGCTTCCTCAATCTTCACGCGGGTGCACTGCAGGGCATCGGCACCGCCTTCATTGATTTCAGCGATGGTCTTAACAACGAGGGGCAAGGTGTTACCTGATGAAAGAATGGCAAATTCATCGCTATTGCTACCGTTTATGTTGCTTAATTCAGCCAAGCCGTTGTAATTGGCGCGTTTGCCGTAGGCTTGCACCATGTCGCCAAGCGCCAACTCGGAAGGGACGGTATTGTTGTTGAGGAAAAGACAAATGCCTCCTGTGGCATCTTGCACATACACATTACGTCCATCGAGGAAGGTCACGATGCCTTGCACCAAAGCGTATTCATTAACGGCTAAGGCTCGTGCCTCGGCGATGGTGATGAGGTTGGTGATGGAATAGGTTGCGGTGGCCACTGGACTGGGCTGATACCCCGTCTTCCACGCTTTTGCTTTAACTGTAGTGGTTACATTAATGGACAAAGGGGAATTATAGACAGGGCTTTCTTCGGTTGGAGTAGTGCCATCAGTAGTGTAGTGGATGGTAGCACCTTCCGTCTCGCAACCAATGGTGACGTTTTGAGGCTCATAGTAGACTCCCGATTCAGGATTGAAGGTCGGCATGGCCACGTATTGTTGAGGAGCGCCTCCTGACGAATAAACCACATCGATCCCTTTGATACGGCGGTGGCCTGAAGTGCCTCCAATGGTGAAGGTGACTTCTGATTCGCTGCCCGTCCATGTCGGGGATTCGAAAGATCCAACTTCAGTAATAATTTCGTTATTACCTTCTCCTGAACTGAAGGTAAGGGTGATGGAGTTTATTGTGCCTGTGGAAGAGACGACGAAGTTGTTACCACCGTATGCTCTTATGGCAGTTCCCGTATTGTAGTACTTAGGTGAGGTGGTACCCGTCCCTTTGTTGAACACTACTGTGACATTCTCATCGATTTCAATGGTTACTCCGTCAAATTCTTGACCGTTGCTGTACCCTTGTTCGGAAAAGTCGATGGAGGCTTCAGTTCGCAACTGACCCCATAGCGACATCCCCGTCAACAGCAAAAACGCTGTCAACATTAATGTAAAAGTTCGTTTCATTTGATAAGATTTTAATTATTTGATACTTAATTATTTAATCCGAAACAAAGCCTATATTAGACAAATTCCAAAATTAGGAAAATGTCTTTGATTGGATTGTTGGGATAACAATAAGTTATCAACAACTTTTCAACATGGGTTGTTGATAACTAAATGTAATAAAGTATGATTTGATATGGAAGTGCGATGCTTATTCCACCATGATTTTCAGGATCTCGACGTCGGTCTCCTTCATGCCGTTGCGCCCCAAACGACCGATGTGGTCGATGGTCTCTTCCACGTCCCTGCCGATGATGCCGTCGCCTCCAAGGAGGTTGTCGTCTTGCTTGCTCATTTCGTAGCCGAGGATGCCTGCTTCTACCGAAAGTGCGATTTTGCCCGCACAGGAAGGCTTGGCGCCGTCGCAGACGATGCCAGCAGCGATACCCAAAGCATTCTCTAATGTGTGCTCGATGATGTGGAGCGGCTCACCCATGAGGTAGGCGATGCCACAGCCCGAGGCGCAGCCTGCACTGACGGCACCACAATAAGCGGAAAGTCTGCCGATACCTGTCTTCTGGTGAATGGCCACTAGGTTAGATAAAGCCAGGGCGCGATAGACGCGGTCATCATCAATGTGGTATTCCTCGGCGTATGCCAAAATAGGCAAGCTGACGGTCATGCCTTGGTTGCCACTTCCTGAGTTGATGATGACGGGCATCTCGCATCCGCTCATCCTGGCATCAGAACCAGCTGCTGCCCAAGCTCTTGCCTTGATGCGAACATCAGTGCCGAAACTCATGATGGTGCTGCCGATGTTGGCACCCCAGTTGTTGTTGAGGCCTTCCATCGAAATGGCCTTGTTGCATTCAATTTGTGGTTGGATGATGGGCTTAAGGTCTTCGATGTCCACCGTGTTGGCGAAGTCAAATATGCTCTTCATGTTGAGGCACTTGCGGTCGGTGAGTTTGGTGGCGCCCGAGTCGGCGTAGCCTGAGTCGAAGAGCACCTGGTCGTCTTTCTCCATCTTCACGATGTTGGTGTGGAACCCCGCGATCCGCACGCTGGCGGAATGCTCTTCATTATATAAGGTGACAGTGACGTCAAGTTGGGCGATGACATTCAACGGGATGATGGTCATCAGCGTGTTTTCCAAGAAATCAGCGATTTCTTTTTTCTGTTCTGGAGTCACTTCTGCTATGACCTCCAAGGCTTTCTTGGGGTTGCCGGCCACGATGCCTGCAGCGACAGAGGCTTTCAGGCCTTTCATGCCCTTGGTGTTGGGTACGATGACGCTTTTCACGTTCTTGATGATGTTGCCGCTAGCCTTGATTTCCACGCGTTTGGGCATTTCGCCAAGGATTTCATGCGCTTTGGCGGCAGCGTAGGCCAGACAGATAGGTTCGGTGCAGCCCATGGCGGGCACGAGTTCCTCTTTCAGAATGCTCAGATAGGAGGTGTATAAACAATCGCTTTTGTCCATATTCAAGTATAATTTTCGGCAAAAATACAAAATAGGTGCAAAAACATTACACAAGAAATAAGTTTTTCGAATTTTTTTCCCCGAATGTTATGAAATTAAAATTTTTTGTGCGTTTTCTCTTGCTTGCAAAGAAAATATCCCTAACTTTGCCCCAATCTAACGAATCAAACCTATTGTTGAATAAAAAGTACAAGTATGAACAATGACAATTTCGAAACCTCTTTGAAGGCATGGAATGAAAATGAAAAAGCTGCCAACGAACTCATCAACATCGTTGGTAGATTGTGGTACGACAAGTCAGTGGAGCTCATTATGTTGCGTTCGCTGTTGGTCAACCGCGGTTCGGGTAAGATCCTGAACAAGCACCTCCGTGCATCCACTGTGTTGAACAAGCCAGTGCGTGTGCAGGACTCGTTACTCATCGCCAAGGCCCTTCTTGCCGAGAATCTGGCTCCCGCCCGTATCGACCTTGGTCGTCTCAATTCGGAGTGGACGGATGAGAAAGAAAAGTACAATAACAACGTGACCGCCTTTGTGCGCGACAAACTCAACTACATCATCGACGCCAACCCGCGCAGCAACAAGGTGCAGGACGTTATCCTCTACGGTTTCGGTCGTATCGGTCGTATCCTTTGCCGTGAAATGACAGAAATGGCTGGCCGCGGCGATGCACTCCGCGTCCGTGCTATTGTCACCCGTAAGAACTCACCCGAGGATATCCTGAAGCGTATCAACCTGTTCCGTACTGATTCAGTGCATCGTTACTTTCATGGTGTTTGCACCCCCATCGAGGGTGAAAATGCCATGATGGTCAACGGCCAGAAGATCCTCTTCCTTGAAAGCAAGAATCCCGAGGACCTCGACTACACACAGTACGGTATCAACGATGCCTTGCTTATCGACAACACGGGTGCCTTCCGTGACAGAGAGTCCTTGTCACGTCACCTGCAAGCCAAGGGCGTAGCCAAGGTATTGCTTACCGCTCCAGGAAAGGGTGACATCCCGAATGTGGTGTATGGTGTCAACCAAGACACGCTCGACCTCGAGAACGAGACCATCTTCTCAGCTGCCAGCTGCACCACCAACGCCATCGTTCCCGGTCTGGAAGTCATGCTGAAGAACTTCGGCATTGTGAAGGGTCACATCGAGACCATCCACAGCTACACCAACGACCAGAACCTGCTGGACAACTACCACAAGAAAGAGCGTCGTGGTCGTTCGGCCCCGTTGAACATGGTGATCACCGAGACGGGTGCTGGCAAGGCCGCTGCCAAGGCTATCCCCGAACTGAAGGGCAAGCTGACAAGCAACGCTGTGCGTGTGCCTACTCCTGATGTGTCCTTGGCAGTGCTCGCCCTCGACCTTGAGCGCGAGACCACCGTTGAGGAAGTCAACGAGGCCTTCCGTAAGGCTTGCTTGGAGGGCAACCTCATCGAGCAGATTCGCTTCAGCAGCAACACTGAGTTCGTCAGCAGCGACGGCATCGGCGACAGCTGCGCTTGCATCTTCGACGCCCCGGCCACCAAGGTCAGCGAAGATGGCAAGACCGTCATCCTGTATCTGTGGTACGACAATGAGTTCGGCTACAGCAACCAGGTGGTCCGCCTCGCCCGCCACATCGGTCAGGTGAAGAGCTATCGTTACTATTGATTTAGGACACGAGACTATTTGACACGGGACACGGGACTTTGGCTCCTGTGTCCCGTTTTTGCAAAAACAAAAACCAGTAATCCTAGATGAAAAAACACATACTATTTATCTTGCTTTTCTGCCTGCCGTTTATGGCGGTTGCACAGGATGCCGAAAACAGAAACAATCCCTATTGGACAGAGATAGTGACCGAACAGCCTGAAGGATATATCGTGTTGGGAAACGGCGACGTTGAAATCTCATCCGCCGAGGGGCTGGCGTGGCTCATCTCCGTGGTGAACGGACTGAACGGATGCGAACCATATAGTTTTGCGGGACATAAGGTTCGACTTATGGCAGATGTGTCGATGTGTGGTGATTCGATGAATTTCACGCCTATTGGCAATCGAAACCATCGTTTTTTTTGGTGAATTTAATGGCATGGGACATTGCATTGAAAAATTATCCCTTTATGCTGACGGTGAAGATAAGACGGACTTGGGCTTGTTTGGCTATTTACAACATGCCATAGTCCGAAATTTGGTATTGAAGGATGCAGCATTGTTTTTATATCCCTACAAGAGGAGCCAAAGCGAACAGATGTGGTATTCAGGTTCGGTAGCTGGGGTTTCCGATCCATTGTCACTAGTTGAAAACTGTTTTTTTATTTCATGTACAGGTGTTAACGGCGTTGGAGGCGGCGGTGTCATAGGTGGAATAGTTGGGAAGAATCGCAACTCAACGGTAAAGAATTGTGGTTACTTTTCAACAGGCTATAACTATCTGTTTGGTAATGGAGGAGGAGGCATCGTAGGGGCAAATGTTTGCGAAAGGAGTGTCTCGGATGCTATCGTGGTGAATTGCTATTTTATAGGGATGGTGATGCCCAAAGTGGTTACAGATTACGGAGGTGTCGTTTGCTATAATGAAACAACTGCTGATGCCAATGAATATAAAGCAATAGTAGAGAATTGCTATGCGTATGTTGACATAACCGAGTCATACAAGTCAAACCGAGACAGCCATTGGGGAGATGGTTATAATGGTCACATCAGCGCAGTTAACTCGGAAAGGAGCATCGCATACAATTGCTTTGCATTGGCTCCGGGAACATATTTTTGCGGTTTATTTGGTCTTAACGAAGGGGAATCGTTAAATTGTAGCGGATTTGTACAGAATGGAACAGAATGTCTTTTGGATATACCTGTCACTATCGGTGGTCAAGAGGCAGGTACTTTGCTTGAAGCTCTTAATCTTTGGATAATTAAACAAGATGATCCAGCACAATACAGGAACTGGATATATAATGAATCGGGATTGCCCGAGTTTGAGAATTCGGATTTTGAAATTTCAGAATACGACTTGTCGGCTTATGAAGTGCTACTTTATCCCAACCCCACTGATGGCATCGTTAGGATTGAAGGCATTGACGAGGCCGAAGTGACGGCCTACAACATATTAGGCCAAAAGGTGAAGACCGAGCAAAACGCTAACGAAATCGACATGAGCCATCTGTCGGAAGGCGTCTATCTGCTGAGGATAAAGGCAACAGACGGCTCTTTGCATATCGAAAAGGTCACAGTGGGCAAGTGAACCATCATCGAAAGGAGCGAAACGTGTGGCTATGTGACACGGGACTTTGGAACAATCCAAGGTTCCGTGTCTTTTTTTCATCCTTTTCCGTGAAAATCCGTTAAATCCGTGTTCTTTTTTGTATTTTTGCCGTTCATTTTGAAAAACCATATCCAATGAACAATAAAAACACCTTAATCGGTTTTATTCTCATCGCGGCCATCCTCTTTGGCTGGATGTATTTTATGACGCCTTCGAAGGAGCAACTGGCTGAGCAACAGCGTATTCAAGACTCTATCCGACAAGCACGGCTTGAGCAGATGGCCTTGGATTCGCTTCGTGAGGCCGAACGTCTACGGACGGATGTTAAATTGGCTGTCCTGCAATCAGACACGATTCAGCTGGAAGGTTTGGACTCGCTGAGTAGAGCCCAACTTGTGCAAAACACCCTTCGCGACAAATACGGTGTCTTTGCTGTTGCTGCCGATGGCGCGGAACAGACTTGGACTATCGAGAACAAGCTGCAAAAGCTGACCTTCACCAACAAAGGCGGTTTTTTGAAACAGGTCGAACTGAAGGAATACAAGACTTACGACTCGCTGCCGCTGATTTCCTTCGACCCAGAGACGGTGAAGTTTGACCTTTCGTTCTTTGCGCAAAACCGCATCGTCAACACCTCGCAGTTCTATTTCCAACCCTACATGAACGGACGTCCTTACACGGGCGGCGACATGACGGTGGGGGAGAACGACAGCATCGTGTTCGCCTTGCGACTGCCTACCGACAATGCGAACCAATACCTCGAATATGTCTACACGATTCGTTACGACAACTATATGATGGACTTCGACGTCCGCACAGTTGGACTGAAGGACGTGATTGCCACCAATGCCGACTACATGACCATCGATTGGTCTGTAGACCTGATGAAGCAAGAAAAGAGCACCGACCGTTTTGCTGGTGAATCAGTCTACTACCGCTCGCTGACCGACAAGGACGTCGACCATCTCAACGAACAGAAAGATACCGAACAGACGGTGAACAGCAAACTAAAATGGGTGTCGTTCAAGCAGCGTTTCTTCTGCAACGTGATTGTAGCCAAAAATGAATTTGAGAATGCCCGCATGGCCACGCAGACCCGCAAGTCGAATAACCCGCGCTACTTTAAGTCGATGTCGGCCAATATCGAGGTGCCCTACGATATGAGGGCTGAGACCAATGTCATCCCGATGCAGCTCTATTTCGGCCCCAACCACTTCAAGACCTTGCGTAGCTATGGCATCCGTTTGCAGGACCAAATCAACTTGGGTAACTTCTTCTTGATCAAGTGGATTAACTATGGTGTCATTGCTGTGTTCAACTGGCTGAGCAGCTACGGCTGGAACTACGGTATCGTCATCCTGATTCTTACCATCCTCATCAAAACCTTATTGTTTCCCTTGGCGTTCAAGTCCTACAAGTCATCTGCTATCACCCGCGTTTTGAAGCCTGAGATGGAAGCCATCAATGCGAAATACCCCAAGGAAGAAGACGCCATGAAGAAACAGCAGGCCGTGTTGAACCTGCAAAAGCAAGCCGGTGTGAGTCCCGCTTCGGGATGCTTGCCAGCCTTGCTGCAGTTCCCCATACTTGTCGCCATCTTCCGTTTCTTCCCTGCCAGTATCGAGTTGCGTCAGCAGCCCTTCCTTTGGGCCGACGACCTCTCGACCTACGACAGCATCATTGAGTTCCCGAAGTTCCTCGGCATGGATCACCTCAGTCTGTTCACGATTTTGATGACCATCACCACACTTATCTATACCTATGTGAATAATAAGCAGATGGACTACTCGAGCAACCCGCAGATGAAGCCGATGAAGTGGATGATGTATCTCATGCCCATCATGTTCTTCGCCATCTTCAACAACTACTCTTCGGGATTGAGCTACTACTACATGCTGGTCAACATCATCACCTTCATCCAGATGTTCATCTTCCGCAAGATGATTGACGAGGATAAGGTGCGTGCCACCATCGAGGAGAACAAGAAAAAGCCTCAGAAGAAATCCAACTTCATGAAGCGTCTTGAGGAGGCACAGAAACAACAGGCCAAGTTGCAACAACAACAAAAGAGACGTTAACCATGGAAAACAAGCTCGAATTATTCCTGAAAGCCATCCTGGAGACACGCAAGGTGTGGCTGCTTGAGGCCAAAGAAGGCTTTTTTGCCATGCTGGAAGACGGAGACGGCGAACCTTATATCCCGTTATGGGAGTCAGAGGCATTGGCTGCCGGGTCAGCCCAAGGCGACTGGGAAGGCTATACGGTGACGGACATGGGTTTCTCGGAATTGCAGCAATGGTTGAAAGAGTTGGCCGCCGATGAAATCGACATTGCTGTCTCGCCCGAGAAGGAGGGCGAGATCACGGCGATACCTTCCTATAAGTTCAGAAATTGGCTGAAACCTTACGACGACCATTCCTATAAGGAAAAGGACGACGACGAGGCCGACGATGATTTTGACTATGGCGACGGCTGGGCGCAACCGTGGTCTTAGTTTAGAGTTTAGAGTTGCTTCGCTCATGTCATCCCGACGTGGGCATGTAGGTGAGAGGGGATCTATGAGCGAAAGTGAATCGACTATTATTATAGATCATGAAAAGCAAGTTGTTTGGTGTATTGTTACTTATTGAGGCGGCGGCGTTGTTGTTGACCTCTGCGGTGGCTTTGCACTATCAGCGCGTGGCAGGGGAGACCGATGCCCCATGTTTCCTCCTGACCGCTGCTATCACTGGCGCGGTGGGTTTGTTGTTCTACAACATCGGAAACATGAGCAAACGCCGCACCCTGCAAATTCGTGACACCTTTTTGGTGGTTGCTTTGTCGTGGGTCTTGTTTTCTTTCTTTGGCATGTTGCCTTTCCTGATGAATGGTACTGTCGACAATGTCACCGACGCTTTCTTCGAGACCATGTCGGGCTTCTCGACTACAGGTGCCACCATTCTCAATAATATTGACAGTCAACCGCATGGCATCTTGTTTTGGCGTAGCATCACGCAATGGATGGGCGGTTTGGGCGTTGTGGTGTTCACCTTGGCCTTCCTCCCCTCAGTGGCCAAGGGCTCGAAGAAGGTCTCTCTGTTTGCCGCCGAAGCACCGGGCTTGAGCGTCGAGAAGCTTGCCCCAACCATGGGCGCCACTTCTCGCTTGTTATGGATCATCTATATCGTGTTGACGCTGCTATGCGCCATTATGTACCATTTGGGGCCTATGGATAAGTTCGACGCTGTATGCCATGCCTTTACGACCATTGCTACAGGCGGTTTCAGTACCCATCAGGCCAGCATTGGGTATTATCATTCCAATTATATTGAGTACATCTGTGTGCTCTTCATGCTGCTTTCGGGCATCAACTTCGCAATGTATCATTTCATGTTCAACCGTCGTTTCGATGTGATTCGGCGTAACGAGGAACTGCATTGGTACCTGGTGGCTATCCTCTTTTTCACCCTGCTGTTTGTGATGCGTTTCTATTTCGCACCTAATTTCAGGACCATCACTGAAGAACAACTGGCCTCGCATCCGCATACCTGGTGGGATCGCATCCGTGTCTCATTGTTCCATGTGGTGGCTTTACTGTCGAACACGGGCTTCCAGAGCAGCAACTGCGACTACGACACATGGGGTAGGCTTTTCCTCATCCCGACAGTAGTATTGATGATTGTGGGCGGTTGTGCAGGTTCCACCAGCGGTGGCATCAAGATGGTGCGTGTCATCGTGTTGTTCAAGTGCATCCGAAAGACCGTGAACGAGTTGATTCACTCGTCGAGTATGTACACCGTCAAGATTTCGGGACAGATTGTAGAGGATCTCAGCTTGAAGCGAGTGATGTCGTTTTTCTCGCTGTTCCTCATCGTCTTTATGCTCAATGTGGTAGGACTTTCGGCTGCGGGCATGAGCTTGGAAGAAGGCGCCATCTCCTTCCTGACCTGCTTCAGCAACTATGGACCAGGCACGGGCATCACGGGCCCGAGTGGCAATTTCGATAACATCTCGAATGCTGCCAAATGGATTCTATCCTTCGACATGCTTGTAGGCCGTCTGGAAATCTTCACTATCCTGCTGCTATTCACACGTGGTTTCTGGAGAGCGAGATAATGGATTTATAATCCAGTCTTACAAAAGGTTATGATGGTAAGTGTAATAAAGCCAAGACTTGCTATCATCAGATAATACAAAGCAAAGGCCATCAAGCTCCTGAAGATGGAATTGACGATGCCGAATCCCATCACCTTTTTCGAACTCCTTGCCGCAGATGAGGCATTAGGTGGTTTTGACTTCGGCTTGGGTCTTTGCCTGTTTTTCGGTTTGTATTTTGTTTTCCATGAGGATTTGGATTTAACTAAGATGAACCGCTTTGCAATTGGCAGTGACAATCTCCAATTTGATACGGCAAAGGTTATGGTTACATTCCTGCCGCAAGTTTATGCCTGATGAGAATGATATATAAGAACAGACCAACACCTATAATAAATAAAACGGTTCCCAATATCACGTAATACAATACCACCGCCATCACGCTTCTCCACGCAGTCTTACCGATGCTAAATCCAAGCATCTTATGGAAGCATGCAGTAAAGGCAACGACGATGACAAGGGGTACCAGCCGACCCAAGGCTTCTGAAACACGGGCTGAATAGAGGTAGACTATGCTGACAAGGCAACGGTAGACGACCTCCATCACCATGGAATAGACGATGGCGACCAGATATTCTGTCCGAAAATAACGCTTCCTGTTGTCTTTTCCGTAGAAAACTCTTGTGGCGAAAAGAAAAAAAGGAAGTGTCAGCATGAATACTGCGGTATAATGGTTGTTGTAGAACTTATACCCCAGTCCGACCAGTCTGTTAAACTCATTGATACCCAGGACTACCACTCGGGCATGTTCCTCCAAGCTGGGGTCGATTTCTTCCTCTGTCTCAAGATGATTTTTTTCCGTCGTTTGCATGTCGCTTTTGCTGCCTGTGAGGGTGAATAGCAGGATGTAGACCGTCAGCATGAAAAACAGCATCGGGAAAGGGGAGAAGTACTTTTTGCGTTTGCCGTTGAGGATTTCGACGATCATTGCGCCCGGGCGAATGAATAGGCTCTTGAAGGTGTACCAGATTCCACCGTCATTGCCAATGATGGCAGACCGAAGGTTGTCAAAGATGAACTGCGGCGTAAACCGTCCCGTGTTGGCGCTCTGTCCGCACTCGGGGCAGTACTTTCCTTCGAACTCTGTGCCGCAGTTGAGGCATTTTGTGGTTTTGAATTCGAGTTGGGTTTCGGTTTGGACTTCGGTTTGTATTTCGTTTTCCATGAAGATTAGTTTTTTACGGGGCAAAAGTAGTAATTTGTTGCCAAATTGTCTTGAAAAAACTACTAAACTCTTGATTTTGTGACATTTTGTCATAAAAACTGCCTTTTTTTCAAGGGGTTGTCTTTGGCTAGGAATTTGATGCAACTTAGGCCGAAAAACAAGAAAGGAAAACCAACCATGAACATCAATCAATTCACAATCAAATCACAGGAAGCCATCGGGAAGGCTCAGGAGATAGCGCAAAGCCATCAGAGCCAGACCGTGGAGAACTTCCACCTGCTGAAGGGTATGATTCTGAGCGATGATTACTTGGTGCCCAACCTGATGAAGAAGCTGGGCGTTAATATCTCGCGCTTAAATGATGCCCTGGATCAAGCTATCAACAACCAACCGCGCACGAGCAGCTCCGAATTGTATTATTCCTCCGAAGTCAGCAAGACCTTCAACGACGCCATCGCACTGGCCAAGAAGATGGGCGACGAATACGTCTCCATCGAGCACCTGTTGCTGGCAGTCTTCGAAAGCAACAGCTCGGCTTCGCAGATGATGAAAGACCAAGGCATCCGCAAGGACGAACTCGAGAAGGCCATCATGCAGTTCCGTAAGGGCAAGAAGGTCGACTCGCAAGACGCCGAGCAGAACTACGATAGCCTGAACCGTTTTGCCAAGAACCTGAACGAGCTGGCCCAACAAGGCAAACTCGACCCCGTGATCGGCCGTGACGAGGAAATCCGTCGTGTGCTGCAGATCCTGAGCCGACGCACTAAGAACAACCCTATTTTAATAGGTGAGCCTGGTGTGGGTAAGACCGCCATCGTGGAGGGTCTGGCTCAACGTATCGTTAACCGCGACGTGCCGGAGAACCTTAAGAGCAAGACCGTGTTCAGCCTGGACATGGGTGCCTTGCTGGCCGGCGCCAAATACAAGGGCGAGTTTGAGGAACGTCTGAAGAACGTCGTCAAAGAGGTCGTCGACAGCGATGGCGAGGTCATCCTGTTCATCGATGAGATCCACACCTTGGTCGGCGCGGGCGGCGGCGAAGGCGCCATGGATGCGGCCAACATCCTGAAGCCGGCCCTGTCGCGTGGCGAGCTCCGTGCCATCGGTGCCACCACCTTGAAGGAATACCAGCAGTATTTCGAGAAGGACAAGGCCTTGGAGCGTCGTTTCCAGAAGGTCATGATCGACGAACCTGACGAGGCTTCGGCCATCAGCATCCTGCGAGGCTTGAAGGAACGTTACGAGACGCACCACCACATCCGTATCTTGGACGAGGCCATCATCTCTGCCGTGCAGTTGTCTGTGCGTTACATCTCCGACCGTTTCCTGCCCGACAAGGCCATCGACTTGATCGATGAGGCCGCCTCGCGTCTGAGGTTGCAAATCGACTCGATGCCTGAGGAACTTGAGGATGTCGAGCGAGCCATCCGTCAGTTGGAGATCGAGCGCGAGGCTATCAAGCGAGAGAACGACACCAAGAAGGTGGAGGAGATAGGGAAGGAGCTGGCCGAACTCAACGACAAACGCTCCGCCATCAAGGCCAAGTGGGAGACCGAACGCAATTATGTGGAACTCATCCAAAAGGAGAAGAGCAACATAGAGACCTACAAGCATCAAGCCGAAGTGGCTGAACGTGACGGCGACTATGGCCGTGTGGCTGAGCTGCGTTATGGCAAGATCCGTGAGGCTGAGGCCGCCATCGAGAAGGCCAAGGCTGACTTGAGAGCGGCACAAGGCGACCACCCACTGGTGGATGAGGAAGTCGGTGCCGATGACGTGGCTGAAATCGTGTCGCGTTGGACGGGAATCCCGGTCAACAAGATGATGCAGAGCGAGCGCGAGAAACTGCTGCACCTCGAAGATGAACTGCACAAACGTGTGGTGGGTCAGGATGAAGCTATCACCGCCGTCAGCGACGCTATTCGTCGTAGCCGTGCGGGCTTGCAGGACGCCAAACGTCCTATCGGTTCCTTCATTTTCATGGGTACCACGGGTGTGGGTAAGACCGAGTTGGCCAAGGCTTTGGCTGAGTTCCTGTTCGACGACGAGAATGCCATGGTGCGTATCGACATGTCTGAGTATCAGGAGCGTCACACGGTGTCGCGACTCATCGGAGCGCCTCCAGGATATGTGGGCTACGAAGAGAGCGGTCAACTGACCGAGGCCGTGCGTCGTAAGCCGTATTCAGTCATCTTGTTGGATGAAATCGAGAAGGCTCACCCCGACGTGTTCAACATCCTCTTGCAGGTGCTTGACGATGGCCGTTTGACCGACAACAAGGGCCGTACGGTGGACTTCAAGAACACCATTGTCATCATGACCTCCAACATCGGCGCTAATGTCATCCAGGACAACTTCGCCCACCTGACCGATGCCAACGCCGAGGAAGTCTTCGAGAAGACCCGCAACGAGGTGATGGAGCAGCTGAAGCAGTTCATGCGTCCTGAGTTCCTGAACCGTGTCGACGACATCATCATGTTCAAGCCTTTGGACGAGA
>CAMHRP010000029.1:0-45004 GCA_946187645.1 uncultured Bacteroidales bacterium | reverse complement strand
TGTGGGCATAGCCCCAGATGGTCTGCACGGTCATGTATTGGTGCACGCCCTTGTCTGTAGCACGTTGGATGGCGTCGAACATGCCACGGTTGACGTGACCCAAGCCGGTGCCGTCCCAAACGATGCCCTGATAGCCGTTGTCGACCAGTGCGTCAAGCACATCGGGCTTCATGCCGGGATAGTAGTAGAGGATGGCCACGCGGTCGTCGAAGGTCGGGATGATCTTCACGTCGCGGTCGGCACGGCGGTGGTTGTAGACTTCCTTGATCGGCACCACGCCACGCTTGCGGTCGACAGTGGCGACGGGCGTGTCGCCAATGGTGCGGAAGGTGCTACGATACGAAGAGTGCATCTTACGCACGCGGGTGCCACGGTGCAGGAAGCCATATTCATCGGAGGTGGGGCCAAACATACATACCATCACCTCGGCGATGTCGCCGTGACCGGCAGCCGTCATGGCGTGCATGAGGTTCAAGGCGGCGTCGGATGACGGACGGTCCGATGAACGCTGTGAGCCGACCAAGACAATCGGCACAGGCAGGTTCTGGCACATAAAGGTGAGGGCAGCGGCGGTGTGGGCCAACGTGTCGGTGCCGTGGCCGATGACGATGCCGTCGATGCCGTTCTGGATTTCCTCGCCAATCTTCTTGGCTAAGGCGATGTATTCCTTGGGCGACATGTTCTCGGAGAACACGGCGAATACCTTCTCGGTGTCGAGGTTGCAGATGTCGGCCAACTCCGGCACGGCGCCATACAGCTCACCGGGCGAGAAGGCGGGAATCACGGCACCCGTGCGGTAGTCCAAACGCGAGGCGATGGTGCCACCCGTGCCGAGCAATTTCACATGCGGGAGTCCCTCGGTGTAAGGGAATTCCTTCTCGGGGATGTGGTAGTTGGCTTTCTTGTAGTCCGTCTCGACCATGCCCGTGATGGTGCTGATGTCGACGCCGATGTTGTAGCCCGTGTTGACCTTCATGACGATATGTTGGTCGTCTTGGAAGGCGGCGCGAGGCAGGATCGTGCCTTTGAAGAGGCCACCCGTGGTCTGGCACTCGGCCTGACTCCACACGCGGCAGTTATATTTCTTGAGCACCTCAAGCGAGGCACCCCAATATCCTTGGAAAAAATCTTCAGCCATGTTCTTCTTTATTTGATGTTGTTAGCCAATTCTTTCATTTCGATGTTGCCCATTGCTTCCTTCATCTGACCCATGATCCAGTTCATGCGGTCAAGGTCGGTGCAGGATTTCTTCTTCGGGGCAAAGCCGGCGCAGAGGTTGTCGAGCTTGGTGAGCAGGTCGTCTTTCGCATAACGCTTGAAGCCGATCTTGTCCAAAACCTGCTCCATCGGCATCGTGGCGTCTTCCACCAAAGCAGGAGCCATATTCCAGGCCAGACGACTATCCAGACCTTGCTCCTTCAAGAAAGCAAAGAGTTTGTATAAAGTCTCGCCGTTGAACTTCGAAGCGGGGTTCTTGCCCAGCAGGTGCTTGAGTCTCATACCGACGAAGCGGCCCACGGTGCGGCCATCCACGCCGAGTTTCTCGACGGTCTCGGCCATGGCGGGGAACCAGTTCTTCGCGAAGATGTAACGGAAGCAGTCCTCCGGCACATTCCACTCCTTGAGTTTGTAGTAGCGGTCGATGATCTCGGTAGGCATCTCGGCACGCAAAGCCTTGATGAAAGCCGGGTCGAGCGGGATGGGAGCCGAGTCGGTGTCGGGGTACATGCGGTCAGCACCGGGCAACACGCGCTCGAAGATGGTGATGCCGTTCGACACGGCCTTACGGGTCTCTTTCGGCACGCCGTCCCAAGCCATGAGGCAACGCTCTTCGATGGTCTCTATGGCGGTGGGCATGTCGTTTTGCGGACCCCAAACGAGGATAAGGGCGTCTTCGTCGGTGGCATGGACACGCTTGGCCAGCTTATGCCATTGCGAATGGGTCAGCACGGGTTCCAGCATCTCGTCGTGGAGCATGTTGGGACGCTCAAGGCAGGCGATGACCTTCAGGCGGTCGGCGATTTCGTCGGCGAACATCTTGCCAGGTTGTGTGAAGTGCGACAACACACCACGGAACTTCGGCAACTTGACTAGTTTCAGTGCACCACCCTTGGCCTTGTTGTCGAGGATGGGCAGGTAGTCGGTCGGGAACGACACATCGGCCACTTCCACCTTCCAGCCTTCTTTGCCGACCTCGCGGTTGAGGCGCTCTTGCAGTTGCACCAGCGACCACTGTCGGAAGCACTCGTTGTGCGACAACTCGGGGATCCACTTGGCATGTTGCACACCCTTCAACTCGATACGGGTGCCACCCGTGCAGCTCACGTTGACGTCTTGGCGGCCAGCGCCCATACCCGTGCGGACCAAGCCCGTGCTACGGCCGAGGAAGCGGATGTATTCGCAGGTCTCGCGCAGTTCGTCAGGGTTCTTGCAGTCGGGGTAGGTGACGGTCTCGATCAACGGCACGCCGAGGCGGTCGGTCTGATAGATGCGGCGGTGGCCGATGTCGCTGATCTCGCGGCAGGCGTCCTCCTCGATGCTCAGCTGGATAAGGCGGATATCCTTTTTCGGCAGCTTGAGCAGGCCTTCCACGCCCACGATGGCGGTACGCTGGAAGCCCGTCGGGATGGAGCCGTCGAGGTATTGTTTACGGGTGATATGCACCTCGCCCACGATGTTCAGATTCGAACGCAGGGCGATGATGATGGCGTTGTGCAAAGCCTCGCGGTTGATGGGGAACGGCGGGGTGTCGTCGATGTCGTAGGTGCAGGCGGTGCCGTTCTTGATGCGGTAGACGATTTCCTTCTTCGTCTTGAACTCCATCAAGGCCGTGCCGTCGTATTCGCCTAACTCTGAAAGGGTGGGGCGCATGTGACGGATCAGCTCGGCATCGTAGTCCTCAAACTTGTTGAATTGTCCGGCGGGACAGTGGCAAAACAGCTTCTCCTTGGTCTTGATCTGCTGGTGCACTTCCAGTCCCGACATGAAGCCTATGCGGTCATAGTCTTCCTGTGTGGCTTTCTTGCGCTCGACGTAGCCGGCCTGTTGCTTGGTCAGCTCGTAGTTGGCGCGTGGGTCAAAGTTGGTGCTCATATTTATTGTTGAATTGTTGTTCGTTGAACTGTTTAATTGTTGTTCTGGCGGATTTGTAATCCGCGCTTCAAAAACAATCGGCTAAAATAGAAAATATTTGGATTGGTTGAGAAAAATTCGTTAGAAAAATGTATTAAAAAAGTAGAGACGCGATCAATCGCGTCTCTACAGGATTAATTGTTGTCTTCAATCGTCCGTGCAATCTTCTCAATGTTCAAGCTGCGTGCCGAAGCATCGATGATGTCCTTGTAGATGCCGCCTTTCTTATAGATTTCATCTGGGTCGCCCGACTCTTCCACATGGCCAGTCTTGAGGGCATAGACCATTTCGCTGTCGATGATTTGCGAAATGCTGTGCGAGATGATGATGACGGTGCGGTCTTTCTTGATGGCATCGAGGCTGTTCTTGATCTGCTCGGTGGCTATGGCATCGAGGCTGGCAGTGGGTTCGTCAAGGAAGATGATGGGCGGGTTCTTGAGGAACATACGCGCGATGGCGATGCGCTGCTGCTGGCCGCCCGAAAGGTCCGAAGCCTTGTTTTCGAACTGCTTGGGCAAGGCCATGATTTGGTCGTAGATGTAGGATTTCTTGGCGGCTTCCACCACGTCCTCGTGCGTGGCTTTGGGGTTGCCGTAAAGGATGTTCTCCTCGATGGTGCCGTCAAAGATGTGGTTCTTTTGCAGGACGAGGCCGATGTTCTCGCGGAGGTACTGGGTGTCGTATTCGCGCAAATCCACCCCGTCGAGGAGAATCTGTCCCACTTGAGGCTCATAGAACTTATCCAACAGGTTGACAATGGTACTCTTACCTGCGCCAGAGAGTCCAACCAAAGCGGTAATCTTGCCTGGGTCAATGGTCATATTCACATCGAAAAGGGCTTGGTTGCCATTGGGATAAGTGAAGTCCACGTTCTTGAGCTCAAACTTACCGTGAATCTTTTCAGGCTTATAACTACCCGAAGGCTCCACTTCTTCTTCCGAGTTGAGAATGCCAAAGAATCCTTCAGCGTAAATCAAGGCATCGTTCACGTCATCGAAGATACGCTGCAACTGCGTGATGGGCGCGATGACGTTGCTGAACAGCATCACATGGTACATGATCTTACCGATGGTCATGCCCGGATAGTCTATTAATACAAGGTATGCCGTCAGGATGATGACCAACACCGTACCGACCTGCTTCACAAAGCTCTTGACACCGTTGTAATAAAACGCCACCTTTCGGGTCTTCATCTGGTTTTCAGTCACTTGATTCTGAATATCCAACTGCTTTTGTGCCTCAATCTGTTCACGGTTGAAGCTCTTGATGACGTTGATAGAGTCGATGATATTTTTGATGCCTTGGCTCTTGGTCTCAAGGTGCGAGCGCATTTCACGGCGCCAGCCTTTGAGGCGACGGGCCTGCCGATAGGTAATCCAGAAATAGATGGGGACTATGGCGAGTGCCACCAAGCCCACATAGACATTCGCAGCAAACATCAGTATCAAAGCCAAAAGAGCACTCGTAAACAGCGGCAGCAAATCGATGAAGAAGTTCTGCACCGTGCGCGAGAGGCTGCTCACGCCTTGGTCGATGCGGGCTTGGAGCTTGCCCGTTGCATTGTCGCCAGAGTTGAAGAAGGCCATCTTGAAGGTCAGCACCTTTTCGATGACGCTTTGGGCCAAGTCGCGGCTGACATAGATACGCATTCGTTCGCCGAAATAGTTCTGCGCGAAAGTGATGCCCGCCGATAGGATTTCCTTACCGAGCAATACCGATGAAATCAGGATGATGATGTGCGCCGCACGTTGTCCCCATTTCTCCCCTGCCGTGATGAGACCATTGACCTCATCGACAGTCCAATCAAGGACAATAGCGTTGACTTGGGCCATGAGTGACCCTATTAAAGTTAATACCAAAGTAATGAAAACCAACCACTTGTATGGCTTCACAAAGGGGCTGACATTTTTGAAGAGTTGAAATAGATTCATGAGATATAGGTTTTAATTCGTTGCTAAAGAGAAAACTCGCATCACACAATTGCGACAATCAAATTCGAGACGGAAGGTGTTATTGCCGTTGCGGAGATACAGCGGCTCGGCTTTTTTTCCCGTTTCTTTGCTGCACATGCCATTGGCGTAGCGAATGCAGTAATGGCAGGTCATTAGGCATGAAGGAATTTCATCGGGGTCGGTCGTCGTTATAGAGACATCGCGCGCAACATTCGCACGGAGTACACGGTTATTCCTATGACTTTCAATCAGTTCTTCCGTCAATTTCGCCACCAAATCCCTTTTCATCTCGCCGATGACAGAGGCGGGGATGAGACGCGGTTCGGCAAATTGCAATTCCAAGTTGATGGGGTTGAAAGGCGTGTCGCCCCATTGCAGGGCCTTTTTGCGGATGTTTTCGGTGGCCTTTTCGGGGTTGTTGGCGGTGATTTTGTCAGTTTTCAGTTGACAGTTGACAGTTGACAGTTTATCTATGAGTTCATAGCCATCATGGGTTTCTTTCAATAATAAATCAATGTCAATCTTACGGTTGCCCATCGAGGCATCCACCTGTTTTTGCCATTCAAGGTCGTAATTGCGGTAGATTTTCGCACCGCGGTAGGCACCGTGGGGACGGTTGCACGACACCGTGATGCCGTTAACCACATCCGCGCGCAATCCGACCAGTTCATTGTCCTGATTCAAAAAGCATAGTCCGTCGCCGTTGTGCAAAATCTTGTTAGTTTCAATCTCCATGCGGAGCGGATTGCACCAGCTGACCTCACCGATGTATTCCCCCATTGACTTCGGGGTAAAAGGCGAACCAATGTTCTTTTGTCGCCCGTTGATGAAGAAATCGGTGAAGCCTCGGTTGAAAGATTTCTCGGGATTGACCTCAAATGTATAGCTGCTATGCCCAAGTGAAGCCTGCTCCAAATCCGTACGACGGCTGATGATTTCATCCAGTTTCTGACGATAGTAGGCCGTCACATTCTTCACATAATCAGCGTCTTTCATCCTACCTTCAATCTTGAAACTCGTGATGCCTGCGTCAATCAATTCTTCCAAATGGGCGCTATTGTTCAGGTCTTTCAAAGACAGCAGATACCTGTTCTTAATCAACACCTTCCCGTCGGCATCGAGCAGGTCCCAAGGGAGGCGGCAAGGCTGGGCGCAAGCGCCACGGTTGGCACTGCGGTTGCCGATATATTGGCTCAGATAGCACTGCCCGCTATGGCTGACGCAGAGCGCGCCATGCACGAAAAACTCAAGCGGGACAGTCGTTTTTTCACGAATCTCACGAATCTGCTTCAGGCTCAGCTCACGACCTAAGACCACTTGACTAAAGCCCAATTGTTCAAGTTGTTGCACCTTCTCCACCGTCAGGTTGTCGCATTGTGTGCTGGCATGGAGCGGAATGGGCGGAAGGTCGACTTGCAGCAACTGCATGTCCTGCACAATCAGTGCATCGACACCCGCATTCCAGCAGTCGTAAGCCATCTTGCGGGCACGTTCCAACTCATTGTCATAAAGCAGGGTATTCAACGTAACATACACCTTCGCGTCATACAAGGCCGCATGGCGGCAAAGGCGTTCAATGTCTTCAATCGAGTTGGAAGCCTTTTCGCGTGCGCCAAAATCGGGGCCTCCAATATAAACGGCATCCGCACCATGGTTGATGGCAGCCATACCCACCTCACAATCTTTGGCAGGCGAGAGCAGTTCTATCTTCTTTGTTTTCATGCTGCAAAACTAAGATTTTTCGGCATGATGAGGATAGTTTTTCGTATTTTTGCAGATTCTATGAATCATTTCATAATGAAAAACCTCGTCAAGGTCATATTATTCACCCTAACAGGACTGCTCCTTTTTGCCTCCATGTTTCAGAAAGCCACACATGTGTGGGATTTCAAGAAACTGAATGGCGTTGAGGTTCCTATTCCTCAACCCTCCTTGACCTTTCAAAACTGTCGCGACGGTAGTTTTCAGGAACAAACAGAAGGCTATCTAAAACAAAATTTCGGATTCCGTGAGCCGCTTGTTAGGCTATACAACCAATATCTGTGGGATTGTTATCAGAAAACGCCAGTCGGTGCAGGAATTTTGACCTTCGGGAAAGACGGCTGGCTGTATGAGCCCTGGGTGGTGGCGGACTATTACCAGATACAGTTCCGCAACTACGCCTACGATTCAGCGCAGATGGCTTCCATGCTGACAGAAGAAGCACATCGGGTGCTACAGCTGCAGCAATTACTTGAACCTTATGGCACACGTCTTTTTGTATGCCAAGTGCCAGCCAAAGACCTGATTTGTCCAGAACACCTTCCTGAAAACCAAGATAAAAGATTCGACGATGAGCCAAAAATCTCGGCCAGATTCTTCAATGAGGAAAAATACACCCAGCTTGGCATCAATCATCTGAACCTTGAGCAATGGTTCCTCCAGATGAAAGACACTGCCGACTTTCCGCTGTTTCCAAAGACAGGGACCCATTGGTCTTACTATGCATCTCTGTTCGCAGCAGACACCTTGATCCGTTATATGGAACATTTGGGCGACATCAACATGAAGAACATTGTCATTGGACCCAGAACGCTTGACAAAGCAAACAATTCCGACGATGACCTTGAGAGCCTGCTGAATCTGATACGTCCTCTCCCCAACTCACAATACTATTATGCTAACGTTAGTATTGAAGAAGACACAGCCGCAGTAATGCCAAAACTGATTACCGTTGGCGATTCTTTCTGGTGGAACATTTCCAACCAAATACCAATGAATAGCATCTTTTCCTCATCACCCTATTGGTATTACAACAGCACCATCTACTTCGACGACAACTATTCTTCCGTAAACGAAGTCAATTTGGCTGAGCAACTGCTTTCTGCCGATTTCATCATGTTGTTTTATAGTGCGACACAACAGTATAAGCTGAACAACGACTTCACAAAAGACGCCCTGATCGCACTTTGCTACGACCCGGAAGAAATCGCATCAGTAAGGACCACCCTTGAGCAGCTAATCCGTTCCGATTCGTCATGGATGGAAAAGCTGAAAGACAAAGCCGCATCACAATACAAGACCTTAGACGAAACTGTTAACAACGAGGTCAAATGGCTCATCAACAATAATCTAGGCAAGTATTTCCCTGCGCTGAACGACAGCCTTCCCACCAAACGCTCAAGATGCGTTGATGCCTATTTCAACATCGATTCATTGACCTTCATTGAACAAGAAGTGGAAAAAGTCATCCAACAAATCAAAGGCGATGAAAAACAGATGGAAGACATCAACCAGAAGGCTTTGAAATATGGCAAGACACTTGAGCAAGCCCTATATGATGATGCCCTTTGGGTCGTGAATTACAAGTTAGAACAAGGCATCTTGCAAATCCCTAGCCGATCAAGAAAAAAACTCATGTCATGGGAAGAATCAAAGTAAAATATGATTTGTTGCTGTTTGTCCTGTTGATGGTCATACTGTTTATACCCATCATACAGGAATGGACCGGTATCTTTCCCGTGAAACCTTTGAACGGCGTGTTCATGCCCACCACCAAACCCGAGCTCACCTTCGAGAGTTACAAAACGAACACTTATCAAGCCCAGATCGACAAGTATTCGAGCGAGAACTTCGGCATGAGAGAGCCTATTCTTAGGCTATACAACCAATACCTTTGGGATGTCTTCCGTAAAACCTACGTCAGCAAAGAGCAAATCGTGTTCGGAAAAGACCGCTGGTTTTATGAGCCCGGATCGGTATCTGACCATGAACAGCGGCTCTTCCGCTATTTTGCTGCCGACTCCACCCAGATGGCTTCGATGCTTTCAAAAGAGGCACACAAGCTACTTCATCTGCAACAAATCCTTGAATCCCACGGTGTCCATCTCTTTGTCTGTCTTGTTCCTGCTAAAGACCTAATTTATCCAGAGTATATCCCAGAAAATCACGACACTACCTATCAAGGAACACCTAAAATCTCGGCACGATTCTATAACGAAGATAACTTCACCCGACTTGGCATCAACCACTTGAATCTGGAACAATGGTTCCTTCAGATAAAGGACACAGCCGACTTCGCGCTATTTCCACAAACAGGTATGCACTGGTCGAAATATGCGGCACTGCTTAGTGCCGACACACTCATCCGATATATGGAACACCTTGGCGGCATGAATATGAAAAACCTCGTCATCGGACCTAGGGAATATGACGAAGCCCGCCGTCCCGATGGCGACCTTGAGGATTTGCTCAACCTGATGCGACCCGTCCGTAAACCCAAATATTGCTATGCTGACTGCAAGACCGACGGCGACACCACCGCCACAAAGCCAAAGATAATTGTCATCGGCGACTCGTTCTGGTGGACCATAGCGGATCAACTGCCTTTGAAAGAGATTTTCTCCAGAGCTCCTTATTGGTACTACAACAACACTATTTATTACGATGACCGGTACAATTCCCTCGACGAGCTTGACCTTGCGGAAGAGTTGCTTTCATCTGATTTCGTCGTACTTAGTTACTGCGCCACGCAACAATACCGCATGAACGACGGCTTCACGCAAAAGGCTTTGAAGGCGTTAGGAGTAAAAGACAGCGATGCCATCATGGACTCGGCCTCCTTCATCGAACGCGAAATCCAGCGTACCATCGCTGATATCTTGGCCAGTCCAAAATCCATGGAATCGATACGCGAAAAAGCCAAACAATTCAACAAGACCGTCGAGAAAGCCGTACGTGACGATGCAAAATGGATAGTCAACTACAAAATCCAAAATGGCACTTTGAATTGGCCTAAACATGATGACTATATTACTATGGACTCGGCAACTTTCATCGAATGTGAAATCCAACGCACCATTGAATCGCTTAAATCCAATCCGGAAGCGATGCAATCGATACGCGAAAAGGCGACCAAATATAACAAGACCTTAGATAAAGCCCTCCGCGACGACGCGCTGTGGGTGGTTAATCACAAAATCCAACAAGGCACACTGAAATGGCCCGTAAACAACAATGACATGAATCCTAAACCAGAAAGCCATGGTATTCAGCAGTAACATTTTCCTACTCTATTTCATGCCAGCCTTCTTCCTGGTCTATTTCCTCACGCCGAGGAAAGCCCGGAACTATGTGCTTCTGCTGGCCTCGCTCATTTTCTATGCCTGGGGAGCACCCGAGTTCATCTTCCAGCTTGTCGGCTCCACGGTGGCCAACTTCTTCCTGGTCAAATGGATGTGCAAGACCGAGAAGAAAGGCCTGAAGAAACTGCTTTGCGGCCTGTCGATCATCATTCCCATCGGGCTGCTCGTGTTCTACAAATACGGCAACTTCACGATGGAAAACCTGAATGCCATCCTCGGCCTCACGGGACACGCGCCCCTCACCTGGAAACGCATCATGCTGCCCATCGGCATCTCGTTCTTCTCGTTCCAAAGCGTCACCTACACCTTGGACACCTACCGTGGCGTGAACCAACCGATGGAGAAGCTCACCGACTTCGTGCTGTATATCACCATGTTCCCGCAGCTGATTGCCGGTCCCATCATCCGCTATTGCGACGTGGCCGACCAAATCCGTAACCGTGAATCGACCATGGACGACCGCTTGCATGGTTTCTACCGCTTCGTCATCGGCCTATGTAAGAAGATTCTCATCGCCGATGTCATCGGTGCCCAAGTGGATGCCGTTTTAGGCCCCGCGAATTTCTCCCTTTTGGAAGCATGGCAAATCTCCGACATTTTTACCCGTGTCGCCGAATTGGACAGCACCTCGGCCTGGATCGTGTCGTTGGCCTACACCTTCCAGATCTACTTCGACTTTGCCGGCTATAGCGACATGGCCATCGGCTTGGGTCGCATCATGGGCTTCCGCTTCCCCGAGAACTTCGACAACCCCTACACCTCTCGTAGCATCACAGAGTTTTGGCGCCGTTGGCACATGACCTTGGGCGCGTTCATCATGAACTACCTCTACATCCCGCTCGGCGGCAACCGCAAGGGCAAGGGACGCATGTACCTCAACCTTTGGGTCTGCTTCCTGCTGTCGGGCCTTTGGCATGGCGCCTCGTGGAACTTCGTGGTTTGGGGCGCGTTGCACGGCTTCTTCATCTGCGCCGACAAGCTCTTCCTCGGCAAGGTGATGAAAAAGATAGGCACGGTGCCCAGCGTCATCCTCACCTTCCTCACGGTGAACATCATCTGGGTGTTCTTCCGCGTCGAGGACTTCGGCTTGGCCTGGCTGCTCATCAAGCGCATGTTCGCCTTCGATTTTGCATGGCTGCCTTTCGGCGGCAACGCCCAACTCTACGTCACGATGATGGTGGCGGCCCTCTTCTCGTTCCTCACGCTAACCAAGTTTGGCCAGAAGGTGCAGGAGAAGGCCTACTTCACCGAGTTCAACGACAAGCAATCCATCGCGGTTTGGATTGTGGCCGCTTTCGCCTTCGTGTTCTGCGTGGCCGCATTGAACGCCACCAGCTTTAGTCCTTTCATCTATTTCAGGTTCTGAGTCATGGAAAAGCGTAGAATCATCCCAACGGTCTTGTTTGTGTTGACGATGCTCCTTTTGGGCTGCTTCGGCATCAGGCAGCTGCTCCCGATGGATTCAGCCAAGCCGTTGAGTGGCGTCTACGAGCCTGCACCACAACCCGAACTGACTTGGGACAACTACCGCACCACCACTTTCCAAACGCAAACCGAACGCTATCTTGGCGAGCATTTCGGATTCAGGCAACCCCTCATCAGAATGTACAACCAGTTCCTGTATGATTTCTTCCGCAAGACCTACAGCGAGGAAGTCGTCATCGGGAAAGACTATTGGTCGTATTATATACAACACGTCAACGAGTATTACGGCACCGAAATGTACCGCTGGTACGACACGAAGGAAGAGGCCTGCGCCGATTTCGACCGCGAGGCCCGTTTGATGTGGAAACTGCGTGGCGTGCTGAAAGACTATGGCATTGAGTTCCTCATGTTCATGGCCCCCGACAAGGGTTTCCTTTATCCGGAGCACCTACCCTACCGCAAGCACGACACCACCACCGTCAACGCCCGTGAATACTATTCCGCCAAATTCGACGAATACGGCTTCCCTTACATAGAGATGACAAAATGGTTCCTCGAACTCAAGGAAGCCGACACGCTGCCCTATTCGCTCATGCCCCAGGCGGGCGCCCACTGGGGGTTCTCGGCAGTGCTTGCCGCCGACTCCTTGTTCCGCTTCATGGGAGCGCTCAACGGGCAACGCTTCCCTGAGATGAAAATCGGGCCGCTGCGCGAAAGCGCGCCCAAGACCAAGTTGGGCGACAGCGACCTTGAAAACACCCTCAACCTGATGCGCAAGCTCCCCCACAACGACGACAAGCTGCTCGACGCCGAAGTGACCATCGTGAAAGACTCGGCCACGATATGGCCCAGCGTGCTCTTCGTCGGCAACTCGTTCCTCTGGCGAATGCACTACTTCATTCCGTTCGACGACATGTTCTCCCACTCCGAATACTGGTTCTATAATTCGACCGCCAACTATGGCAAGAACTACCAATTCCAAGCCAGCGTAGGCACGCTCGACATCTTGCAGAAAGTGCTCGACCACGATTATGTGGTGTGGTTCACCGATGGCAACCAAATGTACAAAACGAGCTACATGTTTGCCGAAACCGCCTTGATGAGCCTTTGCCTCGACGACAGCGTGGTGCAAGCAACGCGCTACCGCATACTGGACAGCCTTCGCAGAGACAGCCTGACGCTCCTGAAAACCAAAGACATGACCAACGCGGAACGCAACAACCATATATGGCGCATCGCAAACACGACCCTCAAGAAAGGCATCGAACACTATTTCGTGGAACTGGCGGGCGACAGCATCCCCACGGCCCGAAACCCAAGAATCCCAGAGGTGCTGGCCATCAAGGAAATAAAAAACGACCCACAATGGATGAGCGCCATGGAATACCAGTCTTATCTCCAGAATGTCGCCATCGACGACCTGCTGAAGTCTGAAGCCCAGAATGTCATCAACGGCAAGCCCCTGATGCGCGACATGACCGAAGAGATTCCTGCCGAGGCCAAAATGGAGATACTTGTCCGTGGCATGATGGAGGAAATGAGAAACAAGCCGCAAGTCGTCAAGCAAATCGAGGAAAAGGCGGAGAAGAACGGCAAGGCTTTCGAAGAACAGCTTCGCGCCGATGCGCAGTGGATCATCAACAGAAAGGTGGAAAAGGGAGAAATCATTTTGGAGGAAAAACCATGAGGAAGCCCAGAATAAGATACGACCTGATATTGTTCGCCCTGCTGATGGCGTTCATCTTCTTGCCCTTGATTCAGGAGCACACGGGCCTCATCATGGTGAAGCCCCTGATAGGCGCCTTCGAGCCTACACCCAAGCCCGAATTGACCTTCGACAGCTACCGCACAAATGCCTACCAGACGCAAATCGAGAAATACGCCAGCGAGAACTTCGGGCTGCGCGAACCCATCATCCGCATCTACAACCAATACCTCTGGACGGCCTTCAACAAGACCTACTGCCACTTCATCGTGCCCGGCAAGGACGGCTACCTGTTTTACGCCTTGGCCGTCAACGAGCACTTCGGGACGGAATTGCCCAAGCACTACAAATCGAACGAAGACGCCATGAAAGACATCGACCGCCTGCGCCATATCCTCAATGCCGACTATGTGGTGTTCTACTCGGCTGGCCACCAATGGTGGGAGGCCACCTACGGCTTCGCCAAGGACGCCCTGTTGCAGCTTTGCGTGAGCGACAGCCTCTTTGAGGCCACCGTCACTAACATGGCCAAACAAATGCGCAATTATGAAGGCTACTCCGACATGACCGAAGAAGAGGTGCGCAACAACATGGCCTATATGTTGAGAAACGACCCCGAACTCATCCCCGGCCTCGAAGGGGAGGAAATGCCAACCATCCGCAACACCAAGCGCATCGAACAAGCCTTGTTCGCCAATCGCATCAAAGCCGACAAAGACTGGCTTTCTTCCATCCAAATGTATGCCACCCAAAAAGCCATAAGCCTAGATGATGCCTTAAAGGAAGAAGCCAAACGCATGGATCAAGGAGAATCGCTCATCCGTGATGAAGTCGTTTTCGACACAGCGACATTTATCCAAATGAAAAAACTGGAAATCATGGAAAAATGGCGGCACAATCCTGAAATGGTCAATATGATCCAACAAAAAGCCAAAGAGCGAAACATCTCCTTTGAGGTGATGCTTGAAAAAGATGCCTTATGGGTCATCAATCAACAAATCGAGAAAGGCGAACTATTCCAGTAACAAGTTAAGAAGTCATATATGGTATTCAGCAGCAACATATTCCTACTCTATTTCATGCCCATCTTCTTCCTCGTGTATTTCATCCTGCCGAGGAAAGGGCGCAACTACTTCCTGCTACTCGCCTCGCTGGTGTTCTATGCCTGGGGCGCGCCCGAGTTCATCATCCACCTCATCGTGTCGGTCATCGCCAACTTCTACTTGGTGCGCTGGATGAACAAAACAGAGAAACCTGGCCTGAAGAAGGTGCTCTGCGGAATCTCCATCGCTATCAGCATTGGATTGCTCTTCTACTTTAAGTACGGCAACTTCACCATGCAGAACATCAACACTGTAAGAGGCTGGTTCCATGCCGAACCACTACAATGGACCAAAATCCTGCTGCCCATAGGTATCTCGTTCTTCTCATTCCAAAGCGTCACCTACACCTTGGACACTTACCGCAAAGTGAACGAGCCGATGCAACGGCTGAGCGACTACATGCTCTACATCGTAATGTTCCCGCAGCTGATTGCCGGCCCCATAGTGCGCTACTGCGACATCGCCGACCAAATCCGCAGCCGCGAGTCGCTCTACACCGACCGCCTGCAAGGCTTCTATCGCTTCGTCATCGGCTTGTGCAAGAAGGTGCTGATTGCCGACGTCATCGGGTTCCAAGTCGACAAGATCTTGGGGCCTTCCAACTACGACGTGCTGACCTCCGCCCAATTGGCCGACATCGCCAACAAAATAGCGACCATCGACTCCACCAGTGCTTGGATAGCCATCTTCGCCTTCACCTTCCAAATCTATTTCGACTTTGCTGGTTATTCTGACATGGCCATCGGCTTGGGCCGCATGATGGGTTTCAAGTTTCCCGAGAACTTTGACAATCCGTACGTTTCCACAACCATTTCGGAGTTTTGGCGTCGTTGGCACCAGACCTTCAGTGTATTCATCAAGAACTACCTCTACTTCCCCTTGGGCGGCAGCCGCGTGAAGACCGAAGCACGCAAATACTTCAACCTTTGGTTCTGCTTCCTCATCTCAGGTTTGTGGCACGGCGCAGCATGGAACTTTGTGGTCTACGGTGCATTGCAAGGCATCTTCATCTGTGCCGACAAACTCTTCCTCAAGAAATTCAACGAACGATTAGGACGAATACCGAGTGTATTTTTCACCTTCCTCATCATCGTGCTGACGCGCTGCTTCTTCCGCATCGAACGCATCGACCTGTCGTGGTTGTTCATCAAGCGGCTGTTTGCCTTCGATTTCGTTCCTTTCCATTTCGGCGACAACCCACACCTCTATGTGACCATGCTTGTGGCCGCCTTCTTCTCCTTCTTCACCCTCTCTAAATTCGGCCTCAAAGTACAGGACAAAGTCTACTTCACTGAATATAACCGCCGTCAGCATATCATCGCCTTCGTGATCAGTATCCTGGCCTTCATCTTCTGCCTCGGCGCATTGAACGCTAGTGGATTTAGCCCGTTCATCTATTTCAGGTTCTAATCTTCATGGTATTCAGTAGCAACATATTCCTTTTCTTTTTTCTGCCTATCTTCTTGATAGCCTATTTCATCACACCGCAGAAATTCAGAAACTACACACTCCTGCTCTTCTCCATCGTGTTTTATGCCTACGGCGCCCCCGACTTTGTGTTTCTGCTTGTCGGCGAATGCGTTATCAACTATTTCATCGTCAGGGCGATGGGGCGTTGTACAGACGGTGTGCACACCGTCTCTACAAAAAAGAAACTGCTCTGTGGACTATCCGTCGTCATGGCATTGGGGCTGCTGCTCTATTTCAAATACGCCAACTTCTTCATGGAGAACCTCAACACCATTTTGGGGTGGGCACACCATGAACCAATAGGTTGGATGAAGGTAGCCTTGCCCATAGGCATCTCGTTTTTCACTTTCCAATCCATCACCTACACCATTGATGTGTATCGTGGCACGACACCGCCCAGCCAAAAGCTGACCGATTATGTACTGTATATCATGATGTTCCCGCAACTCATCGCAGGTCCAATCGTCAACTACAACAGCGTGGCTGCACAATTAGTCTCGCGTACAAGCACAATGGAAGACCGCGTGGTGGGTTTCTACCGCTTCGTTATCGGTTTGGCAAAGAAAGTGCTCATCGCCAACACCATGGCCGCCTACGCCGACCAAGTGTTTGGCATGGCATACGGCGACTTGGCTACAGGCACGGCTTGGATCGGCATCCTCGCCTATACTTTCCAAATCTACTTCGACTTCTCGGGCTACAGCGACATGGCCATCGGCTTGGGCAAGATGATGGGCTTCCGTTTCCCCGAGAACTTCAACGACCCTTACACCAGCCGCAGCGTCACCGAGTTCTGGAAACGCTGGCACATGACCTTGGGCAACTTCATCATGAACTACCTCTACATCCCGCTTGGCGGCAACCGCAAGGGCAAGGGACGCATGTATTTCAACCTGTGGCTCTGTTTCCTGCTCTCGGGTCTGTGGCATGGAGCCTCGTGGAACTTCGTCCTTTGGGGCGCTTTCCACGGCTTGTTCATCTGCGCCGACAAACTCTTCCTCAAAAACGCATTAAAGAAGATAGGCATGCTACCCTCCGTCGTCATCACCTTCTTCCTTGTGGCCATGGGTTGGGTACTCTTCCGCGTCGACACGGCAGCCGATGCAGGCGCGTTCTATCAAGCTTTGTTCTCTTTCAAAGGCGGCTTGACGGTGGCAGGCGACGCACAATTCTGGTGCGTCTTTGTCCTTGCCATCGCGTTCTCCTTCCTCACTCTTGTCCCCTTCGGACAAAAGCTTCAAGACCGCATCTTCGCCGACAGCTACTCCAAGCCGCTCTCGTGGACCATGTTCGCCATCACCTTGGTCTTGTTCATCCTCTCAGCTGGTTCGTTGTGCGTTTCCGATTTCAACCCCTTCATTTACTTTAGATTCTGAGCCATGAACAAGAAACCACACTTCCTCATACAGTTCGTTATCATCTTTGTGGCATTTACTGCCATCTTACTTCAAGGCTTCACCCATGTCATCAAGATGAAACCTTTAGCGGGCTATGTCCCCAACGAGCAACCCGTGAAGTTGTCGTTCACAACCTATTACGACGGCACCTTCCAAAACTACCTCACCGACCACGCCAAACGCAACAGTGGCTTCCGCGAGCCTTGCATAAGAATCTACAACCAATGCCTGTTCTCGCTTTTCAACAAACCGACCAACAACACCCTCGTCCCAGGGTTCAACAAAGAGATGTATCTCCAAATCTATCTTGACGAAATCAAGGGCAAAACGCTGAAAGACTGCTATGGCTCGGAGGACTACTTCAAAACGAAGGCACAAAAAGACATCGAAAAGACTTTGGTGCTCATCGACAGCCTGAAGCAACACAACACCGCTTTCCTCTTCGTGGAAGCTCCTTCCAAGACCTGGGTCTATCCCGAATACATGCCACAAGAATACCAGGACTCCATCATGTCATTCTGCGTTCAGGACTACTACACCCAACTCTTCAAGGAAAACGGCATCCCACATATCGATTTCCTGAGTTATTTCAAGTCGTTGAAAGGACAAACGAAATACCCCTTGTACACTCGTTACGGCACACACTGGGCCGAAAGCACCATCCCCTTTGTGGCCGATTCGATTCTATCGAAGATAGGTAGCCTCATTGGACAGGAGATGCCGCACATCGTTTGCGTCGACGAGAATCTGACCACCAAATACTCGAAACAGGACGGCGAAATCGAAAGCCTGATGAATCTACTGCTGCCTATACGCAAACCTGCCGTGCCCCAGCCTGTCATGGCATTGAGCGACACCAATCTACGCAAACCCAACATCCTCGTCATCGCTGATAGTTATTTCATACAGCTGCACGAGTCAACTTTTGCCGATGCCTTCGACCGCTGCGAATATTGGAAATACGATGACGAAGTCATCACCAAAGACATCGAGTTTTTAGGCAAGGTAAGCGACTACCTTGAAGCCTACAATGTCATAGACCAGGTCGACCTCGTGATGATTATCACCACTTCCGTGTATGCTTACGACTACATGTTTGGCTTCTGCGAGACCGCCAACGAGGCTTTCATTGACCGCGATGGCAAACGAAGGCAGAAAATGATCGAAGAGACCATAGAGCGCATCAAGAGTGTGCCCGAATGGCTCGAAAGCGTCAAGCAGCAGGCCATTGAGCGTGGTGTCGACCTCGACGAAATGCTTCGCCTCAACGCCATTTATGCCATCGAAATGGACAAGCAAAAACAGCAAAACTAAATGGGAAAGAAGCCGAAATACGACCTTGTGCTTTTCATCCTGCTGATGGCGTTGGGATTTTTGCCCATGCTGCAAGGTTGGTTTCACTTTATCCCCACAAAGTCACTCTACGGCGTAACCGAGACGGCGGAAAAACCTGAATTCGAGCTTGATGCCTACCGTTCAGGAGACTATGCCAAGCAAGCTGAAGCCTACACCAGCGAGCACTTCGGTTTCAGGGAGCCCATCATAAGGCTTTACAACCAGTATCTCTGGGATTTTTACCACAAGACCTATGCGAAGGATGTAGTTGGCGGTAAGAAAGGCTGGCTTTACTATCCCCAAAGTGTGAGGGATTATTACGGCCAGGAACTGCTTTGTTGGCACAACTCCACCGACGAGGCAAAGGAAAAATTCGACCGCGAGGTGAAATACCTCAACTGGGCCCGCAGCATATTGAAAGAGAACGGCGTCGACCTGCTTGTCTTCATGGCTCCCGAAAAGGGTTTCCTCTATCCCGAGTTCCTCCCAAGAGACGAAAAAGACACGACCACTTTCAATGCCTGCGACTATTTCGCACAACGCTTTGAAGAGACTGGTTTCCCGCACATAGAGATGACACACTGGTTCCAGCAAATCAAGGATACGGTCGACTACCCACTCATTCCCCAAGCTGGAGCGCATTGGATCTTCCCTTCCGTCTATGCCGTCGATTCGTTGTCGCGCCTCATGGGAGAACTGAAAGGCATCGAATTGCCGAAAATCAAAATCGGTGAAGCCTATCAGATTCGCGATGCCGACCACGACTACGACAACGACCTTGAAGAGCTCCTTAACTTGGCTTTTCCCCTACGGCACCAATACGGCTACTGCCCAAGGCACGAAGTCAGCATCGAGCAAGAGCCGAGCAACGTGAAACCTAAAGTACTCTTCATCGGCAATTCCTACTTCTGGTCCATGAACCTGTTTGTTCCCTTCGACGAGATGTTTGAAACCACTGAGTTTTGGTACTACTTTTCCACTGCCTATTCGGGCGACAGTCTGACCGAAACCACCAGCGTTAACCATCTGGACTTCATCGAGAAACTCCTGGATTTCGACTATGTGGTGTGGTTCACGACAGGCAACCAAATGAACAAAGGCACCTCCGACTTTGCCGCGAAAATCATTCTCAATCTTTGCTATAGCAAAAAAGAGCTTGACAAGACTTATAAACACATCTTCGATAGCCTCGGCTTAGCGACAGGCACACCGATTGTCGATAGCAACGACAGGTCGCAACTTTGGAGTACCGCATACAAAATCGTTTTCGACCATCCCGAACGCTATTTTCCTGAATTGAACGCCGACAGTCTCCCAAAGTCACGCAATCCTTGGATAAAGGAAGTGCTCGCCATCAACGAAATCAAGAAAGACTCGGCATGGATGTGGAACCTCTCGACTTGCCAAACTGTTATCCAAAACGCCAAGTTGGACCAAGTGCTGCTCATGGAAGCCCACAACATCATTGAGGGCAAGCCGTTGATGCGCGACATGGTCAACCCCGAGGCTAAACGCGACCGCGTCGAACAGCTCGTTGCCGAGAAGGTGGAAGAAATACGAACAAAGCCTGAGCTAATGAAGCAGATCGAGGAAAAAGCAGCCAAAAACGGTATCTCCGTGGAGAAGCAATCCCTTTATGATGCCCGTTGGATTGTCAACTATCTCATCAAAAAGAACTACTATAATATAGACAATCCTTAGTATCGAACGATACGCTGCGAATGGCCACCCAGCTTCAGTACATACAGGCCAGCTGACAGTTTAGGATGTATGGTGAAAACGTTTGCTCCTTCCACAAGATGGCACGCCTCGGCAAAAACCTTCCTCCCCATAACATCGTAGATGGCAAGTTCCACCGCTCCCGATTGTTCGACATCCAACATGATTTGGACTTCGTCGGTGAAAGGATTGGGATGACACGAAACCACAGCCAGATTGTTCTCCTTGACATCAAGGTACGGACTGAGCTCTTCCATGAAATATTGGTCACGAAGGCGCAGGAATTCATCGGCCTTCTCCACATCGGCATAACACCTGTTCACACTCCACGGAAAATGGAACCTATGGTATTGGTTCTCAACCTCACCTTCCACTTGGTCCCAGTATTCATCTAAAACCGATTTCAAGAAACTATAGCTAAAAAACGTGTTTTTGAGTTCGAAATAACACTTGCAGAACTGGAATCTGAAACCCTTGTTTTCCATGAAACGGCTTAACACCCGACTATTCCCCCCAACATGGAGCGCATGGTCAATAGCCTGATATTCAGCTCTGGAAAAACACCCATCGCCATCGTAAAACATCATCCTAAATGGCCTACCAGGAGCCATTTGACTGATTTTCACATTGTTGTCAGGCCAATCCAGGTTAGCTGAAAAAGTCTCGAAAAGGACATAATCGATGAAGCCAGGCACATCCATTTTCGAATACGCATAGGCCGAATCATCAGGCTGAGTCAGATCGGCATCACGAATCCAGGTATAAAAAGAGAGCCATTCCGCTGGGTCGCCATAATTGGGCACGCCCCAATACTTGATGATGGTCACACTATCGAGATCGGCATTATAATGGTCTTTGATATAGCGCTCGTCAGGAGACTCTTCCAGCGTATAGATGCCCCAATACTCGCCATTGATAAACACCACGACTTCCCTAACCGCCATGGCGTCAAAAGACAGTTTTCCTGCCACCTTTTGCGATATATAGTCCGTACCGCCCATCTGCAGCCAGTTGCTACAACGGAATGGGTGCAAGTTGAGTCGCTTGAACTTGACAATCGGCGAGTCCTCGAAAAAACGGAACAAAAAATGCTTTTTGCCATATTCTGCACGGGCATACAACTTCATGCCTTTCTGTTGGAACCAACGCGAAGCACCACCATGCGTACGCAGGCCACAAATCTGGTTGATACCCGTGTTGTCGGGGTCGTAAAACTCCATGTTGATTTGCCGCTCCCATTCATCGCCTCGCATCTTGTAGTTACCCGTGGCAATCGAATCTGCGGGGTCATAGTTGACACCAGGGACGAAGATGCCCGTCTCGTAGTCAAACAAAGCCAAGGAATCGGCCATGATTGACAATACTGGCAGACCATGAAAGTCGCAGCCCAACGAACGGATGAAATAGGAATTGCTGACCACCTGACTCACGCATCTCTCACTTTGGTCGAACACCGCGGCACGGATGACGATGGCCCGCTTGACATCATTCGGGAGGTAAAATTGTGATGGTATGGTATTGACAATCGTATAGATATCCGACTTAGAGTATTGGTGGGCATCAAGCTGCAAAGGAGCCGTGTAAAGCGGAGACTGAGCTGTCGGGCAATTGCCGTTGATGGTGTAACGGATATGGTTCTGGGGATAGAAATTGTACATTTCCAAGGCAAAAACATCCTCATAGAACCCGCCCGGAGCCGAAAAGACGACCGTGTCGTTTTGTGCATTCGCAAAAAAAGCAGTAAAGAAAATAAATCCTACAAGCCACAAGCTTCTTTTCATACTAACGAATCAAATTTTTCGTGCAAAAATACGCAATAAAATGCCACACAATACGAAGAGAAGGCCTTGTCTATATATCTAAAACATCAAATAATTAAAAATCAATTTTTTGTAAAGCAGCATTTACTGGCGTTGTCTATCATTTTCAGGAAAAAAAGAAAGGCAAAGGCCGCAAAGCCCCTGCCTTTCCACAAATAAATCAACAAAGGCTCTGAAGGTTTTACAGAAAGGGTACTGGTCAACTTATGCTATAGCAAAAAAGAGATCGCATCTGTCCGCATCCACTTCACTGACAGCCTTCGGCACGATTCTCCAACGCTAGCATCAATCAACATACCACTCACCGACAGTAATTACGAGCAACTATTATGGCCCATAGCTGACCGAATGATTTACGACAATCCCGAACATTATTTCCCAAACCTTGGTTCCAACAGCCTTCCCACAGAACGCAACCCGAGAATCAATGAAATCCAAGCCATCAACGAAATCAAATAAGATTCCGTTTGGATATGGAATCTTTCGAATTACCAAACCATCATCCAAAACGCATCATTTGAACAAGTGCTACTGATGGATGCGTACAACCTCATCGAAAACAAACCCTTGATGCGCGACATGGTTGCCCCCTTAAGCCAAGCGCGATCTTGTGGAAAGCCTGGTCAATGACATGTTGCAAGAAATGCGCAACACCCCCCATCACTATACAACAAATCAAAGAGAAAGCCCAAAAGAATGGGATAAGCATTGAAAAGTAATTTCTTTTTGATGCCCACTGAATTGTCAACTATCAAATCAAACACGGTAAGATCCAGTTATTGACGCACTATGCGCTGGGTATAGCCTTCCAATTTCAATACATATATGCCCTTTGGCAGATTCGGACAAATTGTGATACTGTTTTCACCCTCCACAAGATGGCACGACATGGAAAAAACATTCCTACCCAAAACGTCATAAATGCCGATTTCTCCCGTACCTGAATATCCGGCCTCAAAACTGATGTGGATTTCATCGGTGAAGGGGTTGGGGTAACAATGAACAACTATGGTGGGTAGTTCTTTGACCGACAAAAACTCATTCAAATCCTCGATGATGTGTTGCGGTCGCAGCATTAGGAAATAATCGGTCACAGGCATGCTATAGTTCTCCCACGAAGAAAAAGAACTCGGATAATTGAAGCGCTCAATCTGATTTGGCACTTCATGCTCAAGAATCTGATAAATGTAGTCAAAATACGGTTTTGTATTCTGATACAAAAAAGTCGAAAAAGTCAACTCATAAAACCGGAGGGTAAATTGCTCTCGAAACCTCTCGCTCTCCAACATTTTTCTGAAAAACAGGGTAGCACGTGTGCTGGTAGGCCAACCGGCATCCCCGACGTAGGTAGCGTTGGCAAAGACGTCAAAGTCTAGGTCTGCAAGGCAGCCGTCGCAGTCATACAAAATCCAACGCCATTTGTCGTTGCCATCCTGCCACATCCTGATGTTGGTGGCAGGCCAGTCAAGGTTCGCAGCAAAAAATTCAAAGACATAATAATCGATGAAATTGTCGATGTCAATGTGTTCCTCAACATAGGCATATTGTTCCTCATCGGCGAGATTGGCCTGCCCCATCCAAGCGTATAAGGCGTTGAAATTGTCAGGGCTGCCGCATTCGACTTCATTCCATTCCTTGATGATGGTAATACTGTCCTCATTGACACCGAGATGGTCCTTCAGATAATGCTCATCGGGCTTCTCTTCCACATAGTAGATGCCCCAGTACTCCCCGTTGATGAACAACACACAGGGACGAGACGAGAGAGTCTCCACATTCAGTGACTGGGCGATGCGGTTGCAGAGGTAGTCCTGGCAGCCTGCCCCGTTCCAAGTACTAGAATAGGGTCGAAGAGTTAGTCGTTTGAACTTTTCAATCGGGGTAGTATCGAAGAAATTATATTTTATGCGTTTCTTTCCATATTCTTCGCGGGCATAAAGAGTAAAACTTTTCTGATTCCTCCACCTAGATTGTCTGCCATGCGTGCGCAAGCCAACCTGCTGGTTGATGCCTGCATTATTTTCAAACTCATAAAACTCAATGTTGCTCAGTCGCTCCCATTCGCGGCCTTTCATAAAATAATTGCCAGTTGCATAGGGATCTAATGGATCGTAATGAATTCCTGGAATAAAAATGCCCCGCTCATAATCAAACAAGTCGAGCGAGTCAGCACAGAGCGAGAAAGCTGGCAAACCATGTGTATCGCAACCCAAAGACTTGATAAAATAACTGTTCGTGACCACGTTGCTCACACAACTATCATTTTCATCGAAAACAGCCGCCCGAATCACAATGCAGTGCTGCACCGAATCAGGCAGGAAAAAATCTGGTTCAGGACAATTCGGAATGGTATAAATATCTGATTTCGAATACTTTCTATTATCTAACTGCAGCGGTTCTTCATACAACGGAGACTGAACCGTAGGTCGGTTTCCATTGGTGGTGTAGCGGATATGGTTCTGGGGATAGAAATTGTACATTTCCAAGGCAAAAGCATCCTCATAGAACCCGCCCGGAGCCGAAAAGACGACCGTGTCGTTTTGGGCTTTTGCTGCTACGACGGCAAAAAACACAAACAATATAATACAAAAACGCTTCGCCATATTTGCATCAATATTTGCCGCAAAAGTAAACAAAAAAACGGCCAATGTGTTAAATTGACCGTTTTTTGCGGTAGAGATGCAACATTTTGCGTCTCTACAATCAGATTTTCTCTTCTTCAACGCGCAAAGGCTTGGGTTCGCCCTTGCGAATGTCAAGCTCGTCGATGAGGTTGGTGGCACCGGCGTATTTGTCGATGACGAAGAGCACGTAACGGATGTCGACGTTGATGGTGCGTTGCAGTTTGGGCTCAAAGTTGACGTCGCCGCTCATGGCTTCCCAGTTGCCGTCGAAGGCGAGGCCGATGAGTTCGCCCTTGCCGTTCATGATGGGGCTACCGGAGTTACCACCAGTGATGTCGTTGGTCGACAAGAAGCAAACCACCAGTTCACCGTTTTCGTCGGCGTAGGCACCAAAGTCTTTCTTCTCAATAAGCTCGATGAGGCGCTTGGGAGCGTCAAACTCATAGTCACCAGGAACGTACTTCTCGAGGATACCGTTGGCGGTGCAGATGTAGTCGTAATGCACAGCGTCGGCAGGCATGTAATCCTGAACGGAACCGTAGCTCATACGCATTGTCGAGTTGGCATCAGGATAGAGGCTCTTCTCGGGCTGTGTGGCAGCGTAGTACTCACGCAGACCCTTCACGAAGACATGGTCATTCTCGCTCACAGCCTGCATCGCTGAACGATACTCACCCACATGGTTCATAATGACTTCCATCATCGAGGTATTCATGATGAAGGCATAATCCTTACCGATCTTCTTGGGATTGGGTTTGGCCAAGAAGGCCTTGATGCTCTCAGGAGTGGCGAAGATGGACTTGGTGTAGACCTCCTCGGTGAAAGCGTCGATGTCACCCTTGAACTTCTTGTCGATGATGTTGTAGATTTCAGGCAGTTCGTCAGCCTTGAAAGCGCTCTTGTAGGTCTTCAACAATTCGGCAAAAGTCTTCTTCTCCACTTGCGGGTCGGTCTCGGCGAAGAGTTCATCGACATTCATACCTTGGAGCAGCATAAGAGCCATTTCCTGGGCTTCCTTGTCCTTATTTTGGTAGGCCTCGTAGTAAGAAGCAAACTGGCCAGCAATGCCAGCGGCACCAACGTTCGATACAAAGTTGGGATAGTAGATGTACTTGGCCACGTCGCCCATGTTCTTATAAGCAGCCTTCAGGTTCGGGAGAGCGTTTTTATATTCAACCTTGTTGTTCTTATTGACCCAGTTGGTGAAGTTCTTCTCCAAAGCGACCTTGCTTTCGCTCACCTTGTTCTTGCGGAGCATCTTGCACTGGCCGATGAAGTTCTTCCAAGTGTTGGCCAAGCCAGCGTGGTTGTCGGCATACATCAGGTTGATGTGCTCATCAGCTTGCATGAACTCATCCATCACTTCGAGTTGCTTGCCAAAGATGTCGATGATGATGGGATAGAAAGTGTCCACATTGTAGTCGATACCGTAGCTCGACATGTAACGCTCGGTGCTGCCTGGGAAGCCCCAAATCATGGTGAAGTCATCCTTCTGCACGCCGTCGAGGCTGATGGGAAGGTGATGCTTGGGGGTCAACGGCACGTTGTCCTTGCTGTAAGCGGCAGGATTACCGTTCTTGTCAGCATAGACGCGGAAGATTGAGAAGTCGCCGGTGTGACGGGGCCACATCCAGTTGTCGGTGTCGCCGCCAAACTTGCCAATCGACGAGTTGGCCACGCCCACGAGACGCACGTCGGGGAACACTTGATAGACAAACATGTAATACTCGTTGCCCTCAAAGAAGCCCTTGATGACGGGGTTGTACTTGCCATCTTCCGAAGCAGCAGTTTCCAATTCCTTGATTTTCTTGCGGATGGCAGCCTGTTGATCTTGATAGTCCATGTCGTCGGTTACCACACCGAGGATGTCCTTGGTCACATCTTCCATGCGGATGAGGAAGCTGGCGGTCATTTCGGGAGCGGGCAGTTCCTCGCCGTAGTTCTTGGCCCAGAAGCCGTCACGGAGGTAGTCGTGTTGGTCGGAGCTGAGCTTTTGGATGGCACCGTAGCCACAGTGGTGGTTGGTGAAAAGCAAGCCATGTTCGCTCACAATCTCACCCGTGCAGAAGAAGCCGCGTGGCATGGCATCGCTGCCGAGGCCAACGATAGCGTCTTTCAGACTGCTGTGGTTGATGCTGTAAAGCTCTTCAGGGGTCAGTTGCAGCCCCATCTTCTGCATGTCAACATAGTTCAGGCGCTCGACGAACATCGGGAGCCACATGCCTTCATCGGCATACACGCGACCCACCGAAACCATGATGGCCATCGCGATGATTCCTAATACTTTCTTCATATAATTTAAAGATTAAAAATTTAAAATTTAAAATTCGGTTAAAGCGGCGGCAAATTTAGAAAAATAAATCGTATCTCCCCTCGAAAATCTCCTTGATTCAACAATTAAACGGTTAAACTCTTCAACGATTCAACAATAAACCTTATTTTTGCAGCAAATTACCACGCATGGAAGACAATTACCAACTGATCACCAAAACTGCCGCCGGACTCGAAGACGTGCTGGCCGCCGAGATTAAGGCCTTAGGAGCAAAAAACGTGCGCCCCATGCACCGCGCCGTCATTTGCGAAGGCAACAAGGAACTGATGTACCGGATTAATTATGAGGTGCGCACAGCCCTCAAGGTGTTGAAGCCTTTCAAGAACTTCTTTGCCAAGAACCCCGATGACTTATATAATAAGGTAAAAGAAATCAACTGGTGTGAGTTGCTCCGCACCGACCAGACCTTCTGCATCGATGCCGTGACGAGCGGACGGTTTTTCACCCACTCGCAATATGCAGGCCTGACCATGAAAGACGCCATCGTTGACCAGTTCCGCGATGTATACGGCATTCGCCCGAACATCAACACTTTGAACCCCGACCTGCGCATCAACCTGCACATCCGCGAGGACAAAGTGACCATCCTCTTCGACAGCTCTGGCGAGAGCCTGCACCATCGTGGCTACCGCAAACAAGTCGACAAGGCCCCGATGAACGAAGTGCTGGCGGCAGGTCTTATCCAACTCTCAGGCTGGAAGGCCGACAGCAACTTCCTTGACTGCATGTGCGGTTCGGGCACATTGCCCATCGAGGCAGCGATGTATGCGATGAAGATACCGCCGGGCTACTATCGCAAGCAATGGGGTTTCATGAAATGGGATGATTACGATGCCGAACTGTGGCAGCGCATCCGCCAAGAGGCCGATGAAAAGATTTGTGATTTCGACCATGAAATATGGGCCTCCGACCGCTCACCAAAGGCCGTGGCCATTGCTGAAGGCAACATCAACTACGCTCACCTGCAGCACGACATCCACCTGATGAAAAAGGACATGCACGACCTCACCCCACCCGAAGGCGGTGGCATCCTCATCATCAACCCGCCCTACGGTGACCGTTTAGAGGAAGATGACATCGACACGCTATATGAGGAAATCGGGCACACCTTGAAGCACAACTTCCAAGGCTTCCAGTGCTGGCTCATCACCGATGATGCCGTGGCTTTAAAGCATGTTGGCCTAAAGCCAACGGCTAAGATACCTATTTGGAACGGGCCTTTGGAGTGCCGTTTCGTGAGATTTGATATTTTTGAAGGGTCGCTGAAGGACAAGAAGGCTCGGGAGGCGGAAGAAAACTAAAAACGCTTATCCGATAAAAACATTCAGAAACTCGGTAACATTCATCACGGGAATATCAGACACCTTGAATCCGCTCTCATCTCGCGATAGGGCAACAAGTCAAGGATAATATTGGTATCAATAAACAGTTTCATTGGCAATATTTTTCAATGAGATAGGCTTCTTTTTCAGCTTTCCAATCATCAGACACTCCTGTCACAGGAATACTTCCAGCCAATTCCATTACTTCCTTGGAAATAAGCATATTGCGCACATCCTGAATTTTCCCCATTGCAAACTGCAATAGGAACGCTTCGATCACCGCCGACAAATCCATATTATGCGCTTGCGCATAAAGATAAGCTCGATTAAGTGTTTGACCGTCAATATTTAAATTTGCTGTTTCAAACATAGTTTTCGTTTTTTTGCAAAAATACGAAAAAAACATTATTCAGCAACTTTCTCAAAACAAAATCACTTTTTGTTGAACTGGTTCATCGTCCTGTCCGGCCCCTGAACGACAAAACTCTTGATGATTTCCACAGCTTCATCCACTTTTTGGTCGACGATGGGCTCTTCCGAGGGTTTCCATTGTCCCAAGACGAAGTCAATCTGACGACCGCGGGGAAAATCGTCGCCCAAACCGAAACGCAAACGACAAAACACGTTGGTGCCCAACTTCTCAATGATGTCGGTCAAGCCGTTATGGCCACCATCGGCACCCTGTTTGCGAAGGCGCAACGTGCCCAAAGGCAAAGCGATGTCATCGTTGACGACCAACAGATTCTCCATTGGAATCTTCTCCTGCTGCAGCCAGTACTTCACCGCCTTGCCGCTCAGGTTCATGTAGGTCGTGGGTTTGATGACAAGCAGGGTCTTGCCCTTGTATTTCATCTCCGAAGTCTGGGCAAGGCGATTTGTAGTGAAAGTACCCTCAAGGTCTTTCGCCAAGCGGTCGGCAATCTTGAAGCCAATATTATGACGGGTGTTGTCGTATTCGGCACCGATGTTTCCCAAACAGGCTATCAGGTATTTCATCTCATTGGGTTGGTTTTGTTTTTCTTTACGAAAAAGGCGTGCAAAGATACAACTAATTATTGACATTACTATATAATCTTCGGCTGCCACGCTGTGACAGCCCAACAACTGGCAACTGATAACTACCAACTAAAAAAGGCCGCCCGAAGACGGCCCTCATTATGAAAACAAAAAAATTTACTCTTCAGTCTCTTCGGATGCAGTAACAGCACCACGGGCAGCGTTGACTGCAAAGATGACGGTGTAGCCAGGAGTGACAGGCGTCACATTCTCAATGTTCAGATCCTTCACCTTGATGGCTTCGTTGATGTTCACATTGCTGATGTTGACTTTCACATAGTCCGGGAGATCCTTAATCAGACCGCAAACCTTCACCTTCTTGATACCCATCTTGGGTTTACCACCACGCATGACACCGGCAGCCGAGCCTTCGAGGGCGATAGGCAGCACAACGGTGACGGGCTTGTCTTCCTTCACGATGAGGAAGTCGGCGTGCAACACTTGGTCAGTCACAGGATGATACTGAATGTCCTGAAGAATGGTCTTGTAAGTCTTGCCGTTGACTTCGAAATCGATGATGTAAGTCTCAGGGGTGAAGAGAATCTTGGAAAAATTCTTGGCAGGAGTGGCGAAGTGCACTTGCTCCTCACCTGCACCGTACATGACACATGGAACCATCTCGGCCTTACGCAAAGCCTTAGTATCCTTTTTCCCTACGTTCTCGCGGAGAGAACCGCTCAATGATACAGTTTTCATTGTGTTTGATTGTTTAATTGATTGTTGTTTAATTGTTTATTGTTGTTTGTGGAGACGCGATAAATCGCGTCTCTACAGGATTTTGCATTATTTGAATAATGAACTAATCGATTCATACGATTCCACGCGGTGGATGACATCGGCAAACAAATCGGCCGTGCTGACCACATGGATTTTCTTTGATGCGTTGGCCGGCAGCGGAATGGAATCGGTGACCACCACTTCGCTGAACACCGAATTGTCCAAACGCTCCATGGCGGGACCACTGCAAACGGCGTGGGTGGCGAAGGCGCGAACGCTCTTGGCTCCGTTGTCCATAATCAACTGACCAGCTTTCACAATTGTGCCAGCCGTGTCGATGATGTCGTCAATGATAATCACGTTCTTGTCTTTCACGTCGCCGATGAGAGTCATGCTGTCGACCACATTGGCACGCGGACGATGCTTGTGGCAGATGGCAAGGTCGCAACCGAGACGTTTGGCGTAGGCCGAAGCACGTTTTGAAGCGCCAAGGTCAGGAGCGGCAATCAGCAGGTCTTCGATTTGCATCTTCTTGATATGGTCAATAAAGAGGCTGGAAGCATAAAGTGCATCCACGGGGATGTCGAAGAAACCTTGGATTTGGTCGGCATGAAGGTCGAGTGTGATGATGCGGTTGACACCAGCAGCAACCAACAAGTTGGCCACCAACTTGGAGCCAATGCTCACACGAGGTTGGTCCTTACGGTCCTGACGAGCCCATCCGAAATAAGGAATCACGGCGATGATTTTATGGGCCGAGGCGCGCTTGGCCGCATCAATCATAAGCAAAAGCTCCATCAGATTCTCGGTAGGCGGCATGGTGGACTGCACAATAAACACGTGATGACCACGGATGCTGTCTTCATAACAAGGTTGAAATTCACCGTCAGAGAAAACGGATACTGGAGAATTCCCCAATTTGAAATCTGGCTTATTCTCTTGGCGACTATAGGCTTCCGCAATCTTTGCACCCAGTTCCGAAGTGGCTCTTCCGGCAAAAATGGAAACGAATTTTCCTGGCATTTGTAAATGTGTTGATTGAGGCTGCAAAATTAGCGATTTTCTCTTTGTTGACAACACTTTATTTCACCAAAACAAGCAATAAATATAAAGCAATTGAATTCCAATACTTTACATCAATAGAATCAATAAAAACAACGTTTTTTTCAAAAGTTACTTGCGCAAACAAAAAAAATCCGTAATTTTGCAGCCGCGTTTCAGAACCAGATACCCGTTCTGGTGAGCACGCCGAACCATGCCGAAGTGGCGGAATCGGTAGACGCGTCGGTCTCAAAAACCGATGAGGTAACACTCGTGCCGGTTCGATCCCGGCCTTCGGTACCAGATAGCCTTCAAGCATGTCCTTGAGGGCTTTTTTCGTCGAAAAACAAATCAAACAGTTAGAAAATAATGATTTACACACACGAAGTGCAACTTCAATGTTGCGTGAAGAAAGGCGCCAACCATCCAAGCGCTCCGATTCCGGAGGAAGGCAAGTGGGTGCGCGTCAAAGATGTGAAAGACATCAGCGGTTTTACCCACGGTATCGGCTGGTGTGCACCCCAACAGGGCGCTTGTAAGTTGACCCTCAACGTGAAAGACGGCATCATCCAAGAGGCTTTGGTTGAGACCATCGGTTGCTCAGGTATGACCCATTCTGCCGCCATGGCCGCCGAAATCCTGCCTGGCAAGACCGTCCTCGAAGCCCTCAACACCGACCTCGTTTGCGACGCCATCAACACGGCCATGCGCGAGATTTTCCTGCAAATCGTTTACGGTCGCTCACAATCGGCCTTCTCAGAAGGCGGCCTGCTGATTGGTGCTTCGTTGGAAGACCTCGGCAAAGGTCTGCGCAGCCAAGTCGGCACCATGTTCGGCACCCTCGAAAAAGGTCCCCGTTACCTTGAGATGACCGAAGGCTACTGCTCCCGCCTCGCCTTGGACGAAAACAACGAAATTATCGGTTACGAATTTATCAGCCTCGGCAAGATGATGGACTACATCAAGAATGGCGATGACGCAAACGAAGCCCTCAGGAAAGCTACAAACACTTACGGCCGTTTCGCCGACGCAGTCAGATACATTGACCCACGTAAAGAATAAGGAGGACATACCATGGCAAGAAGAGAAGTAAAATTTGAAAGTCAGGAACGCCGCATGGCCAATGTCCTGAAAGTTTTGAACCAATACGGCATCAACAGCATCGAGGAAGCCGACGAGATTTGCGAAGCCAAGGGCATCGACCCCTACACAATGGCCGAAGAAACCCAGCCTATCTGCTTCGAGAACGTGAAGTGGGCCTACACCTGCGGTGCCGCCATCGCCATCAAGAAGGGCTGCAAGACCGCTGCCGATGCCGCCGAAGCCATCGGTGAAGGCCTGCAGTCGTTCTGTATCGACGGTTCCGTCGCCGACGACCGTAAGGTCGGTATCGGCCACGGCAACCTCGCCGCCCGTCTGCTCCGCGAGGAGACCGAGTGCTTTGCCTTCCTGGCCGGCCACGAGAGCTTCGCTGCCGCCGAAGGCGCCATCAAGATCGCTGAGATGGCCAACAAGGTGCGCCAGAAACCCCTGCGCGTCATCCTCAACGGCCTCGGCAAAGACGCCGCCAAGATCATCAGCCGCATCAACGGCTTCACCTATTGCCGCACCGAGTTCGACTACTACACCGGCAAGGTGACCGTCGTGGAGCGTATCCCCTACTCCACAGGTCTCCGCTCGAAGGTGAACTGCTACGGTGCCGACGACGTCCGTGAAGGCGTGGCCATCCTGTGGCTGGAGAACGTTGACGTGTCCATCACGGGCAACTCGACCAACCCGACCCGCTTCCAACACCCTGTGGCGGGCACCTATAAGAAAGAGCGTCTGTTGGCAGGCAAGCCCTACTTCTCCGTCGCCTCTGGCGGTGGCACGGGCCGCACCCTGCACCCCGACAACATGGCTGCTGGTCCTGCCAGCTATGGTATGACCGACACCATGGGCCGCATGCACAGCGACGCCCAGTTTGCAGGCTCCTCATCCGTACCGGCACACGTCGAGATGATGGGTTACCTCGGCATGGGCAACAACCCGATGGTGGGTGCCACCGTCGCCGTGGCCGTCGCCGTGGAACAGGCTATGAAATAAGTAAGTTATCTATCTGAAAAGAAAAGTCCGGTGTCATGCGACATCGGACTTTTTTGTTATTCGTCGGCCAAAATCACGACCCGCATCCCCACAAAAGCATAATTCTCTTTGAGTTGAATCAGGTCATCGTCGCGGAGGCGGATGCAGCCCTCACTACCGCGTCCTGGTACCGAGCTCTCGTTGTTGGTGCTGCCATGGATGCCAATACCCGAATGACCCGGCGTCTTCAGCCGCATGAACCAATGACCATAGGAAAGAATCGAGCCGCGACCGTCGCCGAAGTCGTGTGTCCATTGGGAAGCATCCACAATTTCGGTGATAGTAAAGGGATTTTCAGCCGTACATTCGGGAGTCTTCATGTCGCCTTTTTTCTGTTTCTGGCCTTTCTTCAAGCCGACGCAAACGGGGTAATGAACGCGCTTGAGGGTGTCGCCGTTCACCACTTCGCAGACATAAAGCCGATATTCAGGCTTGGAAATGAGGATGAAGCAGTTCTTTTTGTTCACCACCTCGGAATAATAAGTCGCCGTATCAGCGGGAACGGTGACGACAGTGTCCATCAGGTTCATTTCCACGATAGGTTCTTGTTTTTCAACCACATTGCCTGAAGTATTAGTACCGCAAGACGGCATGGCGAACAAGGCCGCCAAAAGACTGAATATGAGGGTCATTTTTTTCATGATATTTCGAAACATGGGTGCAAAAGTAAACATTTTTTGGTGTTTGCGACCTTGTCCAAACAAGAACACATCATTTTTCCTTATTTTTGCGGCATGAAAAAAATGTTACTTTTAGGCAAGACCCCCGCCGAGATTCAAGAGGTGGTCGAGAAATTGGAACTGCCCAAGTTCACTGGCAAACAGATTGTGGACTGGATTTACCAGAAGCGTTGCGCCTCCATCGAGGACATGACCAACCTCAGCAAGAATGCAAGAGCTTTGTTGTCAGAGCAATATGAGACTGGACTGAAGGCTCCAGTCAAGGAACAGGTGTCAACCGATGGCACCAAGAAATACCTCTTCCCTGCAGGTGAACACTTTATCGAGGCTGCCTATATCCCCGACCGAGAACGCGCCACGCTGTGCGTCTCTACTCAAGTGGGCTGCCAAATGGATTGCCTTTTCTGCGCCACGGGCAAACAAGGTTTTCAGAAGAACCTTTCCGTGGCAGAAATCATGAACCAGATCCTCAGCCTGCCCGAGTTCGACACGCTAACCAACATCGTCTTCATGGGCATGGGCGAGCCTTTGGCCAACTATGACAACCTGATGCGCTGCCTAAGCATTCTCACAGAGGAATGGGCCTTAGGCTGGAGTCCGACCCGCATCACTGTCTCGACTTGCGGACTGATTCCTAACCTCAAACGTTTCCTCGAAGAATCGAAATGCAACCTCGCCATCAGTATGCACAGTCCCTTCCATGACGAGCGCCTCAAATTGATGCCTGTCGAGAAGAGCTATCCCATCAAAGAAGTGATTCACGCGGTGAAACAACACGACTGGCACGGACAACGCCGCCTTTCGTTCGAGTATATCATCTTCAAAGACCTGAACCACAGTAAAGACCACATCAAAGAGATTGCAAGGCTGCTCGGCAGCACCCGTTGCCGCTTTAATTTAATAAGGTATCACGCCGTGCCAGGCATCCCGCTAAAGAGTCCTGATGCCGCCACCATGACTTGGTTCCGCGACGCGCTGAACGAGAAAGGCATCATCGCCACCATCCGCGCTTCACGCGGACAGGATATTGATGCCGCTTGTGGGCTGCTGTCGACGAAAAATCTGTTATAAAAATTGTAGAGTCGGTGTGCACACCGACTCTACATGTTTTACAGCGAACGCAACGAAACCGCGAATCCGCCGCAAGGCGCCATCCTCAACTTCAGCTTTGATTTGTTTGTCACCGTTTTCTTGGTGATGGTGTAGGCCTGCGCATTGTAATGTTCGTCGGGAATGCCGCTGGCGTCTTTGGCGTCACAATAAATCGTGGCTTCGTATTTCGTTCCAGGCTTCAGGAAATCCAGCTTCACCTCCACCTCACGAGCATTCTCATCGGTGATGCCACCAACGTACCACACATCGTGAGGCTCTGAATGCCAAAGGTCTTCAATGGTAGCGTCATCGGGCAGGTCATACACGAATTTTGTTGCGTTGGAGATCACGCCTTTCTTGCCATCAGCGAGCGTGCCGACGCCTTCGGCGGCCTTGTTCAAAGTCGATAGTTTGGGATGACGAGCCGTGACGATATAGGCACCAGGCTCGGCTTCAAGGTACAAACTTTTGTCCCAGTCAACGGCTACGTCCTTGATGAACTGGAAGGCATCCATGAAAGGCTCGTAATGCTCGGGGAAGTCGGCAGCCATCTGCAAGGGTGAGTAGAAGGTCACATAAAGACCAAGTTGGTTGCAGATGGTGGTTTTCATCTTTTGTCCCCAAGGCACGATTTTGCCCATGTCGGTCTCGAAAATGCCAGGTGTGTAGTCCATCGGGCCGCCTTGCAAGCGCGTGAAAGGTAAGATGGTCGTATGTCCGGGATTGATACGCTCGCGGAACTCGGTGCCCATGGCACTCTCGTTACCAATCATGTTGGGCCACGTGCGGCAGAGGCCAGTAGGTCTCACGGCTTCATGCGAATTCACCATGATATGGTGCTTGGCCGCTTCCACGATGGCATAGTGGTAGTGGTTGTTGATGGGCTGGCTATAGTGACCTTCACCGAAGGGAATGATAGTGCCCACATAACCGCCTTTCACAGCATCGTAGCCGTATTGGTTCATCAAAGTGTAAGCCTTTTCCATCCAACGCTCGTAGTTCACTGTGGATGCGCTACTTTCATGGTGCATAATAAGTCGGATGCCCTTTTCGTGGGCGTATTTGTTCAACGCAGGCAAGTCGAAGTCAGGATAAGGTGTGAGGAAGTCGAAGACGAATTCCTTCTGCTTGCCGTACCAGTCCTCCCAACCGATGTTCCAACCTTCGATGAGAAGGCCATCGAAGCCGTTGGCAGCGGCGAAGTCGATGTAGCGGCGCACGTTGGCGTTGTTGGCGCCGTGGGTGCCGTTGGGCTTGGCGTGTTCGTAGTCGGTCAGGCCGAGTTTCACCGAGGGGAAGTCGTTGGTGTAGGCCCAGGTGCTCTTGCCCGAGATCATCTCCCACCAAACGCCCATGTATTTCACAGGGTGAATCCACGACACATCCTCCAAGGCGCAAGGCTCGTTGAGGTTGAGAATAAGGCGCGAAGCGAGGACATCGGTGGCTGAAGTGCAGACCATCACCGTGCGCCAAGGCGTGACACAAGGGGCTTGGATACGGCCTTTGTAGCCCGTGGCATCGGGGCAGAGGAAGGCGCGGAAGGTGTATGTTGAATTGTTGCGTTGTTGAGTTGTTGAATTGTTGTTCTGGGAACGATTCAACGATTCAACATTCAACGTATCAACAATCAAATCGAGGTGCATGGTGGGGAAGTCGAGGGTGGCGGCCTCGTGGATGTTGAGGTAGAGGCCGTCGTCGGTCTTCATTTGAAGAGCGGTTTGGACGCCGGTGGGTGAAAACGCTGTCCAAGGCCAGCCGCCGTCTTTATGGCCAGCCTCCCACAAGTCACGAATTTGTGACAGCCGCGACTCGGTGTAGTTGTATTCCTGCGTATCGAGGTCGCCCGGAATCCACCAGGCCTTGTGGTCGCCAGCCATGGCAAACTCCGTCAGCTCTTCCTTGATCCAGAAGCAGACCAAGGCATTCTCGATGGGAAACTCATAGCGGAAGCCGAGTCCATCGTCGTAGAGGCGGAAACGGATCTGCATCACCGTGGCCCGCTTCTCCGTGGAGTGGTCCATACTCTCCACAGAACCAACGGGCTGCTCCAAGGTGACGAGCATCTCATTGTAGTGGTTGCGGATTTGCGCCTCTTCGCCCCAGACGGGTTCCCAAGTTTCGTCAAAAGTGCTGTATTTCGTGTCTTTCAGCACAAAGGCATGGGCAAGGTCATCGCGCCATTCAAGGGTGAAGCCCATCTTGGAGGGCAGCACGATAGGCTTCCCTGCGCGGTCGAGTGAATACTGCGGAATGCCACCGATGACTTCGAATTTCAGTTCTAACTGTCCGTCGGGGCTTTGGAGCTTGACGGGTTCGGCATGGGACTGCAAGAAAAGTCCAAATGCCAGACAAAAGAGGATAAAGGCGAATTTTTTCATATTTGTTTGATTTTGTAATAATTTGGCAAAGATACTAATCATTTATTACTAATACCTTATGTATTTCTTCATTTGAAACATACCTATAGATTTGAGGAGGATGAAAGTTTGGATCGACACGTCGCAATTCCGCTAAACTGATAGGTTTTATTGGTTTTATCATTTCAAATTCAATTCTCCTTGAAGGTTAATAATTCGTATTTCTACATCAACACCATCTAGAGCAGTTTTGATTTCTTCATCAGTTTTTGTTCCAGGTACTGCTAAAGCCAAAAACTGTGTTGCTCTTGAACATGCCACATAAATCATTCTTTGACCTTCGGTCATTACCCGAATCTCATTTTGTGGAAAATCATTCAATGAGATGCTTTCACCTCGGCTATCTTTTGAAAAGAATAACAATATAGCATCAAATGTAGCACCTTTTACTGAATGTATTGTATCAATACTTTTATGGTAATCACTTCCCTTTTCATTTGACTGATGAAATTGCTCAACAGGGACATTTGCCATCTCTTTCATCGTATATCCCTTTTGCCTTTGATAAGGAACAAATGCTGGTTTCTCTGCAAGATTCCAATAGTTTTGTAAAAGTGAACATGTTTGGTCTGCCCATTCCTTAAAAGTTAACGACAGTGATGGTACTTGTTTCAGAAAGCCAAATATCCTTGCATTCCATTCTATATCATGTTCAATTTCATGTATAAACTTTCGTTTCGCTTCGAGGTCATCCTTCACCAGCAAACTAGACAGGACTAGTCTCGTTTTCCGAAAAGCAAAATCCATATCACTTGAATCAAAAGCGAATAAGGCATCTATTAGCAAATATGGCAGTTCTGTTTTCCAATACTTAAAATCAACATCCTTTACACCCGCCAATTCTTTGCACTTGTTCACTCCACGTGCCAAGATGATTCTGTTTGACAAACTATTCTCATCACAAGCCTGATAATAATCTCTTATAATATCTCTAACATTGCTTTCGTCATACTTGTATACCACAATCGGTATGCCTCTATCTTCTACACCATGAGATGTAATTGTTGGAACATCGCTCGATTTCAATTTACTATATAGGTCTATAATACGTTGGTTGGATCGTCTACATTCTGACAACGGGAGCACGTTCCATCCTTCCTCTGCCATCAAAGCCTGTAACAACTCTGGTCTTGCATTATTGAATCCGTATATTGATTGACAAATATCACCTACAAACTCTAAATTCTGTAAGCCCGCCCTTTTTAACAACTTGAAGAATTCAAAATGCAGTTCAGAGTTATCTTGCGCTTCATCAACAATGATATACGGAAATCTGGCTACAAGTGCTTTTGCAACTTCTTGATGATGTTCCAAAATTTCACACGCCATCCACAAAGCATCACTACTTGTTATAACCCCATTCTCTAAACGATAAGCAAAAGCTGCTTCACAATAGGCAACTTCATTAACATCAGTCACAGGACTATGTTTCCAACTATACCCATTTTTTCCTCGAGATACCAGTGCAGGGCTCTTTTTGTGAATAATAGTGGAATAGGTACGCAAAGCAGGTACAACAAATGTTTTCCAAACGCCACTTACATTAACATTGTTGTAATAAATCTTTTCCAGCATTTCTTTTTCATTCACCACTATCGGCTTTTTCTTGCAAACATCGCAGAGATACCAAAAATGGAGGACAACATTTTGCATGATAAAACTATCTATAGTCATCACTTCGTTAGGAAAAGTCAACCTTTCATCATGCATATCCCTGTACTTATCCTTTAATTCAGCGCAGGCCTTATTTGTAAATGACAAACACGCAAAACCAGTGTACTTACCATAATGTTCTGCGCAATACTGCGAAACGGCTCTCAACTTCTTAACGATGCTCGTCGTCTTACCACTTCCAGGGCAGGCTGACAGTATTGTGCACCCTCTCGCGTCAAGATAAGCCTGCCGTTCTTGTGTAACTTCGTATTCCATCAATTACGGTATCAGATGGTTAATGGCGTTTAGAATATATAAGGGGATTGCAAATTTCATTTCATTCTCTGCCTCCATCTTTTCCAGCAAAAAAGCATTCAGCGTTTGTGCGAACTCTGCTTTGTCAGGCAAACATTTCCACATGAGCAATGCAACATTCTGCTGTTGTTCTTCACTCATTACGTCATCCCCTATTGTTGTCAAATATGCATTTACTTTATCAATACCTGCGGCATTTTCTCTCTGAATAAGATCATAGAGCCAGGTTCCTTTGGTTACATTTATTTCCTCATAAACATTAGCTTTACAAATCTGATACTCCAGTGTCTTTTTGCCAGTACAGATTTTGATTCCTGTCTGACCGTTGGCCATCGCGTTCATATTGTTTACTCGACCATTCACACTCCCACCATTAATCCCTTCTCTCAAAACACGAAGCTTTTCATAATTGTTATTCACAAGCGAGCTCAGGTTATAATCTTTTTCTTTGGAATCTGAAAATTGGTCTTCATCTGTAATAAATGCCGCTTTCAAGGGAAGCTTCTTTTTCGGATTTGAGGAATTAAATAGCATTAAAAACTGATAGAATGCTGTTCCATCAGTATCCACAATTTCAATCTGATGATCTATCAGTGATTTTCCAATCATTTTTGAGAAGGTTTCAACCAATTGACATTCGGAAATACCCTCAATAAACAGACAACCATTTGAAAACAATAGCTGAGAACGTGTTACGTCAAAATACCGTGCTATCATCTTCCTATATGACTTTACATCGTCTTCTGTCAGATTTCTATTATCCTTAACATTCCTAATAATGTTTTCAGAATGGCGGTCGATAAAACAATTCCCTATATGATAAGCTGAATTATCTTTCAAAAGGATAAGATTCTCAAGCGGAATTTTTGATGTCAAAGTTGGTGAATGGGTGGTAATAAAGGTCTGACTATTTTCACTATCATCTGCATTCATTAAGAAATTATATAGATTCAATTGCAATTGAGGATGCAAATGGGCTTCAGGTTCTTCAATTAATAATGCGTAAATGCTCACCGCATCTTCAATATGACAATCTTTTATGTCACTCAAAACAGAAGCAATATAAATCAGGTTATTGAATCCCAGACTATTCTGAGTAAGGACAAAACCATCTTTATTCGTGGGGAAATAGGGTAAAAATGGTTTTATTACATTTACAATATATTCCACCCTATTTTGTTCAATGTGTAATTCAACCCCATCTAAATCCGCTCTGCTAATCTGATTCAGATTATCATTTATTCCAGACTTGGTTTCTCGTACCTCCGGCCTATTTAGTAATTGATCATTTGCATTATTTACAATTCCTTTTACCTCATTTTCAGTTCCAACTCTGTCAATTTTTCTTTTTATCACTCGGCCAATAAGATTATCACGTGTGCTCATCAAGTCTCTCGTACTATCACGCAATGCTCCAAGATAATAAGGATGGAAATAATGGAACGTATCCCAATCGGCTCTTAATCCGTTATCCTCTTTACCGGTAATGTATGAAGATTGTATTCGCCCTTTTTCTTTTATTTCAAAACTCAAATGCACTCTCGCAACTAATGAGCCATCATCTTTTCTGTCCAAATACTGATAGAAGGCTCCTTCTTGCTGAGGAGAAAGCCCCTCAAACAGATAATAAATATCAATCTTCGATGAAGGAATTATCGTGGTCGTTCCATCTTCGTTATGTTTTATTTCTACGTAGAAGTCTTCTTTGGTGACAACAATATCACGATTTGGTTCTCCCCATGAATAAAAGAGTCTGATGGCATCCATCAAAGAGGTCTTCAACTGACCATTAGCTCCAATAATCACATTTAGCTTCTTGTCGAATTCAACAAGTAATTCCTTGATTCCTCGGAAATTCTTTATGTATATCTTACTTAAGTACATATTCTATTTTATATCAATAACACTATCTCAGTATTTTTCTTTTGTAATTGGCGTTTCAGGGTCAACGATGAGGACTTCTTCATAAGTCAGCCCATAAAGATGATAGACGAGAAAGTCTATCTCCTGCTCCATTTCCCTCGTATCCGCCTGCAGATTGCCCTTCTTGGCAGAAAGGATTTCGTCAACCAAAGCGACTATGGCCTGTCGTTGGGCTGGGGTGCCAGCAGGAATCCTTATCTGTTTCACATATTCAGCCTTGATTGCCAGATTCAGGAACTTGGTTGCAAAAAGATAATTGATCGGTTTTGAGTTCAAAATGCCCAACAGATAATGCAAATTTGCCTGTTTGTCTTTGGAAATAATGAAATTCAATCCTTGTGTTCCATATATTCCTGTGTCATCAAGAGTTGCAGCAATGCGTGTCTTGAGTGCTTCGTTTCTTGTGTTTTGCAGCAAAATCTTCTCTTTCAAATCAAGTTCAGATTTGACGCGAGGCCATTGAAGACTATACCATTCTATAACCCCTCTTCTAACTTCTCTTCGTGTTTCAAGTCTATCCCTATAATTTTGCAACCATTTCTTTGTTTTCGGATATTCTTCAATATTGACATCACTATCGATATAGAGGATTCTCCTGTCATGGCTTCTCACCATGTATTTCTCAATGTCGCGACCGTGGCATAGTGGGTGCAACAGCGCTTTTTCGATGCCTTTTGCCAACGCCTCGTCTTCATTCTCGAAGATAAAAGCGGTGTTGTTTCCTGTCACAATTCCTTGAAACACATTGTAATGCGCATCAACCTTCTCAAAGTTGTCACTAAGCAATTTGGAATACAGGATATCTGTATCATTGCCGCCACCCACACTGATAACATTGTTGAATGTGGCGAAATAATCTGCTGGAACGGTTTTCGTAATCGGTTCTGCAAAATCGATGGCGTTTTTCAGCACTATGTCTCGGTTACCTTTCTTGTTGCAAATCAAGATAGTGGTGTCGACAGTCGGGGCGTTGAAGACATCGCCGCCCGTATAGCACACTTCCGCCAGCCAATGATGATTCAGAATAAGGTCGCGAAGCCGCGTGTATGACATATTGGAATGGACAACCGAAGGAATGATGAATGTAACGATGCCATCATTTGTTGATAGGATTGAAAGTCCAAGTTCGACAAACAAGGCAAACAAGTCACACCGTTTGAAAAACACAGCGTAGTGATTCCTATAGAAAGCCTTCTCCTCATCGGTCATCAGTTGGACATTCACATACGGCGGATTCCCTATCACAACATCAAAGCCACCTTCCTCAAAGACGTTTTTGAACCATGTATGCCAAAGGAAGAATTCGCTGTTAGCAGAGCTGTCAAGTTGTTCAATATGCGCCAAAGTAGATGGCGTTCCGCCCAAACTATTGAAGAGAAGTGATTTCACCTCATCATTGATATACTTCCTTAGTTTTGCTTTCTCGAAATGTTCGGTTGTGGAGAAATACTGTTGCATGAACTGTTGCAGGTTGTTTTTATTAAAGCCTCCATCAAGTCCAAGAGAAAGTTGGCTATTTTTGTTGTGTATTTTTGTAGTTTTAGTTTGTCCAGCGATATGGCTCAAATCAAAGCCTTCGAAGCTTTCCAAAAGGCTATTCCCTTGCATAATTTTGTAATCAAGGTTAGGAAGCGGCTCCGGCTTCAGTTCGTCCACAACCAATGCCAACCAGAAGCGTAGTCGGGCAATGTCAATGGCACCCTGCTCAATATCAACACCATAAATATTGTTCTGTATGATTTCGCGTTTCACGACAGCGGGCGAGAAGGGCTCCATAGATTTTGTGAAACCATACAAAACCTGTCGGGAATGATAAAGCACATTCAGCACACCCATCGGGAAAGCACCCGAACCAATGGCAGGGTCGCAGACCTTCACATCGCGCAACAAATCATATACTTTGGAGGCTGAAGCCTTGTTTTGAAGGGCTTCATCCACTTTTCTCTCTTTAATTAGTCCTTCAATAGCGGTATGTAGTGTTTCCTCGGTATGGGTTTTCAGATATTGGGCAATGCTTTCCTGGCTCATATACTGCACTATCTCTTTCGGCGTATAAAATGCTCCCTTGTCCTTGTTATCTTCCAAAAGGTTTTCGAAAATGTGCCCAAGCATTTCGGGGTCAACGCCCACTTCGGCATCGTCGGGGTCGTTCTCGTCGATGGTGAAGTTGTACATGGCAAAGAACTCCATCAGCTCCTTGAAATAGTCGTATGGAAAATCAATGTCTAACTTATCCAAACTGTCCTTGTCGAACAAACCGCCGTTGAGATAAGGTATTTTGATGTTTTTACCCAAAATTTTGTCAGCCAAGTCGTTGTCTCGCTTCTCGTTGAGCGTGTTGAAAAACAGGACCTCCAATACATCGCTCAACAGGCGGTTGTTTCCTTTGTATTTTTCAATCAAATTGTTGAGATAATTCTTATCGCCACCTTCCCAATTTGTATTGTTTACGGGCACACCCAACCAGCCTTTCTTTTGCAGGAATTGGAGAAAGACCAATCGCCCGAGAAGTTTCTTCACATAGTCGCGGTTGGCTTTTGATTGTTCCCCTATATAGTTAAGGAACTTCCCATATTGGTCTTTGTAGCCTTTGAAAAAGTCCTTGTTAAGACGTTCCACGGAGAATGCTTCCGTAACATCCGCCAGATACACCGAGCCGCTTTTCTTTTTATTGATCAGTTCCAGCAGACGGTTGGCAGCCGTCGTGCATGGCTCGTTCTCCCCCAGCAGGAAAGTATAGCGTTTCGGGGCGGTGGCTTTTGTTACAAACTCGCCATCTTCGTTGAGCGAGGTTTGCTTTGAAACGAAAGTCAAGCGGTAATCGGCTTGGCCTTCAGAATAGTAAAACACTAAAGCTCCATGGGTAATGTCTTGGTCAACATACTTGATGGCAATGTCGCGCAAGCCTTTCCTGTTTCGCGCAATCTTGATGTTGTCGGCCACCTCAAACTTGAACAAGCCCAAGGAACGGCCATCGTCAAGGCGAATCACTCCCACTTGTCCGCCGCTTTTCACCAAAGCCGCCTCAATCTGTATGGGTTTCGTCAGGTAATCGATTTTCAGGAACATCGTTCCAAGAAGGTCTTTCCACTTTTCGAAATCGAACTTCGACGACAATATATGCTTTAATTCTTGCTGGTTCATAGTTGCAATGATTACTGTTTTTTCTTTGTGGTGTATTTTTGGTTGGGATGGTTTAGCATTTCGGGGATGGTGTAGAAGAGCTCTCCACTCTCAATAAGAGGATTTATATATAGGTATCTGACAGAGTGGGATCTCCTATTGATTATTTTGGCAATGTCATTGAGACTTAAAGGCATGAATGCACACAATTCTAAAACTATGCCCTTCATTTTTTCAGAAGATTCCCACTTTTTGAGACTTTTGCATTTTTGTAATAATTCTTTTGGTAAAGCTCTACCATTTTCTTTGTCAGCTCTACCATTTTCTTTGTCAGCTCTACCATTTTCTCTGTCAGCTCTACCATTTTCTCTGTCAGCTCTACCATTTTCTCTGTCAGCTCTACC
>CAMHRP010000028.1:0-46345 GCA_946187645.1 uncultured Bacteroidales bacterium | reverse complement strand
CGCGCTATGTAGCTTATAATGAGTCATGTAATTAAAAAATAACTAAGTATTGATTAAAAGGACGATAAAAAAATTGAGCGTATACGAAAAAATTAAACACTTTTGCTTCGTATTCATAATTAAACTCTGAAGCATCATACAATGACTTGTTTTCCGATAATTGAAAAGCATGGAATAATTCTTCGCCATATGAAAAATACTGTGTAAGTTCACTTTCATCTCTAAAAGTAATTGTATTGTCTTCTGGGTTAAATTGGCCAGGCACATTACTATCCGTTTCACCAAGTAAAATTTTGTATATTACAGGTGAATTAACTAGTATTTCGTACAGTTTTTTAAATAACGCACTATTCGCAGAGGCAAATTCCATTGAACTATTAAAAACTTCTTGCTGAGATTCAGACAACTCTGACAAATCTATGATAGGTTCCCCGCTCATTCCATTGTACTCATAATTTGGTACATTCCCCTGTGTATACCCCGTGCTCGTCACGGCCGTTCCATTGACATACCCCGAAGAGCTGTTCCCGCACGGATGCACGCTCCTTCCCCAAAGCACATCGTTCGGGTCGTCGGAATGGTATCGGGTCGTTGGGTCGTAGCACTGAGGCCGAGGCTCGCGACCATAGCCGTCGCGGTACCATCCCGTCGGATCGGTGTAGCGCAAAGGGTTGTGGCCGCAGTAGGCATAGCGGTTGAAGGCCTGGGCATTGGCGGGGTCTTCCACATAGGCATCCACCGAGAGGAAACTGCTGGTCAAGGGATCGTAGCAGCGGCCATTCATGTTAATGAGCCCGAAAGCCATCATGTGCTCGTGACCCGTAAAACCTCTGTCGAACATTGGCGTGCCAGAATAACTCCCACTCCATGTCTCTGGGTCGCGCAGGTTGCCCCAGGCATCGAAGCTCAATTCTTGCTCAACGTTGCCCTCGCTGTCGGTGATGGTGGTCCACGAGCCAAGGTGGTCCTTCAAGATGTAGTGGATGGATGGAGCTTTCATGACTATACAATTCATTTGAAATAAAGAAGCGCCATTATGAAGCTCACAAGAGAGAGTATGGCAAATATGGCAATAATAACACCTTTTATAATTGGGTACTTGTCTCCTTTGAATTTTTTATCCAATTCTGCAAAAAGCTTTTTTTCATCACCAAAGACATCTTCAAAGAAGATATGCAAAAAGATGAATGGTAGCATCGTTATGAGGATAAATGATGTTTTCATTCTGATTCCAAGGAACTGTAGTATAATAGTCTCTATAGCAAGTATATAAAAGCAAACTATAGCCGTTAGAATTTGAGAGCCCCAGTCATAACAGCTCTGAATAAGAAACCCTGGTGAATCCTCTATTCCAATAGTATTCTTATAGAATTTGGTGAGACGATAGTATATATATTGAATTAGAGATTTCATGGTGAATATTCGTCTATTTATTTAAATGGTTGATAAATAATGGCTATCTGAACACGAGTAATACACTTAAAAAACAAACAAATGACATTATAATATACAAACACACACAAAGTCCTTTTATCCATTTGTGTTTTTCGTGTTGGTATTTTAAAGATAATTCATTAAATAATTCTTCTTTTCTGGGAAATATACGGTTTATCATTATTGTAAGGATTACAAAAGGCACTAAAAAGATAATGGCTATTCCTTTGGTAAGTTTTAGACCGTAGAATCTCAAAACTAATTCAAGTAAGGTCAAGCTATATAGGAGAATGGCAAATATCTGTAGAAAAATACCTTGCCCAAGATAGTCTTCAAGTGGAATGTGTCTTTTGTAAAAAAGAGCAATCCTATAGAAACAATAATTAAACAGATTTTTCATATCTTTCTTGCTTATTTGAAAGGTTGATAAATCATTAATCCGGGATTAAGCCCTTCTTCTATCATTGGGGTGATTACTTTTCCCCGTTCCAGCGGATTTGCAATCCGCTGGTGGTGAGCATGGGGATTTGCAATCCCCGAAATATGCGTTATGTTTTCCCATAACATATTGGTTTTATGGCCCAGCGGGTCGTAGACGATCTGGCTGTGGGTCGTGCCAAGGTATATGTCGGTCAAACGGTTCATCTTGTCGTAGTGGAAAGTCTCCTCCTGGTTGCGAAGGTTGTCCTTCCGGCTGGCTAAATTACCAAATTTGTCGTATTCGTATGACAAATTCTGCAAATTATTTGAGGTGACGATATTAGAGAGCATTAGTATTAATGCTGTTTCCTTTATTCCTTTACAAATTTTCCGTTGGCCAATTCACGGTCGCCGTCAAGCAGCTTGTAGACATACAGCCCCGCTTCAAGGTTCTGTGTGTCCACAGTGATGAGGTTGCCTTGCTTGGTGATAGCGCAATCAAAGCATTTCACTCCCTTCATGTCGAAGATCTGGAGCCTCGCGGCATGGCCGCCCGTATAACCCATCGGGATGTTGAGGATGCCGTTGGTTGGGTTGGGATAGGGCGAAAGTAATGATGCTGTGCTGTTTTCCTCCACCACGTCCCAGGTGATCTCGATGTCCTCACGGCGGAATTTCATGAGTTCTCGACGTTTGAACGGTTCGCCAGGATAGCCATCCCCGTTCCAAGAACCGACGAAAGCAAGGCATCCCCCGTCATTGAAAGCAGCAGGCGAAGACACAATGTATATCACGTTATCGACCCTGAGTACCTTGCGTCCCAAAAGGTTGAGATCCTTATCGACTAAGGTGACGTTGAGTTGTTCCATGTCGTTGGCATAGATGTAGGAACTGCAGTAAGTAAAGGCGAAGATGGTGGAGTCGTTGACATAGGCCGTCGAAGTGCCAACGGGCGAAAACGAGCAGGAGTCGTAAGGTGGCAGGCGAAGCTCAGCATGGATATTGAGTGCCGAATCCAGCTTGTAGAGTTTGTCGTAGTAGAAGGTAAAGCGTGGGTCGTCCTTCCCGTCATATCTTTTGGTATAGGCATCGAAAATGACACAATCATCGTCAAACCATCTGCCCTCGCAACGCGCCTCTATGATATGGTCGGCGTAAGGGTTTATCCCGCCTTGAAGATGGAAGAAGTCCTTGTAGGCGATGATATTGAGGCTCGTGTCGGCAATGTATATGCCAACCGCGTCGTTGGGCGGGAAACTTCCCTGCACCGCAATCATCAGGTTGTCGGAATGCGGGGCATAGAAGATTTCCTCAATGCGTATTACACTCTTGTCGTCGTCAACCACTCTCAACATGTCGCCCTCTTCGTCGAATTCATAGAAACGCATCCTGCACCTGTATGCAGGATAGTGAGCTTTACCATCATAATAGGTTGGCCTACAAGCCAAGATAACGGTGCCCGACTTGGAAAGGATGGATTTCATCATGTAGCCATGGCTTGAATCGTAGAAGTAGTCGAAGGTTTCGTCATCCACATCGTATGTTCTAGACGAAACAGACTCAAGTTTGTCGTTGAAGATATCAACCTGGAGGTATTGTTGGAACAAAGGGTCGCGCAGGCTGTCGTCGCAGATGCCGAACACCATGTAGTTGCCATTGTCGAGTTGGACGGCGCTATGGTATTGGAGCGTCTGGCCTGGCAGATGGACCTTTCGGTCGATGTACTGCCCATCTTTACCAATCTTGAGGACAAGTCCGTCATATCGGTAATTTACATTGGTGCCGCCTATGCCAAGAACGTGCTCGCCTGAATCGATGGAGATCATGTCGCGCATGAACCCCATCCCATACGGTACCTCCACTATCCATTCCTGGGCAGACAAGGGCTGGCAAAGAGCAAGTAGGATTAAACATTGAAGAATTCTTTGAATTTGCAATTTCATCGCTTTACGAATTTAAATATGGATGCAAAAGTAGTGTGCCTCCCCGTCCCAGCGGATTTGCAATCCGCTGGTGCCGAGTATGGGGATTTGCAATCCCCGTAATATGTAGCTCGGTTTCCCACCACATACTGGTTTTGTCGGCAAAAATAATGTATTATATGTTACCGCGCAAGTTTTTCGCATTGAAAATGCTGATATTCATGACCCCCGAATTGCAAATTCGGGGGAACGGGGGACCCATCACCCGGGTTGTTACAAGCAACCATCATCGCCAACCCAAACACGAATCCTATGAAAAGATGCCGTTTCATTGCCGCAAAAATAATGAAAAAAAGACATTAGATTCCAAAGATTTGCTACTTTTGCCACAAATTAAAACCTAATGCAATGAAAAAGCTTCTCCTTTTCCTATTGTTGGCCCTTGCCGGAATGACATGGGCACAAAACACCCCGATGCATGGCTGGCACACCTACTGCACAAGCGAGTTGGCTGATGTTATCAGTTATGGGATACATACCACCGTCGCTACCTGTTATCCTCCCGATATGGCCAGCAACTTTGCGGGTACGCAAATTACAAAAACGGCCATTTTCAGCGACAGCCTTTACGTGGGGGGCATGTATTCCTGTTCCATCTACCTGGGCGGTGAAACGCCTTCGGAGGGCTCGATCGTATATACAATGAGTTGTGATGTCCCCCAAGGCCTCAACGATTGGGCTGAGTTCGACGTTTCCACTCCCATTGGAGTCACAGGAGACGAAACCATCTGGATAGTCTGGCAAGCCGAACAACCGTTGACCCCGTATCACATGGGTGTTTGCAGCGACATCGACCCCAGCGGCAACGGAATATGGGCATGGAGCGGAACCCAATGGGATCAACTTTGGTCGTCGACAGGCGACTGGACGGTGAAGACCTATTTCAACTGGGACGAACCGCAGCCCCAGCCCCAAGACGTTTATTTTGCCGGTAACAGCGATGGCGTTGGCAAGGTTTGGAAAAACAATGACTTGATTTACAACATTTCAGACACGACCCTAATCCATCTATCATCGCTGCAAATCGCGCCCGACGGCAATATCTTCACCGCCGGCTACTGCCACGACTCGACCTACGACTTCGTGCATGGTCACGTTTGGCTGAACGACAGCCTTGTTTTCGATGCCAACTCCAACACTGCCATCCGCAAATTGGAACTGTTTGACGGCCAATGGATGGCTGCCGGCTTTGGCGAAAACGAATGGGAGAATGTGGCCGGCCTTGTCTGGCAAGACGGAGAAGTGCTGTACGCCTATAGCGACAGCCTCCACGACAACCAAATCAATGCGCTGGCCCTCGACACCCTAACAGGCGATGTCTATGCAGGCGGCATCAGTGCCGAATCAGATAGCAAGGCTATCGTATGGAAAAACGACACCATCCTCTGGCAAGCCGACACCACCTCGACCATCAATGCCATCGCCTTCGACGGTACCGACCTTTATTCAGCCGGAATAGTTTATCTTGATGACCAAATCCACGCCACCCTTTGGCAAAACGACTCCATCATCCTCCAATTCACTGGATTTGACATCGAGTCAGGCTTCGATGCCATCGCTTTATATGACAGTAGCATCTATCTGGCTGGTTATGTGGACGATTCAATGTATGTTTGGCGCGACGGCGAAGTGCTGTATGCCCATCCTCGAACCAGTTTCTCCGAAATCAAGGCCTTGGTGGTCAACGAGGCAGGCGTCTATTATGCAGGTCAAACCGACAGTGTGGGCACCGTATGGAAAGACAATGAAATCCTCTATCAGCCTGAAGGCTGCGACATCGTTGAAGCGCTTTGCGTGAGGCCTACACTTCCACCTCCACCTCCACCGACATACACCCTTACCGTATTAGCCGACAGCACTGGATGGGGCACGGTTACCGGTGGAGGCATCTTTCACTATGGTGACACCGCCATCATTAGCGCAACCCCCATCGTAGGCCACGAGTTCCTTTACTGGAACGACAGCATCACCGACAACCCGCGCGAGATCATCGTCACCCAAGACAGCACTTTTATCGCCATGTTTGCCCGCAGCCAGTTCGTCATCAAAGTCGAATCCGACCACCCACAATGGGGCACGGTGGCAGGCGGAGGCACCTATTACTATGGCGATACCATCCAGATATCGGCCACACCCTATTTAGGCTTCGCCTTTGCCGGCTGGACCGACGGTGACATGACCAACCCGCGAACCGTCATCGTCACAGAAGACCAAACCTACACCGCACATTTCGAGATACGGCAATGCGTCATCACCACAGAAGTGTATCCTGAGAACGCAGGCTCCATCATAGGAGGCGGCACATACAATTATGGCGAGACCATCCACCTGACCGCACACAGCAATCCAGGCTATGTGTTCAGCGAATGGGATGACGGTGTCATCACCAATCCGCGAACCGTCTTCGTGGAAGGCGACGCCACCTACACCGCCGTGTTCAGGCTCCTACAATACGAAATCACCGCCGAATGCGACCCGGTGGAAGGCGGTACGGTGACCGGTGCGGGTATCTACGATTACGGCAGCACCGCCACACTGACGGCTACACCCAACGAGTATTACATCTTCGTCTGTTGGAGCGACGGCATCGCCAGCAACCCACGTTACGTGACCGTCACACAGAATGCCAGCTATAAAGCGTTGTTCCATCAGCAAGGCACACCCCAGCACACTATCACCGTACTGGCTAACGACTCCGAACTGGGCGCTGTGTCGGGCAGTGGCACCTATCCAGAAGGCACAACTGTCGAGATTAGTGCAACACCTTACGAAAACGTTGTATTCAACGGCTGGAACGATGGCAACACCGACAATCCCCGCAGTGTCACCGTCACGGAAGACATGACTTTCACCGCCATGTTCGAGTACATTCCTCCCGTTGTGACCTATACTATCATTGTGCGGTCGGAGAATCCATTGCAAGGCAGTGTGTATGGTAGCGGCACCTACCCTGAGAATACCGTCATCAACATTGGCGCCACCCCTTCGCCAGGCTTCTACTTCTCCGGCTGGCAAGACGGCGACATGAACAATCCACGTACCATCGTCGTTACCGAAAACGCCGAATACATCGCTTCATTCTCACACATCCCTGTCGAGACCTTCACTGTCACCGTGTATTACGATGAGACCCAAGGCTTCATCATTGGAGCAGGCACCTACCAGGCTGGAAGCACGGCTAGCATCGCAGCCATCCCCTCCGACGGATACCGGTTCCAAAGATGGAACGACGACACCACCGACAATCCCAAAGAAGTACTTGTCGACCATGACATCATATTGGCAGCCTTCTTTGAAAGTACAGGCGTGGATGAAAGTGGATTAGAATCCGTCAAGCTCTACCCCAACCCTGCCAACGACAAAATTTGGATGGAAGGCCTTGAGGGAGAACATGAAATCAGTATCTATAACGCCATGGGCATCAAAGTCGAATCCGTAATCAAGCAAAACGACTTCGAGCTCAGCATCGACGGATTGACTTCAGGTCTCTACCTCATCAGTATTGACGGAAGACATACGATGAGATTCATAAAGAAATAAAGAAAACCATCTGAAACAAAAATAAAGGTGAACCTTTAGTGAGGCTCACCTTTTTCATATTACGGAAATACTCCTTTTACTTTGTCAGTACAAGCTTCAGCGTCTCGCTGCCCGACTCCGACACGGCATTAATGAAATACACGCCTGAGTTCAGCGTGTTGAGGTAACGCTCAAACGATGTGTGGTTCAAACCGTTGAAGCTATAGGAATGCAATTTGTGACCCATGAAGTCGTAGACAGTCAACTCGGCCTTATGAAGGTCATTCAACAGCACATGCACCTCACCGTTGGAAGGATTGGGATACACTGTGATGATATGGGCAGGGGTGTTGCCTATTGGCTCTTCAACGCTCAACAGCTCCAAGGCTTGGCTGAAATCGGGGATGCCATATCCATATTTGCTGTCAGGATTATCGGCACGGTCGCCGCTAGCACGGATGACATCGCAAAGCTCCTGCACCGAGGTGTAAGGCAACGCTTGACGCAAGCATGTCACTGCGCCAGCCAACACGGGCGTGGCAAACGAAGTGCCATCGCCATTATAATAAGGCCACCAGCTGCCATAACCCGAAGCCACGTATGTGCCTTGTCCCATTGCCATCACATCAGGTTTGATACGATCATCGTAGGTCGGGCCCACCGAACTGAAAGAAGCACGGTTGCCGTTGCCATCGACAGCGCCGACGGTCAGGATATGCTCGGCATCAGCAGGGATACCCAAAGTGCAAACGCCATCCCCTTCGTTGCCAGCGGCATTCATGCAAATCATGCCACGAGATGCAGCAATTTCTGCACCGATTGTCATGGGAGCTGTCTTTCCATCAAAATGTTCAAAAGGATGATTCCACTCGCTCATGTCGAAATCAATGTAGCCCAATGAGGTGGTGCAAACATCCACGCCAAGGCTGTCGGCATATTCGGCACCCGATACCCAGTTGTATTCCTCGATGATGTTTTCCGTGTCGCCATCCTCGGTGTGAATCAGGTAATACGAAGCCTTGTAAGCCGTACCCACCATGTTATTGGGGTCGTAGGCGGCCATGGTGCTCAAGCAGGAAGTGCCATGCGTGCTCTGTGAATACACCGAACTTGAACCATAGACGAAATCACGGACGCCAAGCAGACGGCCTTCTTCTCTCATGTTGTCGAAACAGGAAGCCTCTTCCGTTCCAATGAAGCCACCATCAAGAACGGCGACTACAACACCAGTGCCATCATAACCCATATCGTGCAACAGATTGACTTTCAGTTGTGTAACCTGAGCTTCGGCACCGCCATAGAAGCCGTTCATCCCACGATTGACTGACGAGGGCTTCATCTCGTTGGCCATCCAGCGTTCCTTAAGTTCTTGTGCTTTAAGGTCATTGGGGCAATTGCGCACCTCTGCCACGAAAGGCAAGGCATTGATGGCTCCTATTACGTTTGAATCAGTAGTATAGACTGAAACACCATTCAACCATTTTGAGGGGTTGATCAGTTGGGCACCGCAATCGGCCACTGCCTGTAGATATTGCGGATTGACAGGAATGTCGTACGCATCGATGGTAATACCCAGATTGGCACGGCGTTGCAAAGCCCTTGGACTCAGGTAATCCTCAGGATTGTCAATAGAATAAGGCGAGTCGTTCTTGTCGGTGAACTGCACCCAATAGATGTTGGTCGCGACTTGCGCCTCAGCAAACAAAGAGGCTGCAAAAAACAGCAATAAAAAAGATAATTTTTTCATAGAAATAAGACTTTAAAACGCGCAAAAATAGTAAGTTTTTTGATTTAAGAATCAAAATTCAATATTTAAGATTAAAAATCAAAATTCAAGTTCTTATTTAACTACAGATTACACAGATTTTACAGATATTTTCGGGTCAGAATTTTGCAGCTTCGCTGCCGATGATTACAGATAAGCCACACACATTCTTCATTCTACATTCTACATTCTGCATTCATTATTCTGCATTCTGCATTCTACATTCAGCATTCAGCATTCTGCATTCTGCATTCTGCATTCTACATTCATCATTCTGCATTCATCATTCTGCATTCATCATTCTGCATTCATCATTCTGCATTCTGCATTCTACATTCAGCATTCAGCATTCAGCATTCAAAAAATTCACTACTTTTGCAAAAAATTTCAACGCCATGCGCATCGACATCATCGCCGTTTTTCCCGAAATGTTTGAAGGACCTTTTACTGAATCCATCATCAAACGTGCTGTAAACAAAGGCATTGTGGAGATCGGCCTGCATAACCTCCGTGACTACAGCACCGACAAGCACCACAAGGTGGACGACTATTCTTTTGCAGCCGGTGCGGGCATGGTGATGATGATCGAGCCTGTCGACAACTGCATCACCCACCTCAAAAGCCAACGCGACTACGACGAAGTCATCTACATGAGTCCCGATGGCGAGCTTTTGGATCAGCCGATGTGCAACCATCTTTCCATGAAACAGAACCTCATCATCCTTTGCGGACATTACAAAGGCATTGACGAACGCATCCGTGAGCATCTGATTACCAAGGAAATAAGCATTGGTAATTATGTCCTTTCGGGAGGCGAACTGGGTGCGGCCGTCTTGGTTGACAGTCTGGTGCGACTTATACCCGGTGCTTTGAGTGACGAAACCTCAGCGCTTTCCGACTCGTTTCAGGACGGTTTGGTGTCGCCACCCGTCTACACAAGACCGCGAAACTACAAAGGCTGGGAAGTTCCGGAGATTCTATTGTCGGGCAATGACCTAAAAATCAACGAATGGAAAATGGAGCAGGCCATTCAACGCACCAAAGAACGTAGGCCTGAAATGTACGAAATTTTCAAAAAAAGCTGATAATCTTAGCTACATATTGAAATTATTTGTATTTTTGCACCCACTTTTTGGAGAAAAATATACAAAAATCATATAAAATGAGCAAACAAGCATTAATCCAATTCGTTGAAGATCAAATCGTTGTAAAAGATTTTCCGAAGTTCAAGACAGGTGACACCATTACGGTGACCTACAAGATTATTGAAGGACAAAAAGAGCGTCTGCAAAAGTTTCAAGGTACCGTCCTGAAGCGTAGCGGCCATGGCAAGACCGGCACTTTCACTATCCGCAAGATTTCCAACAACGTCGGCGTTGAAAGATGTTTCCCGATTGCCTCTCCCATGATTGAGAACATTGAGCTCAACAAACAGGGCTCGGTCCGCAAGTCACGTATTTATTACCTCCGTGGTCTACGTGGCAAAAAGGCCAAAATCAAGGAACTCAAGAAGTGATTCCTTCATCAACGAAAAAAGAAAGCTCCGATTTTTCGGGGCTTTTTTTGTTTTTGGGCTTTTCATTAGGCTTTTGATGCTATGTCATTCCTTGCAAAGGATTGCAGGGCGACGCAATCTATAGCATCAAAAGAAACTATCATGTCAATTTAAAGTTTGCGGTCAAAGCTTTGAATTTTCGTCCTCGTTCTTCGAAATTCTTATACTGGTCGTAACTGGAGGCTGCTGGCGACAACAGGCAAACATCGCCTGGCTTAGCGTTTGCAGCCACGTAAGAAAAGGCTTCTTCCATAGTGGCATAATAAAATAAGGTCGGTTCTCCGATGCTTCGGCTATGCTCGGTAACCGAAAGCTCAACAACCTTAGCTATTAATTGCATCATCCTCTCCCCCGCTTTTCCGGTAAACAACAGGTACGGCACAGGATGCGCTTTCAGATAGTCCACCAAAGGCTGATAGTCGATACCACGGTCGAAGCCGCCAAGCAACAGGAAGTCGACGCGCCCCAAAGCCTCGCATGCCGAGATGGTGGCCTGAGGGATGGTGGAGATGCTGTCGTTGACGAAGGTCACGCCACCAAAAGTGCCGACCGGCTCCAAACGATGTTTCAATGGTTTGAAAGTATAGAGATAAGGAACAAGTTCCAGAGCATCCACACCGTAGGCATAACACGCCAGCAACGCCGCCTTGACATTCAGCAGGTTATGCTCACCAAGCAGCGGCAAGGCCGTGCAGTCGACCAGATCATCGATATCAAACAAGGAGAACACGATATTGTTGACGAACAGACTCCAGGCTTCCTCCATCAAAGACTCATGGACGACAGCCATGTCGTCTTCGCCCATATAACGCATGATGTTGAGTTTGGCCTGGGTGTAACGTTGCATCGTCCCGAAATGGTCGAGATGCTCTTCAAAAATATTGAGCAGTACGCCCACTCGGGGACTGTTGTGCACATATTCCAACTGATGCGCCGATAGCTCGTACACCACGATACTTTCAGGCTTGATGTCTTCCATCACATCGAAACAAGGGATGCCGATGTTACCCGTGAGGATGGCATCGCGCCCCGAAGATTTCAGCAGATGATAGATAAGACTTGTAGTCGTGCTCTTGCCTTTGGTGCCCGTGATGCCAATGGTCTGAGCATGGAACTGACTGAGAAACAGGTCGGTTTGCGAGGTTATCTCAACTTCTTTCGTGTTGAAATCTTTCAACGAGATGCCTGGCGTCTTGATGACGATGTCGTAATCGTACATCGCCTCAAGATAATGCTCACCCGAATGGATGACACCTTCCATCGCGTTCTTGTCGGCCACAGCAACGACGGCCTCGGGCAGGTATTTTTGTAAGAAACGCAGCGTCGACTTACCCTCCCTGCCGAAGCCAAGGATGAGAATGCGCTTGCCGCGTAATCGATTCAGTATCAAATTAAACTCACTGCCCATGTCATTCCCAGCAAGTGTTGTGGGATGGAAGGAATCTATGGGCAGTGACACCGGAGTTCCTATTCCTTCATTCAAAGCGGTTTTCAGGATTTGCTCAAATTTTTGGGGCAGGAAATGATGGGTGTTGAAGCGACTAAGGATCTCTTCCACCTTGCCTCGTCTACCCTCAACAGCTTCGAGGCATGCCCTTACCTCTTCCACCGTGCCCACACATTCGAAGGGTTTCACGGCAGCCGTGCCGTTCAGTTCTTCCAGGATGGGTTGCAGGCTATCGTCGGCCATCAAGTCTTTGCCAAAAACAGACGTCAGCTTCTCTCTTGAAAGGAAGGGCGACAGGATAATCCACGTGAACAGGCACTTGGGGCATTTGCCGCACCAAGAATCAGTTTTGCTGCCCGCGTTGCAGCTGCGAAACACGGGATGATAGGCCTCACATTGCGAAAACAGCTTGGCAATCTGCAGTTCGCTCAACGGTCGCAAGAAACTGAAATACTGCACTTCTTCGCTGAGGTTCTCAGCCACATAGTTTCTGAAATCACTTTCAAACTCGATGGATTTGCTGTACTGGTGGTTAATGTTCGTCCCAGGCACCGTCGACTCGTTCGCGCTGTTTTCGTTCGACAGGGCAATGTACTTCGAATGACTTCCAAAGGCTACCAAAACACTGATGAAGGCCAACAAGGCAGAGAAAGGCGTATGGCCGTTCAGATAGCCTTCGGCGTTGAGTTTCAGCATGGTCGGGTCGAGGGTGCGGTTGATGACGATGAACTCGTTTTCTTTATAGCCCGCCGTCTTCACACAATTCAAAGTCGCGCCACGAGGATTCACAATCAATGGGATAACGGGCATTTCGTTGCGCAAACATTCCAGCGTCACCACAGAGTCCTTACCGCCGCCGATGGGAACAAGTGTCTTTTCTTCAAACCAGCTGTCCATGTCATTCCAGCGTAGGATGTGCGAAGGCTTGGAATCTATGGGCAGCGGCTCAATCTCCATCAAATCTTCCTCCGAAACCGAAATACTGTTCAGATACAAAAACTCACCCAGCCCATTGTAATACAATTTTTTCCAAAAGGCTTTTTGTTTCTCTGTTAAAGCGAAAGGCTTTACCACCACTTTTTTTGGACAGGCGATTTTCCAATAGCTCACCAACTCCGTCATGCCGATTTGGAAGGCCAAAGCCTGCAACTGTTCCTCGGTCATATTGTCCCAATCGAAGAAAAGTCTTGCAGGTATCTCCAAGGTCGGGCGGAAATGGTAGCGGTCGTCGAGGTTGAAGTCAAAAGCTAAAGACAAGGCACCCTTTTCCCGTTTCACCGTCTGGCCTTCGAAAGTGAAGGATGCAAATTCCTTTCGCAGGGCATCAAATTTGGATTGATTGTTGGTTCGTTTCAAGACAAGTGTGTTTTTATGCCACAAAATTACAAATTATGGCTTGATTATCGTGCAAAAAGTCTAATTTTGCGGTGTGGATTTAGGAGAAAAGTTTATCATACGCAGTAACTCATTGGATCCGAAGCAAGGTAAAATCTTGATTTCCGAGCCTTTAATGAACGACTTTCATTTCGGGAGGTCGGTGGTTTTGCTTATTGACCACGAGGAATCGGAAGGCAGTTTCGGCATCATCATCAACAAGAAATTGGAAGTACAGGTCAATCATATTGTCGACGAGTTCCCCGATTTCGAGGCCCCTGTGTATCTGGGCGGTCCCGTGGCTGAAGACCAGCTTTTTTTCATCCACACCTTAGGCGAAATGATTCCCGACTCCTACCCCATCGTCGACGGCCTCTACTGGGGCGGCAACCACGAGACCTTAGCCACCCTCATCCACACAGGCATCGCCAACGAGGACAACGTGCGTTTCTATTTGGGTTATTCGGGCTGGGAAGCCGGACAATTGGTCACCGAGTTGGTGCGCAACACTTGGCTCATCAGCGACATCACGAAGGAGCAATACCTCGACACGCCTGCTGAGAAGATGTGGCAGGCCTTCGTCGACAAAATGGGCAACCCCTACGAAATGTGGAAACGTTTTCCGAAAGACTTTCAAGACAACTAAATTATATTCAACTTAATACATTTGAAATGAGAAACTTAAACAAATTCTTCTCAAAAAGCATGCTGTTTGCTGCAGCACTGCTCATGTTGCTTGTTGGATGCAAGAAAAAAGCTGACAACAAGTACAAGTATGAAACCGTAACAGGTGACCTCACCGAGGCCCGCATCTACACGCTCGACAACGGCCTGACGGTCTACCTGAGCGTCAACAACGAAGAACCCCGCATCCAGACTTACATCGCTGTGCGCACAGGTTCGAAAAACGACCCTTCAGAAACTACAGGTTTGGCCCACTATTTAGAGCACTTGATGTTCAAGGGCACCAACCATTTCGGCACCACCGACTACGAAGCCGAGAAGCCCTTCTTGGACGACATCGAGACACGTTATGAAAAATACCGCACCCTCACCGACCCCGAGGAACGCCGCATCGCCTATCACGAAATCGACTCGGTGAGCCAGCTGGCTGCCCAGTATTTCATCCCCAACGAGTACGATAAACTCATGTCGACCATCGGCGCGGAAGGCACCAACGCCTACACTTCAGAAGACGTGACCTGCTATGTTGAGGATATCCCATCGAACGAAATCGAAAACTGGGCCAAGATCCAGGCCGACCGCTTCCAGAACATGGTCATCCGTGGGTTCCACACCGAGTTGGAGGCCGTTTACGAAGAATACAACATCGGCATCGCACAGGACAGCCGTAAGGTTTGGGAAGCCATGAATGCCATGCTCTTCCCGACGCACCCCTACGGCACACAGACCACCATCGGTACGCAGGAACACCTGAAGAATCCCTCGATTACCAACATCAAGAATTACTTCAACAAGTGGTACCGCCCGAACAACGTGGCCATCTGCATGGCTGGTGACTTCAACCCTGACGAGGTCATCGCCATCATCGACAAGTATTTTGGCAGCTGGCAACCTGGCGAGGATGTGAAGCAGCCCGAATTTGCCCCGCTGAAACCCATCACCGCTCCCAAAGACACCACCATTTATGGCCTTGAAGCCGAGAACCTGATGATTGGCTGGCGCTTCGACCGTGGCAACTCGATGCAATGCGACACCCTTGAGATGATTGGCACCATGCTGAGCAACGGCACCGCAGGCCTCATCGACCTCGACATCAACCAACAGATGCAGATGCTCTACGCATGGGGTGGCTCAAGCAGCAACCGCGACTATTCCAGCTTCCTCATCGGTGGCTCACCACGTCCTGGACAAACCCTCGAAGAAGCCAAAGACCTCTTGCTTGCCGAGGTTGAGAAACTGAAGAAGGGCGACTTCCCAGACGACTTGATGCCTTCCGTCGTCAACAATATGAAACTCAACCACTACAATTCAATGGAGAGCAATGAAGCACGGGCCAATATGTTCGTCAACTCCTTCATCCTCGAGAGACCTTGGAAACAAGACGTGGAATACCTCAATCGCATGGAAGGCATGACCAAGGAGCAAATCATGGCCTTCGCCAACAAGCACTTCAACGACAATTATGTGGTGGTCTACAAACGTCAAGGCGCTGACGAAAACCAGAAGAAAATCGACAAACCTGCCATCACGCCCATCCCGACCAACCGTGACCTCGTGAGCGACTTCGTGACCGAAGTTCAAAACGCTGAAGTGCCAGCTATCCAGCCCCGTTTCGTCGACTTCAAGAAAGACCTGACTTTTGGCAAAACAGAGGCCGGACTGCCATACATCTACGTGCAAAACAAGGAAAACGGACGCTTCACCCTAGCTTTCCGCTATGAGTTTGGCGACGAAGCCGACCTCCGCTATGGCGCTGCCGCTGATTACCTTGAATATCTCGGCACCGACCAGATGAGCAACGAGGAAATCAAGCAGCAGTTCTACAAACTCGCCTGCAACTACTATATCAATGTGGGTTCGCGCAACATCACCGTCACTTTGCACGGCTTGGGTGAAAACATGCCTGAAGCCTTGGCCTTGCTCGAAAACGTGATGCAGAACGCCAAAGCCGACCCGATGGTGGCCGAGATGTGCATCCAACAATTGGAGAAAGCCCGCATGGATGCCAAACTGAACCAGCGCAGCAACTTCAACGCCTTGGTGCAGTATGGACTTTACGGTCCCTACAACAGCCAGCGCAACCAGCTCTCGCCCGCACAAATCCGCCAACTCGACCCACAGGAAATGCTCGACATCTTGAAGAACCTCAAGAACTATGAACACACCGTGTTGTATTATGGCCCTATGACCGCACAAGACATGGCCAAGGCTGTTACGGAAAACCACGTGACTGTGGCCGAACTGCAAGCCGTTCCCGAAGGCAAACACTACGAACTGCAACCCACGCCTGAGAACGAAATCGTCATTGCTCCCTACGATGCCAAGAACATCTACATGCGCATGATCCACAACGAACAACGCCCGTGGAACCCCGACGAGGCCGCAGTGAAGGCTTTGTTCAACGAGTATTATGGCGGTGGCATGAACACCATCGTGTTCCAGGAGATGCGTGAGGCTCGTGGTCTGGCTTACAATGCATACGCTGCTTACATGGAGCCCTACTACACCGACCAGCCGGAGTATTTCTTTACCCACATCATCACGCAAAACGACAAGATGATGGATGCCGTCGGTCATTTCTTGGAAATCCTCAACGAGATGCCCGAGAGCGAGCAAGCCTTTGGCATTGCCAAGGAAGCCCTGACCAAACGTCTGGCCAGCCAGCGCACCACCAAGTTCGGTCTCATCAACGCTTGGCTGAATGCCAAGATGAAAGGCATCGACTACGACATCAACGAGCGCATCTACAACACCTTGCCAAACATCACCCTGCAAGACATCGTGAAGTTCGAGAAGGAACAGATGGCCAACAAGCCCTACCGCTACGTCATCCTCGGCGACGAGAAGGAACTCAACATGAAGGCTATTCAGGAACTCGGTCCCGTCAAGCGCGTGAGTACTGAGGAGATATTTGGATACTAGTCCGCGCATGTCTTTCCGTGCGTAGATATGTGCGAAGGCATGTGATTTTGAAACCATAGATCCCTTGCCACCGCATTACCTGCCGCGGGGATGGCATGGTTTCAAAAGCCTAAAAACAATGGCCGCTCTCGCATCATCGTGAGAGCGGCCATTGTCATAGGCCATAAGCCAAAGTCAAATCACTCCAAGCTATCACCCGCCTCGTTCTCACCCTCTTTGGCCTGGCGTTCGAGCTCCATTTTACCGAAACGCAGCGTGAAGCCAGCAGAGATGTAACGGCTGTTGAGCATCTTACGGGTGCTGTCGCTGAGATAGTACGGGTTGGTGTTGCTTGAGCCCGAACCAATCTTGGCACCCCAGTTGAAGATATCCTGCACGTTGACGAACACCGACAAGCGGCGGTTGAAGAAGTCACTACGGAGACCCATGTTGAGGAAATAACGCGCCTTGCGCTCGCTCATCAGGCTGATGGTCGGAGAGTTGTAGTTAGCCGAAGCAGTGACTTGCAACTGATTGAAGAGCTTCGCCCAAGCGTTGACACGCACGCTCCACGACCACTTGTCGCGTTGGTCAATCTGATGCACTCCGTTACGGTCATATTCCATGCGGTAGCCATAATCATACACGTTGGCATACAAGCGCACATTGAAGAATCCCGTGGGACGGTAGATCATGTTGAGCGAAGTACCATAACGCCATGAGGTACCCATGTTATAAGGTATCGAGTAGTTGACGATACGTTCCAAATAGTCGTCGTATTCAGCATCCGTCAACGAACTGACCTCATTGGTACTCAGACGACCGTATGCTTCGAGGCCGATGTTTCCGAAACGCTCAAAGAACTTCTGCCAGCCTGCCTCCATGTTGTGTGTATAACTGTTTTTGAGTCCATTGACATTACCTGTCGAATAACTATCCTCTCCATACCTGCGGAAGGTGCTGATTTCATCCTCGTCGGGATGCGACATGCGCAATGAATAGTTGAGTTTCCAGTTGTGCATAGATTCCGTGCGATAGGTCAAATGTACAGACGGACGCACGTTCCAGAAAAACAGCGTGTTCTTATCGGCAAACGGCATATCACTGACATACTCGTATGAGATACGGTCATTGCCAACGCCCATTCCGGTGCTAAGCGTAAATCCGCCCCAGCGGCGTGTCCAGTTGACATCGGCATTCAAACCTGTCTCAGAGCCGTTGAAATGGTAGGTACGAAGGATGTCGATACTGTCATAATTGACTCCGCCATCGTTGGAATAATAACGTTTGTAGTCGTTGTTATTCATCTGATGGTCAGCACGCAAGCCATAGCTGAGCTCACCGTCCTCGCTGTAAGGACGATTGTAACGTGCGTCAAGGTTGATACCCAAGCCAAATGTGTTTGACAGCAGATAACGGTTTTCGTCAAAGTCGGTGTAGACATCGTAGAAACGGTTGTAATATTGGTCGGAAGCGTTCTTGTTGAGGCGACTGTTCAAACCAATGCTAAGATTATGACCCTTATCGTCAAACTTCTTGGTGTAGTCCGCGCCAATGTGACCGAAACCAGAACCTGAGAGGGTAGTATCGCCAATGCTGTAGGCCAAAATGCTATCGACAGGCTGCAAATAGAAGGTCTGTTCTTCAAGGCGGCTACTGAGACTGCGGCTGTTGTTGTAGAAACCACCAGCATCGAAGGAAATGTCACTTGTGGAATCGATCTCATAGTCAACATTCATGAAAAGATTGCCACTGAGGTTGCGGCTGTCCTGTTTCTGCGATGATGTTCTGTACCACACAGAGTCATACGTCCCTTGGGTGGCACCGTCCTCACGTTTCAGCTCCCAACTGTCGGTAGTGTTGATTCTGTTGCTGTAACGTCCCGAGGCGAACAGGTTGACACTCAACTTTTCCTTCTTCCACATATAGCTGACCCAAGGCGAGACAAAAGGCTGGTTGGAGCCGTTCACGCCTAAGCTGATGAACTGGTTGCTCTTGATGTGTGCCGAAGTCACGATGTTGATGACCGCTTCGGCATCAGTGGCATATTTGGCTGAAGGATTGGTGATGGTCTCAATGCGTGCGATGGCGTTGGCGGGCAAGGTCTGAAGGTAGGTCTTCAGGTTCTCCTCGGTGAGTTTGGAGGGCTTGTCGTTGACCCAAATCTCCACGCTCGACACACCACGCAGCGTGATGTTGCCTTCCACGTCGACCTCCACGCCGGGTGCATTCTGCAAGGCATCCTCGGTGGTTCCCGTTTGGATGGACGGGTCCTCGCTGACGTTGTAAATCAGCTTCTCACCTTCCATGGCATACAACGGCCTTTCAGCGGCCACTGTGACTTCGCCCAAAGAGGTAACGCCAGGATTGATGCGCAACGTGCCAAGGTTGGTATTATTGGTCACCTTGAAAGGATGCATATAGCTCTCATAACCGATAGCCGACACACGAAGCACGAAAGACCCTTGCGGCACGTCATCGATTTCGAAAACACCGTCCATATTGCTGATGCTGCCTTTGACAAACTCCGAGTCGATAGAGTCGAGCACTGCCACGTTGACATAGGGCATAAACTCGCCCGTCTTGGCATCGCGCAACACGCCAACCACTTGGAATGTATCGCCCTCACGGACTTTCTTTTTCTGCTTCACAGTAGGCATATTACCCTGTTGAGTCTGACCCCATTGACGGTCACCACCGTATGGAGGACGGCCTCCAGGAGGGCGACCTCCGGGATTTCTGCCGCCAGGAGGTTGGGCCATACACAATATCGTCGAAAGGATTAATAGAAGAGAGAACACGGCTCTCAAGGAAAAAGACTTCTTCATTATTGTTGTTATAAAAATAGGTTGCAAAAATAGGAATAATTCTCATTCTTTCTTAGGTCTTTCGTGACCTTTTTGATTATGTTCACGATGCTTGTGCAGGCGATTCATAGCTTGGTGTTCCAATTCATAGACACGCAATATCTGTTTCTGCGTAAGGAATTTGCTATACTCCTCATAGTATTTTTCACGCAGGTCAAGGACGGCTCGGCTACGCTCAAAGCGTTCCTTAATAGCTTGTTCAGCCTCCTCTTCAGTTGCAGACTCGATTTCTGGCCTTGGACCAAGTGCCCAAACCTCCTGCTGGCAGGCACAATAAATTTCAATAAAACGTTGTGTAGTCGCATCGTCGAAAGAGAGTTCTTGTGCAATGTGCATCGCTTGTTTCTCCGCCAATTGTTCGCGGTTCATACGTTGTTTTTCGTTTTGGGCCATACCAATGGTGCAAAACACAAACACCATCAAAGCCACCATGTTGATTTTCATTAGGTTTTTCATGATTCGATATTTTTAGTAATTGTCAAGATATTCGATTTCATCATAAAAGTCAAACATAAGTTCCTGGTCAGTATCGCTGAGTTGGGTGAACGCTATCTCCACCTGTTCAAACGATGATTCTTTAGTTTGGAACACGCCTTTACGCAATACCATCAACAAGGCCAACGAGGCCGCCACAGCGAGACCCGTCCAAAGAGCGGTATTTCGCAGATTGGATTTCTCCTTTTTCGTCATCGTTTCTTGCCTCAGGCGCTCTTCCATCATGTCGAAGAACCCATCTGGAACTGTGTAAGGCATTGTCTTTTTCATTTTCTCCAAATCGTTTTCCATATCCTAATCATTTGATTTCATGTAATTTACAATCTTTTCTTTGGCATTGTGGTAATTGGCTTTCACATTGGCAGCTGTCGACCCAGTGATTAAGGCGATGTCATCGTATGAAAGCTCGTTATAATAGCGCAGGTTGAAAGCAATCTGCTGTTTGGCAGGCAATGAGAGAATGGCTTTTTGCAGTTTTACGGCTTCAACATCGCTATAGTCAACGTAGTCGTCGGCTTTCAGACTGAAAAGGTCTTCTGAAGTATCCTCCAATGAGAGTAAACTCTTGCCCTTGCTCTTGCCTAAGAATCTCAAGGCTTCATTGGTAGCGATACCAAAAATCCATGCGTTAAGCGGCTGGTCTTCTTTATATTGATCAAACGAACGAAAGACACGCACAAAAGTTTCCTGCATCACATCTTGGGCATCTGCATGGGCAACCACCATACGACGGATATGCCAATAGACAGGCTTCATGTAGGAAGCCATAAGAAGACCAAATCCCCTTTGGGAATCCTCCTTTATTGCTACTATGATTTCTTGGTCTGTTGGCATTCTTTACTCAACTCATTTCATACAACTTATATACCCGATAAAATGGGAAAAGTAAAATCGGTTTTTTGATTTTTTTTCAATTCTGAGCAAAATTACTCATTTTCCAGCAGTAGAAAGCTTTATATGTTTCATTTCTAGGCTGTACAAAGAAAAATAATGTACTTTTGCAGGACATAACAACTATTCATACAATGAAAAAACTCCTAATCATTACTTTAATGATGGCTATTGTCTCAGTTCCTGCAATGGCCTGCACCAACCTCATCGTAGGCAAAAAGGCTTCCACCGACGGCAGCGTGATGTGTACCTATAACTGCGACGGCTTCGGCTTCTCGGGCTCGCTGTTCTATAGCCCCTCGGGACGACACGAACCCGGCGAACTCATTGAGATTCGCGGCTGGGGGCCTGCGCATGCCGGACAATACGTGAAACAGGTAGAATACACCTATAACGTAGTCGGTCTGATGAATGAGAAGCAGGTGACCATCGTCGAGACCACCTTCGACGGACGACTGGAGCTCGTCAACCAAGAAGGTCTGCTGGATTATTTCAGCCTGATGCGCCTGGCCCTGCAACGCTCGGCCACGGCTCGCGAAGCTATCAAATGCATGGCCGAACTTGTTGAGGAATACGGCTACAACAGCAGTGGCGAGACCCTCACCATCTGCGACCCCAACGAGGCCTGGATTATGGAAATCATCGGAAAAGGGCATGGCCACAATGGAGCCGTTTGGGTGGCCTTGCGTATCCCCGACGACTGCATCTGCGCCCACGCCAACCTGAGCCGCATCCGTCAGTTCCCCTTGGAGAAGCGTTCCAAAAATAGCATCAGTAGCAAGAACCTCAAGAAAATCAACAACCCGGAGATTGAATGCGTCTATGCCGAAGATGTCATCAGCTTTGCCAGGGAATGGGGTTATTTCAACGGCAAGGACGAGGACTTCTCGTTCCGCGATGCCTACTGCCCCATCGACTTCGAAAATGTTCGCTATGCCGACGCCCGCGTGTGGAGTTTCTTCCGCCATCACTACAGCCATGAAGAAATGGACAAATACCTGCCTTACATCAACGGCGAATTCGATGTTTGCGACCATCTGCCCTTATGGATCAAACCAGACAAACCGTTGTCATTGCGCGACTTGCAGGCCGACATGCGCGACCACTTTGAAGGCACGCCTCTTGATATGACCTCCGACATGACCGCTGGCCCTTGGGGCATGCCCATCCGTCCCCTGCCTATGCACTTCACGGATAGTGACAGCATCCCTTATTATCGCGAACGTCCCATCGCCACACAACAAAGCGGTTTCACCATGACCTGCCAGATGCGTTCATGGCTGCCCAACGACGTGGGTGGCGTCACCTGGTTCAACTGCGACGATGCCAACATGGTGGCTTACGTGCCGCTCTATTGCTGTATCACGCAAGTGCCCGACTGCTTCCGTCCCGAGAACAACCCGCGTAACGAGTTCAGTGATCAATCGGCATTCTGGATGAACAACTGGGTGGCCAACATGGTCTACCCGCGCTATTCCATGATGGTTGGCGACTTGCGCAAGGCACAAAACGAGCTGGAAGACTATTATTTCGCTGACCAAGACAGTGTGCTCATCGCCATCGAGAAGATGATGCCCGCCGACCGCCGCAGCTATCTCAACAACAAAAGCATCGCCTACGCCGACAAAATGATGCAACGTTGGGACAAACTGGCCAAATACCTGATTGTGAAGTACAACGACCAAGTGGTGAAACGTGTCGACAAGGACGGTAATTTCCAACGCTGGGGCTACGAGACACCCGGCTACAACAAGCAGTTTATCGATGCCATCGGCAAGTCAACGGGTGACCGCTATAAGTTGAAAAAGGTCATTGAACGTAGGGAGAGATAGACCTTCACTATTTCCAAAACCTCAATACCGCAATCTCGCCAATCAAAGCAAGCAGAGCGATCAAGGCAAAAAGCTTCCATTGCATCGACTGATGGGCCATGGCTTCCACCAAGTCTGCGGTGGCGAAATCGGAAGTGTCTAAGACAGCAGCCACGTCGAAGCCCGCTTTGCCAAAGGCTTTATTCGCCTCCTCGCTGTCCACAAAGTCCATCTTCGATTCCACTCGGCTTTCGTTCCATGCCGTCACTCGATTCAGTGTGTCGTTGATAAGAAGGTCATAGAAGCCTGCTGAGGGTAGGTTGTCGTTGAGATAGAGATATACCTTGCCGTTGCGCACTTCCGAGGCAGGCATCAGTTCAAAGCTTCGGTCGGAATTAGCAAAAAGATATTGGCGGTCGCCTTCTTGGCTTATATCACTTAGCACCAATATCTTATCTTGCCCAATCGTGTAGGCTAGCTTATCCATTTTTCCACCCATGAAGGCCATCTTGACCATCATCGGGACAAAAAGTGCGTTGTCGGCAAGGTCGCTCCATTTAGGATCCAAGGCCGTGGCCATCACGAAGGCTTGCCCCTTCCCTACCGAGGTCATCATCAGCATCGGGTCACTGTTCTGCAAGGTCAACAAGGAAGTAGCCAAACCATTGGTTTTCAAGCGGACATGATGCTTTACCTTAGGAAAGTCGGGATGCTGGGGCAAATCCAGAATCATGTCATTGAAAAAGGCGTGTTGCAGTGCCAAGTCCTCCACTGATGTAGCATTGGTATCGACTTCCATCAAGGTTAAACCAAGTTTGTTGTACAGATAGCGGTTGTTTTGGGGGTCATCCATAGACGGGAACACGACAAGGCTTGCCCCATCACTGACTGCATCCAACAGAGCTTGCTGCAAGGTCTCATTCATCACTGCGCTTTCGTTCACTATCAACAATTGGGCTTGTGCAATGGTAGTCAAATCGAAGCGCGAAGGCTCCATCAATGTGTAATGAAACTGTTCGTCGTCAAACAGCATTGCAGAGCTTGAAGGCTGGTCACCTAACTCTACCACAGAAAGACTTGGCTTCACACTTAACACGAAATGATAGCTGTCGTCAAAGGTAATGGGGTGATCCGTCAAGCTGGCGCTGCAACGCTGTTCGCCCGAGTCTTCCACCACAAATTGCATCTCCACCTCAGCTGTGCCGTTTTTCTCCAAATCCACCGTTGTGGAGGCGGCCATTGCGTTGTTCATGGTGAAGTTGATGGGCATACCTTTCACCTCTTTGTCGCCTTGGTTGACCACCCTTACCATCAGTTCGTTGGTCAAGCCCGATTGAACGATAGGCGAAGCCAACCAAACCGAATCGATATAAAGATTGGTCTTGAACTCAGGTAGCATTGGCACCATCACCACCTGCAAGGCTGTGTCGGCTTTGGCTGCCGACAAATCGAAGGTATTGCTTTGAAAATCGGAATAGACAAATAAGGTAGAATTGGCAAAACCATGTTGCTTGCACAGCATCTCAAACCGGTCAATCACCTCGCCCATGAGCACAGGTGCACCATCGGGGTTCATGCGGTCGAGCTGGTCGAGCATCTCCTCCTGGTTCATCGGGTACTCGTTCTGTATCTCGAAGCTGTTGGTCATCAGCAGGTAACGGTTAGAAGGATTAAGCTTATGTACCAAATCGCGCGCAGACTGCCGGGCATCCTCAATCAAGGTGGTGCGCTGCGACTGTCCCTTCATACTCATTGAATTATCGATATAAATACCAACAAGGGCATTCTCCGCATTGACATTCAACTGTTTCTCAGGACGATACGGGAAAGCAAAAGCCAAAACCAATGCCGCAATGAAAAGGCAACGAAGCAATAGCGTCACCAAATACTTCAGCTTCCTCGTCTTGGCATTCTCCTGTTGAATGGAGCGCAACACAGCCGTATTGCTGAAATACACCAACTTATGCCGCCTGAAGTTGAACAGGTGGATGATAATCGGAATCAATAGGGCAAGCAGGCCCCATAGCATATTGGGATAAAGAAATCGCATAGCCTAAAATGAGGCTGCAAAGGTAAGCAAAAAAATCAGGCAAACATCTTTTCGATAACGTCCTTGTACTTGTTGGTGATTACCTTACGTTTGGCTTTCAACGTAGGTGTGAGCAAACCGTTAGCGATACTCCACTCATCCGCCAGCAGCACATACTTCTTGACCTTCTCCGTCTCACCCAAGCCTTTGTTCTGCTCGTTGACTTCCTTGGCAAAACGTTTCATGACCTCTGCATTTTGAATCATTTCGGCATTGGTCGTATAAGGTATCTTCTCCTCAGCGCACCAAGCCTTCAAGTCGGTGAAACTCGGGATGATGAGCGCACCTGCAAACTTCTGGTTTTCACCCACCACCAAACACTGCTCAATCAGCTTGGATGCGCAGAATTTGGCTTCGATGACATCGGGGTTGATGTATTTGCCGCCTGAGGTCTTGAAAAGGCTCTTGATACGGCCCGTGATGCGCAGGCGATTGTATTGGTCAATCTCGCCCATGTCGCCCGTGTGGAACCAGCCCTCCTCGTCGATGACTTCCTTGGTGAGTTCGGGGTGCTTGTAGTAGCCCATCATCACGTTGTGGCCTCGGCAGCAAATCTCGCCATTGTCGGCAATCTTCACCTCGGTGCCTGGCAATGGCTGACCCACATAGCCCACTTCGCGGCCATGCGGATTGCGGTTGCTCACGGCGATAACCGGCGAAGTCTCGGTAAGGCCATAGCCTTCGAAGACCGGCATCTTGATGGCCGAGAAGAAACCAGCAATCTTTTGGGAAATGGCAGCGGCGCCCGAAACGATGATGTCGAAGTTCTCGGCACCGATGTTGGCCCTAATCTTGGAATAGACCAGCTTGTCGGCGATGCTCAGCTTCCAATCGTAGAACCAATGGCGGCTGGTAGCATCAATCTTGTAACGCTCGCCGAGGTGCAACGCCCAGAAGAAGATAGCCCTTGCGATGCCCTTCTGCTTCTTGCCTGACTGGTAAATAGCCTCATAGAAACGCTCAAGGACACGTGGCACGGCACACATCATCGTAGGATGGATTTCGCGCATATCATTCGCGATGGTCCCCAAACTCTCGGCATAGTAAATCGACATGCCACGATACTGGTAGCAATAGTTCAGCGCGCGCTCGTAGGCATGGCACACGGGCAAGAAGCTGAAGGCCTTATTGGAGGTATCGCTGATGGTGTAATGGAAGTTCGGAAACTGGTTCATCAGGTTGTGGTGCGAAAGCATCACGCCCTTTGGAGTACCAGTAGTACCCGATGTATAGATAATGGTGGCGCACTCCATCTCGTCGACGGCTGCCTTACGGGCTTTCAACTCATCGGCATGAGGATGTTCCTTGCCCATCTGAAGCAGTTGATCGAAATAAGGGTATTTCTCGCGGTCAACCATAGTGTAGACCATTTTTAAATTGGGTGCATCGGGCAGGATATTGGTTACCTTGTTCATCACCGAGAGGCCGTCGATGATGACCATCTTGGCATCGCAGTCGTGAAGGATATATCGGTAGTCGTCCTCGCTGATGGTCGGATAAACCGGCACGTTGATGGCCCCGACCTGGCTGATGGCCATGTCGAGCATATTCCATTCGGGACGGTTGGTCAATATCATAGCGACCTTGTCGCCCTTCTCAATGCCCAACTCAATGAGGGCATAACTAAGTATGTCAGCATGTTCCTTATAGGAACAGGAGCTATATTTCACCCATTGGCCGTTCTTTTTGCCTGCGAGGGCTTCTTGTTGGTTGGGGTATTTCTCAACATAGTTGTCAAGAAGGTCGAATACTCTTTTTATTTCCATATGTAATAATTCTAAAAAATTGCTTGTGGATTATGATGTCGCAAAAGTAAAAATTTTATTGATACGATAAGACTGTTGGTTGAATTCTTACCAGTTTTACATAAAAAATGCGGAGCGTTGCTCCGCATTCCATATATAAAAACATATCATTCGTCTTTTCTGTGCCGCTTCAGTAGATAGGCTCCACTCATTGCGGCCAACAGCAACCAGCCACCATCCAAAGGCGCATAAAAAATCTCGTCCAAATCAGTGCCTTGATAAGGTACAGGCACAGGAAAATCAGACTCACCTACACGAACATTGCCACCCACATCCTCGTCCATCATAAACACTTGACCTGGCATTGAAACACTCGTAAAAAGCAACATGATGAGTATGACAATGATTCTTTTCCTTATGTTTTTCATAGTATCCATGGTATTACTCACTTTCAATATACTTTCAGATGGTCTGTTCATTCAGCTATAATCTTTTGGACTTTCGTTTCTTCTGAATTGATTAATCGTAGCAGGTACATACTCTTTGCAACACACGGCAGGCTGACGCGGCTCTGTCCGCCCGAAAGTCTACCCTGCCACAAAACGCGACCTTGAAGGTCAATCAGCTCCAACAGGCCTTCACCTGTCACCACCCATTGCGTACCGTCAAAGAAGACAAAGCTTTGTTCATTCTCCTCTTCATGCTCTTCCACGTCGACGCAATTGAACGAGATGTAGAACCTCGATGCCATGTCTTGCTTGCGTCCTTCGAACACGTAGCTCTCGTTCTCCAACATATCATAACGTGTACCTGTCAAATTGTCAATCAAGTATAGGCTACTGAAATACCCGTTCGCCGTGTTCCATTTGATGGTAAAGACGTCGTTTTCCTTCGCCTCAAACCACAAAGGCACTCGCTCTGCACCTTCCTTGACAAACAGTGCGGCATAAGGCTCTCCGTCATGGAAAGCATAGAACTGGCCGTTGCCTTGACGTAACTCTTTCTGCTTCGTAGCGCCTCCCCATTCCGGACGGTGGAACTCCACGACCGTAACATCTGTACAGCCATTTTCACTGCTCAAGTACAGATTAACCAATGGATAGTTTGGTTTCCAGCCGCGGAATGAGCTAGTTCTTGCCATGGAACGAGTCACGGTCATATCTTCATTGAAACTCAGCGGAACCGATCCTTTTGCCTTGACAAAGAATCCCTGATGCGGATGCAGATAAGCATCGGCATACTCACCACCATCAGAGCCTCCTCGAGGATAATAGATGTATGCGCTCTCCGGCATATCAGTATAACCGTCAGCATTGTAAATCACATAATACGGATTCATGGAACTACTGTTCGCGTTGGCGAAGGCATCAAAACTCAAATAGGCATGATAGGGGTTGCCTATAAGGTTCCACCCAGACATATCATTCGACGTAAAGGTTACATCCCTAGATTTGTCATTGGTATTCAGATAGCCGTGGCTCTGCAGATAGGTCATTGTGGAAATAGCAGCCATGTAACCCTTGCCCACCACAAGGTTGTCTTCATTCTGGTTGGAGATGCCGTTCTCGGTATAAGGCAGATGGGCATGGAGATGTTGTTCACTATCATACTCATCACTGTGCCAGTGGTTCGGTCCATTTCGCTTGAAATTAATCCAATGCGGTTCAGGTTCATACCAACAGAACATATCCATGCCGTAAGGATAGCAGAACCTACCCGTACCAGGATGCTCGTCGCTGTTTTCAATGAACAGGTTCTCGATTTCGCTCTCCAAAGGCATGTCAGGGTTGTTGGGATCACTGAACAAGGCACCCCTTTGGGTCGGGAAATAGCCATCCGTGATTTGGTCAGCAAGGTTGAACGTCTTCATCCAATAACGGTTGTCGCCCGTTGAGCCTCCGTTGAGCCAATTGAATTCACCATTGGTAGATGTCTGTTGGTGCAGATATGGCCATGGATTATTAAAATAGGTGCCATAATCGCCTCCTGTATAATACTCAGATAAATTCGAATTGGTTCCGTTTACCATATAGTCAAAGCCCAAAGGTGCATTGCTAATCGGCGAAGAGAACATGTGCCAATCGCGTGGCAGGTCATGCATTCCCAAGTGGTTGAGTCCTGGTGTCGACGTAGCATGACCGCACGAATTGTCGAAACTCACGCCCACGTATGTCTCAAGAAACTCTGCCATTGTATTAGGATGCAATATGGCTGCATTCTCATAAACGCTCACTTTACCAAGCTTGGTCGCATCGAAAGCAGCAGTCACTTCATTGTTGATATCACCATACACATAGAGGTAGTCTATTAAGGTTTGCTCTTCCTCATCCTCATAGATACCCATCCGATCAACCATAGCATCAAGCTCATTTTCGGCATCTGTTTCATTTCCATCACGGATGGGACCTCCATACTGTAATACCACTCCTTGGTTATCGCCATCACTAACGGGGAACGCACCCAACTGAGGACGACCGCCCCTGAAGGTACCCAAACTACGGAAATCGCCTGCGCCTACATTACCGTCTTCATCCAAATTACAGAGTTGCAGTAAGGGCAAATCACCATTGATTTCTGGAATGGTAGGACGTGCCCACTTGGAATAAGTGGCATCCGTTACCCAATCATTCAGCTTGGTAAACATAGGCTTCTTCTCTTCTCCTATCGTCAGGATATTGTCGGAATAGAGATAGCCTAATTCGTCGGCTGTAATAACAGGAGTGTATTTGTAGCAATCACTGACGTTGGGGTCGCTGCCACTGCCCATCACTCTTGTAAATGGGTAATCGTTTTGATCGTAGGCATAGGAATATTTGATCTTTCCACCGTTGTTAAGACCAGCCAACAAAGCAAAGTTGGAATTGTTAAGGCCATGGTCCCCATTGTTTTGCAGGTGCAGATAACAGTTTTCCATATCAGCTCCATAATTGATGCCTATCAAACCACCGATCGTGACCGAGGCATTGCTGTCCACATCAAACTTGACATTGGCAAAAGAGTTGTAGATTTTTGGCTTCCTAACGATTTCACCCTGACTGCCGCCAATGGTATGGCCTACCAAACCGCCAATGGAATAATACAGATTTGCATGGAAGATAGGCATAGCCATGGAAGAATGGATTTCGCCATCCAACATGTTGCCCAACAAACCACCTGAAGCATTCTCTGAGTTTTCCTTGTCGGGACAGTAAATGTCGACAGAAGCTTCACTGTTGGCTATCAAGGAGGAGCTGCCCTCCATGGAGCCCACCAAACCTCCAATGTTAGCTGAGCCCACGGGGCTGATGAAACCACTGACGACAAAGGTACGGTCAACGACGCCGTTATTCACACTGCCAAACAAGCCATAATTGGCGCGCTCATACCTGCGGTCACCTTCGCCGATATAGGCAATATCCAGATGCTCAATCAAATGACCCTGTCCGTCGTAAGTTCCGGCAAACTGTGATGCACCCGTTTTTTTTGCGCCTATGGGTACCCAAACATACCTCTGTAAGTCGATATCACTCGTCTGTTGAATCGTCGTATTCGAAAAATCGCTTGAAGGAGTCTGACGGTTGCTTCCATTTACCAAGCTGATCAGCCATGCTAAATCGTAAGGCGAATCAATGGCATCCAAAGCGAAGTCTTGCGGCGCACTTCTCACCACATTGTTCCATGTCCAACCAAAGAACAAGGTCGTAGTAGGATCGAAGTGGTTAATGTACTGGCTTGGGTCTGTCAAAGGATATGCATAGTCAGGTATGGAGGTGGAATAATAAGTGAACCTCGGCATCTCATAACTCTTGTTCGAAAAGAACCAATCCAAGTCATCATGGAAATTGTTGAAGTTCCATGCACTTTCAGCTTGGCTTTGCGTAGAAGCGACAGCCACTGGAGAGAAGGTGTTGTGGACAAAATGAGAGGCTATGTTCCTAATCGGGCTGGTAACACCAATGCTCGTTCCCTCGTCAAGTGCCATCTCACCTATTATATTAAGATGCTTGTCAAATGTAGGAAGATAGACATTGCATTCAATGGCTTCGGCGGGATCGGAACCAATTTGTAGGTTTTGCAGGTTACCCGTAACCGTCACCAAGTTCTCAACATTCACGGTAGCGGTTGAATTCACGTATATGGCACCGCCATGATAAACATCTTCTTCCGCGTCATAATAATCGGAATTGGTGTACCAAACATCTGCATTGGTTTTGTTGTAACCACGTTCCAAAATGGTTCCGAACTTTGTAACACCTGTTCCATTCATCGTCGAGCCCATCAAAGTGAGTTCCGAATCCGTTTGGGTCACAACCATCGGTTTCGATACATTGTCTTGTGCAAAAGCAGGAATATTGATTGTTGACGGGTCGATGGGAGGATCCGCTACAGGATAAGGCTCCAAATCAGGATCAGGATAATAATTGCCAGGTATCAGGAAGTAAGTGTCGTCACCTTGCGTATGGGCATGCAAGCCGTCCATCTGGACATTGTCTAAGGTAATCGATTCCCCTTCTTGCACCATGAGCATAGCTCCATAGTTGGCGCCTGGACCGTTTTTATCAGGATGGGTCAGTCCTTCGTTGGTTGTCGTAAGGTCAAGCGTACCGTCACCTAAATCATAATATGCTTCATTACCAAACTGTCTTGACCAGTTCAATGGATGGCCACCAGGATAGCGATAAAGTTTCAGAGGATAAGTCTGGGTCTCGCCCTCCACGACGACCGAACCTCCTTGAAGCAAAGCACTTTCATCCTCAGCCGACAAAGCGCCTACAACATAAATGATGTCGTTCTGGAAGTCATAGTTGTATTGCGTAAGGCTCTGATCAACGAACTCTTCTGAACAGATACCTCCAAAATTACCCGTTTGAGTGCTTGGGTCATACGTCACGGCACCTGTTACAGTCTTCTTGGGCATGTCGGGATAAAGTCCCCAACCGTCGGTCTTCGACATATCGTCTCTTCCCCATCCTCTTGTACCGTCAACGTACCAGCGGCGGCCTCTGAACTCACGGATGACCCATTCGCGGTAATCGATACGGTCGCCTTTGAAGAATTGCAGCACATTTGTGTATGGATGTTGATGGGTATTGGTATAAGCATCGCCAAGGTCCGTAAAGAAATTATATGACGTATCGTAGCTCAAGAAGCCACCGTCGCTCGTATTGTCCGTGTTGCCTTCCGAAATCTTCGGACGGGCGTATGCAAAGCTCTCAGTACCCCAAGGCTGGAACGGGCTTCTCATACGGAAGAAACCTTCCAGCTCGCCATAATATTGGCCCATGTCAACCCAGTTATCACCTTGTTTTTCCTTGCGATGATACCTCACCCAAAGCCTTGAGTCGCCTTTAAAGACCAGCACGTTTTCTTGAGAGAAGGTTAATGCTGAAGGAGTGCCGCTTTGCAAATCGGAATAATAATAAAGATGAGCATCAGCCTCGGAATCGCCCTTGATGCCAATCCATTCCCAATAATCATGGTCCTCATCGTCAAGCATGGGATAGAAAGGCACATCATAAACGGAATAGGAAGCCTGTTTCAGATGCACGCTACGCACTTTGCGAATGGAGTCCATATAAGCCGGAACACTAGGAGAGCCCAGCACGAAGCCGCTCGCATTAGCCATATACATGGTCGAGTCGATCTTTATCACAGCGTATTGGCGTTTGCCTGAACCACTGATGTCGTTCATGCCACTAAAATTGACATTGGAATGGTCAATCACCAAGTTGCCACAACGCTGGATGGTCTTGAGGGTACGCGTGGCATGAGTGAACTCTGTATTGGGCCCGTCGTCATCGCGGTGACCATAGTTCTTCAAAAGAATATGTCGGCCTTCAGCGCCCGATTCACAATGGGTACTGCTGCCGAACAAGCCTCCCGAGATACTCATTTCCGTATTCGTTCCTTCACCTTGGGTGTCGTATCCTGTTCCATCAATATAAATGTCGCTATAGCCTGATACGATGAAATCGGTCCAAGTGTTCGTATTGGAATTGTTACCATAGAAGTCGGAACCGCCATACACCGAATTGCCGATGACAAGCTTTGAAACCGTTGGCTCGATGCCTTCAGGATCATACTGAGGTTCGTCACCGCCACAATCCTTATAATAGAGGTTGTATTCCTTATTGGGTGCATTCAAGATGGCATCCTTGCCAATGTTGACGCAGACCGAACCATTCACTGTGCAAGAGTATCCTGCACCAAACACATTGCCGTCGATTTCGCCACCGTTGATATTGACAAAGGAAGTCCAATCCATAGGATGGTCAATATCGCCATCCAATGCGTTGTTATTACAGCCATACACATTACCCATGACATGACCGCCACGCATGTTCACTGTCTTCATGCCCAGCTGCACACGACCTTCAGGCAGGGCTTTGCTACCTCCAAACACATTCACTTTCACCAAACCGCCGTTGACATTGACCACTCGCTCTTCGCCCACCAAACTCATGTTGCCACCACCATAAACGCTGTTGATGATGTTGCCGCCATTGATGTACACTCTTGTATGGCCTTTCACAAGACCAGCGGTAGGGCTTGTTGCTCCATTGGGGTCAAGGTCGATACCACGGCCACCACCGTAAACATTGCCTTTGAAGGGGTCGCCTTCCGTCACGCCAATAGTTCCAGCGTTAACGGTAACCTTGGTGTTTTGATTCACATGGCCATCTTCGCCTCCACCAAAAACACTACCTTTGACAACCGCATCGCCCTCAATGGTCACATCCGTGTTGTGGACACAACCCAATTCCTTGAAATCAGCGCCCGCCATTCCACGGGAAGAGCCAAACACATTACCATGCATTCTGCCCTCATCGCTTTGATTGCCGATTTCGCCACCGGAAATGATGATTTGTGCCAATCCTGTGCCTACTACAGGAATAGGCTCACCATCGTCATCCAGAACGAATTGTGTATTGCCATTTTCATCCAAAACGGGGTCGCCATGTTCATCAAGCAGCACTTCATATTGACCCACCGAAGACAAATTGCCACCACCGTACACATTACGGCACACCTTGCCTCCTGTGATAGTCACATAAGCGTTACCGTAAACATGTCCTGACGTCAGACAATAGCGCCATTTTCCTTCTTCTTCGTCATAATACTGATCCCAACCACGGCCTCCACCATACACATTACCGTGAAGTGAATTGCCGTCAGCGGTCAAATTACCAAGTTCCGTACCGCCCACCTGACCATCATAGATGTTTACATGAGCTTTGTCACGAACGTGACCATCCTCAGAACCACCGAACACAGAGCCTCTGATGAAAGGACTATGACCGTTTTCTTCGAAAAGGTTCACTGTAGTCTCTTTTGCATAGGCCATCTTTTCGGCGATAGATGTTGCAGAGGGAGCTTCTACAATACCTTTACAGCCTCCATAAACGTATCCGCCAATATAATCGGGTACATTATCGCCTGACGCGTTATGTCCTATTTCGCCACCACTTATATTGACGGTAATATAACCATGATCATCACCATCCTGTATGACACCATAGTGCTCAGAGTCATCAACTGGAGAAAGATAGAAGCCGACTGAGCCACAACGGCCACCTCCATACACCGAACCGAGCATGGTGCCACCCGTGACATTGACTTCAACATTGCCACCTACATTGCCAGCGGCCAAATCAATATCAGCACCAAGACCACCGCCAAACACGCTTCCATCGTAGTCTGTATAACCATAAGTTCCAATAAAGCCATCTGTAATATTCATTTCAACATTACCAAGCACATGGCCTACTTCACCGCCGCCAAACACGGAGCCATATATCCTGCCTCCATTGAAATTGACTTGAGCCCTGTTGACATTTGTCCTCATACTAAACGAAGGATCCAATTTGCCTTTTCCGCCACCAAATACATTGCCATAGGGATACTCGATAATTGAGTCGACGGAGCGCTCAAGGCCTACTATACCTCCATCAATGGTGATGGTAGAGAGACCTGTGTCTTCATCGGGAACAATTATACCATTATCCAACACATTTGTCTCACCCACATTGCCATATTCCGAGCCACCATACACGTTTCTGAGCACATGGCCACCCGTAATCAAGACATTGGTGTTAACACCGACATGGCCAGCATTTTCATCCTCAAACAAGCCCTTTCCACCTCCAAAAACATTACCTGAGCCCACATAAGGAACGCCATCCTCATTAGCCACACCGATGGTGCCGTTATATATCACAACATTGGAGTTGCCACCAGTAATGGCGACGTTACCTCCTCCATAGACATTACTCACCAATATATCGTCATCACCGTCTACAGTGACCGTTGAGTTACCAAACACAGCACTTTCGTTGCCCCCACCGAAGGCTGCACCGTCGTAGAAAGTTTGGGCATTGCCGCCGTCCAGTTCTTCACGCACGCCATAGATTTTACTGTTACCATTGACATTGAGGATGGTATTGCCACCCACACTGCCCAGGTTGGTCATATCCTTCTCAGTATAACAATACCATTCCCCTTCGTATTGGAAAGCAGGATGATTAGTACTCGCGGTGACGCCTTCAGGAAGGTCATGGATCCATTTGTAGTATCTGATTTCACCATCGTCTCTCACATAATCCAACGAGCCGGCATGGTTGATGCTAGCCAAGTCGCGCCAGGGGAACACAACGGATTCTTTGTCGTGAATGGGGAACGAGGGAACATCGCTTGAGTTGCCTCCACCATAGGCCGAACCCCAAATGGTGGTGTTAAGTAAAGTAGAAGTCACATTCCCCGTCACCTTACCGAGGTTACCGCCTCCGTAAAAGTCCTGCAATACCGTGCAATCGGTCAAAGTGGAATTAACCTCCCTCACCTCAGTGGCCGTAAACTGAGCCTCATGACGGTAGGTTCGCATCACAACATTATTAGCCGATCCGGAGCTCATGTCGATCAACTCAAACTCAAACTGGGCTTGATATCCTGCATCGCTACTAACATAACTAAGAGGAGTAAAGTCATTGAATTTTCCCGCTCCTCTCCAATTGGCTTCCGTGACGAAATCCAGCGCTGCCTGGCCATTGTTATATTGACGGTTGCGGTTGAAGTTGGTGCCACCATTGCCGCCGCCATAGAATTGTCCAAAGATGGTGTTGTTAGCCACAGTGGTCACCGTGGTACCTTCCAGCATGTCACCTGTAAAGGGACCACCACAATACTTGCCCACAATGCTGTTATTGATGGTGACGTCAATACTGCCCGTGACAGGTCTTGCTGCATTGAGACCGCCACCATAAAACTCACCAATCAGTGAATGGTCGATCTTGAAAGTGACATTGCCGTAAATGTCTTCCATGCCCGCACCTGACATGATGCCAAACTTTCCACCATTGGTGTAGCAATGAGGATTGTCGGGGGTGCTATGTACATGATTGTTGACGAGAAAGACACCTGAAAGGCAGAAGCGTTCATATTCTCCACCCAGAACACTGACTGCGCAATGTCGGGTAGCTGCATTCAAGTCACCGTGTTTTCCCGGCGTGAATTCCTTCATCCATATGTGGCCACCCAAAATGAAATAGTTTGTACGATTAAGGGGCCCTAAAGTATTATTCCAACTATTCGAAGAAACGATTTGTTCAAACTCACCACCATTCAGAATCACGGGTGACTCTTTCTTTCGATAGTTGTCACGTGTGTCATACTCAAACTGACCGGTATGCATAAATGCAGTTTCCGTAATCTCGAAATGGCCGCGCGGTACAAAAGTGCCAATGGTCTGCAAGGCACCGTCCTTTCGAATGGCCATACCTAGAGTGGGAACCGGCAAGAAATCAAATCGTATGGGATGAAGATTCAAACGGGTGGTATTAACACAAAACTGCCACTCAAAACAATAATCAGGCTCGTTGTCAAAATCAAGGTCGACACTAGTGATGGTGAAAGGCCTATTATGGGTTGCGAATTCTTCGTTTCCGTTTCCATTTGTCCAACCAAGAATGTCAACCGTTCCGCTATTCCTATGCTGCACATTGCCAACCAACACCAAGGCTTGGTCGTAAACCGTCACCACCGAAGCACCCGAACCCTCTAAAGCCATACCACTATTGATAGCGGTCTTGATATCCGCATACACTGGCTGTCCGTTAAATGTCGTAGGGAACTTTCCCGCTGGTGTAAAGTCGTTATCGCCTAAATTCACACGGTCGATGGAATGTTCTTTATTGTGCAAATACACGGCATTGCCCCAATAGGCTTCAATGGTGATTGCCGTAACACTTTCCGGGACATAGTAATAGCCACCTTGCGCGAACACGCGACCACTAACAGCGTATAGATCCTTATCAGTGCAATAGCGGTCTGCAAAATTGTAACCACTCTCCCAATTCTCCACAAAAGTGCCTTGTGTGCCACCTATCACTGAGTTAATCTTCCATCCTGTAACCACCTTATCTGTATAGTTGTTACCATATTTTTCGGCATGGGTAGTGGCATTAGCATTACCAAATTGCTCATTATAATAAGGTAACTGCACTTTAGCATAGCTGAAATCATGGTGCAAAGTGTCCATGTCAAGAATAGGAAGCGTCAAAACCACATCCTGTGCACTACTATTGTGGGAACCAGCCTTAACCGTAACCGTCAGTGTGCCCAACTTCTTACCTTGGAATGGCAAGGCATTGTCACGATTCTTCCATGTCTGGCTTGCCTCATCCCATACCAGGTTTTGGTCCATATTGATGTTTGAAGGATACTTACCCCAAGGTTTCAGAATGGGATAAGGCGCAATGCTCGGGTCGAGCACCCACTTGGCCATCAAATTAAGGTCATTTTCTGACTGTTCGTCATACTGTCTTTGGGTGATCCACCATGTGCATAGGCGACGGTTACTATTGAGGATATTACGGTAATACTCGAAACGGGTCAAAAACCGCTCTTCGACAGGCCACGAGCAATTGTACTGATTGATATTAGTGAATTCGTCATCAAGAGTGGAAGAAACCATGAAATAGTTGTAATTGTTGATGCCGTTGGTGCTATTTTGCAAGCGTTTGTTGCCATAAACAGGCGCTTTGTTAGTTCCTGCAAGTACATCACCATAGAACATGCAGTTCACCACCACTGTTCTCAAATTATTGTACTTACCATTGGTGATTTGTGAAGTTGAACCTCTCATGTTGTTTCCCACGATGCCTGCCGCATACTCACCTGCAGAGGTAATGTCGGCATAGCTGTAGCAATTGATGACGCGAGTGGGCATGAAACCATCAGGGATAGTCTGAACCGTAGTGGCGGTGAGCAATCCCACAATACCGCCCGTGTCGCCAGTGCCTCCCACCGAACCGCTGAGAATGCCGCAGTTGTAAACACATGTGCCTTCGTTGATTTCGCAAGCAATGGCTCCGGTATTACCTTCGTGATTTTCAATGTTTACGTCTTTCAGCACAATATTATAAACCGTTGCATTATTTACGGTACCAAACAAAGGTTGTGTCAAGCCAGATATGGTGTGGAACTGTCCATCAAATCTTCCTGTAAAACTATTGATTGTGGTATGGCTCGAAGCATCGTCAATGTCAGCGATGAGTTGATAAAAACCATCGGTGTCGACGATCTCATCTAAACTACTGATTTCCTGAGCCACGCGGAAGTCAACCTCAATCGTGGCCACGTTGGTATAGACACCATCCCTATAGGCTACAGCTTTGACAACCTTTCTATACGGTCCTATGTTGATGTTTCCGCCAGGAGCAGCAAAACTGCTACTGGTATTGTCGGGCGTGGAGCCATCCAAAGTGTAATATATGGTGACATCTAATTGGTCGTTTTTGATAGTGACTTCTTTGTCGGCCTCATTTACCGTAAACGTAGGCATTTCCAAGACATCTTCCTCGAAACGCCAGCAGGATTTGGTATCAGTCGCACTGTTATATACGCCAATCATACCTACATGCACATAATTACCGCCATTAGCATAATATTGATTGTAATTATTAGTGGCAGGATTCCAATAACGATTGCCTGTAGTGAGACTGAAGGGCCGGATATTGATATTACCTGTCAAGTTCCCCGTGATTTCGAACTTATTGTCGTCGCTAGGTGAGTCAGTATCTTGCAGGTGCATTGACTTTCGATTCACCGCCGATTGATAGGGAGGCTCATACAGCACATATTTTCCAGTCAAGGCATGAATGATGTAATAGTAACCATCTCCTGTTGATACAACATGCCAAATCAGATTTTCAGGCTCAGCATCTGTGTCGTTACGATGGGTGGTCAGGAAAGGCTTCTCGGGGTCACCATAATGGTCACCAGTGTAATCGCCACTACCGTTGTTACTACAGTATTGATCATTGAAGTAGGCATCGGCATAATGAGCCACTTGAGGATCCCTAGCGGGAACCAAATAATAATTGTTAACATTGCCAACGGAATAGCCATCGGCATTGGCGATAGACCAATAACCAGAGAAATCGGTGCTTTGGGCATTTGCACCAAAGAAGGCAAATAAGAGCATGACAAGCACTCTCATTCTACATTTTAACTCTTTATTCATTGCATTCACTTTTCTCATTTTTAAATAGTTACAAATAAAAATATACTGCTAGAAAGCCAACAAAAAAAACGGTGCAAAATTAGAAAAAAATTCAATATGATTAGTCCTTTTATTTTGCAAATTTTGTGCCAATATTAAAATGATGCAAAATAAAGAGAATCAATCAGTTATAATTGCTTAACAAAAGATGTCAAACACACAAACAAACCAGTGCTGCCAACACCATCAGCAGTGGCACAATTTTGCTTCGAATGTTCTGCTCCTTGAAGCCGAAGATACCATAGATGAACGACACCACGAGACGCACGCCATAGAGGATGAGCGGGATGAGCACCACCACGGCGGCTTCTTGCTTCAGCCCCGTCAGGTAGATGACATCGGCCACGGTGACGAACACGGCCATGGCCACGATGCCCCAACGCCACTCAAAAGACTGTTTTTCCCGCTTCGGAAACCAAATCAGGAAGAACAGCACTGTCATCATCAGGAAGTCGTAGATGGTGTACCAGGCTTGGATGGTCGAGGGCGAGATATTCTCCTTGCTCAGCAAGAACTTGTCGTAAACGCCGCTAAAAGCCACCAACACTGCCGAGCCAAGCAGCATATACACCCATTTGTTCGACTTGAACTGTATGCCTTCTAACTTGCCCGAGCGGTTCATGAAGTAGAACGAGATGATGGCCAAAACCACGCCCGTCCCTTGAAGCCACGTCAGGCTTTCGCGGAAGACGATAAACATCAGTATGACCGTGATGGCAGGCCGTAACTGATTGACTGGCCCCACCACCGTTATGGGCAAATGCTTCATGGCAGAGTAGCTGAACATCCACGAACAGAGGATGATGGACGTCTTGCCCAATATGAGCAAGTGCTGACGCGCCGTGATAGGCTCAATGAAGAGCTTCTGCATGAAATCACTGTCAAAAATGAAGGGCTTAAAACGCGACAGCAAGATAAAAGGCACAAACAAGGCGGCACTGATCATCGTGCTGTAGAACAACACAGGGATGATGGCGTTGCCCACGACGGTCTGTTTCTTGAAGATGTCGTAAAAGCCCAACAGGAAGGCTGAAACCAAAGAAAGGACTACCCACATGGTGTGTTTATGTTGAAATTGGACGCAAAAGTAGGAAATATTGTTGAAGTGTTGACTGTTTAATTGTTGAATTGTTTGACTATGGCCTATAGCCAATGGCAGATGGCTCGCTTCAGCAATAGGCACAAAATACAACATCTTGCCCTGAGCGAGCCATAGGCTATAAGCCATGGGCCATAGTCCAATTAACTAATTCCGAATTAAATCAATATAAACGGGAAGATGATCGCTGAAGCCGCCGAAATAGCGGGGACCGATATAGGTGCGGAACAACTTCTTTCCATGATAGGCCTCGTCGTCCTCCAGCATGAAGTCGGCATGAAAGATGCGGGCACTACCTTCTTGATAATGAAGACCTTCCCTATCGTCCATCACAGCAGGTGTGACAATAATCTGGTCAAAGATTTGCCAATCAGCCTGATGCTTCAAGGTGCCTTCGAAGCCCAAACCGTCGTTTTTACCAAACAGATTGATGAGGCAGCCTTCTTCCAACTCACTGGTATGCCGTGCCCGAAGCACATCGTAAACACTTGGATCGGTGGGGCAGTCGTTCAAGTCGCCCATCATGATGACTTTCGGTTGGTAGCCTTCGGGGGCAGCTGACACAATAGAATCCACCTTAGCACGCAAAATCGCTGCCGAACAAGAGCGCGAACCAACCGTCTCCAGCTCGCCGCTGTATCTTGACGGCCAGTGATTGACAAAGACATGAAGGGTGTCGGCATAAGCGACGCTGGAAGCGTCTGCTCCTATGAATTTCGCATACAAAATATCCCTCGAATGATAAGCCGTGTCCTCAGGATTATAATACGGAAACACGGCGCTCTCCACCAGTCGAAAATGGTCAAGAGAATACACAATGGCAGGGTCGATGCCGCGTTTGTCAGGGCCTTCATAAAGCACCCATCGGTAATTGTGTTTTTTCAATGGCGTCTGCTCAAAAAGGGCGCTCAGTACATACTCGTTTTCCACCTCGCACATACCCAAGATGCCCAAAGGTCGGTTCTCCGACATAGCCAGAATGGCCTTGTACATATTGTTGCGTTTGCGGTAGAAGCGGCTTTTCGTCCAGTGCTGCATACCGTCTTCAGTGAAGGCATTGTAGGTCTTAGTGCTGTCTACAAAAGGGTCGAAGAAGTTCTCCATGTTCCAGAAGGCGACGCGAACGGGTTCGTTTTGGGCAAAAACAGTATTTGCAATCACAAAACACACAAAACAGAGCCAAGCCACGGACTTTTTCATCGAATCAAGCGTTATTTTGAGTGCAAATATAGGCTTTTTCGGAAAAAGTATGTAACTTTGCAGCAAAATCAAACAGGGAAAACCATGACAGAAATGCGAACTACAGTTTTCACACCTACTCAGATACATCTGCTTAAAATGTTTCAATACATTAAGACAGAAGAAGAACTCATCGAATTGAAAAATCTTCTTTTCCATTACTATTCCCAAAAAATGGATGAACGTTTGGACGAACTATGGGATAATGGTGTGCTTGACCAAAAAAGATTAGATGAAATCAACAAAATGGATCTTCACAAACTGAACTAAATCTTATACGGGTTATACTCGACACAAACTGTTTGATTCAAAGCATCCCACCGAGAACTCCTTTTTGATCCGTATGGTTAACTTGGATGATTTCTTGGAATTGATTCGCAATTAAATGAAATCGAAATTATTAATCATCTTATTTGTTTTTGTTTCCATTGGCCAATCCGTTGCCCAAAACACCCATTTCTGGGACGGCATAGAAGCCTTTGACGGGCCTACGGATGAAAACCCAGTTTTAGCCGCTCAAATCGATTTCTATTTCGACAAAATGGTGGCTCCCCTACCCGATTCTATCACGCCCGAAATCGACCGTTTGATAAAAAGGACCAGTTTCAACGCAGACCTCCGCGATTTCATCCTTTGGCACCTGCTTGAGAAATACCGCCACCCCGAATACATGAGCCAGGACCAAGTGTTCGTTTACCTCTATGACAACTATTTCTCCCAACTGGAAATCAAGGACTTGAACGAATCTAACCTATCTTTAATCCGCGACAAAGCTGAGATATTTCGAAGACTGGCCTTATTCAACCTTGCTCCCAATTTCGCGATAAACGATTCCGTTGATTTACATTCCGTTGAAAGCGATTACACTGTATTGTTTTTCTTCGACCACGACTGCGATGTGTGCCAACAAGAGATGCAGGACTTGGATTCAATTTTCACAATGTATCCTGAAATCACTGTACTGGCCATTGACATGAACACAAACGACGTTAGAGTTGACACATTGTATGGCCTCTATGACATCGAAACAACACCTCTGATTTACGTTCTTGATAACGAGAAACGCATCATTGCCAAGAAGATACGGGCGAAACAGATACCATTGGTATTGTAGAGACCTATGACCATGCGTCTCTACACCGCCAATATCTGTTTCATTTCATCCAGGTGCGTCTCTGCCTCCTCAAACAATTTCCACTGTGCCCGAGTGCGCACAAGATTGTGGATGGCATATTTTATCTTATAATAGGTATTGCCATTGATGTAATCCGTGAGGAAACGCACGGCCTGCATATACGGGAACAATGTAGCAGCATAGGGTAAATTCTCCTTTTCTATTGGCAACAAGAAGGATTTTGTGCCTTCCAAATAACCTTTTGCGAAAGCCTTGAATATCTCCATATTGAAATGGATGTTGTCCAAATCAGGATCATCCTCGGAACCTGTGTTGGCGGCAGAACGTAGGAAGTCACCGAAATCAGAGAAAACAAAACTCGGCATGACAGTGTCCAAATCGATGACGCAGAGCACATTGCCGTCCTTGTCAAAAAGCATGTTGTTTACCTTGGTGTCGCAATGACAGATGCGCTTCGGCAACTTGCCCTCACGATAAAGCCTTTCGCCCAAACACATCCTTTCTGCCGCCTCTCTGATTTTGGCCACGAACTTCTGTACCTCCACCTCACGCATCTGACCCACGCGGTCCTCAGCAACGGCATCTTCCAATTGCTTCAAGCGAAATTCAATGTTATGGAAATCAGGGATAATCTCCCCTATCGGTGCCTTCAAATCCGTCAACAGCGACTCGAAATCACCGAACGAACGACCCGCATAATAGGAATACTCAGGTGTCACTGATTCATAGGTATAGCTATCACCGATGAAGTCCATCACACGCCAATATTTCTCATTTTCAACGATGTAGGTCTTTCCAGTATCGGCTTTCAAAAAATGTAAAACCCTTCTGTTGATGTCAGCAATGCCTTGACTTTCATACTTTTCCCGGATATGGTTGGTGACTGCCTCAACATTGTTTTGCAGCATGTCGACATCGGTAAAGACGGCATTGTTGATGCGTTGCAGCACGTATTTCGGCTGTCCTGCAACCACAATCTTATAGGTGTCATTGATGAGTCCATTGCCCAATGGTTGAATGCTTTCGATAGTTTTCGGGTCGACGAAATGGCCCGCGATAGTGTAAAGTTCGTTCATAAAGATAAATTTTTTGCGAAGATAGAGATTTTGAATGGATTATTGCTATTTTTGCCCTCAAATTTAATCTCCAACTTATGAAAAACAAGATTTTACACCTCATCCTCGGCCTTGTTCTGTTGACCATGGCCACCGCTTGTGGCGAAAAGAAGACCGCCGAAACTGAAGTCCGCAAGGGCAACTACCGCATCATCGACAACACCATCGTTTTCGACGAACCCCAACGTATCGAAGGACAGAAAAGCGTCCTGCAATTCACCGTCGACCCTATCGAGAATGTTCGCATCGGCTTTATCGGCCTCGGCATGCGTGGCTATGATGCCGTGGATCGCATCACTTACATTGACGGCGTGACCGTCGTGGCCTTGTGTGACATCGAGCCCGACCGCGTCGAGAGCGTTCAGACCAACATCCTTGAAAGCAGAGGATTGCCACGCGCTGCAGCATACACGGGTCGTGAAGCATGGAAGGAGCTCTGCGAGCGCAACGACATCGACCTGGTCTACATCTGCACCAACTGGCAGACCCATGTCCAGATGGCCGTCTATGCCATGCAACAGGGTAAGCATGTGGCTGTTGAAGTGCCTGCTGCCACCTCCATCGAAGAATGCTGGCAACTGGTCGATGTGGCCGAACAAACCCAACGTCACTGCATGATGCTTGAAAACTGCTGCTACGACTTCTTCGAGCTGACCGCACTCAACATGGCCCAACAGGGCATGTTCGGCGAACTCATCCACGGGGAGGGTGCTTACATCCACAACCTTGAGCCTTTCTGGCATGAGTATTACGAAAACTGGCGCTTAGAATTTAACCAAAACCACTCGGGAGATGTCTATCCCACCCACGGCCTTGGACCTCTTTGCCAAGCTTTTAACATCCACCGTGGCGACCGCATGAAGACCTTGGTCTCGATGGGCACGCCTTCCTACAACGGCAAAAAGATTGCCAAGGAGATGATGAATGTGGATGACTTCGCCAATGGCGACATGACCACCACGATGATCCAGACCGAGAAAGGCAAGACCCTGCTCATCGAGCATGACGTTTACACCTACAGACCTTACAACCGTCTATACCAACTCACGGGCACGGAAGGCTTTGCCAACAAATATCCTATGGAAGGCTTCACTTTGCTTGACGAAAAGCTTCCTGCAGGTTTCCTTGCCGAAGGTCAACACCTTAATCCACATGCTTTCGTTCCCGCCGAAGTGCGTGACAAGATCATGAAGGAATACCTCCACCCCATCGCGGTCGAAATCGAGGAAAAAGCCAAGGAAGTGGGTGGCCACGGCGGAATGGACTTCATCATGGACTACCGCCTCATATACTGCTTGCAACACGGTTTGCCGCTTGACCAAGACGTTTACGACGCCGCAGAATGGTCATGTCTCGGCGAACTGACGGCAGCCTCCATCGCCAATGGTGGTATGCCCGTCGCAATGCCTGATTTCACTCGCGGTGACTGGAATAAAGTCCAAGGCTATCGCCATGCGAAATAATTAGTTTATCTTTGCAGTCAAATACTATTTGAGATGAAACCATACAATGACGAAGAAGAGAAGTCTTCTTCAATCGCTTCGGAGCCACAGTTAGCCTATGGGAGCGTGACACAAACAACGCCCCTACCGGAATGTTCCACGCAAGGAGTTCCAGAAGGATATATGACATTGGAGCATTTTGGAGAACTCTTTCATCAAAAACTTGATGACTGCTATGCGCACCTACCAAGTAATAATTAGTTACGCAGTTTTATCGGAATTGGAGGCAATGGCACAATACATTGCCTCCATTTATCGGCCTGAAAGCGGCCATAAGTATGTCAATAGGATATTAGGCCAATTGGCTGCTTTATCGTATTCGGCAGATGCTTATCAATACAGTCGTTTCAAAATGGCAAAATCCATCCATCCAAAAGCGAAAACACTAACCATTATTAACCGCAAATGGACCGTCGTTTTCCACATTGATGGTGATTTTGTCATTGTAGACAGAATCTTCCCAGCAAAAACTATTTACTAGGCTATACTATTTTACTGTAACCGACCGGAAGAAAATCTCCGCATCTTTCCAAACAGTATAATCGCGGGCATAAAGTAGATTCAATTGGTTGAGGACATCGCTGTCGATGTCCTTTTCCATATAGGAAGCGGGATTGTATATGCCTTTGCGAATCTTAGGCAGCTTCTGTGTCTCATCGGCTGGCGAACAATAGCCCACCCAGGTTCTGCGGCCAAACAGCACAAGGACAGCGTTTTTGAGGAACTGTACAGGCTGCT
>CAMHRP010000027.1:0-48209 GCA_946187645.1 uncultured Bacteroidales bacterium | reverse complement strand
GACTTTCACGCGTGCATCTTTCTGTTTCTTTGACATTGCTTATACTCCTTTCAAATTTGGCTGCAAAAGTACAACTTTTTCAAATACCAGCAACCGTTTTCTCAAAATTTTATTCTCCTTGGATAACCTTATTCACAATTTGCAGAATTTCAGCTTCTTGTACAAGTGCAGCAGCTTCAATCTCGGCGGCTTCCTTCAAGATTTCGGCCTTGAAAGCCTCGTCTTTGAGTGATGCAGCGTTGATTTTCACGTTCAAATGGGCACCCATCACGGCTGAACGAGCGCACAAAGCACCCACACCGGCATCGGTGACGGAGTTAGGATTGCCCGTCTCAGCCATGGCGCGGACGACCTCGAAAACCTTAAAAGCAGCCTTCATCGTGTGGAAAGGCACCTCGGTGGCATACTTGGTGGCATCCTGGATGGCCTGCGTGCGGGCAGCCTTTTCCTCGTCGGTTTTCTTGGGCAGACCGAAAGCTTCCATGATCTTATTGAAGGCGTTGGTGTCTTCATCAACGAGTTCAAGCAGCTCGTCCTTGATGGCCTGGCCCTTGACAGCCCAGTTGGAGAACTCTTCCCAGCGTTCGTCCCAGCCTGGCTTGTGCGACGACAGGTTGGCGACCATCGTGGCCAAAGATGCACCAAGGGCACCCATATAGGCCGAGATGGAGCCACCACCAGGAGCGGGGCTTTCGGATGCAGTCTCGTTGGCAAAGCCCGTGCAGGTCATATCGACGAGTTTCTTCTGGCTGTGGTCTTCGATGAGGTATTCAATGACCTTTTCCTTTGGGTCGAAGGGCTTCAGGTCGTCGAGGCCCATCGACTTGATGGCGATCTTCATGATTTCCTCTTCGCTCACGCCGAGGCTGCGCTGTTGCTTGGCAAGATAGAACCTGCCAGCATCCATCAGCACCTTCTTAGGAACGAGGCCGACGATTTCGCAGCCGGTGACGCGCACGCCACGGGCAGCAGCCTTGGCGCAGACCTCCTCGAAGCAGACATGGACGGGCGAAACGCTGATGTTGGTGATGTTCATCGACACTTGGGCGATGCCGTAGTCCTCGATAAACCAGCCGATAGCCTTGGTAGCCTTCAGCGTACCAGGAATCATAATCGGTTTGCCGTTTTCGTCCTTCATCGGCTTGCCGGTCACCTTGCCGCCTTCGCGCATCGGGCGACCCTTCTCACGCACGTCGAAAGCGATGGCGTTGGCGCGGCGCGTCGAGGTGGTGTTGAGGTTATAGTTGATGGCCACGAGGAAGTCGCGGGCACCCACTTGGGTGGCACCCGTATGGGCCACGTGTTCGTTCCATTCGTTGGGGCCGAAGTCGGGCTTCCACTGCTCCGTGCCGAGGCGCGAGGCCAGGCTCTCGTATTCACCCGTGCGGCAGTAAGCGAGGTTGCGGCGCTCCTTGATGTAGGCGGCCTCTTCGTAGCAGTAAATCGGGATGTTCAGCTCGTCGCCGAGGCGCTTGCCCAGCTTGTGGGCATACTCGACCACCTCTTCCATGGTGATGTTGCTCACGGGGATGAGGGGGCACACATCGGTGGCACCTTGGCGTGGGTGGGCGCCGTGGTGTTGGCTCATGTCGATGAGTTCGGCGGCTTTCTTCACCACACGGTAGGCGGCTTCGCACACAGGCTCAGGCTCGCCCACAAAGGTGATGACGGTGCGGTTGGTGGTCATACCAGGGTCGACGTCGAGGAGTTTGACGCCTTCCACTTTCTCGATTTCAGCGGTCACTTGGTCGATGATATTCTTGTCGCGGCCTTCGCTGATATTCGGCACGCATTCAATGAGTTGTTTCATATTGTTGTTGAATTGTTTATTGTTTAATCGTTTAATTGTTGTTTGACGCGGGACTTCGGGACGCGAAACGCGGGACTAATTTTACCCGCTTTGCGTCACTGCGAGGAACGAAGCAGTCCAGAAAACAAGTTCTTTCTTTGGATTGCTTCGTTCCTCGCAAAGACGCGAAGCGACCCTCATTGCGGCTGCAAAGGTAAGGCTTTTTTCTTTACGAAACTAAAGAGAAATCAATCCTGTTGATCTTCCAACTTGAAAAGGATAGGAATTTGGTATGACACTCTAACAAATTCACCATTATGCTTTCCAGGCTTCCATTTCGGCATTGACTTCACAACACGAATGGCCTCTGCATCGAGTTCACTATCAACACCTCGCAAGTTCCTTATATTGGAAACGCTACCATCTTTTTCAATGACAAACCCGATAAAGACACGGCCTTGAATGCCTTTCTCCTTTGCTTCCTGAGGATAATGGATATTCTTGGAAATATAGTGAAACAATTCTGCCTCACCGCCAGGAAATTTCGGCATTTCCTCCACAATCTGATATATTTCATCCCCATCCAAAGTATCGTTAGACTCCACAAGATCTTCATCCTCAGCAGCACCATCAAAGTTTGGTTCAACAAACCCTTCTGTAACCCATTCTTCTTCCTCAATTCCACCTACAATTTCAAGTAGCTCATCCTTTTTGCAAGCAGCTTTCTTTTCTTCTGCTTTCATCGTATCCGGCTCCGGTGCCAGCACATCGCCTTCCAACAAATAAGCATCACTGGGGATGCTGTCGTTGGAGATACTATCGTTGGGCATTTCGGTGGAATCGGGGGTATGCATCACTTCACCAGCCAAAGGCTCGGGAACAGGATGATTGCATGAAGTGGCCGCAAACAAGGTTCCCAACGACATTCCAGCGAAAACCGCCGCTTTGCCCATCCGTTGCCGTTTCTCCAGTTCGCGCTCCAAATAGCGCACTTCGGCTTCGCATTTCGGACAGGTGCCAAGGCAGTCGCCTTGGTAGGTACATTCCGAAACGACCAAGTCAATGTCGTTCTCCGCAGCAATCTGCTTGCGGATTTCCTTCAGGATTTTGCAGGTTTGCTTGCCTTTTGCCATAGTACTATTTGTTTTGGTCAATCATTGGTCTTTTGGCGAAGGAGCCATCACCTCGCCTTCTAGGGGTTCTTCAATCCACAAATCATCTACTGTGGCTGGTTTCAAGGGAAATTGAATCGTCAAAGTGCAGTCGCTGTTCACTCGCTTCATCTCACCACTTTGCAACACGTAGTAAGCACTTTCCCAAGTATAAGCGTTCAGGGCATCCACCACGGGAAAATCAATTTCGGGATCAACGCTTTTTTTGACAATAACCATCGATGCCTTGCCATTGGTATTCACATTGAACGACAGTTTCATCTCACCCTTAAGTTTGGTAGCATTTTCGCCCAAATTGTAAGAGATGAATGCCAGAAGCTTTTCCTGCCCACCCTTGGCTACGGGTGCATAGAAAGCCTTGGCCTCTTTCTTCATTTGGTCGAATTCAAAATCTTTGACCTCAAAGCCCAACACTCCTAGGTCAGCCATAGAAATGCTAAATTGCTTCTTGATTTCAGGATTCTTTGACAGCTCCACATAATACAACTGAGGCTCCATTGGTATTATACCCATCAAAGGTTCCGTTATGACTTCGGTCTCGCTCGCATCGAGCGTGTCGGCGACAGGCGTTTGTGCCATCGCCACAGGAGTAGCACCCAGCAAACTGACGGAGAGCCCGGCCACCATGGCCGCCTTGCCCATCCGTTGCCGTTTCTCCAGTTCGCGCTCAAGATAGCGCACTTCGGCTTCGCATTTCGGGCAGGTGCCGAGGCAGTCGCCTTGGTAGGTACATTCCGAAACGACCAAATCAATGTCGTTCTCCGCCGCAATTTGCTTGCGGATTTCTTTCAGGATCTTGCAGGTTTGTTTGCCTTTCGCCATAGCTTTATTCCTTATTTGGATAATTTGAAATTGATGGGCAATGTATATCTCACACGGACGGCCTTCCCTCTTTGCTTGCCTGGGCTCCATTTTGGCATTAGACCTATCACGCGAAGCGCTTCTTCATCACAGCCGTAGCCAATGCCACGAAGCACTTTTGCATCACAAACAGTGCCATCTTTTTCTATATAAAACTCAACGAAGACCTTGCCTTCTATGCCTGCGTCTATGGCTTCTTGGGGATAAACCACATTTTTTCCTATGAATTCAAACAGTTTTTGCTCGCCACCACGAAACGAGGGCATAGTTTCCGGTATCATACCAAACAGCTCTTGTTCGACGACTTCTTCAATCGTATCCATTCGTAAACTATCCGGCTGCTGCGCCAAAGCCACTTGGCTTGAAGCCAGCAAACCCACGGAAAGCCCTGCCACCATGGCGGCTTTGCCCATGCGCTGGCGTTTCTCCAGCTCGCGCTCAAGATAGCGCACTTCAGCCTCGCATTTCGGGCAGGTGCCGAGGCAGTCGCCTTGGTAGGTACATTCCGAAACGACCAAATCAATGTCGTTCTCCGCAGCAATCTGTTTGCGGATTTCCTTTAGGATTTTGCAGGTTTGTTTGCCTTTTGCCATGACGTGTTTTTTTAAACATTAATTCTCATCAATTTGTCACGAATTGTTCATTAATTCGCCTTTCGTTTTTAGTGTGTAATCATTGGAAAATGTAGTTTCTGCACGCATTGACAGGCGAATGGGATTTTTTCTCCCGAGTTCAATTCCCAAATGGCGGGATTCAATTCCATGAACTTGAACAGCGCCTCGACTTGGGCATCCAGTTGCTCATTGACACCTTTAATTATATCAATGTGCGACAATTTGCCATTGGGTTCCACCGTAAAAGCGACCTCCATATCGCCGTATGAACGTCCATCGGCATTTTCGCCTAAGTTTTGAGAAATGAACTCCAAAAGACCTGATTCTCCGCCCTCAAACTGAGGTGCATAAAGATGTGTCGTATTTTTCAGCAAAGAATCTGCCTTAAGATTATCATCATTGTTCACATACAATTGATATGCAATTCCATAATTCTCATATTCAAGCACATCAGGATGCCTCAAATCACCACCAACCACGACTAAACTCTTCATTTCAGAAACAAGCAATTTGCTGATTTCCAATTGTGTAAGCGAATGATGAACCAAATAAGATTTGGGAGGGACAACATATCCTTCTGTAATTGTAATTCCACGCAACGTCTCCTCATCCAATTTGTTGATATCCAAAGTATCGGATTGCTGCGCCAAGGCCACTTGACTTGCACCCAGCAAACCTACGGAAAGGCCAGCAACGACTGCAGCCTTGCCCATCCGCTGCCGTTTCTCCAATTCGCGCTCTAAATAGCGCACTTCGGCCTCGCATTTCGGGCAGGTGCCGAGGCAGTCGCCTTGGTAGGTGCATTCCTCGATGACCAACTTAATATCGTTCTCTGCCGCAATCTGCTTGCGGATTTCCTTCAGGATTTTGCAGGTTTGTTTGCCTCTTTTCATGTTTGAATTTTTTGGATTAACGCAGCAAAGATACGATTTATTTTGAAAAAAGCAGTTTGAAGCAAAATTAATCCAAAAACGGAAATCAATCCCCATTCTGCATTCTACATTCTGCATACCTCACACCTCATACCTCATACCTCATTCATCATTCTGCATACCTCATTCATCATTCTACATTCTACATTCTACATTCTGCATTCATCATTCATCATTCCAACTCACCTTATTATATATTGGAACTCATCAACATCCACCACTCCCATCGCTTTGAGGCGTTTGATGCTCTTCGCCACGTCCTCATCCGTGTTGAACTCAGGAATATGCGGCACACGCACTATGATGCGATTGGGGTCGCCGTGCTTCAGAAGCCATTCCAAATTGGTCAACACAATCGAGTTATCCTTGCCCGTATAGGCTTGATAGATTTCAGGATTCATGTCCTTGATGTCAATGATGTAGCCATCCAGAATCGGGTCAATGGTTTGCACATTCTCGAAAGGGACATTAAGGCTGGTCTCGACCAAAATCTGCCACTGCGGACCGCAAAGTTCCCGAAATGCCTTGATGAACTCCACTTGAAGCAAGGGCTCACCCCCGCCAAAGGTGACGCCGCCATGCGTGGCAAGGAAATACAACTGGTCGATTTTCACCTCCTCGAAAAGAATTTCAGGCGTGTAATCGCGACCTTTGTCCAATTCCCACGAGGTCTTGTTGAGGCAATACTTGCAGCGCAAAGGGCAGCCATTGAACGCCACCAAGGTGGTGACGCCCTCGCCGTCGACGGTCAAGCGGTGACGGCTGATGCCGAAGATTTTTGCGGTGGTCATTCCAAATACGCTGGCATTTCCGATTCGTCAATGGTGCGGCGACCTTCCCTGAAGAGATTGAAGACGATGCCGACTTGTGCATTGAAGCCCTTAGAATTCAACGGATTGAAGCAGCCGATGATATTGTTCGTGGTCAGATAGATGTTGCAGGTCTCAATCATGGCAGAGAGACCAAGGCCGAAGTTGGCATAGCTCCCAGGCATCATCGTATACGTGGCGCATACGTTGAAATTGTCCCAAAACGAGCCGCAGTAAGCGAGTGTCAAGGCGGGACGGAAACCGCTACGAAGGAAGCAACCTTGCGCCTGCACACTGAAACGGTTGTGGACATCGAGGTCGTAGTTTCCACGCAGCAAGAGATTGGTATTCAGGGCTGTATTGTATTTTTCCAAAGGAGAAAACTCCAGCTGGAAATACTGCTTCAAAGTGTCCAGAAACTGCGTGCGATACGTTTCGTCGGAGGTAATCAGCTGCAGTTGTTCCCAATCCAAACCATTGAAAAGGAAGCTACCGTTGTCGTAGAACTGCCCCACATCGTTCACCTCACCCTTTATGCTGATGTCGTTTTTCCCCAAATGGATGAAGCCCAAGTCATGAACGGCGGCCACCGCACTGAAACGCTCATCAAAACGATACTCGGCGGCCAAGTCGATGCCGAAGCCGGGATTGCGGAACAACTCGCCCACGCTGAACGGGCCGTCTTTCATCAGTTTGCCGTCTTTGACGTAAAATACATTGGGCAACGAAGTACGGATGGCGATGTTTTCCTCCATACGCAGCGCGTAGGAATCGGCATCGGTGAAAAGTTTGGCATCGAAAGCATCAGTGGCGACATTACCAGCTCCAAAAAGCAGCTTGGCCCTACCACCCACTGACAACTGTTCCGTGACATTCAACTGATAGCCCACCGCAAGCTCCTGATACACCTGCGCATTCACGTCCAAATTGACTTTGACAGGATTGTTCTCACCGACGAAAGCGCCGTTGCCGTAGCCCAACAGCTTAAACAATCCGTCGTTGTATTTCACATCGGCTTGGGCCTTCACCCCATAATTAATGGTAAGCATGCCTTTGTTCAGGCGGCGATACAAGGTGAAAAGGTCCACATTCACGTTTAAACCCAAGAAATTCTTCTCTTTCAAGCTATTGGCAAACTTTCTCAGATTATATGTCGCAGGGCGACCTTGAGCGTCAAAGTCGAAAAGGTTGTTGTAACGCAGACCGGTGTTCTGGACATCAAAGCCAATATTACCGATGACAAGCGACATGACACTCTCGTAAGGCAAGTCCGTGGCAGGATTGGCCTTCATCTGATAAGGATTCAACCGCATGAAATCGACGGGCGACACCTGTTGCGCCCTAACCGAAACAAATGCAAACAACAAAGCCAAAACGGCTACAAATCTGTATGACTTTTTCATTATTCCGTTGTTTTGAATTCGACAATGCCATTGTATTTCACCCTGGCTTTCATAAACACATCCAATTGCTGTTGGCCATTCAGCACCACATCGTGGGCATCGGTGTCCAACGAATACACCGAAATCAACCGGTCGGAACGTAAAAGATTCTCGACCTTCTCTCCCGTCACTTCCAATGTCACCTCAGTGTTTATGGGTTGTCCGTCAAACGAACCATTGATCAGCCTGCCTTCATCAACGAGGATGCCCGTAATCTGTTCCGTCACCGAATCGTAGGTGAAGAACTGCGCATTCATATTCAGCGGGATAGTGGAAGTAAAAGCCAACTCCAAAGTCAGCTTTTCAATCTGCTCGGGCTTGCTGACTCCGGAAAAATTCAATACGGTCGTGTCGATATAACGCACATCGTCGACTGCAAAGTCAAACGGAATCTCGGCATCGACCATGACATCAATGACACAGGAATCATTCACCGAAACCAAATCGGTCAGGCCCAAAGGATTCACGGTAAAGCAGGAGGCCGCGAAAACGCCCAATGTGTTAGCGGAAATCTTTCCGTTCAGGCTTTTTTCCAACACCTTGCCAAATTGGAATTGCGTGGGAATATCAACCACCAAAGGCTCGGGACCGAAAATGGAATAAGGCACCGAGGCATCATCGAAGACCCAAGCCGTGTCCACCGTCAAACGGGCTTCCAAATCGAAAGTGTTGCGTTCGTACAAATCCAATCGTGCGCCAAACACTTCCAAGGAGCCCGAGACATTTCCCGAAAGCAAATTATAGGTCGTATCAATGGTGTTTCTCGAATCGTAAGCATCCACATAGCCTGACATCTCCTTGATAGCCAAGTCCCTTCCCGAAATATCAACATCAAGATACAGCTCATGCTCAAGTAAGCTCTGCAGCCTGACATAGAGGTCATAACTCAAGTCAAGGGTGTTGGCCGTGTCTGTTGTATAGTGCAAACCGTCGAGATCAAACTGAATCTCGCCTGCGTTGAAATCGAAGTCGAGCACCAAGTCATGGCCGTCGGCATCCTTGATGTCGGCAGTACGAATCACCAACTTCTGGATAAGACCGATGTTCGAGTTCAAATTGAAATCAAAATGGCCGGTCTTCATCATGGCCTCCATCACATGGATGTTGTCGGACTCAAACGTAATCGTATGGTCGAAATGGAACACCATGTCGAATGCCTGAGGCAAAACTATGGGGAAGGGATTCTCGAACGAAAAATGCTCATGATACTCCAAATCCTTGAATTTCAAAAGATTCTCCCCACTCAATGCACCAAGGTTCTCATAATGGATGCCAAACGACAAATCACCATCTTCCGAACAAGTGATAATGCTGTCGATTTTGAACTTCTCTATCATTTCCGACAAGGAAAGCGAGGTTGAACCGATGGGCAGCAGCAACTCGCCCTCGGCATTCACGCCGTGGACATTACCCGTATCATAATGGTCTTTCTTGCAGGAGGCGAACAACAACGTAGCCAAAGCAAGAACCAAAAACAACTTATTGTATTTCATCGTTTTATCCTTACACAAACTTACCATTCAGAATCATCTTCGCCACCTTGTTCGCGCCATAATAATACGGCATGAACTCAAGCTGCGTCATCGGCTGAGTGATGATGAGGTTGGCGAGTTTGCCTTTGGTGATGCTGCCCACCTCGTCGCTCACGCCCATGGCGTAAGCCGTGTTGAGCGTGGTGGCATTCAGTGCCTCTTCGGGCGTCAAACGATAACGGATGCAGGCCATCGAAAGGATAAGTTGCATATTACCTGAAGGCGAAGTACCGGGGTTGAAGTCAGAGGCCATGGCTACGGGCAGACCCGAGTCAATCATTTTGCGCGCCGGTGAGAGCGGCAGGTTGAGAAAGAAAGCGCAGCCAGGCAATACGGTCGGCATGGTCTCGGTGTCTTTCAGGCACTCGATTTCAGCATCACCCATCTGTTCAAGGTGGTCGACGGAGATAGCTCCGTATTTCACACCTACCTGCACACCGCCCGAGATGGCCATCTCGTTGGCATGGATTTTCGGTCTCATACCGTATTTGATGCCCGCCATGAGGATGCGTTCCGTGTCCTCGACGGTGAAGAATCCTTGGTCGCAGAACACGTCGATGAAGTCGGCCAAATCCTCGGCAGCCACGAGCGGAATCATCTCGTTGATGACCAAATCGACATAATCCTCCTGGTGGCCTCGGTATTCCATCGGGATGCCATGCGCACCAAGGAAGTTCGACTTTATGGTCAAGGGTGAGTTTTCTTTCAGGCGACGGATGACGCGGAGCAGCTTCAGTTCACTTTCGGTAGTGAGGCCGTAGCCGCTCTTGATTTCGATGGCTCCCGTGCCCATGCGCATCACCTCGTCGAGACGCTGCTGGGCCATTTCGTAAAGTTCATCTTCCGAAGCCGCCGCTGTCGCCTTGGCCGAGTTGAGGATGCCTCCTCCCCTCTTGGCGATCTCCTCATAGCTGAGGCCACGAATCTTGTCGACAAACTCCAGTTCGCGCGAGTTGGCATAGACCAGGTGCGTGTGCGAGTCGCAGAAAGCAGGCATCACCACACTGCCTTTCACATCGTGGATGCGATGGTTTTCAGCGAGATATTTACGGCATGCCTCCGAGTCCATCGGGCCATAGTCCTCGATTTTCTTACCTTTGATATAGAGGAAAGCGTTTTTGATTCTTCCTGTTTCGGCCATTTCCTTGCCGCGTTTCAGCAGTCGGCCTTGTTCTTCAATGCCGACAAGCTCCTTGATATTGACGATAAGCATAATTACTTGAAATTTTTGGCAAAAGTAAGGAAAAAAAGACCATTTGTACGATTTTTGCTATTTTTGTCCCCGAAAATCGAATCATTATGAGAAAAACCATCTTACTCGCCATGGTCATTTTGGCGACTGCCTTCACGGCTAACGCACAAGACAAAAAAGAAGAATCAAAAGTCAAGCAACTGACTTATAAGGAGTTCACCAAGAAAGTCTGGGATTTCGAGAAAGACCCGAGCACCTTTGTGTATAAAGGCAAACTCCCTGCTGTCATCGACTTCTACGCCGACTGGTGCGGTCCGTGCCGCCGTGTGGCACCCATCATGGAGAAGTTAGCAACGGAATATGATGGCAAGTTACTCGTTTACAAGATTAACGTCGACCAAGAGAAGGACCTTGCCTCCGCATTTCAGGTGAAAAGCATCCCCATGGTGCTCTTCATCCCCATGGAAGGCCAGCCGATGATGCAGGTCGGAGCCATGCAAGAGGCTGAATACAAAAAGGTCGTCGAGGAGCATTTAATCAAGTAATTATTTAATCAAGAATTAGAGAAATCGTAGATTCAACGTAGTTAATTTGAGATAATACAATTAGAATTTGAGAGATGAATTGCGAGCAATTCATCTTCTGTAATTCTCAAATTCTTGATAAAAAAACATGACACTTTTCACCACAGCCTATTTCCCGAGCATCAGCTACATGGCGCGTTTTCTGCAAGAAGACGCGCCTGTCATTGAGGTGTGGGAGACCTACCACAAGCAGACCTACCGCAACCGTTGCCGTGTGATGACAGCCAATGGCGTGGAGAGCTTAAGCGTGCCAGTGGTGAAGGTGAACGGAAACCACACCATGACGAAGGACATGGCCATCAGCCCCATCGAGCCGTGGCAGCACATTCACAGCCGCTGCCTGGAGTCGGCTTACAAAGCTGCACCTTATTTTGATCATTACTACGACTATCTGAGGCCCATTTTTGAAGGCCGTTTTGAGCGGCTCATCGACTTGAATGATGCTGCCTTGCAGGCGGTGCTGAAGATGCTGAAAGTCAAAAAGGAAATCGTTCACACAACGGATTATGTCCGCGAGGTGGAGAACGACTTGCGCGAGGCTTTCAGCCCGAAAAAAAACGATGAAAGCACTTCTTTCCCAGAATATTACCAGGTTTTCGGCACCAAATTCCCTTTCGCGCCTGATTTGAGCGTGTTGGACTTGGTGTTTAATGAGGGGCCAGAGGCTGTGGGGTATTTGAGGGGACTATAATTCCTGGTGATTCTCCATTGAAGTCAATTCTCCATTTTCATCCCAAGTACGCCAAACCCCAGTTGGTTTGCCATCTTTATAGAAAAATTCATGTTCCTTTTGTCCACTAGGATACCATCCCTCATTCGATCCGTCAAAATGACAATTTTTATAGGTCACGGTCTGCTCTATTGCCCCATCAGGATAATAAGTCACCAATGTGCCCGTACCATCAACAATAACAAGATTTCCTTCCTGATCCCACGAATCAAAGGTCTTCAATTTGCCTCTACAATCATGTTTCTCAATGGTTTTTATTTTCCCATCAGGATAATAATGCTTCCACTCCCCAACCATTTGACCTTTACTCATTTTTCCTTCACCTTGTAACACACCCGTTTCATAATAGGCGACATATTTTCCATCCATTATACCATTTTTATAACCACATACTTCTTCAATTTGGCCGTTAGGGTAATACTTTGTCTTTTCTTCAGGTTGCTGGCAAGAGCAAAAGAATCCCACAATCAGAATAAGCAGTCCAGTTTCGACAATTTTTTTCATGCATTTTAGAGTTTAGAGTTTCTGTATGCAAAGATAATCATTTTCAGACCGTTTTGAATAGTTTTTTCGTTTTTTTTGTTTCAATTGAAAAATAAATGTATCTTTGCAGCATAATTCAACATATATGTAGATTTAATATTAGTTTTACTATTTAATTTATCAAATAAGTTAGTTTATAATGAAAGACTATTCAGAATATTCAGTGACCGAATTGGTGAGGCTTTTAGGCTCACGCTTCAAGGATTATCGGCTGAGAGCCAATATGACCCAGAAAGAAGTGGCGGAGATGTCGGGGTTATCCATGATGACTATACATCGGTTCGAGAACGGCATGGTCAAGAACATTTCACTAGGCACTTTCCTCTTGCTCCTGAAAGCAGTCGGAAGCATCAACGACCTAAATGAGCTCATGCCTGAACAGCCTGAATCTCCTTATTTGTACGATGACAACCAAAAAAAAGCACAGCGTGTGCGACATAAGAAATGAAAGAAGTCTTGAAAATATTCCTTTGGGGCATGGAAATCGGCCGTTTGATGTGGCATGAAGGCCGACACCTGTCCTATTTCAACTACAATCCCGAGTTCCTTCGCGGAAATCTCGACATCGCACCATTGACAGCATCCATACATCACCCCCTAAGCACCCGAGCCATCTTTGGTGAGACGGAGCGTATATACCAAAAACTGCCTTCCTTCATTGCAGACTCGCTTCCCGATGCATGGGGCAACCAACTCTTTGACCAATGGCGCAAAGAAAACCACCTATCCGAAAGGAGCGTGACCTCATTGGAAAAGTTGGCGTTCATCGGCAAACGAGGCATGGGAGCATTGGAGTTTGTGCCAGAGCTTGACCGTGGCGCCATGCCAGACAAAATCGACATCAAAGCCTTAGCAGTCTTGGCTAAAAAAATTGCCATAGAACGTGAAAATGTAAAGATTCTCCTTGACGAGACTCTTACTTTGCAATCATTGATTTCCGTTGGAACATCGGCAGGAGGCCGCCAGCCCAAGGGAATCATCTCCATCAATAAAAAAACCGGCGAGATTCGTTCCGGACAAACCGATGTCGACCCTGACTATGATTACTATCTATTGAAGTTCGGCGACGAGAAACGCTCATCAGCCGAATTGGAGCAGACTTATTACGAAATGGCTTTGGCAGCAGGCATCAACATGATGGAATCGCGTTTGCTCGAAGTGGATGGCACGAAGCATTTCCTGACCAAGCGTTTCGACCGAAACGAGACGGGGAAGCTCCACACCCAGACCCTTGCTGCAATGGATCCTGAAACCGACAGTTACGAAAAGTTGCTGATTGTGTGCCGGAAACTACACCTTCCCGAAGTGGATTGCCAAGAAGTGTTCCGTAGGCTCGTGTTCAATATCCTTGCCAACAACACCGATGACCACCACAAGAACTTCACATTCATCATGAACCGACAAGGATTGTGGAGGCTCTCCCCTGCCTATGACCTGACCTATATCTTTGACACGGGAGGCTACCTGCCCAACAAGGAGCACTGCCTGATGATTGGCGGAAAGATTCGAGACATCAGCCGCGAGGACATTCTCTCATTTGCTGGCGAAAATGGTATCCGTACACCTGGGTCCATCATTCGTAAAGTTGCATCTGCTGTGGCTACCTTTAGGACATTGGCGCAGAAAAACGGTGTGAAAGAGGAATGGATAGGCCGCATCGAAAGCTGTTTGTCCGAGCATCTTTCCTCATGGGGATATGCGGCAAGCCAAAAGACAATTTCATACACAGCTCCATCAGGACACACAATTGAAGACGTACACATCGAAGCAGCGTACAAAGGCAATTTTCATCTCCATGCCACCATTGATGGCAAGGCATACAAATACATTCTTCGCATGGGCACCCAAGACCATAACGAGATAACCGAAACGGGCTTGTCGAACTTAACTGAAGAAACGATAAAGGAATTGGTCAGCCGTTATTTGCTTCCAAAAGTCTAATCTCACTTCACCTTCGTTCGGTCAGATTTGTAGTTCGAAAAGATTTACTTCTCAGGATAAGCAATCCTCACATGATAAATGCTCATCAACTTCTTCTTCAGCACCTTGCGACAGGTTTCGATGTCGTGGAGAGTCAAGTCGGTGTTGAGGAACTGCCCTGCTTCCATCTGTTTGTTGATGATATTGTCGACCAGGTCGCTGATTTTCTTTTCATCGGGGTCTTTCAGGCTGTGTGAGGCGGCCTCGATGCTGTCGGCCATCATCAGCACGGCGGTCTCGCGTGAGAAAGGCTCAGGACCATGGTAGGTGAACGGCGTCGGGTCGATTTCTTCATCGGGATGGGCCTTTTGCTCGTTGATATAAAAATAATCGGTGCGGCGCGTGCCGTGATGGGTACGGATGAAGTCGATGATGCGCTCGGGCACGTGGTTTTTATGTGCCAACTCTATGCCATCTATCACATGCGAGATGATGATTTCGGCACTCTCGGTATTTGAAAGGTCGTTGTGGGGACTATAGGCTCCGTGTTGGTTCTCTGTAAAATACATCGGATTTTTGATTTTTCCGATGTCGTGATACAAGGCTCCCGTGCGTGCCAATTGTGTGTCTCCGCCAATTTCGAACAGTACTTCCTCACAAAGATTGGCCACCTGAATGGAGTGTTGGAAAGTGCCAGGTGCCTTTGCTGCCAGTTCACGTAATAAAGGTGAGTTGGTATTGCTCAGTTCCATCAGCGAGAGCGAGGTGGTGAGACCGAAGATGCGTTCGAAGAGAAGGATGAGCGGCTGGGCCAACATGGTGAACAAGCCGTTGAGGAACAGGAGTAAGACAACCAGCCAGTCGACTTCGGAGGTGGTGAGGAAAGTAAAGGCCAAATAGACCCAAAAATAGCCAAAGAACACGAGCAAAGCCGCTTGAATGAAACGATGGTGGGTGCGAGTGTTCGACATGCCGAACACCGTGACCACCGTGGCCACCAGCTGCATGAACATAAACTGGAAAGGATTGGGTACGGCCAACGAGATGAGCATCACGGCGAAGACCTGCGTGGAGAACGCCAAGCGCAGGTTGAAGAACGAGCCCACCATGATGGCTAACAGACAGACAGGCATCATGTAAACCAATCCCGGGGCGAACTTCACCAAAATATACAAAGGAATGATGACCAACAACATGAGCGTCAGCAGCAGGACAATGTTCTTCAACTCGGCAAAGACTTTATTATGCAATTTGTTGCCATACAAGCCCATGATGACGAAAATCAATGCCACAAGGAAAATCTGGCTCAGCAACACGCGCAAAGACTCATCACTCGACAGCGATTTCGAGTTGTATTCGCGCTGCAACGAGCTGAGGATATCATAGATGTGCTCATCGACGATTTGGCCCTCTTCAACGATGGTTTCACCCTTTTGCACCGCCCCATAAGTCAAAGAGATGGCCGAAACCGCCTTGTCGACTTCCTGTTTGGTGAGGTCCGCATTGTAGAACACATTCTGACGCAAAGCGCCATTGAGAAGCTCGGAAAGAAGCTTTTTGTCTATCTGTTTATCAGATTTCTCCAATATGTTTGCAACGGCTTCTGTAGCCGTATTCATACTATACATCTCACCATAACGAACACTTCGCATCACTTTGTTGCGGATCACATTCACCTCCGAACCCGGCTCCAGGTTGGTAGTGACCTTGTCATAAGCCACAATACCTTGCTCCTCAATGGAATCGAATACATTGAAAAGGCAGTCCAAGCTCAGTTCACGATCAAAATGAGCAGTGGCATCCCATTTCGATTCAAAGTTGACAAACAAGAGGTTACGCGAAGCCACCATCTCGTCATCGTTGAACACAAAGATAGGTTTCACCTTGGCTCTCGCGGCTTCCGTTTCGGCAGTCAAAGTCTCGAAATCCTTGTAAATCGGAAAATCGAAAGGCGCGTAGAGGGTCTCATGCTGCCATGGCTTCGAAAGCTGGTATTCGTATTTGAACTTGCCCGTACGCGGCATCTGCCAGCACACCAAAGCCGTTGCCACTATGAAGGCAAAAGCCTTGGCCATACCATAATACCTATGCCTTATAATATTAAAGAAATCTTTTATTTTACTCATAATCAAATATTTAACAATTGTTTATGATGATAAAACTGAGGGCTAAATTAAGAAAAACTCCATTCAGTTGAAAAAAAACAACGAAAAAAGGCAACTCGCAGCGAATTGTTCCCTATTTTAGCGGTCAGAAAAACAGCAATTTTTATGACCTACGGCATTTGCAATTTATCCGCCATCGCCATGCGCAAGGAAAGCCGACATGCTTCCGAAATGGTTAGCCAATTACTTTATAATGAAACATATAGGGTTTTAGACAAAACACATGAATGGGTGCTTGTCAGAAAAGACAATGGTCCTTCGGCCGACTCAACGAGTTCCTCATTTTACGAGGGTTGGATTCAAGCGAAACAGTTTTGTGAAATCAGCGAAGAGACCTTCAACACACTGAAAGCCAAAAGACCTTTCTTAATTAACAAGCTTATTGCTGAATACGAGGGTAAGCTTTTGACTTTTGGCACACCGCTTTATGAGCCACACCCCGATGCCATTGAAATGCCCACAGAATTCCATCCAGAGATGATGGTGGATTATGCCAAACTGTTGCTCGGTGCGCCCTACCTTTGGGGAGGCCGTACTGCCATGGGCATCGACTGCTCGGGCTTGGTACAGATCTGCGCCCGCATGGCGGGACTCCTTCTGCCTCGCGATGCCTCGCAACAAGTAAGGGAGGGCGAGTTGGTGTATTTCCTACAGGAGACGCAGCCAGGTGACCTGGCTTTTTTCGGTGATGAGGACGGTGTCATCACCCATGTGGGTATCATCATGGGCGACGAACAAATCATCCACTGTTCTGGACAAGTCCGCATCGACTATCTCGACCAAACAGGGATATTTAATAAGGAGAAAAACGAGCACACGCATCGGTTGCAGGTCATCAAGCGAATGAAATAAGACCTTTGAGATTCCCATTGGGAGAATGGAGGTTGTAGACACAAAGCATCAAAAAAAAGCCACATGCTTTCGTCAATAACCCAAAAAGCATTATCTTTGCGAAAAATTTCGCAACGAAAAATTTCGCAATGAAGAATCCATTTAAATTCGGAACGGTCGTCGAGGAAGAGTTTTTCACTGACCGACAGGAAGAACTGCAATACATCTGCCGCGTAATGGACAGTGAGAACCACCTCGCCCTCATCAGTCCGCGCCGTTTTGGGAAAAGCAGCCTCGTTTTGAAAGCCGTCAAGCAACTGAAACGGCCTTACATCATGCTCAACATGCAGAGCATCACCAGCGCCAAAGACCTGTCAAACAGGATTTTGGAGGCCGTTCTGAAACTCTATCCGATGAAAAACCTGAAAGTACTACTACGCAATTTCAGGATTATACCCACCATCAGCACCAACCCGATGAACGACAGCATTGAAGTGTCGTTCAATCCGTTTAGCAAGGATAACAACGACATGATATTAGAAGATGTGCTACAATTGGTCAACGAGGTCAGTACCGAAAAGAAGCGTGTCATCCTCATTTTCGATGAGTTTCAGGAAATCAAGGAGATAGAGAAAGGCTTGGATAAAAAACTGAGAGGTATTCTGCAACTCCAAGACAAGATAAACTGCATCTTTCTGGGCAGTCAAGAGTCGATGATGCAGGAGATTTTCAACGACAAGAAGTCGCCGTTCTACCATTTCGGCCTTATCATGCAACTGAAACACATCCCTGAAAATGAGTTTTTTCAATTCCTGAATGAGCGTTTCTGCAAAATCACCGCCCAAAGTGAGAGCATCAGCCACGAAATCCTGCAAGTGACGCACTGCCACCCCTATTACACGCAACAATTAGCCTTCCAAGTGTGGGATGCCATCCAATATCAAAAGATTGGAAACGATGTAGTGAACCAAGCAATCGGTCAATTGGTTCAAATGCACGATCTTGATTTTGAGCGTTTCTGGATTAACCTCAACAAGACCGACCGAAACTCCCTCATGTTGCTTGCGCAAGGCAAAAACCCAATGATGCAGCGAGATATTTCAACGAGTACTTCTTTCAGTTCGCTGAAACGCCTGACCAAGAACGGCTATGCCATTAAGACCGATACATACGAGATTGAAGACCCATTTTTCCAAAGATGGATTCAACAAAACATTTTGTCATCAAAATAAGTTTGTTTTTTCATCGTTACAATCAAAACCTTATATTTGCACCGCGTTTTAAACCTCATTCAAATGAAGAAATTATTGGTTTTTGCATTGGCACTACTGGCAATCTGCATCATTCCGTCGTGCAAAAAAGACCCTGCACAAACCAAGGTCGTTTTTGGCAATGGCGAAGGAATGTCCATGACATCTTACGAAGGAGTTCCATTAGTAGAGCAATACGGCCATAATTCTTGGGGCTATTTCGTCGATCTCAACAACGACGGACAAAACGATGTTCAGTTTCATTCGACGAGCGAGATAGCGGAAGGCGGCATCCTCACAGAACTTTATTGCCATGAAAACACTGCATTATTGGGCGACATTATTGATCAAAAGTTCTCGCTTTTTGCCTATAACGCCAACGACTGTTTCGGCAATGACGACACTTTCATGTGCACCGATGTCAAACTTAGAGACGGTGACAAATACTATTTCCCTAAAGACGAGACGAAATACATCGGTTTCAAAATCACCGAGAACAACAAAAGTCATCTCGGCTGGATGAAAGTCATCCTTCACCATGATTATGTCGAACTTTTGGAAACCGCTATTCAGAAATAATATTGAATTTTAAATCTTCAAATCTTTAAATCACAAATAATGAACAATGCACTGATTACATTTGCGAAGCCGGACAACGAGCCTGTAAAAAGCTACAAGCCAGGCAGTCCGGAGAGAATCGAACTCCAGAAGGAACTCGAAAGACAATCCAACGAAATCGTTGAAATCCCCGCCATCATCAACGGCCAGGAAGTCCGCACGGGCGACATGGGCGAGGTGGTGATGCCTCACGACCACAAGCACGTCATCGCACGCTACCATAAGGTAGGCGAAAAGGAAGTCCGCATGGCCATCGACGCCGCCCAAGCCGCCAAACACGACTGGGAGAACACGCCTTGGGACGAGCGCGCCGCCATCATGGCACGCATCGCCGAGATGCTGGCCACCAAGTACCGCGCCCGCATCAACGCCGCCACCATGCTCGGCCAGTCGAAGAACTGCTTCCAAGCCGAAATCGACAGCGCCTGCGAGACCATCGACTTCTTCCGCTACAACAACTACTACGCCAGCAAGCTCTACGCCGAGCAGCCCGCTTCGGCCAACGACCAGTTGAACCGTACCGAATACCGTCCATTGGAAGGCTTCGTGTTCGCCATCACGCCTTTCAACTTCACCTCCATCGCCTCCAACCTGAACATGACGCCCGCCCTGATGGGTAACACCACCATCTGGAAGCCCTCGACGACCGCCCTGCTGTCGAACTACACCGACATGCGCATCTTCATGGAAGCCGGCCTTCCCGCTGGCGTCGTCAACTTCCTGCCTGGCAAGGGCAGCGTGATCAGCGGCGTGGCCTTGAAGGACAAGAACTTCAACGCCATCCACTTCACGGGTAGCACCGCCACCTTCAAGAGCCTGTGGAAGACCACTGGCCAGAACCTCGACATGTACAAGGCCTATCCTCGTCTCGTGGGTGAGACCGGCGGCAAGGACTTCATCTTCGTCCACAACAGCGCCGACCCGCAAGAGGTGGCCGTGGCCATCGTCCGTGGCGCCTTCGAATACCAAGGCCAGAAGTGCAGTGCCGCCTCGCGTGCCTACATCCCCGCTTCGATGTGGAACGACGTGAAGAACCGCGTGGGCGACATGATGAGCACCATCAAGATGGGTGACGTGAAAGACTTCACCAACTATGTGAACGCCGTCATCGATGAGGCTTCGTTCGACAACTGCAAGGGCTACATCGACCGCGCCAAAGCTAGCAAGGACGCTGAGATCGTCTTCGGCGGCAGCTGCGACAAGAGCGTCGGTTACTTCGTGGAGCCTACCGTCATCCTCGCCAAGGTGCCGAACTACGAGAGCATGGTGGAAGAGATCTTCGGGCCCATCATCACCATCTACGTCTACGACGACAACAAGTTCGAGGAGATGCTGGACGTGTGCGACCAGAGCTCGCCTTACGCCCTCACCGGCGCCTTCTTCGGCAACTGCATGAAGGCCCAGAAGATCGCCAACGACAAGCTGCGCCATGCTGCCGGTAACTACTATGTGAACGACAAGCCCACGGGAGCTGTGGTCGGCATGCAGCCCTTCGGTGGCGCCCGCGCCAGCGGCACCAACGACAAGGCCGGTGGCCTGTGGAACCTCATCCGCTGGACCAGCCCACGCGCCATCAAGAACACGTTTGTACCTGCTGCCGCTTACGGGTATCCGTTCTTGGCAAAAGACTAAAGGAATGCAAATCCGATTGAAAAAGGTGGGGGAAACTCCACCTTTTTCAATTAATATCCTTATCTTTGTCGCCTGTTAATGAATCAACTATGAAAAAAGCACTACTTTTCGTCCTGGCTCTCATGACGGGCATCATGCTACAAGCCCAAGAATACCGTTTTAACAGCGAACCCAACGGGTTCAGCATCAGCAACAGGAACAAGAGTCAATTGACCCTGAAGCATAACCTTGGCTCAGTCACCATAGAAGACGCCAACCGTGCCGAAGTGCAGGGGCAGGTCATCACCCTCTCGGGCATCTATCTTTCCAATGAGGCTGGTGCCCCCGACCTGCCAAGCGCCAGCACCTATGTCGCCATTCCCAATGGAGCTACAGCCTCGCTAAAGATGGTTTCGTCCACGACCAAGGTCATTGAAAACGTCGACCTCATCCCTGCGGCAGTGCCTCAACTCGAAAACGACAACTCCCCTGCCCTCTATCAAAAAGACGCCAGCATTTATGGGCGCAATGCCTTTTATCCCGAGTCGCCATTTCAGATTTCGGAAGTCACCGAAATCCGAGGTGTGCAAGTAGTGCTTGTGGGCGTCATGCCATTCCAATACAACCCCGTCACCAAGGAGCTTATCGTCTATAGCGACATGGAACTGCAACTTGACGTGAAAGGCGGCGACGGCAGCTATGGCGACCTTCGCTACCGCACCCCTGAATGGGACCAGATTCTGCAAGACATCATCCTCAACCGCGACGACCTGCCCGAAATGGACTATGGAGAACGCCTGCGCAAACATTACGAAAATCGCGAGACGGGCTGCGAATACATGATTATCACGCCCGACAACGAAGACTTCATCTCGCTGGCCGACAGCATCAAGCAATTCAGGACCGAGCAAGGCATCCCCACTGAGGTCTTTACCGTGTCGCAATGCGGTGGCAACGACCCAACGGCCATCCGTAGCTTTATCCGCAACGCATACAACAGTTGGGACATGCCGCCAGCGGCTGTACTTATTCTAGGCGACCATAACTCCGACCCCACCCAAGGTGTGTTATCCTACACCATGAACAACCATCCTGGCGGCGATGGTTACAATCCTTACATTTCTGACCACGCATACACTGTGATGGGCAGCAACCAAATGCCCCAGATCATCATAGGGCGCATCACAGGACGCGACTACGATGAAATGTACCGCATGATCAAGAAAGACCTGGACTACGAGCGCAGGCCTCCCACCGACCCCTATTTCTATGACCGTCCTGTCACCGCCATGGGATTCCAGTTGGAGCGTTGGTTCCAACTCTGTTCCGAAGTGGTGAACGGTTTCTGGGAAAACGAACTCGGCAAGCATCCCGTCCGCCTGAATGCCATCTACGAAGGCACGCCAGGTAGCCTTTGGTCGACCTACGAACACACCAACGAAGTGCTCGACTATTTCGGACCTACGGGCTGTGGCTACATTCCACAAACCATGTCGCACCTCACCGAATGGGACGCAACAGGTAACATGGTGAACGAAGCCATCAACAATGGCGCCTTCCTCGTCCAACACCGCGACCACGGCGCCGAGGAGCTTTGGGGCGAGCCCAGCTACAGCATTGGTTATATCAAACGCCTGACCAATGAAAACCTCACCTATGTCATGTCGAACAACTGCCTCACAGGTCGGTTCAACTATGGCAGTGCAGGAGGCAACGAATGTTTCGCCGAGGTCTTCCACCGCCATCAACATGGGGCTTTGGGACTCATTGCCGCCACGCAGGTTTCCTACTCCTTTGTGAACGACATTTATGTTTGGGGTGCCTACGACAACATGTGGCCCGACTTCATGCCCACCTACGGTACACAACATGCCACCAACTTCATTCACCCTGCCTTCGGCAACGCTGCCGGAAAATACTTCCTCAAACAGTCCTCGTGGACCGAAGGCAACTGGAAGTCCATCACCTACTACCTCTTCCACCAATTCGGCGATGCCTATATGAAACTCTACAGTGAAGTGCCGCAGGAACTCGCAGTGGAGATGCTACCCGTTTTGACCACCGGCAGCGAGCAATACACGCTGAAAGCTAACGAAGGCGCCACCATCTGCCTGACCGCTAACGGACAAATCATCGGATTCGACATGGCAACGGGCGACACGCAGCAGATTGCCATTACGCCACAAGAGGTGGGTACAACCGTGAAACTTACCATAACCAAGCAGAACTACTATCGTTATGAGCGTTACATCAAGACGATTTCTGCTGTAGAGCCCTACCTCATTCTCAACACCATCGAAATCAACGACGCAGAGGGCAACGGCAACCACGCCCCCGACTACAACGAGACCTGCCACTTCAGCCTAGGCTTACATAACGCAGGATTCTCCCCTTTGGACAATTTCAATGTCACACTCTCTTGCGCCCATCCTGCCGTTGAAATCATTCAAGGCACTTCTGCCTATAGCGGCATGAATCCCGACGAAATCCAGATGAAAAACGACGCTTTCACCGTACATTTCGGCGATGAATTGTACGATCAAGAAAAGGTGAAGTTTTTCCTGAAGATGGAGAACGCGAACTACACCTTTGTTGACAGCGTGACGCTCATCGTGAAAGCGCCCAACCTGAAATACGGTAGACTTAGCATTGCGGATTTGAACGGTAACGAGATGGACCGTCTGATGAAAGGACAATCCATTTATCTAACTTTCGACATTGAAAACCAAGGGGAAAGCAAGTCGTTGGCCATCAGCAACAGAATCAACGTCATGGCGCCTTTCCTTCGCGTTGAAGAAAACGAGGATGCCATTCCTGCTATAGAAGCCGGAGCCACGGGACAGGCTTCCTTCCTTGTCCATGTGGATGAAGATGCCGTTGACGGTATCATTAACTATAGTCTGCAAGCCGAAAGCGGATTCCACACCGACCACATTGAAAGAACCATTCCCTTGGGCTATACCTTTGAAGACTTTGAAGACGAGACTTTAAACGAAGACCTGCAATGGAACTTAGGCTCAGGTAACAAAAAATGGTTTATCGTGGAAGATGCCACTTCCCACGGTGGCCATTGTCTGAGGTCGCCTGTCATCGGCGACAAAGTCATTGCCAACCTCAACATTGGCATCACTGTTGAAATAGACGACACATTTTCATTCTATTATAAGACATCCACCGATGATGGCGACTTACTCATTCTAACATTGAACGGTATAGAAGTAGGCAGTTGGAGCGGCATCGGCGATTGGGAACCAGCTGAGTTCAAGCTGGCTAAAGGCAGCAATCTGATTCGATTCACTTTCAAGAAAGACAATGAAGGCAACGCGGGTGAAGATGCCGTCATGATTGACGACCTTCGCTTCCCTCCTTTTGCCAAGATGGTGCTTTATGCCGGTGACGACACAGAAGCCTGCCCTAATGCCACCTTCACCCCTAACGGCTACATCTACAACCAAGCCGATTTCACCTGGGCAACTCATGGTGATGGCACTTTCGATGACATCACGGCTGAGCACCCGACTTATACCTTTGGCGAGGCCGACAAGGCAGAAGGAAAAGTGGAACTTACACTAACTGGAACATGCGCACACAGTGGGAGCCAACAAAGCGGGACAGTCATAGTAAGTCTTTTGCCCAGCTTTGATCCAAGTTACATGCCTCAAAGCCCAATTGGTGAGACCGTAATCGACCTGCGCTTGGTCAGCCAGAGCGAATACAGAGGCGAAGAAAACGATGAGGTCATATACAACTGGAACATCGAACCTTCTTCAGCTGGAACCATCACTTACGAAGGTCATCATGCCCTTGTGGAATGGGACAGCGAATACCGCGGCCAAGCCACCATCAGCTACCGCTATGAGAATCCTTGTGGTTCCACTGCAGTTTCAGAACCCATACTCGTCAATGTGTTCAACTCGACAGGAATCAACGAACAGGGAACCGCAACCATCGATGTATATCCCAATCCCGCGAAAGACTTGATTCATGTAAAGACTCATCTAGACGGCGAAGTCATACTGCGTGTCGTCGACCTGACAGGAAAGGTGGTATACGAAAGCCTTTCTTCAACAGACTCAGAAACTGCGACAATTGCAACTTCCACGTTCGGAGGCAGTGGCATCTACACACTCCAAGTCATCCAAAACGACAATGTATCCAATATCAAAATAGTCATTATTCCTTAATGTCGATCACCTTGTTTCGGGGTCTTATTTCAACAAGTTGAGCACTGAAAACGGGAGTTGCTCAAAGAAAGTAAGTGTCAAATGACAATTATTGGAAAGTAATTTCTATTTTTGCAGTAAATAACTATGGCCGATAGCTTATGGCCTATGGCCCGCTTCACCCAAAGGTAATGTTTTCTCGCTCTGGGAGAAGCGAGTCATAGGCTATAGGCCATAAGCCATCGGCCAAACAATTAAACGATTCAACAATCAACAATTCAACAATAATAAAATGATCAGCTACAAAGAATTAGGGCTTGTGAACACCCGTAAAATGTTCGCCAAGGCTGTGGACGGCGGCTATGCCATCCCCGCTTTCAACTTCAACAATATGGAACAAATGCAGGCCATCATCATGGCTGCCGTCGAGACCAAGTCGCCCGTCATCCTGCAAGTGTCGAAAGGCGCGCGCAACTACGCCAACCAGACCCTGCTTCGCTACATGGCCCAAGGTGCAGTGGAATACGCCAAGGAGCTGGGCTGCGCCCATCCTGAGATCGTGCTCCACCTCGACCACGGCGACAGCTTCGAGCTATGCAAGTCGTGCATCGACATGGGCTTCTCCTCGGTGATGATTGACGGCTCTGCCCTGCCCTACGACGAGAATGTGGCCCTCACCCGCAAGGTCGTCGACTACGCCCATCAGTATGACGTGACCGTGGAAGGCGAACTCGGCGTATTGGCCGGCGTGGAAGACGAAGTAGCCGCCGAAGAGAGCCACTACACCAAGCCCGAGGAGGTCATCGACTTCGTGACCAAGACCGGCGTTGACAGCTTGGCCATCAGCATCGGCACCTCGCATGGCGCCTACAAGTTCACGCCCGAGCAGTGCACCGTCGACCCCGCTACGGGTCGCCTCGTGCCGCCTCCGTTGGCTTTCGATGTGCTCGAAGCCATCGAGAAGAAGCTGCCCGGCTTCCCCATCGTGCTGCACGGCTCGTCGTCGGTGCCGCAAGACGAGGTGGACACCATTAATAAATATGGTGGTGCGCTGAAGGCTGCCGTCGGCATCCCCGAGGAGCAGCTGCGCAAGGCCGCCAAGAGCGCCGTCTGCAAGATCAACATCGACAGCGACAGCCGCTTAGCCATGACCGCCGCCATCCGCAAGACCTTCGCCGAGAAACCCGCCGAGTTCGACCCGCGCAAGTACCTTGGTCCTGCCCGAGACAGCATGAAGAAGCTCTATGAGCACAAGATTATCAATGTGTTAGGATCGAACGACAAGCTGGAAAACGCTTAAACCATGGGAAAACTGAAAGACGCTCACATCTTTAGTAATGAGGAAGGCTCCATAGCAAAGTTTTTCGTAACTACGGCTACATACGCTGCAGCCTTGTATGCCTCGCACATTCTCACATGGCTTATCGAGAAAGAACCTTTCGAATGGTTGGAAAGCCTTTGGGTGATTTTAATCATTGTTGCACTAATAACAGCTGTTTATTTCATCACAAGACTACTTGCCTACCATACCAAGATATTCCCTAAAACCGAGAACCGCGAAGGCATACACGGCGTGAGTTTCATCTTTCTAATGATTCTTTCCATCATTTTACTTGTGGTTTTCATCTAAAGCAAAAGCAGTTTTTCCAAGCCAAAAAGAAAAAGTATCGCAAAATTTTGCGATACTTTTTTGTTGACTGATTATCTCAATCCCGACAAATCAACAGTGTATGTAATTGGTGGCAATGTAGCTTTTTTTAGGAAGGCTATCATGTAAATCGGTAAGTAAATGGTTTTGTTGATTCGGCTCAAATTATTGTTGCTGAACACTATCGCCTCCTTGATTTGATAATCGGGATTGGACAAGACATTGGTCAAGGCATTGTGGCGTTGGTAGTCTTTGCCCGACTTCACCTCAATGGGAACAACCTTGCCGTCCTTCTCGATGACAAAGTCCAGTTCACCTTGCTTCTTGCTGTTGAAGTAATACAACTCAAAACCATGCGCATGTAGTTCTTGCGCTACTACATTCTCAAATACAGAACCGAAATTAATTCCCTTGTCGTCTTTGAGAATCCGCAACTGAATGCCTTCCGCGAATTGACATGTCAAAAGTCCTACGTCGTTTTGAAACAACTTGAACAAATTGCGCGAGCGCGAGAGTTTCAGCGGCACAGTCGGCTCCTCTACATTATAAACAGGCAAGGCCACACCAGCATCCTTAAGCCAGATGAAACTGTTCTCGTAACGCGAGAATTTCATATTTTCGTTCAAGTTCTTGAGGATAAACCGTTTGTTCTTGGCGTTGAGTTCAGAAGGAATCATATCAAAGATTTCCTCGATGTAGAGTTTATGGTTGCGATCATATTTGGCGATGTCGCGCTTGTAAAGCCGAATGATGGCCTGTTGCTCGGCTAGAACATCCTGAAGGTTGTTGGTGTCCAAATATTTCTGCACCACAGCCGGCATACCACCAACGATGAGGTAAAGCCTGAACAGTTCCATCAGTTTCGTATGGATGAAATCGGGAACGGACTTTTTACTTTCCCACGCATCCTTGACGGCCTGCATTACATCATCATTTACGCCCAATGCCATAAAAAACTCCTCCAAGTCGAGCGGGAACATTTCAACGACATCCATATAACCCACTGGTTCGGAACGCAAGTCGTTGAGTTCCACGACTAAAAGCGAGCCACTCAAGATGTATCGGTAGCTGCCTTCAGAGACCAAAAACTTGACAGCGGTGACTATGGAAGGACATTCCTGCACCTCATCGAAGAAGAACAAGGTTTTGCCCGCGATGAGCGGTCGGTCGGCAAGAGCGGAGAGCCTCAAAAGCATATCGTCGCGGTCTTTCGCTTGGGCAATAACATCCACAGCATCAGGCATCTCAATAAAGTTGATTTCGATGAAACTTTCAAAATGGGTTGCCCCGAAATGGCTGATGGAAAACGATTTTCCCGTCTGCCTCGCACCTGTAACAAGCAAAGCTTTGTTATTGGTCTTGAAAAAATCATATAAATACTTATCAATCTTTCTTTTAAGCATAATTTATCTGTTTTTCCAATGCAAAATAACTACTTTTTTTCCGTTTTTCCAACACAATTTTGAATTATTTTGTCCGCTTTTCCAACGAAGCCTAAAAAACACTGGGCAAACTTCGTTTTCATTTTGTCACCAAACAATATTATTCCTATTTTTGCGATACATTTTGTTGTAATTGAGCAACAACAATTAAACGATTAAACATTCAACAATCAACAATAATGAACCTCAATCCCTTAACCGCAATATCGCCCGTCGATGGGCGCTACCGTTCCAAGACCGTTGAGTTGGACGACTTTTTCAGTGAATTTGCCCTCATCCGCTATCGTGTGATGGTCGAAGTGGAGTATTACATCGCCTTGTGCGAACTGCCCTTGCCGCAACTCGAGAAGTTCAACGGCGACTACGACGACCTCCGCGCCATCTATGAGGAATTCCAAACAGAAGACGCTTTGGAAATCAAGGAGATAGAAAAAGAGACCAACCACGATGTGAAGGCCGTGGAATACTTCCTGAAACGCCGCTTCGACGAACTCGGCCTGACCGAGTTTAAGGAGTTCCTGCACTTCGGCCTCACCTCGCAGGACATCAACAACACCGCCGTGCCGCTCTCGATGATGGAGGCGCACAAACTGGTGGTGAAGCCCGCTTTGGAAGACCTCGTCGACAAGCTGAAAGGCATGGCCGAGGAATGGCGCGACATCCCGATGCTGGCCAAGACCCACGGTCAGCCCGCCAGCCCCACGCATCTGGGCAAGGAGATCTATGTCTTCGTGGAGCGCCTCAACGACCAGCTCAAGATGCTCAACAGCGTGCCCTTCACGGCCAAGTTCGGTGGCGCCACGGGCAACATGAACGCCCACAAGGTGGCCTACCCCGACATCGACTGGCCGGCCTTCGCGAAGAAATTCGTGGAGAAGAGCCTGAAACTCAAGCGCCAGCAGACCACCACGCAAATCGAGCATTACGACTACATGGCCGCCTACTTCGATGCCCTGCGCCGCGTCAACACCATCTTGATCGACCTCTCGCGCGACATTTGGCTCTATGTGTCGATGGAATATTTCAAGCAGAAGATCAAGGCGGGCGAAGTAGGCTCGTCGGCGATGCCCCACAAGGTGAACCCCATCGACTTCGAGAACGCCGAAGGCAACCTCGGCATGGCCAACGCCATCCTCACCTTCTTGAGCACCAAACTGCCCATCAGCCGCCTGCAACGCGACCTCACCGACTCAACCGTCACCCGCAACATCGGCGTGCCGATTGCACATACCTTGATTGCGCTCAAGTCGCTGATGAAGGGCCTGGACAAACTCCTGCTCAACGAGGACAAAATCCGCCAAGACCTGCAGCAGAACTACGCCGTGGTGGCCGAAGCCATACAGACCATCCTGCGCCGCGAACAAATCGAAGGTGCCTACGAATTGCTGAAAGGCCTCACCCGCACCAATAAACACATTGACAAAGAGGCGATTGACGAGTTCATCAAAGGCTTGCCCGTGAGCAAGGAAATCAAGATGGAGCTGATGGCCATTACGCCGGAAAATTACACGGGATACAACTTTTAATATTATTGTATCATGAAAAAGACTTTTTTAACCAGCGTCTTACTGTTAGGATTCATCATTGCCATCGGACAAACTGCTGATTCCACCTACACGGTATCCACGGATTTCAAGCACATTGTATTTAATGTTGTGAGCGACTCCAATTCAGATTACTATTATCCAAAGTTAGAGGGAAAAGTAAAAAACAGCATGTCCGAATTGACTGCAACTGAATGTTACTATTTGTATTATGGCCGTTTGTTCAAAAACGAGCATAAAGGATTACCATTTCTTGCTTCCTCTGAACGTATGGATTTTGACAAGGCCTTGGCAAAAGGAAATTGCACCAAAATCATCAAATTAGGTATTCCACTTTTAGAAAACAATCCTGTTGATTTGACTGTTTTGCTTCATACTTGCACATGCATGAATGACAAGAAAGACGAAAGATGGGAAGAATATAACACGTTATTTACCAAGCTGCTTGACGCCATTTTTTCTGAAGGCACGGGGCAAAGTCCTGAAACTGCAATCAAAGTAGTCGACGTTGAAGATGAACATATTATTAAAGGTATCCTTGGATTTATTGGCGGGACAGAAGGCTTGTATATGAATGAAAATCTTCCAGGTAGAGTTTTTAATGTGTGGAGTTTGGGCGGACAAAAACTATACTTCGAAGAATTGTTTTTCGAGGACACCGAAGGCCTTAAATTAAACTGATACAACATTGTTATGAAGAAGCAGCCAAAAACTTTCTCCCGCGTCCTCACCTACGTCAAGCCCTATTGGGGCAGCATCGTCCTGAATCTGGTCTTCAACCTGATGGCCATTTTCTTCTCGTTGTTTTCCTTCGCTTTGGTGGGACCGTTCCTTACCTTATTATTCAAGGAAGGCGCGGTGGAAGTCGTGGCCAAGCCCGAGTTCTCTTTCACCTCCGACTACCTGATGGGCTACCTCAACTGGTTCATGAGCAACCTCATCTCCAGTGGAGGCAAATACCATGCTTTGGTCTTTATGTGCCTGCTGCTGTTGATTGCGTTTTTCTTCCGCAACCTCGGACGCTTTTTCGCTTGTTATTTCATGGCCAATGTGCGCGTGGGAGCCGTCCACGACCTGCGCCGAGATGTGTATAACAAAATCCTCATCCTGCCTCTCTCCTTCTACCACAGCCGGCAGAAAGGTGACACCATCGCCCGTATCACCACTGACGTGCAAGAGGTCGAGGTCTCGATTTTGAACTACTTGGAGATGCTCATCAAAGACCCTTTGACCATCTTTTTCTATTTCGCCTTCATGATTACCCTCAGTCCAAAGCTTACCCTTTTCGTGCTGATTGTCTTGCCCTTGGCGGGGCTTATTATCGGCAAGGTCGGCAAGATGCTGAAGAAGGAATCAAAGGAAGGACAGACCAAATTGGCGGGCATCATCTCCACCGTGGAGGAAACCATTTCTGGCTTGCGAATCATCAAGGCTTTCAACGCCATACGCTATTCCAGTGACAAATTTGAAGAACAAAACGCCGATTATACCAAGGTGCTTCGCGGCATCCACCGCAAGCGTGACATGAGTTCCCCGATGAGTGAGTTTCTATCATCAGCAGTGGTCATCCTCGTGCTGTGGTTTGGCGGCAAGCTCATCCTCGGTGGCAACGGCGGCATCAATGCAGGCAGTTTCATCAGCTATATCGTCGTTTTCTCACAAATCATCTCCCCAGCCAAGTCGTTCTCGCAAGGCTACTACAATGTGCAGAAAGGCATCGCCTCGGCCGAACGCATCTTCGAAATATTAGATGCCGAAGAGATGATTACTGAGAAAGAAAACGCTCTGCCTATCAAAGACTTCAAAGACAGCATCGAATACAAAGACGTACATTTCAGCTATGGCAAAGACGAGGTCTTGAAAGGTATCGACTTGAAGATACCGAAAGGCAAGTTCGTCGCCCTCGTTGGCGAAAGCGGTGGCGGCAAGTCGACCATGGCCGACCTTTTGCCGCGTTTCTACGAAGTAGGCAGCGGTTGCGTCAGCATCGATGGGCATGACATCCGCGACTACAAAATCGGTGACCTGCGCGGCCTAATGGGCGTGGTGTCGCAAGAGACCATCCTCTTCAACGATACTGTGTTCAACAACATCGCTTTCGGCATGAAGGATGTCTCGAAGGAACAGGTCATCGAAGCCGCCAAGATCGCCAACGCACACGACTTCATCATGGAGCTGGAACAAGGCTACGACACCCGCATCGGCGACCGTGGCATGAACCTCTCTGGCGGCCAACGCCAACGTTTGAGCATCGCCCGTGCCGTGCTGAAGAACCCGCCCATCCTCATCTTGGATGAAGCCACCTCATCTTTGGACACCGAGAGCGAGCGATTGGTGCAGGACGCCTTGTCGAAGGTGATGAGCCAACGCACCTCCATCGTCATTGCCCACCGCCTGTCGACCATCCAGTATGCCGACGAAATCGTGGTGTTGCAAAAAGGCCAGATCATTGAGCGCGGCAAACACGACGACTTGATCGCCCTCGGTGGAATCTACAAGAAACTGACCGATTTGCAGTCGATTGGTTAAGTAAAATATCTATTCAAAACAAATGGCTTTTTCGACTATGACCATTGACCATGACTATGACCATTTTTACGGTCCGAATAGTCTTTACTTCTTCATAAATATGAGGCTAAACATACGATGGAATAGTCATGGTCATAGTCAGAAGCCATCGTCAAAAAAGACTTACAACAGAAATGAAATCAAAACAGGCCTATCCACTTATGAAAAAGCATTTTACCTTTTCCACCGGCGAGCACATCGAGGCCGATCTTGAGGACTTGCAACGCCTCTTGCACGACAACCAGCAGTATTACGAAAACTATCAAGATGTCCTCGGCTCACTCGAAGACGACGACTATGTGGCGCGCGGCAACGGCTTCTGCGACCGCAAATACAGCGATGACTTCATCGAAGGGCAACTGGAGAAATATGCGCAGCGGGTGAAGGAAATCGAGAGATGGATTGCTGAGTGGGAATGTTAACAAATATTAACACAATCAACAGTATCTAAAATGGAAAAGGCTAAGATAGACTACAGCACAGAGAGGGAAATAGTTCTCAAACAAATAAAGGAACGATCGGGGATTGATTATGAGCAAGAATTGGAAAACATTTTCAACCAGCTACAACGCTTGGGTGAATCCCCCAATCCTGTAAAACGAGAACTAAGATTTGTTCCTCCCTATTTCGGGAAAGACGATATCAAACTGATTATCATCGGGCAAGACCCCACGATCCGAAACGAGGAACGTCGCAAAAACATAACATGCACCCTGAACTTAGATAAATCGGGCGCTTTGACAAGCTATGTTAAGCAAATATGCGAAGGATTGGGGATTACTATAGACAATGTATTTGCCACTAATATTTTCAAGTATTTCTACACAACACCACCAGCGCAGACATTTGACGTACTCAAAAAACACCTACCCTACAATCTTGAATTATTAAATAAAGAGTTGGAGTTATTCCCAGAGGCTCCCGTAATCACATTAGGAGAACCCGTTTTGAAACTATTGACAAACGACAAGGCAAAAGTCCGCGTTTATTGGGGATATGATTCAAAGACCAAATTCTGTAATGACAACTTTAATTTCGTGGGAACTGATGATAATAACGAAATCGGAAGAGTATTCTACCCATTTTGCCACCAACCGAGTCAACGAAAGCAATTTTACAAAGAAAACTTAAAGAAATACATTAAATATGTAAAAGACGAGTTGAAATCGTAAACCACCCGGCTTTTCAGTATTAAGGAACATTTTTTCCAAATACTTCAAGCCTGTGCCACAAAATGGCACAGCCTTTCTTTTTCTTTGCAGCCTGAACCGAGCACGAAGAAATTTTTCGCCCCGGTGTTGAAAAAACACGTTTTGTGTACTATAATTATTGTTGAAAGATTAAGGAAGGAGAAAGCTATGGAACCCGAGAAAAAGACGGCCAAGAAAATGGACCTGCTGACCGCAGTGGAAAAGATTGTGGACCTCTCGAAAGGATCGCAGCTGAACACGGAGTTTTACCGCAAAGCGGCGCGACCCATCAAGTACCTTATGGACAAAATGGAACTCACCAAGGAACAGGCGGTGATGATGTCGCTGTTTATCGACAAGAGCAACGACACCATCCGCATCAGTGATTTCTCCGAGCACCTACAGTGCAGCACCACCCGTGTCATCCGTCTCATGAAGGATGTTGACGAGTTGGAATGCCGTGGCTTGGTGAACTGCAGCCGCACCCGTGGCGGCATCACCTACCATGTGCCCTTGGAGGTAGTCAATGCATTTAAGAACGATGAGAAATTCGTGCCTCAAGATTGCTCCGGCTTGACTTGCGCCGAGTTGTTTGGCCTCATCGACGATATCATGGAAATGCGCGACGACAACGAGTTGAGCACCGATGCCGCAGAAAGAAAACTCCGCGACCTGCTCGACAGCAACCAACACCTGATTTTCGTTCAAAAACTGAAGGGTTTCAACCTTTATGAGAAGGACGAGATGCTGCTGCTTTTGTTCTCGCACCTGTTTGTCAACAACAATGACGACAACATCGGCTATCACGACTTGAACTTTTTCTACGACAAGAGGTACGAGTGGAACTACATCAGGAGCCGTTTGGTCAACAACACGCACGTCTTGCTCGACATCAAGATGATTGAATACAACAACGATGACGGTTTCGTGAACCGCGAGTCGTTCCGCATGACTTGGAAAGCCAAACAGATGCTGTTTCCTGAGCTGAACTTGGCATCGATGAAGCAGGATGTCAACAGGAAAGGCCTGATTAAACATGAGGACATCGTTGAGAAACAACTCTTTTACGACAAGGGCGTTGCAGCACAAGTGTCCGACTTGGGCCAGTTGCTGGAGGAAGAGCATTATCGTGAGATTTGCGAACGCTTGAAAGGCAAGGGCTATCGCAGTGGCTTCACCTGCTTGTTCTATGGCGCCCCTGGTACGGGTAAGACCGAGACCGTGTTGCAGCTTGCGCGTCAGACGGGACGCGACATCATGCAGGTCAACATCTCGGAAATCAAGAGCATGTGGGTTGGAGAGAGTGAGAAGAACATCAAGGCGGTGTTCGACCAGTATCGCGAGAAGGTCGCTCGGCAAACCATGACGCCCATCTTGCTCTTCAACGAGGCCGATGCCATCATCGGAAAGCGTCAGGAGGGGGCGGAACGTGCCGTGGAGAAGATGGAGAACTCCATCCAGAACATCATCCTTCAGGAGATGGAGACCCTTGAAGGCATCCTCATCGCCACCACCAACCTCGCCCAAAACATGGACAAGGCTTTCGAACGCCGTTTCCTCTACAAAATCAAGTTCAACAAGCCTACGCTGGAGGCGAGGATGCAGATTTGGCATTCGATGCTCCCCGAGTTACAGGAGTCAGACATTCGTGACTTGGCCGAGAAGTACGACTTCAGCGGCGGCCAAATCGAGAATGTCGCCCGCCACTATGCCATCGACACCGTCCTGCACGGCGATGAGGCTTCTTCCTTGGAAAATTTGATGGCGCATTGCGACGGTGAGCGGTTGGAGCAGAAAGAAAGCCATAAGATTGGCTTTAAATAATTTTGGAGAGCAATGTAAAGATTATTGAGACTGTGCCGTGATTTGGCGCAGTCTTTTGTTTTCTTTGCAGCGTGAAAACAGCAATTGCGACCTCCACATCCAAGAAACTATACTATTTTTGCATTACTAAACAAACAGCAACAGCCATGTTGAAACTCATCACCGATTCCGCCCATTACACCGAAGTCCTTGCCCGTGTACACAAGGTCAAGCGCAGCCTCTGGATTGGCACCGCCGACATCAAAGATCTGTATGTCAAGGTCGGGTCTCAAACGAAGCCCTTCCTTGCGGTCTTGGCGCAGCTCATCAAAAAAGGCGTTGAGGTACGGCTTATCCACGCCAAAGTGCCAGGTCCCGCGTTCCGTGAGGACTTCGACAAATACCCAGCCTTGTTTGAAGGCTTGGAGAGGGCGCTTTGTCCAAGGGTACATTTCAAGATTTTGGTCTTCGATGGTCAAGTGGCTTATATTGGCAGCGCCAACCTCACCGGCGCAGGCATCGGCATGAAAGGCGATGGAACGCGCAACATCGAGGCCGGCATCCTCACCGACAATCCTGAATTGGTGGAACAAGCCATGAACCAATTTGATGATGTTTGGATTGGGAAGCACTGCAAGGCTTGTAAACGGAAAGATTATTGTGGGGATCCAATAGCACTTTAATCATGAGCAACATCTATCTCGCTGAAATTGTCAATCTTCATGAGCCTGGCCCAAGCGATGGCTATCCGTTTAATATCCCAGCCATTAAGAGTTTGTGGTCATTGAGCTTTACCACCAATGTGACCTATTTCATTGGGGAAAACGGTAGTGGCAAGTCAACCTTGTTAGAGGCCATTGCCATCAAAATGGGGATGAATGCCGAGGGCGGTGGACGGAATTTCAATTTCAGCACTAATGCGACCCATTCAAACTTGGAGGAAGAACTGAAATGCGTAAGGACGCCTTATCGCCTTTACGATAATTTCTTCTATAGGGCTGAAAGTTTCTACAATGCCGTTACCTATCTCGAGAGCCTCAAAGATTGGGGAAACCCATTTTTTACCTACGGCGGCGAAAGCCTTCACCATTGTAGTCATGGCGAAGGAATGGTTCGCTTGATCGAAAATCGATTGGAATGTGGCTTCTATATATTCGACGAGCCCGAAGCCGCCTTGTCATATCAAAACCAATTAAGGTTCTTGCTTTGGATGCATCGGGCTGTGAAAGCGGGCAGTCAACTGATTGTCAGCACCCACTCACCGGTCCTTCTCGCTTATCCAGGAGCGGCGATTTATCATCTGAACGCCGAAGGCATTACCAAGACATCCTTCGAGGATAGTTATATCTATAACGACATGCGGTCGTTTGTCAACAATGTATCTTTAGTTCAAAAAGAGCTCGGCCTTTTGGATTGAAAAATGTTTGTGTTCTTTTAGCTTGTGCTGCGATTCGGCACAGGCTTTTGTTTTCTTCGCAGCATCGTTTAACCCATAAAACTAACAAACATGAGCAAAGTATTCAAAGTATGGCCCAAGCGGGTCAAAAGAGTGAACGGCACGGTGCTTACACCCGCAATGGTCATTATTGTGAACATCCCGATGCATGTCTCCAACCCCTTCAGCAATGGCGCCAAGGAAATTAAGGAAACTTACATGCGCATCTATCAGTTCGATTACAAGAAAGCCAATTGCTATCCATCGGATTTTAATTATGAGGCGTTAGACTGATTTGTTTTTGTCATCATAGAGAAAACTTGTAGTTTTGCAGAATTATAATCAAAGATAAACAAAGCAAAATGAATGATAACGCCACAATTACTCTAAGGCAGTTTTTAGCAAAAGGAAAAACTTTCGTAATTCCTAACTACCAGAGAGGCTATGTATGGGGAAAATCAAGAGGTTCTGAGAAGGATTCAGTTGAATACCTACTTGAAAGCATTGAGAATATCCTTACCAACAATACTGAATTATTTCTTCAAGGAATAACGGTAACCGAAACAGATAATGAAATAAAACTCATTGATGGTCAGCAACGAACCACGTTTTTTTATCTGCTTCTGACATGTTTGAACTATCAAAAACCCTTTAATCTGAATTATCCCATCAGAACGGAGTCGGACACTTTCCTTAAATCTCTTAAAGGCAAAAGCCGAATGGATTTACTTGAAATAAGCAAGGAAAATTCTAATGAAGAGTATCAGGACATTTTTTATTTCAAAAAGACTATCTGGAAAATCTTGAACGATGAGGAAAAGCAATACAATACTTCAAATTGGGACATAGAAAAAATCCTTGATCAAATAAAGTTTCTTTACATTGATATTGCAGACGAAAAAGCCACTTTGGTCTTCTCAATGATGAATGGTAGTAAGGTCGACATGAAGACAGAAGAAATCATCAAAGCTGAAATGCTTAGGCTGGTATCTTCAGATAAAGAAACAGCAAATAACCCTCAAGAGGCTGAAGCTTTACATTGGGAACAAAACCTATTAAGGAGCAAATATGCCCGAGAATGGGATAAATGGCTCTATTGGTGGAATCGTGAAGATGTTGCCGAGTTTTATCATACGGGCAAAAGCATTATGGGTCTTCTAGTGACGACCTATTTAAAATCAAAAGGCGGATCGATTCCCAAAGAAGGGAGATATTTTGAACAATTCAGAGATAAGCTTTTGCGTGGCGTAAACAACGAAATACAGTCTAAAAAAGTGTTTTATGACCTGCGCCATTTACAGAAAAAATTCGAGGATGTGTTTAATGAAAGTCGTCTTTATAATACAATAGGCGCAATACTCACTCTACACAATAGAGAAGACAGGGATCGTTTTGTTCAATGGTACTTTACAACCGAAGGTCAAAAAGATTTAGACAGATATTACAAGCTCGTCTTTTTAGATCTGTCACACACGGATATTTTGAAACAGGACAATTCAGAAGAAATTGAGACGGCAAAAGAACAGATGTTGAAAGTGATCAGTAGCGATAATCTGTATAATGAAAACTCAATCTATGCCTTTATGCAACTACTAAGGCGTAATATAGAAGAGGACTCCAAATTGGGCAGAAAATTCAACTTTTCAATTTGGAAGGAAAGATCTTTGGAGCACATATTCCCAAAATCACGAGTTTATCATAGCGACAATAATGGGAAAAACTATGTGGGCGTGTACAACCAAGACGAAGATGTTGAAATATCTGAAATCGAAAAAGGAATGATAAATAGGGCGGATTTTAATGGCCAGGGAAGTGAGCACTGCATTGGAAATTTAGTGTTGCTTTATAAAAACGAAAACTCAAAATTCGGAGCTAAACTATTTGATGACAAGAAATCCATCTATTTTAATGTTGATTCTGAAAAGCCTTTCAGAAGTCGTCATCTGCTGCACACCATTTCTGTCTTTGCAAATAAGAACTGGGGGGTAGAGCAGATTATAGAGAATAAAAAGCAATTTATCACTGAAATCAAAAACTATTATGGAATACAATAGCTTAATTACAGGCAAGTCATATAAATTGACAGACTTGTTCTCAAAAGACAACAAGATTATCATCCCCGACTTACAACGAGATTACTGCTGGGGAACTCCCAATGACAAAGACGGGAATAATCTTGTTGCAAAATTCTTTGACAGCCTGTATGAAAACAAAGATAAAGAACTGAATTTGGGACTTCTTTACGGCTACGAGGCTCCGCTTGGCCATATACAACTTTGTGATGGCCAGCAACGAATTACCACATTATTTCTTCTGCTTGGAATGCTCAACAAGAATACTGATGACGTATTTAGGCGTTTGTTGATTTCGGAATCTGAAGAAAATGATGATTGGGAACCTTATTTACAATATGCTATTCGTGAAAGCTCTTTGTATTTCTTAAGCGATTTGACGCGATTCTTTTTCATAGAGAATAAAGCTTTGAAAGTTGATGAAATCAAAACTCTGCCATGGTACTTTAAAGATTATGACCTTGATCCAAGTATTCAAAGCATGATTGTTGCAATGAAAACCATTGAGCAAAAAATTGTTGGGATCGATTGCAAGAGTTTTGGCTTACATATTGCTGAGCAATTAAACTTCCTGTACTATAACATGGGCAATCGCAACAAGGGAGAAGAGACCTTTGTGGTCATCAACACCACTGGAGAGCCGTTGTCATCGACCGAAAACTTAAAGCCACTATTAATAAGCAAGCAACCAATCGAAAGGCAAAAAGAATGCGCCCAAAAATGGGAACAATGGGAACAATTCTTCTGGAAAAACAGAGGAAAAAACGACACCGCTAACAATGGTTTGAAAGAGTTTTTTAGATGGGTAATGCTTCTGCAGCAGCCTTCAAATACAGACGGCTTCAAACGCATACAAAGTGATGGAAACTATAAGTTTGACATCAATATACCTTTTGATGTCATCGATGAATACTTCAAAATTGTATCTGAAAAGCTCTTTGCTTCTGAAAATGCCATCTTCCCTAACAATAGGCAATGGCTTGCACCTGACATCGATGGGAACACTCAAATCGTTTGGTTCAGACTTTTACCTGTGTTAGAATATCTTTACCGTTTTAAAGATGCTTCTGCAAAAGAAGTTTGGCGTGTTAGAATGTTTTTCAGAAATCTTTCAAAAGTACCAAGAGTAGAAAGCGATTTGTACAACAGAGACATCAAACGACTTGGTAAGGTTCTTCCTGATGCAATCCGAATCGCCAAAGAAATGCCTTCCAAAGACATTTGTTCCACTCTACAATTAGAAGGTGTTTCAGCTACTTTGATTTCTGAAGAGGTGAAAAAGAAGTTGGATATTTACTCTCATGTACCTAATAGGAATGAAGTAGAAGAATCCTTCTGGAAAGAAGAGGAATCAAACATTTGGTGCGGTGAGATTATGCCAATGATTTCTTGGGCTTCCGAGGCCAATTCTTTTGATTACAACTTCTTTGAATCATACCGAGCCAAATTTAACAAAGTGTTCCATGATGATTTGAAATACAATGAACTTGATATTACACGTCGCGCTTTATTAACATGCGGATTGAAAGATTACCCTCGTATTTTCAATGGTTACACAAATTATTCTTTCGCTTGGGAGCATACCGATTGGAAGGCTCTGATAAACGACAATGTTGCCAAATTCAAATCCTTTCTTGATGCATTGGATATAGATGACATCTACAAAGCTCAAGAAGAAATGATTGCTATTAATCCTTCAAGCAAAGACTACGATGAATTTGTAAAAATACCAGAACTGTTAGAATACTGTGAACAAAAGAATATCCAGTGGTGGGGCGATGAATTGGGATGGGTGCTTATTAACAAAGGCAATGCTAGAGGTCCTTACGCTAATTTAAAGTCTTATCGTTTACATTTATATTTTAAGAAAAAAGTATCCAATTGCTATGTCTGGTTTTACTCGAAAGAGTCCTCTTGTGCTGTGATTGAAGAAAACAAAGAGCAAAAGGGCTGGGCTATTGACGCTTGGCACATCGGTAATGATAGATATGCCATAAATCTGTTCCGTCGGCAAAATAGCTCGCTGAACTCATTTGGAGAATTACCTATGGTTTTTAATTTATTGTGGAACGGCGAACGATATGAAAAAAAAGACATGGCGAAAAACCAGGCCATTGAATTAGTTTTAGCATTGATTGCAAAACTATCTTGATTTATTACTTAACAATCAAGCCTATGCTTCAATTCGGCACAGGCTTTTGTTTTCTTTGCAGCATCGTTTAACCTATAAAACTAACAAACATGAGCAAAGTATTCAAAGTATGGCCCAAGCGGGTCAAAAGAGTGAACGGCACGGTGCTTACACCCGCAATGGTCATTATTGTGAACATCCCGATGCATGTCTCCAACCCCTTCAGCAATGGCGCCAAGGAAATTAAGGAAACTTACATGCGCATCTATCAGTTCGACTACCAGAAAGCCAACTGCTATCCGTCGGATTTTGAGTATGTAGCGTTGGATTAAAAAACAATGCTTTCACGAGCTTGTGCTTCAATTCGGCACAGGCTTTTGTTTTCTTTGCAGCATAAATCATCAAAACTGCAAACTATGACTTATAGTGAATTGTTACACTCCGTCAGTTTCGACGAAATTATGCCGTACATGGAAAAGTACCATGGCCACACAAGATGCACCGCCCATTATAAGATGCACTACGACATGCTTCGGCTGCTCACCCCGCATCGGGAAGAAGACGATAACGCCACGGCCGCCATCACCAATGCTGAACTCGATTACGATTGGGAAGTTCCACATCTCGACGGTTATCCATTGGAAGGTGATTTGTGGGAAGTCAGTTTGGCCAAAGAACTCATCATCGCGCCTGATGTAGATGCCACTCCCGCCGAAATCGCCATGTGTTGCCTGTGGCATACTTCATTCTTTGGCTTTACACGAGAACAAGTCGATGAGCTCAACAAGAAGGATGAGTACTATATTCGAGACTTGCTCGATACCGACATTATCAGAGACAAAGCAACCCGCTTAACCCGATTGATTGAAGAAGCTGGTGGAAAGGTGCCTTCCAAAAGCGAAATGTTTCAGTTTTTTCGTAAGGAATACCGTGTCGATATAGCGAGGCAAAAAAGAGCGCGACTCTTAATGCCATTTGTTAAGAATCCCAAAAAGACGAAGGGGATCGAACGTAACAAATCCAATCGCTATTATCGGCAAAGGATTGTCTCAATTGGGACATTCATTAAAGCCTGTCTCCCTATTCAATGCGATGGCGTTTCCATTACCGACTTATGTAAGCTTTTCTATTCCCCTCATCTAAACTTCTTTAAATACCAGTCTTACACAGGCAACTATCAGGAAAGAACCTCTTGGATGATGGATTTGATTGCCAAATACAATGCCTTCGACAATGGAGTCCTTCCCAATGTGATGGTTTGCCTCGCGGTCGCTCCTGAGCATCCCTTTGCCGAAAGTGAACACGCTTTGCTGAATCAGATCGCGGCGTTATGTCCGGGCAAGATGACCTACATGATCAAGACCGATGAGCATTTAGGCCAGGAATTAAAAATGAACGTTGCTTTTTATGAATAATTGATAGTCAAACTAATAAACAAACACTGATGAAAGAAAAAACTCTACATGTGGTAAATGGAATGTCCGCAAGATACACACTAAGAAAAGGGTTTGAGTTGATGAATATGAAAGAAAACATAGTGTACCTTCCGATTGACTTTTCAATTGGATATATACCCAAAGATTTTTCCGATAAAGAATTATGTTTTGCTTTGGCCTCACAAAACAATATTAAAGCATTTGATGCACTGAAAAAATTCGTCACAACTGATTATTCTGTTTATAACAAAGTAATTGTATGGCACGGTTGGTCTGCGTATGATTTGTTACTATTATACCTGATGTCAGTTCTGGTTAAAGAAAATCTCTATCAAGTGGATATTAGAGATTGTGAAGCCTTAATAAAAAAACAACGTTGTGAGTATCCTGATATGGGATATGTAAGTCCATATAATGTTTTTGAATACAATATGATCTCATTAGCAAAGCCTATAAGTGAACAAGAACAGATTTATTATCAAAAACGATGGCATAGATGGACCAATAGTAAAACAACCTATCGTTTCAGCTCATCAAAAACGGGCATTATTAAAGAATATCCGAATGATTATTTTGATAATGACATTGTTGATGCTGTAAAAAAGTATTCTAGTTTAATGCATGTTGTAGGTGAGGTTATGTGGAAATACTATGATTTGTTTATACCCGATTCAATCATTTATAATAGGCTTAATCAATTGTATTGGAAAGATATGTTCCGTTTAACAATTACTATTAACGAAGAAAAAAACGAAACGTTATGAACATCAAAGATTTATTACAAGATGATGCCTTAAAGGCACTTGAAGACCAAATCATCATGTCGTTTGAAGGGCTTTGGAGCAAAGACCACGACTACACCGACGAGCGTAGTCTTATCGAAGTCAGGAAAACCATCATCAACCATCGTGTGTTACAACATCAGGATTTGCTGCTGCCCGACATCATAGCCTTCAACGACGTGATGCGGGAGGCATTGCGCGAAATGTTCGACAAAGCCCACGCCGTGTATGAAGCCAACAAAGGCTTCGGTGAAGATGTGGAAGTCGAGGCTTGCTGCTACCTCAGCAATGACTATCCGGCATTGCACCCCGTGCAAGGCGAAAACCGTCAAGATCTTTGGAATGCTTTGCAGGATTCAGGATGGAACCTGCTGTATGAAGGCGGCGTGGCTTTTCCTCTCCAATTGAGAGGGAACGACGATCCTGATTCCAACGACTTTGATGAATTTATCGGCATGAATTGTCCACCGCCCAACTGGAACGAAGGCCTCGACCAGGAACTGACCAAAGACCTGCACCTGATACAAGCCTTCCACAACTTGTTCGACCATACCGATTTTGCCATCACTGACTTCATCTATTGCCGTGATTTTTACTATGAAATCAAAGTTGAATTCAGGAATGAAGCACAGCAAAGCCATTGACACGGCCACTATCGCCCGCTTGCTCAGTCACAAGGACGAGCACGGCATGGGGCGCGTCTTCATGTATGCTTTCCTTAATGAAGTGGTACGGCAGAAAAGGCCATTCCCATTCGATTGTGAATCCGCTCAAGTAAGTTCCGACTTGATGATTGTTGACAACCAAGGTAGAAGTATCGCCGTTGAGCAAAGGCGCAATCGGCTTAGTTTAACCCTCAACGACCAACGAAGTGATACTTCCGCACGCATCGAATACAAAGGCGAAGCCTATCGCCAAGTCCTTCTTGATTGGCTTACAGCCTGCATCCAATACACTTCGCTGCAGCCTGAACTTCGCAATGAATTGACTGGATATGCCCAATCCATTCAAAGAAGAATTTGGCTTACAAAAGTTTTGCCTGTGCATTAATTCGGCACAACTTTTTTGTTATCTTTGCCGCATAAAACCATCCCTCATGGAAAACCAAATCGTCATATACCAAACCGACAACGGCCAGACTGCCATTGATGTCAGGCTGGAGAATGAAACTGTATGGCTGACTCAGGCTCAAATGGCAGAACTATTTCAGAAAGATATCTCTGTCATTTCTAGGCATATAAGAAACGTATTTGCTGAAGGTGAATTAGAAGAAAAGAGCAATTTGCATTTTTTGCAAATTGCTTCTTCTGCAAAGCCGGTTATGTTCTATAGCCTCGATGTCATCATCTCCGTAGGTTACCGAGTGAAAAGCCAGCGTGGTGTGCAGTTCCGCCAATGGGCCAATAAAGTGCTGAAAGACTATCTGCTGAAAGGCTATGCCGTGAACGAGAAGATTCGCCGAAACCAGATTGGGGAACTGCGGCAATTGGTGCAAATGGTGGGGCGGACGCTGCAAAACCAGCCCTTGCTGAAAAACGAAGAGAACCAAGCCTTGTTTGACATTGTCGTGGATTACACCTACGCCCTCGACACGCTTGACGATTATGATTATCAACGCTTGGGCGTAAAAGAAACCACCCAAGAGGAGAAGTTTCAAGCGACATACGATAACGCCATGCAAGCCATAGAGGCATTACGCGAGAAGTTCGGGGGCAGTTCGCTGTTCGGCAATGAAAAAGACGACTCTTTCAAAAGCAGCATCGGTCAAATCTATCAGACTTTTGGCGGTGAAGATCTATATCCGAGCGTGGAAGAGAAAGCGGCCATGCTGCTGTATCTCGTCACCAAAAACCATTCGTTCAGCGACGGCAACAAACGCATTGCCGCCACACTGTTCCTATGGTTCCTCAACAACAACGGCATCCTCTACCGCGAAGACGGCAGCAAACGTATTGCCGACAACACCTTAGTCGCGTTGACCTTGATGATTGCCGAGAGCAAGCCCGAGGAAAAAGATGTGATGGTGAAGGTGGTGGTGAACCTTATCAATCAGAAAAACTAAAAACCATGTCTAAAAACCAAATCAACAAATACGTCTGGCTCGTAGAGACGCTCTACCATGCCAAGAAGATCACCCTGAAGGAAATCAACCGCAGGTGGCTCGACACCGATTTGAGCGAAGGCCTTGAGATTCCGCGCCGCACGTTCCACACCTGGAAGAACGCGGTGGAAGATATGTTCGGTCTCGTCATCATGTGTGACAAGAGCGACGGCGACCGCTATTATATCGAGAACCGCGAGGTGCTTGAGGACGATGGACTGCAACGCTGGCTGCTCAGCACCATGTCGGTCAACAACACGCTGTTGGAAAACAAAGCCCTCAGCGACCGCATCCTGTTGGAAAGCATCCCCTCGGGCCAGGACTTCCTCGCCACGGTCATGGAAGCGATGAAGAAAAACCGATTGCTGGAAATCACCTATAAAGGCTTTTGGAGCGAAAACGAGCACACCTTCCCCGTGGCGCCCTATTGCGTGAAGCTGTTCCGGCAGCGGTGGTACATGGTGGGCAACAGCGTCTACGAAGACAAGATCCGAATCTATTCCTTGGACCGCGTACTGGAGGCCCGGCTATCGGAGGAGACCTTCAAATACCCCAAGAAATTCAGTCCAGAGAATTATTTCAAAGGCTGTTTCGGCATCATTCGCGATGAGGAATGCCCCATTGAGACCGTGAAGCTGAAAGTGAGCGCCGACCAAGCCAACTACCTGCGTTCCCTACCCTTGCATCCTTCACAAAAGGAGCTGGTGCATACCGGCGAATACAGCATCTTCTCCGTTGAGGTGCGACCCACCTTCGACTTCCAGCAAGAACTCCTTTGGAACGGCGATGCACTTGAAGTGTTGGAACCACTTTGGCTGCGTAAAGAGATGGCTGGCATGGTCAAACGGATGTGGAACAATTACAACAAGAAATGAATTCCTTCGCCGCCATAGATTTCGAGACTGCCAACAACGAACGCACCAGCGTGTGCAGCGTCGGCGTGGTGATCGTGAAAGAGGGCGAGTTTGTTGACTCGTTCTATTCGCTTATTCAGCCTGAGCCGAATTATTACCTTTATTGGAATACAATGGTTCACGGTATTACCAAGGAGGACACCGAGGATGCGCCCGTGTTCCCGTATGTTTGGAAGCAAATTGAGCCACTCATCGAAGGCTTGCCTCTCGTGGCGCACAATAGCCCTTTCGACGAAGGTTGCCTGAAGGCCGTGATGCGCTGCTACCAGATGGATTACCCCGATTATCAGTTCTACTGCACCTGCCGCGCTTCGCGCAAACATTTCGGAAAGCTACTTCCCAACCACCAGCTGCACACCGTAGCGGCAGCCTGCGGCTTCGATTTGGTCAACCACCATAACGCCTTGGCAGATGCTGAAGCTTGCGCTTGGATTGCACGGGAGATTTTGTAATTCCATTCGGAATTTATTGTAGTTTTGCAGAAAATTCTGAATAAGACCATGAATATAGACTCACAACTAGCCTTAGACCTACTCAAAGAAGGCAACGCCCGTTTTGTTTCGGGTGACTTGATACCAAAAGATGACTATGCAATATTACGGGAGAAACTCAGCGTCGGCCAACATCCTTTTGCCGTGGTGCTGTGCTGCTCCGATAGCCGCGTGGCACCTGAAATCATCTTCGACCAAAAACTCGGCGACCTCTTCGTCATCCGCAATGCAGGCAACATAGTGGATGAAGAAGTCCTTGGCTCCATTGAATATGCCGTCGAGCATCTGGAGACGCCACTGGTGGTGGTTATGGGACACGCTGCTTGTGGTGCAGTCACTGCAACCTGCCAAGGCGGTGACTTGCCTGGTCACATCCTTGATTTGGCCAAACGCATCAAACCTTCAATCAACACAAACTGCCGCATTGATGACAATGCCCGCCACCATGCCCGAAGGATGGCGCAACTGATTGAAGAAGATGAAATCGTCCATCATGTTGGCGCCAAAGTCGTTGCAGCTTTTTACAATCTCAAAAGCGGAAAAGTGGAATGGCTGTAACGAGGTTTTCTTTATTTTTGCCGCCCAATCCAAAGACTACAAAACATGAAAACACATACAAAACAAATTGCCCTATTGTTCATCGCTGCAATTCTGACCTTTATGACCTCCTGTAACCAAAAAACACCCGTCGACCTCATCATCCACAATGCCAACATCTACACCGTCGATGACGACTTCTCGAAAGCCCAAGCCTTTGCCGTGAAAGACGGTAAGTTTGTCGCCGTCGGTGAGGAAGAGATCATTATGCGCCAATACGCCGCCAAGGAAACCATCGACGCCCAAGGCGATGCGGTGTATCCCGGCTTCATGGATGGACACAGCCACTTCACGGGCTATGGCGAGAACCTCGTCCGCTGGGCCGACCTGAAAGGCTGCCGCTCCTACGACGAAGTCATCGAACGCCTCAAAGTACACGACAGCCTCTACCCTGCCGAATGGCTTTTGGGTCGCGGCTGGGACCAAAACCTCTGGGAAGTGGCCGAGTTCCCCGACAATACGAAACTCGCCGAAGTCTTCCCCGACAAGAAAGTCCTGCTGACTCGCGTGGATGGACATGCGGTATTGGTCTCCAAAGAAGTTCTTGAATTAGCCAACATCGATGCGAACACGAAGATGGACGGCGGCATGGCCATCGTCAAGGAAGGTCGTTGCACGGGCGTGCTGTTGGACAACCTCGCCGATGCCGCCAAGGCCTTGGTGCCCAAAATGGAGACCGCACAAAGCATCCAGGCCCTGCTCAAGGCACAAGAGGACTGCATGGCGGTCGGCCTGACCAGCGTCACCGATGCCGGACAAGACATCGCCACCATCGAGCTGATTGACAGCCTGCAACAAGCGGGTCAACTCAAGATGCACGTCAACGCCATGGTCAACCCTGATGATGAGACAATGGACCACTTCATGCGTCAAGGTGTCATCGACAAGGAAAGACTCACCGTCCGCAGCGTGAAGATCTATGCCGACGGCGCCTTGGGTTCACGCGGTGCAAAACTACTTGAACCTTACACCGACGACCCGACCAACGACGGTTTAATTCTCGAAAGCGACGAGTTCTACCGTCATGTCTGCCAAAAGGCCTACGATGCTGGTTATCAAGTCTGCTGCCATGCCATCGGCGACGGCGGCGTACACCATATTTTAGATATCTTTTCGGAATACCTTAAAGGCAAAAACGATTTACGTTGGCGCATCGAGCACTCGCAAACAGTGGCAGACTCGGATTTCCATCGCTTTGGTGAATTCTCTGTCATCCCTTCCATTCAAACCACCCATTGCACCTCCGACATGGACTGGGCTGGTGAACGCCTTGGCGAGCGCATCAAGAATGCTTACG
>CAMHRP010000026.1:0-48798 GCA_946187645.1 uncultured Bacteroidales bacterium | reverse complement strand
TCGGCAACTGGGCAGAAGAGGGCGATTCCGTCCGCTTCTACCTCACTTATGCCGCATCTGGAGAAAACGTCTATCTCCGTGGCTTCGGCTCGTTCATCATCAAGACCCGCCCCGAGAAGGCAGGTCGTAAGATCAACAAATCCTGACAGCCATGACCACGTTTGAATGGATTTCGATGTTGCTGGCTCCTGTCACGGGTGTGGCCTCCTGGCTCGCCGCTACGCGGCTCCGCCAGAACCGCACCATCCGAGAGATGCAGCAGACCATCTTCAACCTGGTTGAGGAAAACAAGCGCGTCTACGCCGAGCTGACCGAGGCCCGCAAGGAAATTGTCGGGCTGTCCGCTCAGGTCGCACAACTCACCCTTGAAAACGCTGAGCTGAAGCAATTGATCGAAAACCTGTAAGGCCATGAAGACGCGACATTTCATCCTCTTCCTGTTGTTGGTGTCGATGGCGCTATGTGCCTGCGACGCGAAGCGCCGCGCCCAGCGTCGCATCCGTCGCATCGCTGAGCGATGCCCCGAGCTGCTGAGCGTTCAGGCACAACCCATCGACACCTTCATCCCACTTCCTCCTGTGGTCGATTCAGCCGTGATGCCCTTGGCTCCGCTGCTTGACGGTCAAGCCGTCAAGATCCAGACGGAGCAGGGCACTTTCACGGCAACGGCCACTAACGACAGCCTCACAGTCACCTACGAGGCCGAGCAAGAGCCCATCCACTATGCCGACACGCTACACTTTCAGCAAGTCGTCATCGAGGAGCCACCACCATCCAAGAAGCCGCCCAACTTCCTTTGGGTCTTGTTGGGCATGGTTATCGTCTTGGCTGGCATCCTCGCATTTGTGATGGTAGTTATTATAAAGATGGTGAAGGCTTCCTGATGGAGGCCTTCTTTTTTTTGCCCGTCGCTCAATGGTTGGTGTAGCGGCTCTGTCGTAGTGTAATTGTTAATCCGATGCCGGCCAAAGGTTGCGGAGGTAGGTTTCGCATCTTTTAGGAAGCTCCGTGGCCGCAACCTTTGTCCGTCCTCGGCTAATAGTGGGTTTCCGTTTTCCCGCTCTCGTTTTCCCTTTCCGCTCCAGCAATGTTAGGGATTCGGTGTGCTGCCTGGCTGTCAAAGGCTGCGGAGGTCGCTCGTCCCCTGTGGGGAAGCTTTATGGCCGCAGCCTTTGCCATCCAGTCAGGCTCCAGCGGGGAAAACAATTGGAGGGCTTGCGGCGCAGTGTTCGGCACCTGGCGTGTCTCTGCCTACACAGTGCTTGAAAAAAACAGCCCTATTCCCCGCTGTATTCAATAAAATATCTATTTTTGCAGTCGCTCCGTTGCCATAATGGAGCAAGTTAAAACCTTGTGAAGCCGCCAGTCCCCATTTTTGGTGGCTTCCTTTTTTTATAATCAGACAGGGCAGCTGCTCAGCAACTGCCCTGCCCTATTCTCAAAGCTTCTTTATCATCTTCAGCTTCTGTTGCTCGCTTACCTTTCGGTATCGTGCAATCGCCCGGCTTCCTTCCGAGTGGCCGCTCATCGATGCGATGTCGGCATCCCTGAAGCCTGCCTCATAAAGGTTACCGCAGAAGTTCCTTCTGCCCATGTGGCTGCTCGCCACCTCCGACAACCTCACTTGCTTTTCCAAACGCGTCACCGGGTCCAGGATGGTCACGATGCGGTCGAGTGTCGGAACGTGTTTGAACATCGCCTTGATGGCCTCATTATAATTCTGATCTGAGATAAAAGGCAGAAGCCTATCATCACCCGTGTCTTTATATCTGTTCAGAATCGTCACGGCATCGGGGTGCAGCGGCACCGTCACCACCTTCCCGCTCTTGTTCCTCGTCTTACCTGCAACGTATTGCAGATACTTTCCATCAATCACATTCGACTTCTTCAGCCTCTTCAAATCGCCCACGCGGCATCCCACAAGCGACTGAAATACGAAAATGTCCCTTTGCACACCCAACTCAGGACGTGTGCTGAAATCAGCTTTAAACAACTTGTCCCTGTCTTCCTTAGTAAAGAAGAAAGGTGTGCCATAGACGGACTGGTCTCTATTGAAATTCTCAAAGATGTCGTCGACCTTACATTTCTGCACCTTCATGATCCAAATCCAAAACGCTCTGATGTACTTGAACTCATTGGCCACATAGTTCAGACTCCTTTTCGTCACGCCACGATTCAGGACATAGCCATAGCCCTTATAGATGTCCTCATAGCGTTTCTTCGGAAGCCACTTCTCAACGGTCTCGCCATTCTTCTGCTTCTCATTACGGAACTCCCATAGGTCGCACTCATTCAGGATAAAGTTCTTGAAGTCATAGAGAACATCCGTGGTCATCGACTTAATCTTGTGCCGTGTGCCATGGAATTTTTCCATACGGTCCCAAATGCCCATGCAGGTGTTATAAGACTTCTTCCGCTCGGCCACGATGACACCATTATTAAACTGCTCATCCATGAAGAATCCGAAGGCATCCACAAAATAGTGGTTCTCAAACCTGGCCATTTCGCGCTTCTTGGCGGCTTCCTTCTCAGCCAATTGTGTTTTGCTGTTCAACGTCCAGCGGTTCACGATGACCAGCTTCCCGCCAAGAATGTTCTCTTCCTTCTCGGACTTCCATTCGATGTCCTTCAGCCATTCCGTCAATGAGTCCTCCTTCAGTTCACCTTCAGGAGTCTCTTCCCAGCAACGAAGAAGATATCCGGTGAGCAGCAGGAGTCTGTCACGGATTTCGTCGTTGTTTTCTTCGCCAAACTTGATTGATTTTCGCGTCTTGGGCATCCCGCGTTCTGCGTCCCAGTTTCCTGCGTAGATGTGAATGCCCGTGGCCGCTCTCTTCACGAAATTGCGATTTCCGCTGAAGCGGAGTTGAATTTCGCCCCTTTGGTTGTCTTTCTTGACATACCTCGAAAGGTAATAATTTACTGTTGCCATAATGTAAAAATTTTAGTTAAAACCTTAAAAGTAACCCAGACAGGAGTGTCCCCCACCCCTGATTTTTAATACTTTGCAAAGATAATAAAAAAATTCAAACCGTGTCAACCACGTGTCAACGGATTTCAAAAAAAGTGGATATTTGTTGTAATTTGTTTTCTGTCTAAATAAAGCCAAAAATACCTAAATCACTGTTTTTCAGTCCATTGTATTAAACACCCATCGAAAACGAAAGTCATTGATTATCAGCAGATGTGACCCCAGCCGGGTCACGAAATTCAAAAATAGACCTAATTGATTTCCAATCAGTTAGGTCTTTTTCATACCCCAAAAATGGCCTGCCGTGTCAACCGCGTGTCAATCGTTGTCTTTATAAAACGCAATCAGCTCCTCCATGGTAGCGAAAGGTTTCTCGTCGAGGTCCACCCAGACTCCATCATTGAGGCGCTGCATCTTCCAACCTGTCAGCGCACCGTCGACCATCACAGGCACGACGCGTCTGTCCATTCCAAGATTGAAGCCCTCTCCTATCAGACCTTCATACGCCTTATTCATCTTATCGACGATGCCACTTAGGCTACCTTTTATCTTGTTATTCGGCATAAGGTGGATTGTGTTTTATGCTGCAAAAATACACAAAATAATGTGAAAACCAAAAACAAAACAGAAATCATATACAGCTGCCATGATAGGACAACCCTACAATCTATATTAGCTACCACGGTGTGACAGCCCAACAATCCAAAACTTTTAACTACACTAAACCTTATGCCATCAATTCTAAACTATTTTCATTATCTTTGCCGACCAAACGAGAAACCCATGATTGACCTATTGAAAGACCTCAACGAGCCTCAAAGAGAGGCCGTTACCACTATAGAAGGCCCCGTGATGGTGATTGCCGGTGCCGGCTCGGGCAAGACCCGTGCCCTCACCTACCGCGTCGCCTACATGATTCAAGAGGGCATAGACCCCTTCAGCATCATGGCCCTCACCTTCACCAACAAGGCCGCCCGCGAGATGAAAGAACGCATCATGCAACTCGTCAACGCGAGTGACGCCCGCAATGTGTGGATGGGCACCTTCCACTCCATCTTTGCAAGGATTTTGCGCATCGAGGCTGAAAAGATTGGCTTCACGAGCAATTTTTCGATTTACGATACTGATGACTCGAAGGCTCTCATCACGCAGATACTCAAAGACTTGAGCCTCGACACCAAGGTCTACCCCGCCAAGCAAGTGCTGTCGCGTATCTCAGCGGCCAAGTCGAGCCTTTACTCTCCAGAAGACTACGCCAACGACCCGGAGATTCAAGAAACCGACCGCAAGTCGAACAAGCCGCTCATCGCACAGCTGTTCAAGCTCTACAACGAGCGCCTGCACCGCGCCAACGCCATGGATTTCGATGACATCCTTTATTTCACCAACGTCCTTCTGCGCGACAACCCTGACGTGCTCTACAAATACCAAAACCATTTCAAGTTCATCCTCGTCGACGAGTACCAGGACACCAACTACGCCCAATACCTCATCGTAAAGCGTATCGCGGCACTGTTTGAGAACATTTGCGTGGTGGGCGACGACGCACAAAGCATCTATGCCTTCCGTGGTGCCAACATCCAGAATATCCTCAACTTCAAGAATGATTATCCTGATTATAAGTTAATTAGGCTGGAACAAAATTACCGTTCCACCCAGAACATCGTCAACGCTTCGAACGCTGTCATTGCACACAACAAAGACCAAATCAAGAAAAAGGTGTGGAGCGACAAGGAGAAAGGCGAACTCATTGGCCTCATCCACGCCAACAGCGACACCGAGGAAGGCACCATGGTGGCTAATAGCATCTTCCAATACAAGATGACGCGTCACCTGCCCAACAAGAGTTTCGCTATCCTCTACCGCACTAACGCCCAAAGCCGTTCGATGGAAGAGGCGCTGCGCAAGCAGAACATACCTTATAAAATATATGGCGGTCTCTCGTTTTACGACCGCAAGGAAATCAAGGACCTGCTAGCCTATTTCCGCGTCATCATCAATCCCGAGGACGAACAAGCGCTTTTGCGCATCATCAACTACCCTGCCCGTGGCATCGGCAAGACCAGCATCGAGCGTATGATGGTCGTTGCCAACGAACAACGCACAAGCATCTGGAAATGCATGGAGAACAACGTGTTTCCGCAAGACTTCAACATGGGCACGGTCAACAAGTTCCGCGACTTCATGGTGATGATCAAGAGCTTCCAGTCACTGCAAGAAAAGATGAATGCCTTCGAATTGGCCAAACACATCACCAATACCATAGGACTCATCAAAGTGCTGAAGGAAGACGACACACCAGAGGGCGTCTCGAGGGTCGAAAATGTGGAGGAATTGCTCAATGCCATCATGGAATTCAGCGACCGACAAGTGGATGAGACCACAGGCGAAACTGCCCGCGTCGACTTGGTGCAGTTCATGGAAGACGTGGCTTTACTCACTGACAGCGAGATGAAGAAAGACGACCCCGAGGAGGACTTCGTCAGCCTGATGACTGTACACTCAGCCAAGGGCTTGGAGTTCCCTTATGTCTATGTCGTGGGCATGGAAGAGAACCTCTTCCCTGGCATCCTCAGCCTCAGCACAAGAGAAGAGCTGGAAGAGGAACGCCGTCTGTTCTACGTGGCCATCACCCGCGCCATGACCAAGCTCACCTTGAGCTATGCCGAGCAACGCTACCGTTACGGCAACCTCACCCTCAGCGAGCGTTCGCGCTTCGTCGATGAAATTGACGCTAATCTCATCGAACAGACACAGAAAGCTTCATTTAAAGGCACTTCGCCAACGAGTGAAAGGTCCTTCGGACGCTTCAGCGAACACGGCTTCCGCAAGTTAGAGAGCACACCATCGATGACAAGGCCAAGTTACAGCCAGCCCACTGTACCACAAAACTTTGAACCGTCCAACCCTGACCTCTTGCAGGAAGGCATGAGGGTGATGCATCAGAAGTTCGGTGCTGGCACTATTTTAAGCATTGATGGCGCTGGAGCGAATAAAAAAGCCTCAGTGCATTTTGACACTGCCGGTGTAAAGATGCTCATGTTAAAGTTCGCACGTTTGGCGATAATCAAATAAAAATTCATACTTTTGCACTAAAATTGTAATACAATGGACAGAATTGGATTAACCTATAATACAGAAAAAGAGCAAATTGTCATCTCGGAATATGGCCGTTGCATACAAGAAATGATCAAGAAGTTGCCAGAGATTGAAGACCGCGAACAGCGCACCGAGGCCGCCAAATACATCATCAGCGTGATGGTGCAGATGAACCCGAGCATCAAGCAGTCGAGCGACTATGAACACAAGCTTTGGGACCATCTCTATATGATTTCAGGCTACCAACTCGATGTGGACAGCCCTTACGCTCCGCCCGTCCCAATGGAAAAACAAAGAAAACCTCAACATATTGGTTATCAGAATAACGACATCAAATACGGACACTATGGCCAATACCTCATCAAGATGATTGAGGCAGCCTCGCGAGAGGAGAACGACGAGATTCGTGAAGCCCTCGCGTATTCTTTAGCCAGTCAGATGAAGCGTAACTATCTGGATTGGAACAAGAGTGTCGTTAACGACCAAGTTATCATCGACGATCTGAAAAAAATCAGTGGCGGACGCCTCGTCATCGCCGACGAGTCGAAGCTGAACAACAACGGCGACATAACTGTAAAAGGCCAGCCTCAAGCCAAACAACAGCAGCAGCAACAGCAAGGCAGGAAGAAAAAGAAAAAAGTGCCAAACCTGAAGGCCAACATGAACAACCCCAATAATCCAGCGTATAAGAAACGTATGCAGGAACTTGGGAAACTTTAATTACAAATGATGAATGCAGAATGTAGAATGCAGAATTACTCGTGCATTCCTAATTCAGCATTCTTAATTCTACATTCTTAATTCTGAAAAAAATGGCATCACTGAAAATCAAAGGCGGCTGCAAGCTGCAAGGCGAAATCATCCCGCAAGGTGCAAAGAACGAGGCCATGCAGATTCTTTGTGCCTGCCTGCTTACCGAGGAAAAAGTCACCATCCACAACCTGCCCGACATCCTCGACATCAACAACTTGATTGCTCTGTTGGAAGGCATGGGCGTTACAGTGAAGCGACCTACTAGACACGACATTGTATTACAAGCCAAGTCCATAAACTTCAACTACTTCCACCTGAGTGCCTACCAAAAAACCGCCTCAAAGCTTAGAGGTAGCGTGATGATGACCGGCCCGATGTTGGCACGCTTCGGCAAGGCCTACATGCCCAAGCCGGGTGGCGATAAAATCGGTCGACGCAGATTGGACACACATGTCATTGGTCTCCAGAAACTCGGCGCCATCTTTGATTTCAACTCATACGAAGTCGAGGTGCAACGCGGCGGACTAAAAGGTTGCTACATGCTCCTTGACGAGGCCTCCGTAACCGGTACGGCCAATATCGTCATGGCGGCAGTATTGGCCCAAGGCACCACCACCATCTTCAACGCTGCCTGTGAGCCCTATCTCGTGCAACTCTGCACCATGCTCAACAGCATGGGAGCCGACATCAAAGGTGTCGGATCCAACCTTTTGACCATCAATGGCGTAAGCCGATTACACGGCACGGAGCACACGCTGCTTGCCGACATGATTGAGGTGGGCAGCTTCATCGGTATGGCCGCAATGACGGGTTCTGAAATCACCATTAAAAACGCTGGCATCGCTCAATTAGGCATCATTCCCGACGTATTTCGCCGACTTGGCATACAAATGGAATACCATGGCGACGACATCTTCATTCCTGCCCAAGACCATTATGAGGTGCAGACTTTTATGGACGGCAGCATCCTCACCGTGGCCGATGCGCCCTGGCCAGGCTTCACGCCCGACCTCATCAGTATCGTACTCGTAGTAGCCACACAAGCCAAAGGCACTGTGCTCATCCACCAGAAGATGTTTGAGAGCCGATTGTTCTTCGTCGACAAACTCATTGACATGGGTGCACAAATCATCCTCTGCGACCCGCACCGCGCCAATGTCATCGGCCTTGACCATGCCCATGCTCTGCGTGGCATCCGCATGGCCTCCCCCGATATCCGCGCTGGTGTAGCCCTACTCATAGCCGCCCTCTCTGCCGATGGCTACAGCATCATCGACAATAGCGACCAGATCGAACGTGGCTACCAATATATCGACAAGCGCGTCAATGCCCTCAGCCTTGATGGTCCAGTCATCGAACGCCTTTAAGCCCTATCCTTCCTATCTGCCATTTTGTCAAAGTACACCCTTTGGCAAAAGATTTGATATGCCTTAGCGCAAAATAGAAAATAATAATAAACACACATATCATGACAGAAAACGAAAACGTTAAGAATCAAGACGATGCCTTGAAAGACACCGTCAATCCTAACATGGAGAACAAGCAAGAGCCCGTCGAAGAACAATCCACCGATGAGAAAAAGGAAGAATCCGCTGACAAGGTTTCGGACAAAAAGTCAAAACGGTTCAAGATTCGTCATGCCCAAGAGAAGGCCTTGGAGGAAGAAAAAGCCAAGTATGCCGAACTGAACGACAAATATTTACGCCTATTCTCGGAGTTCGACAACTTCCGCAAGCGCACTGCAAAGGAAAAACTTGACCTGACCGTCACAGCTTCCGAAAACGTCATCAAAGAGATCTTGCCCGTACTTGATGACTTTGAACGTGCTCTGCAAAACATGGAAAAGAACGGCAACGAGGCCGACTTACAGGGCGTTACCTTGATTTTCAACAAATTGAAAGACACTTTGAAGAAGAAAGGCTTGGAGGAAATCGAGGCAATGGGGGTCGAATTCAACACCGACGAACATGAAGCCTTGACGATGATTCCTGCACCTGAAGAGGACAAGAAGGGCAAGGTCTTAGACGTCATACAAAAAGGCTACAAGCTGAACGGCAAGGTGATACGGTTTGCACGTGTCGTTGTCGGTAACTAAGAAAGGAATCAAGAATGGCAGAAAAAAGAGATTACTATGAGGTGTTAGGGGTCAACAAGAACTCCACGCCTGACGAGATAAAGAGCGCCTACCGTAAGGCTGCCTTAAAATGGCATCCGGACAAGTGGGTGAACGGCACCGACGCCGAGAAGAAGACCGCCGAGGAAAACTTCAAGGAAGCCTCGGAGGCTTATTCCGTGCTGAGTGACGAGAACAAGAAGGCGCGTTACGACCGCTACGGTTTTGCTGGCATGGATGGCGGTTCAGCCAGCGGTGGCAGCGGATTCGGTGGATTCGGCGACTTCGACCTGAACGACATCCTGAACAGCGTGTTCGGTCGTGGTTTCGACTTTGGTGGCGGCGGCTTCAGTGGCTTCAGCAGCTTCGGAGGCGGCGGCAGCCGTGGCGGCACCATGAAGCAACGCGGTTCCAACCTCCGCGTGAAGGTAAAACTCAACTTGCAGGAAATCGCTCACGGCACGAAGAAGAAAATCAAGGTGAGCAAATATGTGGCTTGCTCACATTGCCATGGTAGCGGCTCTGAAGATGGTTCGACAGAAACCTGTCCCACCTGCCACGGTCGCGGTCAAGTGGTGCAGACCGTCAACAGCTTCTTCGGACAAATGCAGACCGCTTCGGTGTGTCCTACCTGCAACGGACGCGGCACCATCATCAAGAAGAAATGTACACATTGCGGTGGCGAAGGCATCATGAAAGGTGATGAAATCATTGAGATTGACATCCCTGCCGGCGTGGGTGAAGGCATGCAGCTCACCGTGCGTGGCAAAGGCAATGCCGGCCCGCACAACGGCATCAATGGCGACCTGCTCGTCCTCATTGAGGAAGAAGCCCATCCCGAGTTTGAGCGCGATGAGAGCACGTTGATCTACAACCTGTTCATCACCATACCTGAGGCCATCATGGGCACGCAAGCCGAAGTACCCACCGTAGACGGCAAGGTACGTGTAAAAATCGCTCCTGGCACACAGAGTGGTAAGGTACTGAGGCTAAGAGGCAAAGGCTTGCCCATCCTCAACGGTTATGGTAACGGCGACATGCTCGTCAACGTGAATGTTTGGATTCCGAAGAAGTTCAACAAAAAGGAAGAGGAACTGTTGCAGCAACTCGCCCAATCAGAGAACTTCAAGCCTAATCCAACCGCTGAAGAAAGGAGTTTTTTCAGTAAGATTAAGGATTACTTTAACTAAAATGCGGAATTATAAATGCTGAATGCTGAATGAGAGCGAAGCCTATCTTCGATTTGCGTCATTCCGCATTCCGCATTAACTACGATGAATCTGCGATTTCCGCATTCTTAATTACCAATATGACTAAAATATCCGTCAACGAGGTCACAAAACGTTATGCCGACCATGTCGCTTTAGACCGTATTTGCATTGACATTCCAGAGCGCTGCATTTACGGCCTTTTGGGTCCCAATGGTGCGGGCAAAACCACCCTTATACGCATCCTCAACCAAATCACCGCCCCCGACACAGGTGAAGTGCTAATTAGTGGCGAAAAGCTCAACCAAAAGCACATTGCACGCATTGGATACCTACCCGAGGAACGAGGCCTTTACAAAAAAATGAAAGTCGGTGAACAAGCCATCTATCTTGCCGAACTGAAAGGCATAAAAAAAGCCGAGGCTCAGAAAAGGCTTAAGGAATGGTTCGACAAGTTTGAAATCGGCAGTTGGTGGGACAAGAAAGTCGAAGAACTCAGCAAAGGCATGCAACAAAAAGTTCAGTTCATCACCACCATTATCCACGAGCCTGACATTCTCATCTTCGACGAGCCTTTCAGCGGTTTCGATCCCATCAATGCCAACCTGTTGAAGGAATCCATCCTTGGTTTGCGCGACAAAGGTGCAACCATACTCCTCTCCACCCACAACATGGCCTCCGTCGAGGAACTTTGCGACAGCATCACCTTAATTAATAAAGGTAGGAGCATCTTGCAAGGCAAAGTCGGCGACATCAAGCGACAACACGACACACACAAAAGAGAAATCATCCTCCGCACCGACGATTTTCAGCCGATTTATGCCTTAGGCGACACCTATAATAATATAAAGGTGGAACATACCGAGGTTGAAAATGAGATGAAGCTGACTACCTTCAGCGAATCGCCTAACGAACTATTGACCCAGCTGCTCCAAATCGGGCAACTAGTTTCCTACAAGGAAGTGCTACCCTCGATGAACGACATCTTCATCCAAGAAGTTCAATCTCAAAACCAAGCCTCATGAACAAGATCGGACTTATCATCAAGCGCGAATACCTGACTCGCGTGCGCAAACGCAGCTTCCTCATCATGACCTTCCTCGGCCCCATCCTCATGGCTGCCATCTATATTATCCCCATTATGCTTGCGCTCAACTCCCATGAGGAACATTTGCGCATTGCAGTGGTTGACGAAAGTCAATGGTTCGAGGACCGCTTCAACAACACCAAAGAGCACACCTTCATCCCTATGCCAGGCCAACCAATTGACTCCGTAAAGGAGATGGTGAAAAACGGCGTGTTCGACATGGCTCTTTATGTGCCGCCCACCCAACTCAACATCCCGTCGAATGCGGTGGTTTACAGCATTCGACAAGTGCCCATGGAAGTGGAGACCTACATCAGCAGCGTGATGGAGAAAGAAATCGAAGACCAAAAGTTGATGGCCCAAGGTGTTGACCCTGAGATTGTCAGCGCGGTCAAGACCAATGTCAACCTATCCGTCATGCGGATGGACGAAAAAGGCAATGAGAAAGAGACCTTCACCAAGGTGCAATTCACTCTCGGCATATTATTGGCCATGTTGGTCTATATGTTCATCATTTTCTTCGGAGGTCAAGTGATGCAAGGCGTGTCGGAAGAAAAAACCAGCCGCATCATCGAGGTCATCATCAGTTCGGTGAAGCCGTTCCAACTCATGATGGGCAAAATCATTGGCGTTTCACTGGTGGCCCTCACACAGTTCGTGATGTGGATTCTATTAACAATTGTTCTCTACGTTGGATTCAGTGCTTTCATTGGCATCAGCAATCCTGAGATGATTTCTTCGGGCACTGTGATGAGCCAAGAAATCACCTCCAACGACATCATGAGTAACGAAAGCGTGCAGAGCATCCTGCAAATTGTTCATTCCATCGATTTCGGCACCATCATCACCACCTTCCTGATTTTCTTCGTGATGGGCTATTTGTTGTATGCTACCCTTTATGCCGCCATTGGATCTTTGGTTGACAACAACACAGATGCGCAGCAATTCACGTTACCCGTCACCGTACCTTTGATTATTGCAATCATATCATCGTTTTACATCGTCAACAACCCCGACAGCAGTCTGTCCATCTGGCTGTCAATGATACCTTTCACCTCTCCCATCTCCATGATGGTGAGGATTCCATTCGGCGTGCCCATTTGGCAAATCGTGGTTTCGGTGATTCTATTGGCCGGCACCTTCATTCTGATGACCTGGATTGCAGGCAAAATCTACCGCACTGGCATTTTGATGTATGGAAAAAAACTTTCATACAAAGAAATATTTAAATGGTTAAAGTATAAATAATTGTATAACAAATAATTACAACACACTTTTGCATATTATCAAGTAATAAAAAAATTGGCAGAAAAAAGTATTTTTTGGGGATTAAAAAGAAAAATCCTATTTTTGCAGGCTCATAATTGAGTAAAAAGGTTAAAATAGAAAATTTAACAAATTAAAAGTCAAATAATTAAATCAGTTTTACAATGCAAAACAAAGGAGCAATCAGGACGATAGCCATTATCTTCTCGCTCATCTTTCTCTACCAGCTTTCCTTCACCTTGGTGACCAAGCGTGTGGAAAAGAAAGCGGAGAAGTTTGCAGAAGCCGAGGCTACCAAACTGGCAAATGGAGACGAGTCACAGTTCAATCTTCTGAGAGACCAGAAGGAAACGTATTATCTTGACTCGGTTAGCAACGTGAATGTGTACAACTTGGGTGTCAAGAAGTTCACCTATCGCGATGCAAAAGAAAGAGAAATCAACTTAGGTTTGGACTTGAAGGGCGGTATGAACGTCACCCTTGAAGTCTCAGTGAAAGACATCGTTAAAGCCTTGTCGGGCGACTCGCAGGACCCCACCTTCCTGAAAGCCATGGAATTGGCTACCAAGAGACAGGAAGAGAGCAAGGGCGATTTTGTCACCTTGTTCGGTGAGGCTTTCAAGGAGGTTGATCCCAATGCCAGCCTTGTCTCCATCTTCTTATATGAGTTCAAGGACAAAGGCATCAACATCAACTCAAGCAACGACGATGTGCTGAAGGTTTTGAAGAGCGAGAGCGATGGTGCCATCGACCGTTCCTATCAGATCTTGGGTACCCGTATCGACCGTTTCGGCGTGGCCCAACCCAACATCCAAAAGATGGAAAACTCAGGTCGTATCCTCGTCGAACTGCCTGGTATCAAGGATCCAGAGCGTGTACGTAAGCTCCTCCAAGGTACTGCACAACTCGAATTCTGGGAGACCTACAATTTCTCCGAGATCCAACAGTTCTTCACTGAGGCCGATGCCAAACTGGCCCAGACCAGAAAGGCTCAGAGCAATTTGGAAGAAGAAACTCCTGCAACTGTTGCCGACACCATCGTTGAGGCCGGTGAAGTTATTGCCGAGGAAGGCTCTGTAGCCGATAGCACAGTCAGTGGCGACCTGATGGACCAACTTGCCGAAAACAAGAGCGAAGAGCAAGCTGCTGAAGATGAGAGCTTGGATCAAATGGCCCAGGACCATCCTCTGTTTGCCAAGTTGCAGCCCATCAATGGTGGCTCTGCCCGCGTGGGTATCGCTCAAGTGAAAGACACCGCTGCCATCAATAAGATGCTGGCTGAGACCAAGAGCATCTTCCCGCGCCAACTCAAATTGGCTTGGACAGTGAAACCTGAGACATTCCCTGGTGAAAACGGTGAAAGCATTGAAGTGCTCGACCTCGTGGCCCTGAAGATGTCGCGCGATAACAAGTGCGCTCTCGGTGGTGAAGTCATCACCGATGCCCGTCAAGACTACGGTCAAGGCAACCAAGTGGAAGTGACCATCCAAATGAACCCCGAAGGTGCCAAGGCCTGGAAACGTCTGACTGGTGAGAACGTCGGCAAACAGATTGCCATCGTTCTTGACGATTACGTCTACTCCTACCCCGTCGTCAACGGTGAAATCCCGAACGGCCGCTCGTCCATCAGCGGTGGCGGTATGACCATCGAAGAGGCTCAAGACTTGGCCAACATCCTGAAGGCCGGTAAGCTGCCCGCACCCGCTAGAATTCTGGAAGAACAAGTAGTTGGTCCTTCACTCGGTAAAGAAGCCGTTCAAAAAGGTATGTGGTCAATGGTGTTCGCCTTCATCCTGGTGCTGGTCTACATGGTGTTCTTCTACAAGAAGGCTGGTTTTGTTGCCGATATCGCCTTGTTGGTCAACGTATTCTTCCTGTTCGGTGTGCTGGCATGCCTCGGCTCAGTGCTGACCCTGCCTGGTATTGCAGGTATCGTATTGACCTTGGGTATGGCTGTTGACTCTAACGTGATTATCTTCGAGCGTATCAAGGAAGAAATCAAGGCTGGCAAGGGCATCAGACTCGCTATCTCAGATGGTTACAAGAACGCTTATTCCGCCATTATCGACGGTAACGTCACCACCTTGATTACCGGTATCATTCTGATTATCTTGGGTACAGGTCCCGTCCACAGCTTCGCCGTCACCCTCTGCATCGGTATCCTGACCTCTTTAGCCACATCAATCTTTATTTCTAGATTGATTTTCGAACGTATGCTCGACAAAGACAGAGAAATCAGTTTCTCGACAAATCTGACACGCAACTTCTTGCAAGACAAGCATTACGACTTTATCGGAATGCGCAAGACCTTCTTCATCATCTGCATCTGCTTCTTGGTAGTCAGCTTGGGTTCACTCGCCATCCGCGGTTTGAACCTCGGTATTGATTTCAAGGGTGGTCGTAACTACGTCGTCCAATTTGACGATCCCAGCATCAAGGTTGAACAGGTGCGTGACGCTTTAACCACGGTCAATTTCGACAAGAATGCCATTCATACAGCTCTCGCCATGAGAGAGGACCAAGAAGTTGACGATTGGTCGGCTCCTGAAGTGAAGACCTATGGTACTAACGGACAGGTGAAGATTACAACCAAGTTCTTAATCAACAACGACAGTCCCGCTGTTGACTCCGTCATCCAAACCATCCTTTATGATGGCCTGAAGGGTCTTTACAACAACAACCTCAGCATGACTCAATTCTCTTCGGAAGACGAGACCGTGGGCATCTTGAGCACGCAGAAAGTCGGTGCCACCATTGCCAGCGACGTCACCCGTAAGTCCATCTGGGCCATTATCGTGGCTTTGGCACTGATGTTTGTCTACATCGCTATCCGATTCAAGAAATGGCAATATGGTGTGGCCTCCATTATGGCTCTGGCACAAGACACCATCATTGTGTTGGGTATGTACTCGTTGTTCTACAATATCCTGCCCTTCACCATGGAAGTCGACCAAAGCTTCATCGCAGCCGTGCTGACCGTCATCGGTTACTCTATCAACGCCACCGTGGTTATCTTCGACCGTATCCGTGAAAATGTCGGTTTGCACCCGAAGAGCGCATGGAAAACCAACATGAACAGCGCCGTCAACAGCACCTTGACCCGTTCGTTCAACACCTCGGGTTCAACCTTGGTCGTGTTGCTCGCCATCTTCATTTTCGGCGGCGACACCATCCGTGGCTTCATCTTCGCCCTGTTGGTCGGTGTGTTGGCTGGTACCTTCTCTTCAGTGTTCCTGTCCTCGCCTTTCGCCTATGTCTTGATGAAGGGCAACAAGAAAGACCAGGAAATCGAAGATAATCCCAAGAAGAAATGATAAAACATCATAATTAACCTTCTAAACTGCTTGCAAAGAAATCCCGCTGGAAACGGCGGGATTTTTTTGTTTTTTCCTTTGTCTTTTTCTGCTTTTCTCTTATTTTTGCTCTGTATAATTTCTGAACAAAATGACCCAACAGACAGCCATAAAACTCTTTGATGAGAAAAAAGTCCGCATCGCTTGGGATGAGGAACAGGAAAAGTATTATTTCGCAGTAGTGGATATAGTGCAAGTATTAACCGATAGTGCCGACTATCAAACAGCACGAAAATATTGGAAAGTGCTGAAAGGTAGACTGATAAAAGAGGGTAACGAAACGGTAACAAATTGTTACCAGTTGAAATTGCCCGCAGCCGACGGCAAGCAACGCATGACCGACGTGGCTGATTTAGAACAGATTTTCCGTCTCATCCAATCTATCCCGTCCAAAAAAGCCGAGCCTGTGAAACGATGGCTTGCTGAGGTGGGTGCCCAGCGTGTAGACCAGATGATTGACCCCGAACTGACCTTCCAGATGGCCGTTGAGGACTATCGACGCCAAGGTTATAGCGACCGCTGGATTAATGAACGAATGAGGTCTATAGAAATGCGCAAGGAACTGACCGACGAGTGGTATCGCTCAGACATTCACGAGCCCAAGGACTTCGCCATCCTAACCAACGTGCTCACCAAGGCGTGGAGCGGCATGACCACTGGAGAGTACAAACGATATAAAGGCCTAACCAAAGAGAACCTGCGCGACAATATGACCAATGTGGAGTTGGCTTTGAACACCCTTGCCGAAGTTACCACCACAGAATTGTCGCGTCAACGTAACCAAAAAGGGATGGCGCAAACCAGCAATACCGCGCAAGAAGGAGGCGAAGTGGCTCGCAATGCAAGGGCTGACATTGAAAGCCGCCTCGGTCGCTCCGTAGTTTCGCCCGAGCGTGTCTCCGACTACATCAAGCCGATAGAGACACAAGACGCTGATGTACAGATGTTGCCGGATTCGGATGGAGCGGAAAAGGAACAATCCTGATTATTAGAACAAAATCCCGCTGGTGACGGCGGGATTTTTTTGTTGCCATTATTGCTCGCGTTCAGAAATATGCCTATCTTTGCGATTGAAATAAACTGATGAAACGATTATCGTTTGATAATCAAGCAATAAAAATGAAAACCACTTTGCGCATAATGGCATACCGATTCTTCGCCTTGTTGCTTTTGGCGCCTTTCTTTGTGCCAAATGTCATCGCGCAAAGCACCTTCGGCACTGATTTTTGGTTGACTTTCATGCCCAATTTGAGGCTGGAACAGGAACATCCAGAAAGAGCCTTGTATCTAAAAATGTCGGCTGAAAGGGCATGTTCGGGCACGGTGACCAATCCTCGCACGAACTGGTCGTCAGAGTTCAATGTCGCTGTAAATCAAATAACCACGCTTGAAATTCCTTTTGAGCAGGCCTACGATGAAGAGGCCTCCGACACCATCCTTGACGTAGGTTTGCATGTGGTGGCCACGGATTCCATTTCATTGTTTGCGTTCAATTTCCGCGAGTATTCGTCGGATGCGTCATGCATCTTTCCCATCACGGCTTTGGGCAGCGACTATATAATACAGTGTTATGCCCCCAATTCCATCAATAGTGACACTGTCATGCGTTCGGAGTTTTCGGTGTTAGCGTTGGAAGATAACACGATGGTCGAAATCCAGTTGACCAGCGACACGAAAGGAGGACATCATACAGGTAATACCTTTATTGTTGTATTGGACGCAGGCCAATGCTATCAAGTTCAATCCGTACCTCTTGGAGAACTGGATGGTAACCTTTCGGGTACTCGGGTGCGAAGCCTTGAAGGGAAGAAAATCGCCGTATTTGCGGGTGACAGAGGCGCTTATATTCCAGAATCGGATCCGTTATGCGGAACTGCGGATTTTGTTTGTGAGCAAATGCTTCCCATAGAAACCTGGGGGAAACGTTTCATCGTGACCAGTACGGAGAGGCGGTATTATGACAGAGTGCGTATCACTACAGCAAACGATAACTGCCAGATTTTTGTGGACGGTGTATTGCAAAACACTATTGATGCCTTTGAAACCTACGAATTTGAAATGCAACCTGATGCCCCAGCCATCCTGCTTGAAACTTCGGAACCCACGGAGGTGTTCATGTACCTAACCGGGGCATTATACCACCAAAATGACCCCTTAATCGGCGACCCTTCCATGGTGCGCATCAGTCCAGTGGAGCAAACCATGGATTATGTCACTTTTCCCGTTTTTTCCAATGGGTACTGCACATTCCACTATGTGAACATTGTAGTGGCCACAGCGTTTGTCCAAGACATGGTGTTGGATGGCCAAAACATCGCTTCCCGTTTCAGTGAAGTAGCGAGTTATCCTGAATATTCTTTTGCCAAGATTCAATTGGGGTCGAGGACGCACACTTTATCGAATTCGACGGGGGGTTTTGTGGCACATGTCTACGGATTGGGGCGAGGCGAAAGTTATGCGTATTCTTTGGGAACACATTCGCATAGCCTTGTAAGTCAAATTATTGTGAATGATGAAACTGCCGTTGCACATCCTTTGGGCTTCGATATTTGCCTGAACGACGAGCCTGAATTTGATTTGCAGACCAATTTCAATTGCTCCGCCGCTCATTGGGACTTCGGCGATGGGACAACAGCTTCGGGTTTCCCAATATCCCACTCATTCACCGAGGCAGGTAATTATGCCGTTTTGTGCGATGTTTTCAAGGACGAGCAAGGCCAAAGCGTATTGGTTTCCACTTTGACGACAGCCATCCACGTTCATTCCAACTACATGAGCGAAGAATATGTCTCGGTTTGCGATGCTTATGAAAACAACGGGATAACCTATACGGAATCAGGTGTTTATGATTTACAAGGCGAAACTTATTATGGCTGTGACAGCATTGTGAGTTTGCACCTCACCGTCAACCAGAGCGATACGACTAAAATTCACGTCGAAGCCTGCGACGCTTACACTTGGTATGGACAAACCTATTCGCAATCTGGTATTTATGAGCATCTTTTGGAAAGTGTCCAAGGTTGCGACAGTTTGTTGTTGCTGGAACTTGAAATGGGGGGAACTTTTAGCACGACAGAAGATGTTGAGGCTTGCAATAGTTACACATGGCACGGCCAAACCTATTATGCTACTGGCGTTTATTCCGATACCGTCCAAAATCCCGATGGTTGTGACAGTCTGTTTGTTCTTCAATTAACCGTAAATTATGATGTTACAAATGACACTATGGCTACAGCTTGCGACGAGTTTACTTGGAATGGCCAAACTTACACTGCATCAGGACATTATGAGCAAACACTACAAACCATGACGGGCTGCGACAGCATTGTCAGCCTTGACCTCACCGTAAACCATGCCCAGCAACTTGTTCTTCAAGGTTTGTCGCAAGTGTATGTCTCAACCAATATCATTGATGGCATTTATGAATATAAGGTAACTGATTCAGTGGGTATTACACCTGGCACGCTCATTTGGTCGTGTACCGTTCCCGATTGGGTGGTCATGCCATCGGAAAGTGGTTTCAGCTGCCAACTTTGGGTAACTACTTTTGGACATGGCATATTGTCGGCAAGAACCGACGAGGACTGTGAGGTCAGTTTCAGCCTCGACATTTTCGCGGAATGGTTCGATATTGACGAAAACAGAAACTTGAAAATCAGCGTGTTTCCCAATCCCGCAAACGGAAAGTTGCTGATTGAGGGCGTTGATGTTGTTAGCGTGAAGATTTACAATGTCCTCGGCCAATTGGTGGAGACCGTGCGAGGCACAAACGAAATCGATTTGGACACCCTGCCCAATGGAATTTACACCATTTGCATTTTCTCCGCTGATGGTTTGGTTTCGTGCAAGAAAATTGTAGTGGAATAGATTGGGTTTTGACAGAATTATTGTACTTTTGCCCAATAATAAAAACGCCCTTCCCGCGTTTGCAAAAAGAGAGTTTACACCTATGAAAAGATACCTCCTTATCCTCATGTCGGCCCTGTTCATCTTTATGAGCACTGACCTCTATGCGCAAAGAAGAAACCCTGCCAAAAACGCCGACCTCGCTTTTGGACGCAAGCAATACACAGAGGCAGCCGACCGCTACAAGAAAGCCTACCGCAAAGTGCGCCGCAACAAGGACGAACGCAACCGCATCAGTTTCCAAATGGGTGAGTGCTATCGACTTATCGGCCTAACCAAGCGTGCCGAGCCATACTACAAGCGTCTTCTGAAGACAGAATACCCTAACACACATCCCGAAGTATATCTCTATCTGGCCGAGACTTATAAGATGAATGAAAAGTTCAAAGACGCCATTGAGATGTACGAGATCTATGCCCAAAAAGTTCCTGACGACCCAAGGGGGCCGCGTGGCATTGAGACCACACAACTCATTCAGGAATGGATGGAAAACCCATCGAAATATGAGCTCACCGAGCTGAAAAAGGTGAACTCCACGAAAGACTCCGATTTTAGCGCCTGCTGGATCAGCAACAACTACAACGAAATCATCTTCACTTCCACCCGCGACGCTGCCACTGGCAAAGAAAAAGACGGCATCACTGGGCAAGAATTTGCCGACTTCTTTACCTCCAAACAAGACCGTAAAGGCGACTGGAGCACTCCTGTCCTTGCTGATGAAAGCGAAAACATCAACACCAATGCAAGCGAAGGAACGCCTTTCATGAATTCCAAATACACCAAACTCTACTTCACCCGCTGCCAAAACGGTGCCCACAAGAAAAATGGTTGCCAGATTATGGTGGCTGGCAAGAGCGGCGGTGCCTTCTCGGAGGCCCGTCCTGTGGAAATTGCTGGTGTCGACACCTTGGACATCGTGGGTCACCCCACCCTTTCGAGTGACGAGCTCATCCTTTATTTCGCTGCCGAACGCAAAGGAGGCTTTGGAGGTAATGACATCTGGGTGGCCATGCGCGAGAATGCCACAGAGCCTTTCAAACATCCTTTCAACCTTGGCGAACGCATCAACACAGCCGGCAATGAGATGTTCCCATTCTTAAGATACGACACAACCCTGTATTTTGCTTCCGATGGACACGGTGGTATGGGCGGTTTAGACATTTTTGTCACTTCAATGGACACAGCCGGCGAATGGGGCGAACCACGCAACCTGAAATACCCCATCAATTCTGTCGGTGACGACTTTTCCATTATGTTCCACCCCAATGAAGAACGTGGATTCATCTCCTCCAACCGAGGTAACAGTCGTGGCTTGGACAACATCTATTACTTCGAGGAGCCGCCAATCCTGTTTACCTTCTCGGGAACGGTCAAGGATGCAAAAACGAAGCAGTTTGTGAGCAATGCTGCTGTGCGTTTGATTGGCAGCGACGGCTCCAACATCATGACACGTACCAACGACAAGGGCTACTTCAACTTCAGTGACAGCCAAATTAACAAGAACACGACTTACGACATTACTATCGATAAGGACAACTACTTCACGTTGACAGCACAAGAGACAACCATCGGGCTTGAGTTCAGCAAGGACATCGAAAAAGACTACGACATCGAACCTATCCCTCAGGAGCCCATCATGTTGCCCGACATCCTCTATGACTTGGGCAAATGGGACCTCAAGCCCCAGTTTGAGGACTCGCTTCAAGGCTTGATTGAAACACTGCAAGTGAATCCGACCATCACCATCGAGTTGGCCTCACATACTGATGCACGCGACACTGACGAGCATAACGACATCCTCTCCCAGAAACGTGCCCAAAGCGTTGTGGACTACCTCATCATTCGCGGTATTGACCCACTGCGCCTCACTGCCAAGGGCTATGGCGAGAGAGTGCCGCGCACCATCCAAAAAGATATCACCGTTAAGGGCTATACTTTCAAAGCTGGCACGAGACTCACTGAAGACTTCATCAACAAATTGCCGAATACCGAAGTAAAAGAAGCCGCCCACCAGATGAACCGCCGCACCGAGTTCCGCATCTTGAGCAAGGACTATGTGCCACGTGAACAAATCAACGAAGGCGGCACCGTCAATATCGCCATCAACCCGCAGGAAGACCAAAGCGAGATGTTCACCGTCGACAAGAAAGGTTATTTCAACTTCGTCGCCAACGTGGACGGCTACAACGAGCCTTTCACCTACAGCCAAAACGCAGACTTATGCGTTTCGGAGAGCCGAGCCTTGCAGCTGCTGAAAGACGGCCGTATTTCTGCCGACGACTTCCAAGGCGATGTGGAGAAGATCCTCACAACAGGTGGCATCGCCAACAATTCTGTCTTCGTCATCAAGGAAATAAGAATCGCCGGACGCTCGCTCTACAACGTGGAGTGTAAGGTCGTCAGCAAGATGATCGAGCAATGGGTCATTGGACAGAAAAACATGAAGCAACTCGGCAACTTCGAGTTTGATACTAAGGAGAAAAGGTTAAAGTTTAAATAATTGGACTATGGCTTATGACTATGGCCTATGGCCACTTGGCCAATGAAAGAAGGCTATAGTCATAGGCCATAAGCCATAGAAAATAAAATCATGGACAATCGTTATGCTCAACGCGGCGTTTCAGCCGAAAAAGAAGACATCCACAACGCCATCAAGAACCTCGACAAGGGGCTCTATCCCAACGCATTTTGCAAAATCATCCCCGACATCCTCGGCGGTGACCCGCTGTATTGCAACATCATGCATGCCGACGGCGCGGGAACCAAGTCAACGCTCGCCTATCTCTATTGGAAAGAGACTGGCGACATGAGCGTATGGGAAGGCGTGGCGCAAGACGCCGTGGTGATGAACACCGACGACCTCATCTGCGTGGGTGCAACTGACAACATGCTCCTCTCCTCCACTATCGGGCGCAACAAGAGCCTGATTCCGGGCGAGGTGATTTCCGCATTGATTAACGGAACGGAGCATTTCTTGCAGAAACTCCGCGACTTGGGCATCGGCATCTACCTCACTGGCGGTGAGACCGCCGACGTGGGCGACTTGGTGCGCACCGTCATCGTCGACAGCACCGTGACGACACGCATCCGCCGCGATGAAGTGATTGAGAACAACCTCCAACCCGGCGATGTCATCGTGGCCTTCGCCTCTTACGGACAAGCCACTTACGAGGACAACTACAACGGCGGCATGGGCAGCAACGGCCTCACCTCGGCCCGCCACGACATGCTGAACCATTATTTGGCAGAGAAATACGACGAGAGCTACGACCATAGCATCCCTGAAGATTTGGTTTATTCCGGTCCGCACAAACTGACCGACCAGACCGAAGTCCCTGGCGTTGATGTAGGCAAACTCATCCTCTCGCCCACCCGCACCTACGCCCCGCTGATGATTCCGATTTTGAAGGAGTTCCGCAAGCAAATCCACGGCATCATCCATTGCAGCGGCGGTGCCCAGACCAAGGTGTTGCACTTCGTCGACAAGCTGCACATCGTGAAGGACAACATGTTGGCTTTGCCGCCTTTGTTCAAGATGATCCAAGCCGCTTCGGGCACCGACTGGCACGAGATGTACAAAGTTTTCAACATGGGCCACCGTTTGGAAATTTACACCAACGAAAAAGCAGCCTATGAGATGATTGCCATCGCAAAAGAATTCAATATTGATAGCCAGATTATTGGCCATGTGGAGACTTCGGAGAAGAAGCAGTTAACGATAAGAAGTGAGTTTGGAATGTTTGAGTATTAAACAACCTACAAATCATAAACATCATGAACAAATCAAAGTTTTTAGTCTTAATGGGCATTTTGCTCATCTTCGGATTCACAAGTTGCAACAAAAACGGTGAAAAAGTCACTATCAAAACCAATCAGCCGGAAACAGTTCAGGCACATTACGCAAAGATTACTGGCACTATCAAATCGCTTGACAAGAATCTTAACGAACTTGAGGCATACGGGTATTGTTTGGGGAAGTATCCCAATCCTGATATGGATGAAATGTACTTCATTGAGCAACAAGATATCAATTACCACCCCGACCTTTCGCTTCCCCGTCCTTTTGAATGGATGATTCCTGTTCAGGAGGCTGGAACTGAATATCATTTCAGGGCGTTTGCAATCGTATGGAATGAAAAGCCCGTATTTGGCAAAGACATTAGCTTTACTACGCCAGCAGAGTAATAGACATTACTTTTCGGAAAACTTTTATTGACGAATTTTGGCAAAAACACCATTTTTCGTCAATAATTTTGTATTTTTGCGAAGTATTCAATAACAAAAGTCATGACAACGCTCAGTGTAACCATAGATGACACCAACAAACTCCAAATGCTATTGGATTGGCTTCGTTCCATCTCTTTTGTAAAAAAAGTGGAGATCGACGAGTCATCAACAGGGAATTTTGATGAGGTTATGAAAGTATTGGAACAAATTCCCGAAGGTGGAATTTTGAAGGAAATTACGGATCCTGTCGAATGGCAAAGGCAACAACGCGATGAGTGGTAAGACTTTTATTCTTGATACGAACGTCATCATTTATCTTTCACAAGAGAAAATGAGGCTTACTGATTTCTCTTCAAAGGGCGATAGACTTTGCATTTCAATTATTTCCTATATGGAAGCGTTAGGCCATCCTTTCAATAACAAGATTGAAGAGACTATTGTCAAAAGTCTATGTGACACTTGCGAAGTCTTTAATCTGACAAAACAGATTATCGACAAAACCATTGAAATCCGTAAGCAAGCCAAGATTAAACTTCCAGATGCCATTATTGCTGCAAGTACATTGGTAAATAATGCAATTCTTGTTACCGCCAATGTTAAGGACTTCAAAATGATAGATGGAATTAGTATTATCAATCCTATTCCATTTCAATAAAGACAATGGACATCACCGAAAAATTAGAAACAATAAAGCACCGCTGGGAGGAAATGGGCGAACAACTTGCCGACCCCGCCGTGGCTTCCGACATGAAAAAGTTCGTGAAGCTCAACAAGGACTATAAGGACTTGGAGCCTATCGTCATGGCCTTCAAGGAATACAAGACCTTGAAAGCCAACGTGGAAGAAGCCAAGGAAATCCTGGCCACGGAGAAGGACGAGGAGATGCGCAAGATGGCCCAAGAGGAGTTGGACACCGCCCAAACGCGCATCGAACAGTTGGAGCAGGACATCCGCGTGATGATGATTCCCAAAGACCCGCAGGACAGCAAGAACACCATCATGGAAATCCGAGCGGGCACGGGCGGCGACGAGGCTTGCCTCTTTGCTGGAGACCTGTTCCGAATGTACAGCAAATTCTGCGAAAACCGTGGCTGGAAGGTGGAAGTAACCTCTGTAAGCGAAGGCGCGAGTGGCGGTTACAAGGAAATCGACTTCACCGTGACGGGCAACGGTTGCTATGGCATCCTAAAATTCGAGTCGGGTGTGCACCGCGTGCAGCGTGTTCCAAAAACTGAAACACAAGGTCGCATCCATACCTCTGCCGCTTCGGTGGCCGTGTTGCCCGAAGCCGAAGAGTTCGATGTGGAAATCAACGAGGGCGAAATCAAGTGGGACACCTTCCGCTCAAGTGGTGCTGGCGGACAGAATGTGAACAAGGTGGAGTCGGGCGTGCGTCTGCGTTATATGTGGAAAAATCCCAACACCGGAGAAATGCAGGAGATCCTCATCGAATGCACCGAGACCCGCGACCAACCCAAGAACCGTGAACGCGCCTTGGCGCGTCTGCGCACACGCATCTACGACATGGAGTACCAGAAATACATCAGCGACATCTCCGCCAAGCGCAAGACCATGGTCTCGACCGGCGACCGCTCGGCGAAGATCCGCACCTATAACTACCCCCAAGGCCGCGTCACCGACCACCGCGTGGAAGGTCTGACGGTTTATAACCTTGCTGCCGTCATGGATGGCGACTTGGATGAGATCATCAACCGCTTACAAATGGCAGAAAATGCTGAAAGACTGAAAGAAAACATTGAATCATGATATTATGAATAAACACCAATTATTTGAACAGATCAAGAAAAAGCAGTCGTTCCTCTGTGTCGGGTTGGACACCGACATCAACAAGATTCCGCAGGAATTGTTAGCTTTTGAGGACCCCATCTTTGAGTTTAACAAACAGATTATCAACAAGACCGCCCCTTACGCAGTGGCTTACAAGCCCAACACCGCTTTCTACGAAGTGTACGGAGCCAAAGGCTGGCAGAGCTTGGAACGTACCATCCAATACATCAAAAACAATCACCCCGACATTTTCATTATCGCGGATGCCAAGCGCGGCGACATCGGCAACACCTCGGCCAACTATGCCAAAGCCTTCTTCAACACCTTGAAAGCTGATGCCCTGACCGTAGCGCCTTACATGGGCAAAGACTCCGTGGAGCCTTTCCTCAACTTCGAGGACAAATGGGTCATCCTCTTGGCCTTGACTTCCAACAAAGGTTCTCAAGACTTCCAATACCTCAATGTCGGTGAAAGAATGCTGCACCAACAGGTGCTGCAAACCGCAACCACATGGGCCACTTCGGAACAAATGATGTTTGTCGTAGGTGCCACGCATCCTGAAGAATTGGGAGAGATCCGCAAAATGTTGCCCGACTATTTCTTCCTTGTGCCCGGCGTGGGTGCACAAGGCGGCGACTTGCAAGCCGTAGCCCACAACGGCTTGAACAACGAATGCGGTTTGTTGGTCAACTCGTCAAGAGGCATCATTTATGCCTCCAATGGCAGTGACTTTGCCGTCAAGGCTGGTGAAGAAGCGAAGAAGTTGCAGGAGCAAATGGGGACGTTACTGAAGGAAAGAGGTCTAATCTAGTCCGATTGCTTCGATTCTATCCATAACGAAAAAAGTCGTCTCAATTGAGACGACTTTTTTCTTGGTAATCAGTAGGTCACTTAACGGGCCACTGAGAAAGTGCGGTTCAACATGGCACCGTCATTGGCAATGACACGGATGAAATACATGCCATTGTTCAGACTTTCCGTGTTAACCTGAGCCTTGTTACCATTGATTTCCTGCTTCATAAGGCACTGACCAACTGCATTGTAAACTTCAATGCTCCTCATTCCTTCGCCTTCCACATTCAACACGTTGGCGGTTGGGTTAGGATAGAGTTTCAGGCTGTTTTCAAATTCGTCAACGTTTTCCATCCATGTCTGGAAGGTAGTCTCGGGACCATAGTAGGTCTGGCCATTGACGACGGCATAAGCCTTCACAATGTAGATGCTTGACATCTCAAGATCATCGGTAAAGCCAAGGATATTCTGGAACTCATTGTAAACTCCATTGATAATCATCGGCTCGGAGCTAGTCACCTTACGGCAAGAGAAGCCCACCTCATCGGGATAAGTACTGCAAGTCATGTGAGCCATAAAGTCAGCATGGTTGTAGTCCACGTTAGCGACTTCCGTCTCAGTGATATCCACTTGTACAGCACCTTCAACAGAAATCAGGTGTGTAGCCTCGGCACCAAACTCACCGTCGTCTTCATCACCGAAGAGCACATTGCCTTGACTATCCTTCACAATGTAGTAACCATGACCGAAGGAGCAGCAGATGCCATTTTCCATCTGGTCGTAGATGGTAAACTTAACGCATTCATTGGCAGGAACGGTGGCATGCTCAATGTGAAGCTGCGTACCTGTACCACTGGCAAGCATCGTGTAAGGGCCACCAGAAGCCAGAACCGTACCATCAGGAGTGGTGAATTCCCAAGTGATGTGGTTGCCGAACTTGTCTTGCATAAGTTCAAGCTTCAGTTCTTCCTCTTCGCCTTCAATTTCAACACTCTGCCATTCCAAGCAATTCACACTACTCGTAACTTGAGTACTATACGGTTGACCGTTAGCCTCAGTGATCTCAACATTGATGGGATGCGTACCGAAAGAAACCTCAACAGGGATCTCCAATTTCTCAATCTCATACTGGGCGAGGTTGCCTTCCCAGTTGATCGTGTAGGTTTCACCTTCCACTTCTGCATTGATGGTCAAGGAAGTAAGAACATCTGTACCACCGTTCTGGACATTCACATCCACAATTTTGGTGTGCGTGCAAGTGGCACCACCCACCTGACTGACGCTTCTAATCATCGGGTAGATCGGCTCGTCGGAACCTTGCACCATATCAAGATGGCAACCCGTCAGGATAGGACGATAAGCATTGCCTTGTTGACGCTCCGAGACCCAAGCGAGGAAGAAGATATTGTCAATATCGACATCCACGCCATTGGGGCTACCGATAACTTCAGGGATTTCATACTCATAGGTGCGAGTGATCAAAGTGCCCTGTGTGGTGGGGCTGATAGGATCACCCCATGCGCTCTCGCTAATGACATCGCGAAGGATGTGCATATGGACATATTGGCCGTTGAGCCATTGCGTCGGGTTGTAGTTACCGTAGTCAGCCTGTGAGCCCAAGATGCTGTCTTGCAACATGGCCACAGTCAAGAAGTTCTGATCGACGGTGCTATTACCAGTGTAATACACTTCAACCGTGATGGTAGCCAAACGGGTCTGAGGATTAACAATGGCCATACCAGCAACATTGCATTCCGAAGCCTGATTCATCTGTTGGCTGGCAATACCAGCCCAAGCACTTCTGCTTTGACCAGCAGCCGTAGTACGGTTGACCACACCCGTAGGATAACCAGAGATTTGGAAACCGCCGTGGATGGTGTTACCGTCTTGGGTAATCATGTTGGGATAGGAGGTTTGAGCATAACCGCCCGCATGGATGTTGATAGCCCATAGTCTACCAGGATTGTTGGCCATTAGTTCATTTGCAATTCTGTGACCGTCGGTGCAATAGCCACAACCACGGCCGGTGAACTCTTCAAGGATGACGTTCCTGTTGGCAGGTTCAGTTGATACATACTGCTGGGCCTTCAGTGAGAAAGAGAGCGCCAGCAAAGCCATTAAGGCAAGGGTAATTCTTTTCATAAGTGATAGATTTAATTGATTTCATTTTTCCGCCACAAAAATACACATTAATCAAAAAAATGCGCCACTTTGTGACGCATTTTTTTCATCATTTTCAAAATTATCCTCATCAGAGGCCTTCGATGACGGTTGTCCAGCCAAATTCGTCAGGCTCAGTACCATATTGGATGCCACGAAGCTTGTTATAGAGCTTCTCGCTCCACGGACCGGGTTTGCCATCGCCAAAGGTGTAGGATTTACCATTTTCGGGATCATCGATGCGTGAGATGGGGCTGATGACGGCAGCAGTGCCGCAAGCGCCAGCCTCTTCGAAGGTGGCCAGTTCCTCTTCAGGAATAGGACGACGCTCGACCTTCATACCCAAGCTCTCAGCGATTTGGATGAGGCTCTTGTTGGTGATGGAAGGCAGGATCGACGTGCTCTGAGGCGTGATGTAGGTGTCGTTCTTGATACCGAAGAAATTGGCGGCGCCAGCCTCGTCGATGTATTTCTTCTCCTTGGCGTCGAGGTAGAACTCGCAGGCGTATTCACCGCCGTGGCAAGCCTCAACGTGGGCACGCATGGAAGCGGCATAGTTGCCACCCACCTTATAAATACCCGTGCCGAGCGGGGCTGAACGGTCGTACTTGCGCGTGATGACGTAGGGGTTGGCCATGAAGCCGCCCTTGAAGTAAGGACCGACGGGGGTCACGAAGACCACGAAGAGGTACTCGCTGGCGGGCTTCACACCCACTTGGGCACCCATACCGATGAGCAGCGGACGGATGTACAAAGAAGCACCAGTCTCGTAAGGCGGGATGAACTCGCTGTTGAGTTTCACGACCTTGATAATGGCCTCTTCAAACTTCTCCATGGGGAGCTTGGCCATCATGATGCCATCGCAAGAGCTTTGCAGGCGCTTGCCGTTCTCGTCCATGCGGAAGATACGCACCTTGCCGTCCTTGCCACGGAAAGCCTTCATGCCTTCAAAAGCCTCCTGGCCATAGTGCAGGCAGGTGGCGGCCATGTGGATGTTGATGCTGGTTTCGGAGGTCACTTCAAGTTCGCCCCACTGACCGTTGCGATAATAGCAGCGGACATTGTAATTCGTTGGGTAGTAGCCAAATGAAAGATTGGCCCAATCGATGTTTTGCATGATTTTCTTATTTTTTAGATGATTAATTCTGTTGTTTTCAAAATGTCTGCGAAGATACGAAGAATTTTTGAATGTAAGGTGCTTTTTCAGAGAAATTTAAAACTTCAACCCCAATGCCGTTTCAAGGTAATGGCTTTCAATGCCGTATCGCGCCTTCAAGTCAGCGATTTGCTGGGCAATTTTCGGGTCTTTCGCGTTTTTCGATGTTTTTCTGCCGACGAGCAGCACGTTTTTCGGCGTATGTTCCATCTCGATGAACTCCATCACTTGGGTCTTGTAGCCGAAATATTCGAGAATCAAGGCGCGGATGGTGTCGGTGATCATCACGGCCTGGCGTTCGAGGAAGATGCCATAGCGCGTGATGGCATCGAAACGGCCCGAACGTTCCATCTCCTGCCTGATTTGCTTGTGGCAACAGGGGGCACAAACAATCAACTCTGCTTCCGCCTTGATGCCCGAAGCGATGGCGTCGTCGGTGGCGGTGTTGCAAGCATGAAGGGCAATCAAAACGTCCAATTTTTCAGGATGATACGCCTCGATGCTGCTTTCCACAAACTCCAAGCCTTTCAAGCCGTCAGCCTTGATGATTTCGTTGATTTTCAGCACCAAGTCGGGACGGATTTCCACGCCCTTGATGTCCACATCCATTTGCAGCCGCTGGGTCAGAAGCTCGTGGAGGGCAAAAGTGAGATAGCCCTTCCCCGCCCCCATGTCGGCGATGTGGACCGTGCCGTCGAACTTCATCGGCTTGATGAGGCTCTCAACGATTTCGGCATACTTGTAAATCTGCTTGAACTTGTGCTGCATGTCCGCCGTAATCTTGCCTTCGCGGGTGGTCAGGCCAAGCTGATACCACCACGGGTTGGCTGGATTGATGAGGCGGTTTTTCTGCTTGTCGTGGTCGAGGTTCTGCTCGCGGCTTTCCTGCACTTTCTTGGTTTGCAACGTGGCCTTGCCTTTTGCCGAAACGAGCAAGGTAACATCTTCATTCACAGTGAAAAGCACTGCATTTTGAAATCGCGCAGGCAGCATTTCTTTTAGTATGACAACCATTTGCGCAGCATCGTAGTTTTTCACCTCGTCGCGACGCTCGTAGTGGTAGGTAAAGGCAAAAAGTCGTTTTTCCTTTATTAATACGGGTTTCACGTAGACATTGCGCAAGTCGTCGCGTTTGTCGACGGGTTTGCTCAGCGTCATCTTCACGAGAGCGCTTTTTTCGGCGGCTTCAGCCACGCGGTTCAGGAACTTTTCAATGTTTTCGGACATCGCTGAATTTTTCGGCAAAGGTAGTGAATTATCGGACATGGAGTGTGCGGAACACCAAAATCACATATACTCGGCCCAACGTGCCTGCAATTTCTCCTCAGCCACCTCGATGATGTCCTTCAGGTGGCGACCGTATGACCGATAATAGACCAACCACGCCGTGATGCCATAAACGACAACCTGAATCCAAAGGCCAACCAATTCGGGACGCACGTCACGAAGCAGGGCACCCATACTGCTGATCTTCACAAAACCGTTGATGCCAAAGGTGGAAGGGAAAAACCACGAAACGGCTTTCCAAAACGGCGGCACGGCGCACGAAGGCCACGAAATGCCCGAAATGAACAGCAATGGCACCGAGACAAACACAAACATAATGATGAACACCTCGCGGTTATGGGCAATGCCCGAAATGGTCATGCTGAAGAAAACACACGCCAGCAGATAAGGGAACAAAAACGCCACCAAATCAGTCCAATGGCCTATTTGAACCAAATGGAACAAACGCGGCACCACACAAAAGACATAGGCCGAAACCACCACATAGATAGCCAAATAAGCCGCTCCCTTGCCCAAAAGCATTTCGATGGGCCGTTTTCCGATGACGTGCGGTTCGAGGATGCCCCGGCGTTTCTTCTCGCGCTCCTCCCCTGCCATCATACCAATGCCCAGTACCATCGTCTGCTGGATTAGCAACACCAAGACCGCCGGAATGAGAAATGAGGCGAAGCCATTCTGTGTGTTGAACATCGGGACATACTCATATTCAATGGGATAAGCGAAAGTGGAGACCTGCTTTTCGGTCGCGCCCACCAGCCGTTGCGCCTTGATGTCCTTGTTCATCGCCAACGAGACTTCGGTACACGACGACAGCACTGCCTTATAGTACAACAAACTGCCCATATCAGAATACAGCTCGACGATGGCCTGCCGACCTTCCATCAAGGCTCGGTCGAAGTCGGCAGGAATATAAATCAGGCAGTAGGCTTGGCGTTTGTGTATAAGGTTCACCGCCTCCTGCATATCGGCACAATGACCAACGATTTCGACATCCGCTGTGGCATCCACCTTGCGCAAAAAGTCACGACTTGTGGACGAGTTGGCCAAATCGACCGCTACGGTAGCAACTTCCCTAACGCTCTCGTTGCCATAAAGATAAGCATAAAGCAAGGGATAAAGCAACGGCACGATGAAGAAAAACACGATAACACCCTCATCGAAAAGCGAGTTGTGCAATTCCTCGCGAAAGATTTCCAGAATATGATGCAACCACTTCATTTCATTTCGTATATTGATATTCCAACAGACACTTTTTCAAACGATTAGGCAGCAAGAATGGCAGAATCAGGAAGGCCACCAAAGCCGCATAGTTCAAGTAAGAATAGTACATCGGCAAGCCATTGAGCGCCTGGTCGACATAAATCAGGTAATAATGCCGCAACGGAAACAAGTATGACAACGCCCGCAGGGGTGCCGGAAACGCGATTTGGGGGAACGAGAATCCTGAAATCGGGAACGACAACACGCCCCAAAGCGTGGCAATGCTCAACGCCCATCGCAACGAGGGCAACAACTCGCACAAAAACACGCCAAACGCCTGAGAGACAAGTATCAGAAGCAAGGCCGCCAAAGCCATGGGCCACAGGCCGCTTCTCAACGGGAAGTCCCAATAGGCGTACAACAGCACAAGATAGGTGCTTCCCATCACAATCCACACCAAAAGCTGAGGCAACAACTTGCCCATCAGCGCCTTATGGATGTTGCCCTCGGCCAGTTCCATCCAGCGTTTAGAAGTCCCTTCCTTGACTTCGCTATGAATCGAGTAAATCGTCACCTGAAAGATGAGCAACATCAGCATTGCCGGCAACAGAATGTTGGAAAGATAGATGGAGTAGTTCAGTCCCGGATTGCCGATGGCATGCATTTCCATTTTGATGGGTTGCAGCACCCCCATCACCTGATCGTCGGTGAAACCTTTGGCATAAAGCGTCTCACGCGCAATGGCACCAGAGGCCAACTCGGCCATCATTTTCATATCACGGTATTCCAACGAGGCGGGAATCAGGTAGGCGGCGTTGGTGTAGAACGACACCTTGGGCTGCTTGCTGGACAACGCCTTTTCGGTCGTGCCTTGAGGGATGTAATAGAAGGCGTAGATTTTGCCCTGTTGCATTGCCTCGCGTGCCTCTCCGAAGTTGGCGAATTGCTCCACTATGGCGGTTTGCTGGAAAGCGTCGAGATTGCGAAGCACCTGCCGCGTGATGGCGGTGTTGTCCTCGTCGACCACGCCCACAGGGATGTCGACCGGCAACCCTTTCCCCATCAAAGTGGTGAAAAAGACATAGCCCACCAATGGCGCGACGACCATACAGAAAAGATAGACCGGCTGCGAAAGCATCCGTGCAACCTCGCGCTGCACGATGCGCCAAACCACCCGCTTGTTGCCCTTTCCGAAACTCATCTCCTGTGCTCCTTTTTCACAATCACACTCATTCCTGGGCGAAGGTCGCCCACAGCCGAAAGTGGCGTGGCTCTCACCTCGAAGGTCTTCAGGTCATATTGTCCCGTTTCCTTGGTGGCCTTCCAAGCCGCGAAGTCGCCGATGTCCTTCATATAGCTGACCTTCATCCTTACCGTCCTGTCGATGGCAGGAACGTAGGCATCGAATTCCGACCCGATGTAGAAATCCTTCAAATAATCCTCGCGCACATTGAAGCTCGCCCATTGGTCGTCCATTTGAGCAATGTTCATAATCGGTGCGCCCGTGCCAACCAGTTCGCCAAGGTGCGGAAAGATTTCCGTTACCTCACCATCGGCGTAAGCGATGAGGAACGTCTCGTGGATATATGAATTTACCTCAGCCACAGCGCCTTGCGCCTGAAGCACCTTGGCAGCGGCCATTTCCTTGTCTTCCTCCTGGGCGCCATCGAGTGCCAAACGGTATTGCGATCGGGCCGCTTTCTCGGTGGCGATGGCAGCATCGCGTTGCGCCTTCACCTCGTCGTATTTCTGGGCAGTCACCACGCCGTCCTTATAAAGGTTGCTGATACGGCTGAACGACTTTTCCGCGATTTCAACACCCACTTTCGCTTTCTGCCACATCTCGTAGGCACCTTCCTTTTGCGGCTCACGCGCACCAGCCTGTGCCTTGGCACTTAAGGCAAGCGCCTGTTGTTCGACGGCTTCGGCCTGTGCCTTCTTTGCCTCCACTTCGGGGGCTTCGAGAATGGCCAAAGTGTCGCCTTTATGCACCTTTTGGCCTTCTTGCACCTTAAATTCGAGGATGCGGCCCGGCACCTTACTCGACACACGGTATTCCGTCACCTCGGCCTGGCCTTGCAGGTATTCCGTTTCCTTGTGGAAAGTGAGAATGCCGATGACGCAAACCACCGCAATTACACCTGCCAACACGCCCAAGGCGAGGTAGGTGTTCATTCTTTGTTCTTTTATCGTGGACATAATCAGGGATTTAAGATTTAAAATTCAAAATTCAAAATTTAAGATTTAAGATTTAGGGTTCAAGATTTCATTTTGTGAGGACACCGGCGGCTTTGCGGAGATTGACAGCTGCCATAATGCGGTCGATTTTGGCATCGATGTACTCTGAATGCGCTTGCAGCCAAGCGGTTCGGGCCAAATCCAGAACGGAAGAAGCGACAACGCCTTCGCGAAAACCAGCAGTCGCCATACGGAGGTTTTCGTCGGCATCGTCCAACTTCTCCCGTGTTTGTTTCAATCGCGCATCAGCCTCGTTGAGTTGCGTTTCGCATTGCCTCACCTGAAGCATGATCATCTCCTTGGTATCATCGTAAGTGTATTGCTGGATTTTCGCTTCCACCTTTGCCATTCGCGTCTTGTTGTAGCCTTCGCCCCAATGGAAAATCGGGATTTTGGCCATCACACCAAAATTCCACATACCGCCAAACTCATTTTGGAAGCCGTTGAAGCACGACGGGTTGCTAATCACATAGTTGCCGAAAGCACCAATCGTGGGCAGATAGTCGGAACGCACCACAGCCACCTTTTTGGCATAAATGTCGTTGGCTAAACCAAGACATTTCAGTTCGGGTCGGTTGGCCTCGATTTCGCTCTCCGAAAAGTGTAGCACCTCGTTGGTCACCAACACATCGTCAAGTTTCTCGTCGGCTAAAACAATGTTTGAGTCCAAGGACAAGCCGCAAATCTGACAGAGCAGCATTTTCGAGAGTGTCAGGCCGTTTTGCGCCTTCAGCAACGCTGTCTCAGCCTCATTCAGCTTCACCTTTACCGACAATTGGTCGGAACGGGTGGCCACACCTGCGGCAAGCATCTTGTCCATATCCTTGTCCAATGTGCGCAACGACTCGGCGTAACTATCGGCCAATTTCAGCTTGTTGGCGACGGAAACAATCTGCCAATACGCCTTTTCGGTAGTGGCCAGTGTTTCCTGCTGCTGCATGTCCAACTTCGACTCGGCCAAACTTCTCAAGTCCTTGGTAATCTGATTATAAGCTACAATCTTGCCACCAGCAAAGATAGGCTGTTGCACCGAAACGACACCCGCAATCACGTTCTTGGTGTCGATCTTGAATGCGTCCGAAACCTGCTCACCAATCTGGTTCAACGACCCTTCCACATCAAGGCTCATCAGGTCGGTGACCAACTTGTTCAAGGTTGGGTCGTGCTGCAAAAGTGCCCACGAAACCACGGCCATGGGGTCGTTATTGTAAACAGCCAGCACCTGCTCGCGATAGGCATCAATTTCGCCCTGCGCCGTTGTCCCTATGCTGTTGAGCGCAGCCATATTCTCATCGCTCAGCAATTGGAGGTTTCTGCTATTGTGCATATAAGTGCCCGTTGCCGACACTTTGGGCAGGTAATTGGCGTAGGAGACATACATTTCGTAACGAGCCTTGTCGACCTCCTCCTCAGCCACTTTCAGTTTCTTGTTGTTCTCGAGGGCGAGCCGTCGGCACTCGTCCAAAGTGAGCATCCTTTGCGCAGGCATCGTCAGCGAAACCGCACAAAACACAATCACTAATACACTGTTTTTCAATACTTTATTCATATTCTATTCCTTTTTTGTTCGATGCTGCAAAGAAAGGGCTTCTTTTTCGACCAAAAGGAATAATATTTTCATCAAAAAGTATCTAAAGGTCGAAATATTCATGTTTTTCGACCAATAATCAAAAAGATTTATCTATTTTTGTCGAAAATTTCAACGAATGGAAACAAAAGGATACAACAGTTTCAGCATTGCGCGGGCAAAGGAATTGTTTTTGACTGACAACATTATTAATATAGGTGACGACTTCATCTTGGCCGAGCGCACCAACGAAGCCAACTACGACCTGTTGCGCTATCCGTGTCGCGTTGACGCATATGTGGCGGCGTTTTGCAAGCAAGGCAGTTTCAAGTGCAGCATCAACTTGAAGGAATACGAGATTCACGAGGGGATGATGCTGCTCAACTTGCCCCAAAACATCATCCGCCTCGAATCAAAACCATCGGAAAAAGCGGCCAAACTGACCATCATCGCCGTTTCGACCCGGTTTCTCGACCAATTTCGTTCCGACATCAGCAAAATGTTCAACGAGGCCATCACCCTACTCGACAATCCCAGCTTCACCCTACAAGCCGACGAACTCAACTTGGTGCAAGAGCATATCCGCCTCATCAACAGCATCATACATTCAGATTATGCCTATGCGACAGAAAGCGTTAGTCACCTCATTTCATCGGTTTTCTTCACCTTCGGTAGTTTCCTTAACCAGCGGCTACAAAAACAAAGTGAAGAAGAGCGACCCGCCTCGACACGTCACAAAATCGTCTTTGAACGCTTCGTGGATTTGGTCACGCGCCACCACCTCAAGGAACGTGGTGTGGGTTTTTATGCCGACAAACTCTGCATCACGCCCAAATACCTCTCAAAAATCGTGAAAGAGACCAGCGGGCAATCGGCTCCCGAATGGATCGACCAATATGTTATCCTTGAAGCGAAGCAAATGCTGAAACACAGCGACTTGTGCATCAAGGAAATCTCCGACGAACTGAATTTCGCCAACCCGTCGTTTTTCTTCAAGTATTTCAAGAAGCACACGGGCATGACACCGAACCAGTATCGGAACAGCTGAACGGTTTCATTTCTTGGCCTACTTTCCCCTCGGCAATTCAACGGCAGGCCAGCCGTAATCCTGAACCATCGTGACCTTTAGGTTGTGTTTCTTCACATAGTCGGCAATGTTGCGAAGCCTGATATCCTCACGTTTCTCGGCTGCACTGCTGATTTCCTGATAAGCGTCAAACTTATCACCAAAGATGCGTTTGGCACTCGGCAAATATTCGGAACCATCTTCCACGGCATCGAACTTCGTCACCTCGTAGCCATTGTCGGTCGTGCGGAGGTGCATCAGGCCAGGATGGCTGCCACCCGAAACAGTTTTCAGCGTGTCGCCAGCGATTTCGTAGTTGAAAACCCAAAAATCGCCCCAAACCAAGACATCCTCGGCATTTCCATTGTCTTGGCTGATAATGAAATTGCTCGGAATACACACATCGCCCTGAAGGTACTGCTTCCCAAATTCGTTCACCATGTAGTCGTCAACAACCATAGCAACAGACTTTGGTTCCACCACCTCATCCTGCGACTTGGCGACGTTTTCTTCCGTGGCTTTTTGTTCGGGTTTCACCTTTTCGTTCTTGTTTTGGCAGCCAACCAAAACCGAGCCGCCAAGAATGAAAGCAGCGGCCAACATCCACATTTTCTTTGACTTGTTCATTTTAAACCAGTTTTTATTCTGTTTTAGGATTTGCAAAATTACAATCTTTTTCAAGCCATTCCAAACCAAAATTATAGAAAACCATGGAATAACCCAGTGTATCGCCGTCGGATTCCTCCACATAAAGGCCAATGCTTTGGTCGGGCAGGATGCAGAGCGAAGAATAGGCCGCATCGTAAGGCACGATGCATTTGCTCACGGGCCAAGTCTGGCCTTCGTCGTAACTAACGTATACTGTAACGTTCTTTCGGCTTTCTGCGCATGGCAACGAATGCAGCAACACATTCTTTCCGCCTTCATTTTCAGTAGAATAACGGATAATATCTCCATTGCAAGCCGTGGCCACAAGGTCGGGCCAAGCGGAGGTCTCGGGGCGCCAAGTGGTGCCGCCGTCTTCAGAAATATTGTACCAATGCTCCCCTTCGTGGCGGATGCTCATCAAAATGCGGCCATCGGCCAATTCCACCACCTTGGCCTCGTCGCCACGCTGTGAGGCACAGCCAGAGATTTGCCATGTCTCGCCGTTATCATCAGAATAGACGGCATAGTTGCAGGCCGCCCATTCCTCGGTGTCGCGCACTGCGAGGACGAACATGATACGTCCCGTGGAGGTCAGCAGGCCATTGCCAGAAGCGAAGAAGGCCGACCACCATGTGCGACTCACCTCATTTTGGCACTTTGCGCCATAAAGCTCATCAGTGATGTCTTTGGGCTCAGACCAAGTCTGTCCGTTGTCGTAACTTCTTGCTATATAAGTTCGTAGCGGGTTTTCAGGTCTTCCTTGCCAAAAACCACAACCACCCACGAAAGCCGCCAAAAGGCCGCCTTCGTCGTTGGTGCGCACCAAGGCGCAGTCGCCGTAGCCCTTCCCCACCCCTTGGCCTTCCATTAAGGTATAAGGCTCGCTCCAGGTTCGACCGCCATCGGTGCTGCGGTTGATGAGGATATCGATGTCTTCGGGCAAATCACGGTCGTTGTTTTTCCGCTTGTCGGTGGCGATAACCAAAGAACCATCTTTGGCCGTGATGATGGCGGGGATGCGGTAGTTCTTTGAGTTGTAATCGCCTGGACGATAGATTACCATGCGCAAACGGATGGAATCGGGTTCAGGCTCGGATGCTTCGACAGGTTGGCTATTATTGCCACACGAGGCCAGCACAAAGCCTAATGCCATTACGAAAAGTGAAATTTGGTATTTCATAAGTATAGTATTTAGGCCTCAAAAATACAAAATTCTCCGTCCCAACAATGTGAAACGGAGAATTTTGAAGTTTTATGTTTAGCAGAAGCTTACTGCACCATGATTTTCGCCGTCACTCCCCTGCTCTCACCCATGGCTTTCAAGAAGTAAACGCCTTTTCGGCATTTATCGAGATTGAGGACAGAACGGCCATCCATGCGGTTTTCATAGACTTTGCGGCCTGTCATGTCATAAACCTCTACATCCCATTGGCCTTCGCCGAGGTTCAAATTAAAAACGCCTTTGGAAGGGTTAGGATAAACTCTAATTGGAGTTTTTTCTTGATCCGAAACTGATTCCGTCCAATTTAAAGCGGTAACAAGAGAAACTAGTGGTAGAGTGTTCTCAAAATACAGCACAGGATATACCAATTCCTTAGCCCAAATATTCATATAAACTTCGAGTTGTATGCTTTGCCCACGCGGAATCACAATATTCACTTCCTCATCGAGTGAAAAACTCTGTCCGTTATAAGCAAAATAATACCACCATTCTTCACCCTGATTAACGGTAATTTTATTCAGCGTAACTTCTTCTGCTTCAGTATTATTGAATATCGTCAACACAGCAGGATCGTTGTTTTCAGGAATCCACAAAGTATCCACATCGAAAGTCAGCGTTCCTCCCACAGGAACAGGATTGGCAATCTCGGCCAAACAAGCAATATTCATCTGGCAATACTGCTGACCCATTTCGAAACTCGTCACACTCGTTCCAATCACGTCATTAGGCGTATGGATGTAGGGACTGTAGTGTTCATAGTCCTCAAAGGGATAGATGCCCATATAGCCGTGGTTGTTGAACGAAGTATGGTCGCTGTCACCCTCATTGAAATTGACGTGGCGAATGGGCAACTCGGGATAATACACCTCGCCTACATTCATATAATAGGTGCCGATGGGTTCCACCGAGTTGGGATAGATGCAGTCGATATGGATTTGGTCACCATAGAGGTAACCGTTCATATCGTTGTTGAAATAGCCTATGATGTCCATGCCTTCCTGCTGGCAACGCGAAGCATAGGCCTCACTGCCATACAGACCCATCTCCTCGCAGCCGTAGGCGCAATAGATGATGCTGTATTCGAACTCATACTGGGTCATGATTCTGGCGCTTTCAAGCACGCTGGCCACACCTGTGGCGTTGTCGTCGGCACCAGGAGCGGTTCCACCACTCATGGCCTGATAGGAGAACGAATCAAAATGGCTGCCGCAAACGACATAGGTATCAGGATAGAGCGTGCCACGTTGGATGCCAATCACATTAGGGGCAGCCTGGCCGCTACCAAACCAAGTGTTGGCATAGAACGGCTGTTGCTCCACTTCCAAGCCAAGAGCTTCCATACGGCTGGCAATCCAATCAGAAGCGGCAAAGGCGTTGTCGGAGTTCCACAAACGGTGGCCGTAGTCCTGAAGGTGTTGCACGGTGGCCTCCAATGAATCCTGATTCACTTGATCCAACATCTCGCGGATGGTCGGATTTACTTCCGTCACCACCGGGAAATCGCGGGTCAGCTTGGGCAGACTGGCTTTCTTGTTGAAGATAGCCACGGCGCCATCGTTCTTGTAAGGTTCGGCAGAGCCACTCACAATGACATAATTCTGTGTCGCATACAATGCATCATAACGTTGCTGTTGATCTTTCGGACAATACACCAAAGTGTAGGTTTCGGCCTTCGAGAAAGCATCTTCATCGAGCATAACCATACGGATTGCATCGAAACGTTCAGCCGTGGCAAAAACTTCAGAATCAGTGTAGAAATGCACCGTTAGGTTCGGGTCAGAGAAATGTTTTTCCAATTCGGCGCGACCCGAATAGGGAAGCATCACGAAATTGCCGGCCATCGTGACTACGGACAAGGCCAGCGAAACCAAAGTAATAAAGAACTTTTTCATCTTTTGTTATTTTAGGGATTAATAATCAAAAACAGTATTGTATTAGGTGCAAAAATACACAAGAAAACAACACTCGGCCATAAAAAAGCACAAATTTCAATCATTTAAACACCATGGCAAAAACCGTCAAGCTGCTGTCGCTCTGTTCAAGGACGAGGTTGCCGTTATGTCTAACCATAATTTGTTTCGACAAACTCAATCCGATGCCCGTTCCGTTCGGTTTGGTGGTGTAGAACGGAATAAAGATTTCCTCGGTCTGGCGTAATGGGATGGCTTTTCCGTTGTTGGCCACGCGGATGACGGTTTGGTCTTCCGAGTTCAGGGCGGCGGTGATGCGGATGGAAGTGGCATCCGCTTGCACAGCGTTCTTAATCAAGTTGTTAAAAGCCATCATGATTTGACCTTCATCGGCATAGATGAGCAAGTCGGGCGTGTTGGCTTGATAGGTCAAAGTGGCACCTTGCTCGGCAACCTTTGCCTTGTTGAGGAGCAGCACACGGTCCATCAGTTCGTCCACCATCACCGCCTTGCGGACAGGCGGCTGGGCTTGTGTCATGCTGCGGTACGACTCCACAAAACGGATCAAGTCTTTCGATGAAGCTGAAATGGTCTCCAGCCCTGCCTTCACATCCACCCCTTTTTCGGTGAGCAAAGCATCGCTCAAGGAAGCGATGGGGGCGACGGTGTTCATGATTTCGTGCGTCATCACGCGAAACAGCTTGTTCTGCGAGGACTCTTCGTTGGCTGCGTCGCGCCGTTCGAAGATGCCCTTGATGCGGTTGAGGGCACGATTAAGTGCCGACTTCTCCTTGAAGTGGAAGTTCAGCTCGCCGTCCTCTAAGGCATCCATCATGAAGCCCACCTTTCGGGCATCGTTCCTGCGCACGATAAGCGTCGTCACCACAATCGCTGCGACGACGGCCACCACAACAACCAATATCCAAATCCAAGCACTCATATTCCGTATTCCTTTAGGCGGCGGTATAAGGTCGGACGGCTGATTTTCAATGCTTTGGCAACTAGGGTCAAGTTGCCATTGTAGGTCTTCATCGCATTGCGGATGACTTGCTCTTCGGCACTTTCGAGGGTTTGATTTTGAGGTTTTGGAACCGTTTCATCCATCAGTTCCGAGGCGCGGAGTTGAAGGTCAGCGGCGCGTATGAGTTCCGCCTCGGAATAGATGACCGCCTTCTCGATGCAGCCTTGCAACTCGCGAATGTTACCGCTCCAACGGCAGCGTTTCAGGAGATTCATTGCCTCGTCGGAAATACCTTGTGCCTTGCGGTGATATTTCTCGGCATATTGCTTGACGAACATCTCTGCCAAAGTGATGATTTCGTCGGGACGCTCGCGCAAGGGCGGCAGGTGCAGCGTGACCGTGTTGATGCGGTAGAACAAGTCTTCGCGGAAACGCCCTTCCTTGACCATCGTAGCCAAGTCCATGTTGGTGGCACAAATTAGGCGGATATTGATGGGGATTGATTTCGTGTCGCCCACCTTGGTGATGCTGCGGTTTTGGATGACACGCAGCAGTTTGGCCTGCTGTGCCAGAGGCACATTGCCAATCTCATCGAGAAACAAAGTGGTGCCGTTGGCCTGCTCAAACTTACCGATGTGGTCGGCATGGGCGTCGGTGAAAGCCCCTTTCACATGGCCAAACATCTCGCTCTCAAACAAGGTGTCCGTGATGGCTCCGATGTCCACGCCCACCATCTGCTTAGTGGCGCGATTGGAAAGGCGGTGTATCTCGTTGGCCAGCACATCCTTACCCGTGCCATTCTCGCCCGTGATGAGCACGGTGGCATCGGTGGGTGCCACTTTCTCCACCATCTCGCGCAGTCGTTGCATCGCCTCGCTATCACCCCAGCGCATCGTGGGTGCAGGCTGTCCAGAAACCTCTTTCCCACCGACCTTACGATGTTTCTTGCAAGCCTCTTCGAGTGTGGCGAGCAGTTTGGCATTGTCCCATGGCTTCACCACGAAGTCGAAGGCACCCCGTTTCATGCCTTCCACGGCGAGGGCGATGTCGGCGTAAGCCGTGAACAGCACCACCTCCACCTCGGGGAAGTCGCGTTTCAGCTCCGAGAGCCAGAAGAGGCCTTCGTTGCCCGTGTTGATGTCGGTCTCGAAGTTCATGTCGAGCAGCACCACATCGGGCTTGAATGTCCGCATGGTCTCCATCAGCACCTTGGGCGTGGCGATGAGTTCCACCTCGGCGAAGCGCATGGGCAGCAATATCTTCAGTGCCGACCGGATGCCGGCGTTGTCGTCAACGACTAGGATTTTGGATTTGAGTTTGGACATTTCAGTTGTTAGTTGTCAGTTGTTCAGTTATTCAGTTATTCAGTTGAAGCAGGTTGCTGAGCCTGTCGAAGCACCGTCATTATTCGTCGTTCCTTCAAGACGTGGGACGCGAGAAGTCTATTACGTATTTAGAATTGCCACCATTTCAGCAGGTGTGACCACAAATGGTTTTCGCGGAAAGTGCTTGATGTTTCCCGTGACCAAATAGGCATCATCCTTGCTCAGCGTGACTTCGTAAAACACAACATCTTTAGGGTCTGGGAAAACACCCTCTAAGGAGGTAGTACGTCCTAATTTTAGGCCGACGGTGACCATAAGAATCTCCACCATCTCAACATCTTCTTTATAAAACGGAAATTTGCTACGGCCTAACACCTCTTTATATTCATCGAGAATCTCTTCATTATACAAAGGAGTTATTCTACCATCAAGAATAGCCTCAAAAACTCGTGATGTATTTGATTCTTTGTTATTCCTTGACAATAGAGCAGAAACAATGACATTGGTGTCGATGACGGCAAAAACCTTATTTTTTTCCATAACGAACCTCGTGGATTATTTCATTAATTTCGTCAAGCGAAAGATCTTGCAATCCAGCAGCGGCAGCATCTGCTCGCATTCTTTCGTATGCAAATCTTGCCTTTCTTCTCACTTCCTCTTCAGATTCCGTCTTGATTTCAAAGGGAATCCTACATTCACGTACTACGGCTTTAATGAAAAGCATCAGCGCAGCGGTATTGCTGAGGCCGAACTCATCGCAAAGTGTATCGAATCGTTGTTTCAAGTCGCTATCGACTCTAATGGACATGGTTGTTTGTGACATATTGCTTTACATTTTATATATTCTGTAATGCAAAATTACAACAAATTTCAATATTCTGCATGTTTTTCTTCAGTTTTTCTCATATTACCGAAAAAAAATTACCGAAAAAACATAATTTGCGTTTTCATTCCTTCTTCAAAGCCTCCGCCGGATTTGTCCGCGCGGCCTTCAAGGTCTGCCAAAGCACCGAGAGGAAAGCCATCAACATACCAAGGATGACCGCCACGGCGATAATCCAACCGTAATGCTCAATGCGGTAGGCGAAACGATCGAGATACTTGCCGCAGAGCCAAACGGCCAATGGCGCTCCGACAACCGCCGCGATGCCAACCAAAACCATATAGTCCTTCACCGAGCGCCACAACTCGCCCTCCACCGTGCCGCCAAACACCTTGCGCACCGCGATGCTCTTGGTGCTTTGCTCGCTGTAATACGTGCTCATCGCGATAAGGCCAAGCAAGGAAATGAGCACCGAAAGCACCATGAACAGTTCAAGCAGGCGCATGGCCATCTTTGCAGGCTGGAGTGACACATTGATCAGGTCTTTCAAATAGCCGTTCTCCGCCGGCTCCACATAAGTGCCGTTTTTTTCCTCGGAATAGTCGGCGTAGGCTTGCAGGATGGCCTTTTCGGTTTCCTTGTAATCGCTTGAAACATCAACCATTACGCCAAGTCCCCAAATCAAGTCCTCGTCACGAGCGACGATGATTGCCGAGTATTGGTTGGGCTCGGATGCCGCCGCCGACCGCGTCGGGATGTCCTCATAGATGCCGCCCACGGTCTCGGGATTGCTGCCGTTGATGTGCAATTTGCGGGCGTAATACGAGGCCGTCGAGTCGCTGATGGCGAGTTTTTCGGCCAAAGTCCTCGACATCCACACCGAGTTGGAGCGCATTCCGAAATCTTCAACGACTTGCAAGTCAAGCATGTTGAAATAGGTCTCATCGCAAAGGATGAGTTGAGTGCCCACCTTTTCGCCTTCGGGCGTGGTGAGGCTCGTGCCCATGCCCATCTTACCCGCATAGTCATGCCCGTAGCCTACCGCGTTCACAGTCGGAATCTTCTCCAAACGGTCGATGAGCGGCACAATGTCGGAATACTCCTTTGCCCAGTTTTTCAGCACATACAATCCCTCGGATCGCATGTTGATGGGACGGTTCATCATGTGACGCATCTGCACCTCCATCAAAATCGCCATGGCAATCAAGACGATGGTGATGGTGTTTTGGAACACAATGAACACCTTGCTGAACACCCTTTTGGTTTGAAGCCGATAGGTGCCGCGCACCACGTCAATCGGTTCAAAACGCGAGGCAATGGCGGCAGGCGCGATGCCCGACAACACGCCCAAAACGACGACGGTCAAGACATAGGCCGCCACAATGCCCACCGACCACTCGAAACGAATGGACACAAATTGCTCAAGCGAGCCGGCTGTACCGCCCGAAACGCCTCTCAACAGGTCGTTCATCATCGGGAGCAAGGCGTAGGCCAGCAGAAACGCCAGCACGAAGCACACCGCCGTAAACGACACGGATTCAGCGATATACTTCATCACGATTTCGCCTTTCGTGGCACCATGAAGCCGCCTTGTGGCCATCTCCTTGGCGCGTTTTCCAGAAAGGGCCATGTTGAGGTTGATGAATTTGACTATAAAAATACCTTAAACTATTTAATTTGAAAATCAGCACTTTAGAGTTTAATTTTGACAGATTCTAAATTTTAATCAATAGGTTTTTCTATTGTAATAATACTCTTTTTCAAGTTTAATTATTTGTTTTTTTGCGTCTAAATCAACGGCCTTTAAAAATGAATCTTTTTCTTGTTTGGTAATAAGTCCTTTGCTATACCTTGAAAAAATATCATCAATTTTCTTTTGCCGTTCTTCATAGATAGAACTAAGTTTTTTATTGTGTTCTTTTTCTGTTTGTGTCATCTTCTTAATCTCCTAAATCAATCCATTGGGCGCAATCATTAGAAACTAACTTGAAATCATAATAACCGGTCAAGTAAATAAGATTTTCCCCTTTATGTGCTTTTGTTTGGTTGTCAATAGTAATATCAACATAAGACCAACTACAAACAATAAGTTTTGATAAATCTACATAAGCAATTAAACCATCTTTCATTAAGGGTTCAATTATATAAGATTCTCCAAAAAGCGTATTATTTGAAAAAGCGGTTGAATATAACTTTAAGATTTCTTTCTTTGCTTTTGGGCTTATAACATAATATCCTAATCCGCTATTTACCTGAACATTATAGGGCAATTCAATAATATCATCTAAACCCGTATAATTGACTTCATTTGAATTATTGAAAATTCCGCTTAATATTGGGTCATTATTTCCTTGTTGGTAGTCTGTGAAAATAGTAGAAATTAGTTTATTATCTAATTCTTTATTCATCATCAAAATCAATTCATTTTCCATATTTTCAGACTGATTAAAGAACATTTTGGAAACATTTAAAACCGTTCCTAATCTTGAAGGGGTGAAATATAATCCACTTATTGAAGGGTCTGAAATGGTAATATTTGACGCTTCCCCTAACCATTGAGGATTTAATTCTTCTACTACGGGAATCTTGCAGGAACACACTAAATTTTCATAGTTCTTGCAATAGTTTAAAATGTTGTTTGGTTTTTGGAATCCTTCACTTTTTAATTCTTTGTCCCCTGCAATAGAAGCGGCCAAAATAGTTCTTTTATCAATTAGGTTTGAATCCGTGCAATTATAACCCAATTCAACAAAATTCTTTCTGTTGTTTTCTAAATATTCAGTCTGTTCCTTGGTTAATTCTCTTTTCTCTAAAGATTCAATAAAATTCTTAATGCTGAAATCCTTGTTTTCCATAATCTTAGTGTTTAAAGGTTTGTTTTTGGTTTGTGTGTTAATACTGAAATTTCTGTTTTCAGTTGTTTCAATCATTTGGGCATTATTTGTAAAATGCCGTTCAATTTTTTGTTTTTTCATAAAGTTTGAAATTTGCCGTGTGTGTTTAAAAGGGTTGCGTTGGGGTTTAACGGCATAACAAAAACTTTCAACCCTGCCCCCGTCTTAATCATTATTACATCTTAATTCCGTCAATCCTTACCAATCTTTTTTTTACGGATTTTATTCTTTTGCTAAAATCTGAAATATTAAAGTATTGGTTTAAGTCTGTGGATTTTGCCTTTTTCTTTAGATTCAGTTGTTTGTAAATATCATTCAAAATCTCTTTTGCTCTACCTACTTCAATAGAATCTCCTACTTTGAAAGCCTTGTATATTTCACTTTTAATTGAATTTTCAGATTTCAGGATATTTATTTTCTCTAAAATCATATCTTCACGGAATAAACAAGCCTTTATTATCTTTGTTCCCAATAGTTCATAATATTGATAGTAATTTTGTGGTAGGTTGGAATTGTTTTGAATGATATATTTAAATTGTGGGTTTTGGTCTAAGAAATTACATAATAATTCCATCTTGCCCATAAATGAAAACTGAATATTGAAATTAGTGTAGAACTTATTCAAAAGGTCTAAATCAGAATCATTCAGTTTGTTATTATAATAATCCCCTTCATTGAAAGTTTTAAATACATACTTATCCCCTTTGAATTGGTCAAGCCTTACAGATTCAGAATAATCCTCACATAACATTCTCATTTCAGATATTTGGGGATTGTTTGTAAATTCATCTAATTCTAAATAATCATTGGTAAAGTCAAGTTTCAAAGAACCCACTAAATTTGAATCTATAAATTGTAGAAGTTTTTGGGAATTATTCAGTTTGTATTTTCTCATTTCCTCAAAGGATTTAAACTTTCCTTGAACTTGGGTAAATAGTGTAATATCATCCCTGAAAACATTACTTTCCAATCTTTCACGGCCAATTATTTGATTTAAATCAATTCCAATATCTACACTCATACAGTCAATAGATGGATTTGATAATATTATTGTAGTGGCATTTGTTGAATAAAAGTCCGCGCCTTCATAACTGCACCGTGTAATAAATGTAAATGTTTTGTGAGGCTCATTTATTTGTTTTGGTTTTGCTGGCTTGAATCCGCTTTTTCTGATACCTGATTTTCTTGTTTTGTCATATAATTTTTTGACCGTCTTTTCATTTTCACTACAAATTACATCAGTATTTTCATTTGTCAGATTCAAGGCTTTTATAATGTGTATGATGATTTCAATATTGGAAACATATATACATAATTCACGGCTGAAATGTTCAATCCCTGAAATGGTTTTCTTTTTGAAATATCCGTCTTTATCATATTTATCTTTGTATTTCCTGACTATATCCGTGAAAGTTTCTTTTTGCTTTAAAGGAATCATCCTGAAATTTATCTTTCTTAAATCATCCTTGCACCAATTCAGGACTATAGTATAAATGTCTTTCAATATTGGGATTCTATCATTAAATATCTTTGGGGTTGGTGTTGCTGAAAGATATATTACTTTGTTTAATCCGTTTAGTTCTTTCAGGAAATTTTTTATTGTGTTCCCTTTAAATGCACTATCTTTTATAATACTTTGTTGTTCATCTACTATTATCCTGAAATCATCTAACATTTCCATTTCTTGTAATACTTCTTTCACATAATGGAAACTATCATAAGTAGTGATAATTTTTGGTGGCTCATTGAAAATAAGTCTTGATTCAATTATCATTTTT
>CAMHRP010000025.1:0-49910 GCA_946187645.1 uncultured Bacteroidales bacterium | reverse complement strand
ACGCTGGCATGTACATGGTGCGTGTCTACACTGAGAACGGCGTGACCGTCAAGCGTGTCACTGTCATGCAATAATTGACCATCGGTCAAAAAAGTGAAAGGCAATCCGAAAGGGTTGCCTTTCTTTTTTGTATTTTTCCGTATCTTTGCAGCACCTTTTTGATTGTAGTGCCATGGAGATTCTGGATTTGTACGATAGTGAAATGAGGCTGACCGGACAGACCATCGAACGGGGGAAGCGCATTCCTCCCGGTTTTATGATTCCCATTGTGGCGGTGTATGTCTATAACGACAAAGGCCAGTACCTGATTCAAAAAGTTTCGCCAAAGAAGGGTAATTATTATTCCACAACCGCTGGCCATGTGAAGAGCGGTGAGTATGACTTCGCTTTGGCTATGTTACGCGAGATGAAAGAGGAAATTGGCCTATCTGCGGCCAAGAGCGAACTTAAGTTGGTGAAAATCAGACGTTACGAGTATAAGTTTACGTTTCTCTACATGTTAAAAAGCAATGTACCTGCCGAAATACTACGCTTGCAAAAAGATGAGGTAGAGTCGGTGATGTGGATGAGCCATGAAGACATTGAACTGCTCTGTAAGATGGGGCTTTTCAATAGAATCCATTACCAAATGCTCCTTGATTGTGAAGAAAGAATGCAAAACAACCATTGATTGTTTGTACGTTTAACAAAATTGGCTATTTTTGCGGCAAATTATGTTTAAGCAACAAATACCTTAAATAATATGATAGCAAAAGAATTATTAAATCCCCAAAGCATCGTTGTGTGCGGTGCATCGTCAGACATTCACAAACCCGGTGGAAAAGCCTTGAAAAACCTTCTGGAAAGTCCTTTCAGAGGCCCAGTTTATGCAGTGAACCCCAAAGAGACAGAAGTGCAAGGCGTGAAATGCTACGCCAAGGTCGATGACCTGCCACAGGTGGAGTGTGCCATCATTTGCATTGCCGCCAAGTTCTGCGCACAGACCGTTGACGTGCTTGCCAAAGAGAAAGGCTGCAAAGGCTTCATCATCATCAGTGCTGGTTTCTCGGAGGAGAACGCCGAAGGCGCCGCCATCGAGAAGCATATCGTCGACACCATCAATAGCGTTGGTGGATCGCTCATCGGTCCTAATTGCACGGGCTTCCTCAACGTGAACTATGCCGGCTGTTTCGATACGCCTATCCCAACCCTTGACCCTAAGGGCGTTGACTTCATTACTGGTTCAGGTGCCACCGCCGTGTTCATCAAGGAATACGGCATGAGCAACGGTTTGAAATTCAATAGTGTGTGGGCAGTGGGCAACAGTGCACAGCTCGGCATCGAGGACGTGCTGGAACACTTGGACGAGACCTTCGACCCCGTGAAGTCGAGCCATGTCATTATGCTTTACATGGAGAAGATCGGCGACCCGCAACGCCTGCTCAAGCACTCACGCAGCCTCATCAACAAAGGATGCCATATTGCAGCCATCAAGTCGGGTGGCTCGGCAGCTGGTAGCCGCGCCGCCTCGTCGCATACGGGCGCTTTGGCGACCAACGATGCCGTGGTTGATGCTTTGTTCCGCAAAGCGGGCATTGTGCGCTGCCAGAATCGTCAGGAGCTGACAACGGTGTGTGGTGTGTTCATGCATCCCGAAATCAAAGGCAACCGTTGCGCCGTTATTACCCATGCCGGTGGTCCTGCAGTGATGCTCACCGACGTGTTGTCAAATGGCGGCATGGAAGTGCCTTCATTGAAGGAACATCCTGCCAGCCCTGCTTTGTTGGAGAAGCTCTTCGCTGGCTCCAGCGTGGGTAACCCCATCGATTTCCTGGCGACTGGTACAGCTGAGCAACTCGGATATATCATTGACACCGTAGAAAACGAGTACACCGACATCGACTTCTCGGTGGTCATCTTCGGCTCGCCTGGATTGTTCAGCAACAAGGAGGTCTATGACCTGCTCGACCAGAAGATGAAGACCTGCAAAAAGCCTATCTTCCCAGTGCTGCCTTCCATCATCAACGTTAAGGACGAAATCGAGGACTTTATCGCTAAAGGTCGCATCAACTTCCCGGAAGAATGTGTGCTCGGTAATGCTATCTGCAAAGTCTATAACACCCCGAAGCCGCAGCCTGAGAATGTGGAGATGCCTAAGATTGATACCGCTCGCATCCGCAAGTGCATCGATAGTTGCGAAAACGGTTACATCGGTCCTGATAAGATATACGAATTGTTAGATGCTGCAGGCATCGCACAGAAACAAATCCGTGTTGTTGACAAGAAACAGCAGGCATTGGACTTCGCTAACGAGGTGGGTTATCCGCTCGTGATGAAGGTCGTGGGTCCCGTCCACAAGTCAGACGTCGGTGGTGTGACCTTGAACGTGCGCGACATCGAGACCGTTGGCAAGGAGTTTGACCGCTTGATGGCCATCAAGGATACCTATGCAGTGGAAATGTATCCAATGCTTGATGGTACAGAAGTATATATCGGCGCTATTCGCGATGCAAAGTTCGGCCATCAGGTGTTCTTTGGTTTGGGCGGCATTTTCATCGAGGTGCTGAAAGACGTGCAGAGCTCGCTTGTGCCAATCAGCGCACCCGAAGCGAAAGACATGCTCACCAAGCTCCGCGGTTACAAGATTCTGCAAGGCGTACGTGGTCAGCAACCCGTTAATGTTGATGTCTATGCCGAACAGATTGCGAGAGTGGCTGCTTTGGTGATGGCCGCTCCTGAGATTGCTGAGATGGACCTCAACCCGTTGCTTGGCAACCCGAAGAATGTCGTTGCAGTGGATGCACGTATCCGTATTGAAAAATAATTGACTATGACTTGTGACAATGACTATGACCGCTTCACCTATCGTGGAATCGGTCATAGTCATAGTCAACGGTCATGGTAAAACAAACCAATATGATTACCGAGAAAGCCACATATTACTTGGTCTATGCAGCTTTAGTCGTCGTCACCTTTTTGCTCGATAACCTTTTGCTGAAGAAGACCGACAAGACCAACCGCACCATTGGCTATATCCTAAGCATCATTGTGGATTTGGCCATCTTTGGTTATGGCATTTATCTGTACATAGTCAAAGGCGAGGACCAGACGGGCTTTGTGCTTGGTGGAATCCTTTGCGGCCTGTGTTTGCTGTGCTTGCTAGGACGCTATTGGCAGAACAAGGAACTGGATAAAAGGAATAAGGAATGAAAAAGTCTGATGTCATCACGATCGTTATTTGGGCTGCTGTGATTTGTGGCTTCGCTTTCATCCCAGGCGCATGGGATTGGTTCAACGATACCACCAAAAACCACGGCTTGTTGATGAGTTTCTTCAAGTTTGCTATTCTAGGTACTTTCGGAGAGATGTTGGCCCTTCGTATCCGTGAAGGCGTGTATTTGAAGCAAGGCTTTGGCCTGTTGCCTAAAATGTTGGTTTGGGGTGTGTTGGGTGTGGTTATTGCCTCGGCCATGACCATCTTTAAGACAGGTACCGTAAAGCTTCTTGATGGTGGTTTCCATTTCAATGGAAAAGCCGCTGAATGGTTTGCTGGTGACCTCAGTTGGGGCAAATTCTTCGTTGCGCTTTGCGTTAGTGTGCTGATGAACACCCTGTTTGCCCCAGTGTTCATGACTTTCCATAAAGTCACAGATATCCATATCGCCGAGACAGGTGGTACCTTGAAAGGTTTTTTCAGTAGTTCGTTGAATATCGGTGAGGCACTTTCGAAAAAAATCAACTGGGACATCCAGTATGGTTTTGTTTTTGCCAAGACGATTCCCTTGTTCTGGTATCCTGCGCACACCCTCACTTTCCTACTACCACCTACTCTTCAGGTGCTATTTGCCGCTTTCCTCGGTGTGGCGTTGGGCGTGATTTTGAGTATAAAGAAATAAATTATGTAGCTATGAAAAATAATAAAGTGTTCAGATGGTTTTTGTCTGCATTGGTATTGGCATCAGTGATGTTTGCTATGCAGGCCTGCAGTGGATCTCCTTTTAGGTTGAAGGAAATGCAAGGAACGTCTTATGAAGAGGAAGAAAAAGAAGAGGATCCAACGCCTTCGGAGGATTTGGAGTTTTGGGGTCTTAAAAATGAGGATTGGCAATCTGGCGATGATCCATATGTTCCATAATTTCTCTTTTTTAGGGGCGCATTTACCATCTATCGATCTGTCTTCTGAGTGAAACTCCTGTCCTTTCACGATTACCGATGAAGGGAAGTTGGCCAATATGCTGACAGAAAAGAGTGATTATGAGCGGTAATGTTGCCAAAAATGGTTGGTGATATGCAGGATGATCTTCCTATGCCTCAAAAATCCCAATAGCGTAATCTGTTGTAATACAAGCATTCTTTTTATCATTCTTGCTTGACAAAGGTAAACAATTATCCTTTTGATGAAAGCGATTTCATCTAAAAGTCTGCATTTTATTTGTTTTCAGCAATTTATGCATGGTTTTACCAGCCATTTTTGTCTATTATACCGATTTTTTTTTATTTTTCTCGAAAAAAAAACCACTTTTTTCTTGACAGTAATGAAAATTGTTGTACTTTTGCAGTGTTCTATTCAACTAATACACTATTAAACAAGAACAAATCGACAGTTAAACAGTTCAACAATAAACAATTCAACATGATTACGATCAGCAACTTAGACTTCGGCTATAAGAGTCAGCCAGTCTTCAAAAACATCAGCCTAAGCTTCGAGAAGGGTAACATCTACGGGCTGTTAGGCGAAAATGGAGTGGGGAAGACCTCCCTGCTGAAACTCATCAGTGGCTTGCAGAAGCCTACCTACGGTGCCTGCGAGGTGGACGGCATAGCCCCCTTCGACCGTATGCCCGAAACTCTCCAGAAGATTTTCTTCATCTCGGAAGACTTCGCTATCCCGGAGGGTACACCTATTAATAATATAAGAGAGTTGGGCGTGTTCTATCCCAACTACGACGAGAAGCTTTTCTTCGAGCTTTGCAGGGAGATGGACGTGGATCCACAGCGAAAGTACGCTGAATTGTCGTTCGGCCAACAGAAGAAATGCCTCATCGCCACGGCTTTGGCCCTCAACACGGACTATCTGCTCCTCGACGAGCCTACCAATGGCCTTGACATCCCCTCGAAGACGCTCTTCCGTCAGGTCATCACGAAGCACGCCACGGAAAACCGCACCATCATCATTTCCACCCACCAAGTGAAGGATGTGGAAAACCTCATCGACCCCATCATCATCCTCGACCACGACGAGGTGTTGCTCAAGGCCTCGTTCCGCGACATCACCGACAAGCTCTATTTCGACTACGGCATGGAGAAGGACGACAGTGCGCTCTACAGCGAGATGATTCCGGGCGGCTACGTCAACGTGACCCGCAACCCCGAAGGCCTCGACAGCAAAGTCAGCATCGAGGTGCTGTTCAATACCGTGATGAAAAACAAGGAAACCATCAAACAAATCTTTAGCTAATAGGAGGAACAAGTCATGAATAACACTTTTAGTTTCAACCGTTTCAAGAACCTCTTGCTGAAAGACGGCAAGATGTATATCCGCAACTTTGGCACCTCGCTCATCGTTTGGTGCTGCCTGAACGCCATTTTCTGGATTTTCAATCTGCTTTTCGGCTCCGAAACCATGCCACCTGTCCGTTTCGGAATGTTATGCACATGGACGGCATTGGCCATGATGATGGTACCTTCCAAGGTTTATGGCAATGCCAACCTTTCGCGTGAGGGTGTAGGTTTCGCCATGATGCCCGCTTCCTCTTTGGAGAAGTTCGTTAGTATGTTCGTCTATTGCGCCATTGTGACACCCATTGTCGTCTTCTTCGGCGGTTACCTGGTCGATGCTTTCTTGTCGATTTTCCCTTTCGGTGGCTTTGAGAAACCTATACGGCTTTACTCGATGAACGAAATTGTCCAGATGATTAACGACTCGGAAGGTGTAGCTCGTGCAGGAGAAATGGACTTTCCCATTGAGCAAGTGTTCCCCATTGGTGTGATGCGTACTTCATTATATGCCGGCATCATCCAGTGGTCGGCCATCTTCATGCTGGGCAATATGCTCTTTAAGAAGCACAAAGCTGGAAAGACTATTGCCTGTTATTTGGGCATTTCCTACCTGATTTCCATGATTATGGGCCTGGTGTTCTTCAATAGAGAAATCATGGAGGGATGGATAGCAAAGTTCGACGGTATGTCTACCGAACAACTAATCCATTGGTTCCAAAATGCAACGACATGGGGCATGGTTGTCGGCATCATCATCACTGCCCTCCTGCTCTTCTTCACTTATCGTAAAATCAAGACACAAAAATACTAAACCATGGAATTCAACGCACACAAACCCATATATTTACAGATTTGCTCCCAGCTCTATGAGCAGATCCTGCGCGGCGACCTGAAGGCCGACGACCGCATCCCTTCGGTGCGCGACTACGGCATCCAACTCGGCGTGAACCCCAACACCATCATGCGCTCCTACGAGACCATGACGGCTGCGGGCATCATCTACAACAAACGTGGCATCGGCTATTTCATCTCCGCCGAGGCCAAGGACATCGTCCTCAAGCAAATGCGCGAGGAGTTTCTCGAAAAGGAACTGCCTGAACTGGTCAAAAAGATGAAGCTTTTGGGCATCGGACTCGACGAGATAAAAAAATCGTATGAACTGTAACTTTTTCACCTGTTCTTCGTCTTACTACAAATCAATTAAAACAAACAAACAATGAAAAGAAACATCATAATCATCGCAGTGGCCATCATCAGCATGACGCTCAATGCCTGCTCCATCAATTTGGATGGGGAAACGCTAGGCGGCAAAACCATTGAAGGCGACGGCAACATCGTTACCCGCACTTACGATGTGACCGCGTTCAACGAAATCTCGACTTCGCTGCCGGCAACGGTCAACTTCACCATTGCCGACAGTTACTCCTGCACCGTCAGTGTAGACGAGAACCTTTTCGACTACCTCGACATCAAAGTGAAGGACAATGAGTTGCTCATGGGCAAATGCAAGGAAGAAAAAAACAAAGGTTTGAAAGCCATGAAATTCGTTATTGAAGTAACGGCTCCGAGTTTGGAGGCTATCAACCTTGCTGGCAGTGGCACTTTTAACGCCAACAGTCCTTTGGAAGCGGAGAAATTTGAAGCCAACGTTGCCGGATCGGGCGACATCGTTTTCCATAAAACGGTCACTACTCAGAAAGTCGAATTGAATGTGGCTGGTTCGGGCGATTTAGCTTGCGATGAACTGGTTGCAGATAAGTTAGATTGTTACATTGCTGGTTCGGGCGACTTGAAGGTCGTTAGTGGAAAGGTGCGCGAAGCTGAGGCTGGCGTGGCCGGATCGGGCGACATCGTCCTCACCTGCAACATTGAGAACCTTGATGCCAATATTGCCGGTTCTGGCGACATCAAGTCGCGGGTCAGCGGCAAGCTCAACTACGCCATCATCGGCTCTGGCGATATTGGTTACTACGGCAATCCCGTCGTGGAAGGCGACAAAGCGGGTCGCGGTGGTTTGACACGCCTTGGCGACTGACAACTACGAAAGTAAATCTCTTTTTCATAACCTTGTAATGAGAAACGGCTGACCTTTTGGGTCAGCCGTTTTCTGTTTTTTGGCTGTTGGGCTGCCATAGTACGACAGCCCTTCAAACCATTAACGTATAACGCTAACACGCTTGACACCCACGCCGTTTTCGGTATAGATGCGAATCATGAAAACACCTGCGCCAAACTGGCTCATGTTCAAGGTCTCAGTGTCTTTGTTCACTTCGGCATCGTACACCATTTGGCCGAGCTCGTTCACCACGGTGAGGCGTTGCAAGCCTTCAGCCTCGATAGTGACGTTGCCATCGGTCGGGTTAGGATAGAGACTGGCGTTGATGCTGTACTCGTTCACATCAGTGGAGTTCTTCACCTTGATGTCGAAGGTGCTGTTGCCGTTGTTACATTCCGCAGTAGGCGTGGCGGTTAAGATAACTTCACCCTTGTAAGTGTCGCTCCAAGTGACGAGGACAGACTTGCCGTCATTGGCGGGGGTTAGTGCTCCAGCTTCTGCAGGCTCGATGCTATAGCCGACTTTCACATCGTTGGCAATAGTGTAAGTGCTTGTAGGTGTGAGGCGCACATCCAATTCGGCATCGCCGCTGATTTCGGGCAGGGCGGCCACAGAATTTACAACGATATTGATGGGCAGTTCGAGGGCAGTCTCACAACCATGGGAATCGGTGATTTTGGTGAAGACGATGTTGACATCTTCTGTGGGGGTGAGGCTCAATGTGTAATAGTCAATAAAGCTAAAGCTTTCAATGCCTTCGCCTTCAACAGTATATTCCACACCGCTACCACCAATTACAGTTGTGCCAGACAAAGGAATATTCACTTCTTCGCCTTCGCAAATGCTGGTTGGGACTTCACCAATTGAAAGCGTGGGCTTTTGGTAGCAAAGGACTACAAATCCCCAATCCCCTTCTTCGTATGTGATTTGGCACGTGCGATTGCTGATAGACATGATATTGTATACTGTCGTGCCGAGTTCAGGAATGCCAAGGTCAATGATGGTGTCGTTGGCATTAAGTTCATATTCAATCCCATTGATGACGACAATAAAGTCCGGCTCCGTGGGATTTCCATTAGGTGTATAACCGTCAAGAGAGATGCCCATGAAGGCGTGTTCACCTTCGCAAGCGATATAAGCATTGGATTCAACAAAATCAATCTTCGGCATCGGGTTCATCTCAAAAGGATAATCGTAAGAGAAGGAACCACAGCCAGGCGATACGGCAAAAGCAGTCAGGGTGACTCCGTTTGCAATATCCAGTAATCCAGGAGTATAAGTGGTTTCCAAAGCGGAGGCGTCTTCAAAAGTGCCGTCGCCGTCGGTCAGCCATTGGAACGATATATAATCACCTGAAATCCTCACTGCAATGGGTTGAGGCTCATCGGTGGCGCAATAATGGATGTCGCTTAGCGCGTTTTCAATCACTACCTTTTGGGTGACAAACACCGTCATTTCATCAGTAATCGCTTCGCCGTCGCCGTTGATGGTAAGGGTCAATGTGGCTTGGCCATTATCAATGTCCTGTTGTCCAGGGGTATAAATCGGGGTGGAGATGGTAGCGTCATCGAAGGTGCCATCGCCAGAGGTCGTCCATTGCAGGTTGTCGTAATAGATGGCGTAGCCCACGACTTGAGCTTCGCTGCCTTCGCAAACAGTTACATCATAACCAGCAGTGCCGGCCATAACGCGATCGGAGGGCAGACCGACAAAGTCAATCCAAACGCAGTCGCTGCCACCAGTGGTGTATTGGTCTTTGGTGTAGGTCCACTTGTACGTGTGCCTTCCGGCAGTGACAGGATAGGAAGCTTTGGCCCAAGCTACTGTGCCCGACCAATTGTTCTTTTCTTGGTTGTCGATGTAGAAATGCAGCTTGTCGTAGCCATTCTCCGTCGACACCTTATAATAGAAGGAGATGCTGTCGTTTGAGCCTGCCTCATGGGTTAAAGTCAACGTGGTAGTGGCGTTGTCACCGATGGCACCCGACTTGATGCAGTATTGGCCTTCATACGGATCTTCGGTAACGAAACGCCAGGGCTTATTGGCATCGTTGGTCCAGCCTGCGCTAAATTCGCCGCTTTCGAAGTCTTCGACGATGAGACCAACCTTGGCGACATACTCATTTTGGACATTGTAAAGGCCAGATGTCACGCTAAGGTCAAGTGGGCAAGTGTAGCCAATAGGCGTGTCCTCGCTAATAGTGATAGTGAATACGGCAGTCTGTGTTTCACTGGCATTGACATTCTCAAACTCGACCGTGCTTTCTTCCAACATGATGTAGGGCGAAAGCATTTGCAACGTGGCTGTGGTTGTGGCAGCATCAGCATGGCCGTTGTTGTTGATGGGGAAACTGATTTGGGCAGTTTCGCCGGCGTCCAAGCGTCCGTTGCCGTTGCCGTTCACTTCAGTGATGCTCATGCCACCAAGCTCTAACACAGGCGCGTAGGCTTTCATGACGAGGTTGCTGACATACACATCGTCACCATTGGTCACAGTGATGGTGAAGCGATTGCTCGTGTTGTCGGGCACGCTGTCAGCCACCGTAAACGAGAAGGCGTTGGCCACTGACTGTAAAGCGTTGGGATCCATACTCTCGAATTGGGCGGTGCCGTTGGTGATGGTGATGTATTCCGATTCGCTCTCCAATACGGCTTCGAAAGCATTCATGGCGTCGCTACCCACGTTTCTCAAAGTGATGTCAAGGTCGATGGCTTCACCAAAATCGAGTTGCCCGTTTTCATTCTGGTCGTGGATGACCTTGTTGTCGAAGACAATGTAAGGTCCATTGGCTGGGATGACACCCATGACGGCTTCATAACGAAGGTAGTTCTGACCGGTTACGATGAGGTTGATTTCGGTCGGGGGCACTTGGGGCTCAAACGCGATGGTTTGCGGGTCGCCAGTAGCTTCAGCGACGGCGAGGATATCCCAACCGCCTTCCATATTTTCCTTCACGAGGCTAATTATGCAGCCTTCAGGGGCGGTGATGCTGACTTCGCCCAAGCCGGCAAGTACCACTTCAGGATGAACTACTTCCATCTCTTGAGGCACTTGCGTGTAGATGCGAAGGAAAGCGTCGCAGTGGGCGGTGAACATGGTGTAAGTAATGTCTTTGTTTTGGGTGTTGTAGGGCCAGGCACTTTGAGCCAAGAAATACTTACCTGCCACATTGCCGAAAGCAGGCATCCAGTTGCCCGTGTTTTCGGCGAATGGACCATAGGTAGGCATGAAATCGCCGTCAAAGAGGTCATAGACACCCCAAACATATGCGTCGTTGACGAAAGAGTAGGAGACATGGGTCGGGCAGAGCAGACCTACGGCGCCGGCATTCTCACCATTGTAAGTACGGCGCATCCATTTCTCTGCGAAGCAGTTGCCGTTTGATCCGGTGTAGTCGAACATACCAGTTTGGCAGTTGATAGACATCACAAAAGGCATCTTACCAACATTGTTCATCTGATCAATATGGCTGTTACGTACAGCAGGTTCTCCCCAACCGGTCTCCAGACCATGGTCGCGATGTTGCAGCCAGAAGGAGCCTTCATTGACGGCTTGAACCACCAGCTCCGGGGTGCCGTTGTTCCAATCACCCAATTCACTCGGGGAGGCGGGGATATATCCAACACCGTTGGGACCAAAGTAGTTGACCACCATTGAAGTGTTTTGGTTGCTCGACCAGATGCTGCCAGGCGTACCGTCATAGATGCAGTTGATACGGTTGGTGTCGTAACCATGATTGCGCATGTAACCACCAAACACTTCAGAACACAGTTGGAACCAACGCTCAGTCTGCCAGCCCAATGCGGTGATGGGGCGACTGTAGAAGTTTGGATCTGTGTTGGGGTTGGTGTATTCATATTCAATCTGCTTGCCGACGAAGACAGGGAGCTCGGAAGCGTTTTGTGCCACCAAACGCGAGAAGACCATGTCGGGAAGGTTGTCGTTGCCTTGGGCATCAGCATATTTATTGTCGGTGATGCAGTTACCATAGTAATCCGAGTGGTAAACAACCTCGGCAGGGATATACTGGCCCAAGTCGTTACCGTGGTCACCGAGCAGACAGACCGCTACTGGGGGGATATCCCAAGTGTGGTAGGCGTCGTGGAACCAAGCCTTCAACTGGGAGGTGTTGTTGGCAGGCATCTCGTCCAATCGATACACTTTAGTGATGATGCCTTGACGGGTGCGGTAGTCTTTCAGCTGGTTGGCATATTCGGCCCAGGCATCGTTGTTGGGCGTGATGATAAGGTACTCGGCACCGTTTTCATCGCCGCGAAGCCACTCTTGCATCCGGGCGGAATAGTCAATGACGGGCAGTTGGTCGTAGTTCATCAACTCGGCTGCCAAGATAGGATCCCAGTAGGGAGAACGCAGACGGTCCTCACCAAAATGGCCTGTACCGCCTTCAAAATCAACGGCAAGCTCAATGTTGGTGTAGACAATCAAGTCTTTTGTGACAGGGTTGTACTGGAAAGGTGTGATGGATACCGTAACCGACTCAACGCCACGGATGTAGGAGCTGCCCATGGTGAAAGGCTCGACGGGATAGAATGCGTCCTTGCCGTAAATGGACATGTCTTTCACATAGTTCATGTCAGGCTCCTCAGTCTCCGCCTGAATGCGAAGTGCGGGGGCGATGTTCACATTGTGTAAGGTCTCTTTTTCAAAGCTGACCACGCGCAAGTTTGCTGTGGCACCTTGTGGGATTGCCATCATACGGCTTTCGGTGGGAAGGTTGGGGCAGCCTGCGTTGTTAGGAAGGGCAATGGCAGAGATGGTAATCTCCGACATGTCTTCGCCACGATAGTTGAGTTGGCTCAACGACATCTGCCCTAAGTTGTAGCTGATGTGAAGGCCACTGCGGGTCTTTTCTGTCAGGGTAAAGCCTTGCTTACCCTTGACGGGATAGTTGAAGGTCTGCGCCATCACTGGGTTGGCCATCAAGGCCAGCAACGCAAAGACTAGAGTGGATAATGTTTTTTTCATTGTATGAGTTGTTTATTGAAATTAAATATTGTCGATTGGCTGCAAAGATACGTTTTTTTTGTATTAATATCACCCGATAATGGAACAACTACAGAAAATACGCCAAATAAGCAGGCAGATACTTTACTGCTCCCTCGTGGGCATAGTCTTTCGTATAGATAAGGTAACGCTCGTTGGTGATGTGTGCTTTGTTTCTTTCCTCAAAATTTTATCCGCCGAAAAACGCAAAATCCTCAAAATGTTGAGTAAAAACAACCTGAACCAGAAAAGATTACCCCTTTCTGGCTTAGGATTCATTATTAGGATTTGTCAGTTTGCGTCTTGCACTAACTTCTTATAGCAGCCTTCAACGAGGGCATTGGGGGATTTTGAGATTACTATGTCACCTGGAGTTGGAATAGATCCAGCCTGAATCAACAGGTTTGTTATAGAACCCGCATTGTAGTATTTCATAGTTTCTGTTCCCCGCCAAAAATCTTCAATGATAGTTTTGCCTTCTTCGTCTGTGCTTATCTTACCTGAAATAATTACAGCATTCAAAGGAAGACTTTGGGATGTAATATCACGAATTTCATAGAAATACAGAGTAAAATAATTCCCGTTTCCTATGATATAGGCATGCCTGAAATCATCGGGAGTTAATTTGCTGCTTTTTAAATAGGGTGGAGCAATAGGATCATTGGTAAAAAGCGCTATGCTATCCTTGACTATGAAATATGTACTGTCCGTATTGGATTGTTCAAGAAAAAAAAAGTCTTCACCAGGGGTCCCATGGGGGCATTTGAATGTCAAATGAATTGTGTTGTTTTCTTGCTCTTTGAACTCATAATAATAAGGAGTGGGTATTGTGCCTAGACCCATTGAATAATTGCTTTCATGAACTTTGTCCACGATATAATAATACATGGATTCTGCCATGAAGTTCCCACAGATAACAGGAGGCTCGTCACCAAGGTGCAAGACATTAAGTGAATCGAACAAGTGGAGTAAGCGTTCTGGCATATATTCGTCAATGGAAGGGATTTGATACGTTGATACTGGTGTGTCAGGTGTTGAAGGATTATCTTCTTTTTTGCAACTTCCTAAAAATCCGATGGAAAGAATCAGGATAAAAGTGGTAATGATAGTTTTTTGTGTCATAGTTTAAAGTTTTTGAGTATAAGTGATAAAGACTTGTTTATTTCTCTTTGTTATGTAAAACATCAGAGCGACTCTCTACGCTCTTTTTATTGGTAAATCTTTTGTTTTCTTATACTTAGATATTATTAGTTATCTCTTGATTATTACAATTATTTCATAGATTATTTATCGGGCATCTTGAACAAGGCGCACACTGTGACCGTTGTCTCTGCGGCCCCAATAGTTGGCGGCAAAGGACGTTTCATAGAAAAGCACGCCATATGAATAAACCGTGCCATAGTCGTCATCATCGCCGTACGAGGCAGACCAGTAGCTGCCTCTACCACCCCACAGAAAAGAGACCGATGTCCCGACGCGATCGCCTGCGGCAGGCAGGAAGATTGCACCGTGTTGCTCCAAGGTGCTCCACTGCGAAACGGTCAATGTGTTGTTATCGAAGCTAGCATCGTTACTGTTGGTGTTGCTCAGGCTGTAGGTACCACTGCTCCAATCATCGGGCAGCAGGATTACGCCTTTCACGTTGTTCACAGTGGCCTTGGCATAGCGGATGCCAGGGCGGCTGTTGATGACAAATTCCCATTCTTCGTGCGTCAATGTGCGCCACTGGTTCGTCTGGTTGCCGCCGTTGCTTATCGGATTGTAGATGCCCCAGTCGTAATTCGCCGAACTGCCTGTCAGATTAGGTGAACTCATATTTGTCGAAGGACCATAGCCATAATAGTTGTAGTTTTCATTGACAATTGACCATAAAGTAGACCATGGCTGATAGTTAACATTGTACGGATCACTTGAATCATGATAACCGCTTGTACCCCAGCCGAAGAGGTCAATCCAACCATCGTAAACCTGTGAAATATTTGCATTATCACTTCCAGGCACGGTTCCTCCAGGTTCTCCATACTCAGGAATTTGCGTTCCAACATAATCCCATTGATTCTCCGCAAACCTCCAAGTATTTGTAGAAGCCTGATACTGCAAATTCCCTTGCGAGAAATACACTTGGTCGCCATTTTCATTGATGGTGAACAAGCCGTTTATCGCTCCTTCGGGTACATCACTGCCGCCATTCGAAAGCGTTGTAAACTTCATATCCAATCCGTATGCCGTACCTGCCTCATTGGTAGCGTATGCACGAACATGATAGGTAGTATTGGCTTCCAAGCCATTCATAATAGCAGTGAAAGGACCTGTTCCCATACCAGCGGCAATATGGTTATCGTTCAAGTTCGGATTCTCGTTCGTACCCCAGCAGATGCCTCGCTCCGTCACTTCCTCACCACCATCATTGACCACATCACCGCCACATTGGGCAGAATTGGATGTTATCTCAGAAATTTCGATTGTAACAATCGTTGGTAATTCGGCGACAGGCGGAGTTGGAGGCCCAGGCTGCTCAATTATTTGCGTATGGAAAGTCTTTTGCGCAGTAGTAAAAGCATTGCCACTATTAGGGAACAACTCATAGTAATACCAATATAGAGTATCGCAAATCAAGTCATCGAGAACCAGATCGAAGAAGGTCTCCTTCTTCGTCATTTCGGCGGCATCGAATTGTTGGGCGTTGCCGTTGGCATCGGCGGGACAATAGTGGAAAACCACACTGCTAAGTTCCGCATGGTCTGTCCGAGTGTATTCCATATGGACATCTTTCATGCCCACCGTTACGATTTCATCATTGCCATCCCCAATTTCAGGATGGACTTCCTTGCTCTTGGTGCATGACACCATCGCCACCAAGAGGCATGCTAGTATGATTGATAGGTTTTTCATAGTTCTAAAGTTTTAATGTGCATCTTGGACGAGGCGGACGGAAGGAGCTAAAACTCTTGTATATCCAGTATCACCAACAAATCCACTAATATCGATGATAAAATGCCAACAAGACCAATCAGAAGAGGCATTGGCTGTGTGATATTCACAACGATCATAACTCAATAAGCCTATGCTATTTCTCTCTCCACTTGCTGGTAGGAAGACTGCTCCCTTCAATTCCATTTGCTTCCACTGTTGCTCTGTATAGACATTAGTAATCCAATCAAAAGATTGAGGCACAAAAGAAAGACCCGTCGGACAATCCCACTCATCAGGCAATATTACACATCCATGAACGCCATTCACTTGTGCCATGGACAGCTTTTCACTAGCTTGAGCTCTATAACTCATTACATAATACCACTCTGACAATGTCATAGTTCGCCACAACCCAGACTGGTTACCACCATTAATAATAGGATTGTATACACCCCAGTCAGAATTTGCATATTCTCCTGTCAGTGAACTGTAGCCCAAAGGACCATATTGTTCACCTTCACCATCTTTGTCGTAAGGATGATAATAAACATTTCCACAATCCCATCCACTAGTTCCCCAACAAAACAAATCAATCCATCCTGAATAAGTTGCTGAAACAAGCATATTATCGCACTTTACACCATCCTCATAGACATTCCCACATTCTCCGCCTCCAGAAGAAGAATAATTACCTCCAACTTGATTCCATTGATTCTCCGCAAACCTCCAAGTATTCGTAGAAGCCTGATACTGCAAGTTCCCTTGCGAGAAATACACTTGGTCGCCATTCTCATTGATGGTGAATAGGCCGTTGATGGCTCCTTCGGGGACACCACTACCGCCGCCGCCAACCGTCACGAACTCCCTGTCTAAACCGTATGCCGTACCAACTTCATTGGTAGCATATGCACGAACATGATAAGTTGTATTGGCTTCCAAGCCACTTATATTAGCAGTAAACCTTCCCGTTCCCATGCCAGCAGAAACATGGTTGTCGCTGAGAGTTGGATTAACATTCGTGCTCCAACAAATGCCACGCTCGGTCACTATGGCACCGCCATCATTGGTTACTTCACTGACACAAATGGCTGAGTTTGCAGATATTTCTGTTATCTCTAATGTAAAAACAGAAGGGAGGCCAATAAAAGGAAGAGTAACATCACAAATTAAACGAACAGCTAAACCTGTAGACCTATCTTTGTTGTCTTGTGATTGTAAAAAGCCATTTATAAAACTAGCACTGTATACATACTGTCTGGTCGCCCACTGAGAAGACCAATATTCTCCTTTAGCATTTGATTCTTGCACATTATTTCCAGATCTAACCCCTGTAATTGGCATAAAAACCGCACCATGTTGTTCTAATATGTTCCACTGTATGCTTGTAATTATATTAGTGCTAAAATCAGCATCTTGGTTGGTATTATTTAATGGAAAATGCGACATGTCCCAATCGTCCGGAAGTAATATCAACCCATAGGTTCCTTCAACCGTTGCAAAAGCATAACGCACTCCCGACAATGTATATCTTAAAAATAACAAATAAGCAATTTCGGAATTAGAAAAAGTCCTCCAATTGTTTGTTTGATTGCCTCCATTAGAAATAGCATTATAGCCCCAGTCAGCTTGTCCATTTTGGTCATGTAAAGTACAGTATTCTGAACCATATAAATAATAATCACTATATAGTGTACTACTGCTCCAAGGCATATAACAAATCGCACCATGATCATAACCACTTGTTCCCCATCCAAATAAGTCCACCCAACCATCGTATGATGATGAAATTAAAGAGTTCTCACATTTAATACCATTTTCAAAAACAGTTCCATTTTCAGAATCTCCCACGTAATCCCACTGATGTTCCGCGAACCTCCAAGTATTCGTAGAAGCCTGATACTGTAAATTTCCCTGCGAGAAATACACTTGGTCGCCATTCTCATTGATGGTAAATAGGCCGTTGATGGCTCCTTCGGGGACACCACTACCGCCGCCGCCAACCGTCACGAACTCCCTGTCTAAACCGTATGCCGTACCAACTTCATTGGTAGCATATGCACGAACATGATAAGTTGTATTGGCTTCCAAGCCACTCATCAAGGCAGTGAAAGCACCTATTCCAGAGTCTGCGGCAACATGGCTGTCATTCAAAGTGGGATTGGCGTTTGTACTCCAACAGATACCGCGCTCAGTCACTTCGACTCCACCATCGTTGGTCACTTCGCCGCTGCCTTTGGCGGAAGATGTGGTTATCTCGGTCACTTCGCCTGTCACCACGGTAGGCAAGATAATAGTCGGTCCCGAGCCTCCTTCGGTCTTGAAGGTCTTCAAGGCCGTCCGCATGGAGTTGAAACCGTTGTGGAACTCGTAGTAATAATTGTAAGTGGTGTTCGCGGTCAGGCCGTCAAGGTCCACATAGAGTGTGTTTTGCACCACGCGCATCTCGGCATAACTAAAGTTGTCTTCGTTTTCGCCCTCACCATAGCAGAGATAGGCTTTCTTCAAGGTGGCAATGTATTGGTAATCACATTGCACCGTGGCTGTAGTCGTACCCACGGTAATCAGGTCGCGCTCCACGTCCACATATTTCAGGTTCACCTCAGGAGTTTTCTTGCAAGAGGCCAAGGCCACCACAAGAACCATGATTGCTATACTTATCTTTTTCATTTTCATTCGGTTTTAACGGTTTTCGAAACTATAGCCCAAGCCAATCTTACCTTCAAAAATCTTGAAGTTGGTGGTCACGGCATCCAACGAGAGGATGAAGCCTCCGAAGTTGAACATCATGCCTGCCGAAACGTCCACACCCACGGCGGAATAGCCACCATTGCGCACCCAGCGGTCGTCCAAGGTCTTCCACGATAGTGAGCGGTTGCCAAAGCCCATGCCCGCCTTTAGGTACATCATGTCGTTCAGGCGCATCACGCCGCCGCCCATAACGGAAAGCACAGTCTTGGCGTATTCATCCTTGTAGAAAGGCAAGTCCTCGCCCACAAATCCCTCGGCATCGCTGACGGCAGCGGGAGCCAGACCCGCGAAGTTGAATCCACTCATCACTGAAGCGAACCAACCGAACTTTTGCACTTGTCCGAAAGTGAAGCCCACGGAAGGATTCTCCGTGTTGGTATAAGCGCCATTCAAAGTGATGAAAGTGTTTTTAGGAATGCGCTTCACCTTTGGGGCTTGCGTCTGTTGGGCATCCTTAGTCACGAACTTGAAGCGGATTTCGGGATAGTCGCCGTAACCCAAGTTGTTGAAGGCCTGCCAGCGAATGGTGCGGTTCTTGCCTTGGGGCACCACTCGATTCACATAGCCCGTCACCTTCATCGTATCGGTGTAGGTTTGTCCGTCATCAATGGAAATGAAAAGGCGCACATCGGAACGGACATTCAAGTCGTAAGTGATGGTCACCATCTTGTCATTCTGCACGGCACGGATATTTGTCACATGCTCCTGTGCCATGAGGCTCTGCACACCTATTAATAATAAGGCTGCCAAAACTATTTTTCTTGTCTTCATGGCTTTTCGGTTTTTTCTGGTTCAACATCAGCAAAGGCATCACGAATGGTCATTTCCACCGAAACACGACGGTAGCCTCCACCTTTCTCCTTGTTTTCAACAGCATACTCTTGAAATGTATTCTCCGTGTGCTTCAGTGATTCCACTTGGGTCTTCAGGAAGTCTTCAACGCCTTGCGTACGAAGGAAAGCTAACTGACCATTGGTAGTCACGCCAGTCTTCTGCGTCACAGTCATGTTGTAGAGTGCACCGTTCAAAGTAATCGGTTTGTCGATGAAGTCACCGTACTCACCTTTATAGGCAATCTTTGAACGGATAGGCACACCGTCGGTAGCTCCCGTAATCTTCACATCCACTTTCGCACCTTCCTTCAGATATTCAGAAAGATCGTTTTCTAACTTGTTCTTCAGGAAGTTGCACATCAGCATACAAGCGTTGGAGTTTTGGATGGTGTACTTGCCAAGGGCATAGTCGTCGGCTTCCTCTGAAAGATTAAGAGTTTCATAAGCCACAGAAACGATAAGATCTGGAGGTTGTGCATCTGTCAGCACTTCCACTTTTACATTGTCTGAAACACGCTGACCTTCAGTGAGATTGGCTTTCATTGCTTCCAATTCTTCTTGCCAATTACGCTGTCGTTCCTCGTTGTCTTTTTGGATTTGCTCCTTGGTCTGTTCTTTTTTTAGGTATCGGTAATGGAAACGTTCCGACACCGTTTCGACTTCCTGCCCGAAACACAGCGCGGACAGGTAGAATAAAAAAGTTGTTAGTAAATACTTCTTCATATTGAGTATGATTTGAATTTGTCAATGATTTTCGCGTCAAAATTAGGCTATATTTTGGAAAACAAAAAGAAAAAAGTATGTTTTTCTTCATAAAGGCTATTTTGTAATAAAAATAGACAAAAAAAACGGGCACCCAACTTTGTGCCCGAAATTCTATGGTTTTCAATTGTTGAATCGAAACATTCAATCATACTCTCCCCATCTCATGCAAGCGCCTTGCAATTGTTTCTTTAACGGGAATAGCAGGGTGACTTTGACGGTGGCATCCGTGTTGATTCTCGTGCCCAACAGATAGGGGTCGATGTAGCCTGCGCCGACCACATTTTGCGATGTGCCGCTGGTTTCCTCATGAGTGAATGAGTTGATGACTGAAGCGTGAACATCGAAAGGATTGATGTTGACGAGAAAATATGCAAGAGAAGCGTGAGCGGATACATCGGCTTTGAAGAGTAAATAATAGTTGCCCACGTTGAGTTTGTACATCACGCCAGCTCCTCCCACTACACCAATATTCCATTGCCATGTGTTTTGTGCGCTCAACCCCACAGTGTCAATTGTTGCTGTGTTGCTCAGTTGTTGCTCAGGAGTACCATAGTTCAGGATTTCTGTCTTTTTCCAAATCATTTTTCCTGCCATAGGGACACTGACACGAGGGCCGACGAAGACATACGGTCTGATGGCGCTGTTGGAGAAATAGTAGGTGAACGGAGCTTGGACGTTGATTTCTGTGTAGTCGACATCCAACTGGCGGTAATAGTCCTTGTTGTGTTCGGGCCCCAATCCCATACTTATTGGGAAATTCAACACTTCATAGTTCAACTGTAGGTTGCGCATGGCATAGTATCCTTCGAGGCTGATGGAAATACTTTTGTTGAGCATACGTTCGACAGTGAGACCTCCAGTGATGCCGAAGTTGAAGGGCTCTATATAGGGTGTTCTCGTGCCACCGAAATGAAGCCAGTAGGTAGAATTGAGACCTCCAACAAGACCAATATTGTAGCGTGCTTCTGAGGAGTTCACTTTGCTGTTGGCCGATGTCAAAGGCTTCCTAAATTGGGCATATGCTGTGCCGTTTAAGAGAATTAATAGGAAGGACAATAATATGAAAGATGATTTTTTCATTGGACTATTGTTAAAGGGGAGAAGGATTATTCGTTGTATTCTCCATAGGTGAGGTTGGTACTGTTTGTTAGAATTAGAACATCGCCTGGAAGTGGTAGAGACCCGTTGTTGACATATATGCTATAGGCAGGGGAGTCTTTTTTGTAATATAGCATGTTTTGTAAACCTAGCCTGAAATTTTGGATTACTGGACGGACAATAGTGTCGGTGGTATGATTGATGGTGTCAGACATGATAACTGTTTCTGATCCCATTTTCCCCGAAATGATTATAGCATTCAATGGCTCTGTCTTTGAACTGAGGTTACGGACTTCGTAATAATAGATGGTGAAATATGGGTCTTTCCCCATAATGTAAATGGTGTTAAAGTCATCTTTTGAGGAATAACCATTTGAGAAGTAAGAGGGAGCTATGGAATCATCGAGGAAAAGATTGTAGTTATTGCCCTGATTGATGATACTATAAGTGGTGTCAGAGATTGAGGATTCAATGTAGAAAGGTGTGCCATTCGAAGAGAGGTAAGGTCTTTTGAAATGAAGTTTTGCTATACCCTTGTGCTGATTATAGAATTCGTAGTAGTCAATAACAGGCATGGGGCCAGCATGAGGCATCCAAAGAGAGTCCAGAACTATGTACGAATCAATAATAACAGCATCGGCCATGAACTTGCCTTCAATTTTTGGTGGCTCATCACCATAATGAAGGCAATGTAATGAATCCATGGCTTTAAGAAGTCGTTGTGGCATGAACTCGTTGATATTCGGGATTTTCTGAAATCCGTAATAGACGGTTGAGTTGTTTTTCGGGTCGTCTTTCAAACAGGAGCATAAAAAGAGGAGACCGCATGTGAATAGTAGTGCTCTTAAAAGGTGCTTTTTCATCTGATATTAATGCTATGGATGAAACTCAATTCTGACTAAAAATAATCTTGCAAATGTATGGAATAATTCTTTATATCCTACTCATCCAAACGCATTTTTTTTATTCTTTATTGTAAATTGTTGAAAATTATTCTATTACAACAATCTTTTTTGTGACCATTATTCCTTTGTAGTTGAAAACCAATAAGTAAACGCCATTTGGATAATTGCCCAGATGATAAGGATGACGACTTTTTGCGTTAAGGTTCAAAGCAAATTGATCGATCAAAATGCCTGTCATGTCATAGATTTTTGCGTCGATTTTGCCTTCCATGTTGGTGAAGATGAGGTTCATGCTGCCGTTATTGGGGTTGGGCACCACGTCGAACTTTACGGTCCCTGTTGTCGAAGAGCCGTGGTCATCAATGCCATAGAACGAGCAGATGAGCCAATAGCGTTGTTCGATGCCCTCCTCGGGTGCGCAATGGTTGAAGGCATGGGCTCTGAGCCAGATGGTGTCGTCGATGTGCTCGAGCACGTACACCTTGCAGCATTTGCCTTTCTCGCCAAAAGGCTCGAGAATCCAGTCGGGGGCTTCGTCGCAGCTCCACGTGACGGTGTCCCAATAGCAGTTCGGGTTGGTGTCCCACAGGTGGAAGTCGTAGGAGTTGATTTGGAACTCAGTGGCTGTGATGACCCAGTGTGGGTTGGTGTTGTTCGGGTCCATCGGAAGGATGGGGGTGGGGTTGGGCGGCAAGGCCATACTAAGGTCAAGGTGGACGATGCTGTCGCAACCCAAGGAGTTGGGGATGGTGTCGGTGTAATAACCAGGCTGGTCATAGAAATGCCCATGCCAAAACAATCCTGTGCAACTGCCTGTCAAGGTGTCGGTGTCTCCTTCTACAATATTAGAGAGGGTCAGGTGAAGGGTGACAATACTGTCGCATCCGGAGGACGAGACGAAAGTTTGGTCATAGATACCATCTTCAGTATAGGTGATGTCGTTCCAGATGTAGGATTCGGAGCACGTGATTTGCACCAGTGTGTCGGGGTTGAAGATGCGGTCGGCAACGACAAGGTGCAAATCGATAACGCTGTCGCAGCCTTGTGATGTCGGCTCACTGATTTGCTGGTCGTATACGCCGGGGTGGTCATACACGAAATTGAAACCGTATCCTTCGTAGGTCTCAGGCTCGCCTCTCCAGCATCGCGCATCGTTGAATGAGGCATAGTACCCAGGTAAAGCAGTGACGTAAACCAACAGACTGTCTTTGCAGATAGGGTGGACAGGATTGTCAATCTCAGTTCCAAGGATGGTGTCGTTGGTGATGATAACATTGAGCCCATGCTCAGTATAAACAAAGCCTTTGCATACTTCAATCTCCTCTGTGACGAGTTTCTTTCGGGTGTCCACATAGTAGTGCGAGACGTCGTTTGACATCGAACCCTTGGCAGTGGCTGTGAGCACCACTTCATAGACGCGTTTTTCGGCGTAGGTGTGGTTGACCGGATTCTGTGTGCTGGTTGTGCCATCACCAAAATCCCATACGATGGAGGCATTTTCCAAATTGACTTCTGCCTCGAAGGTGATGGTGGCGTCTGGACAGTATTCGTAGGTCCCCTGCTTCGGGACGAAAGTTTCGTTCATGCTGACTCTTGTGCTAAGGTCGATGGCTTTTGAGCCAACTAGATAGGCATATCCTTTGGCGATGCCGAATCCATAAACGTGGGCATTGAAACCACCGAAGCATTCCAGATGGTGGACACCATGGGAGATGTTTTGGCGGGTGAAGCTGTAACCGTCGGTACCGTTAACGTCTTCGAATTGGCTGGCAGGGATAAGGTTGCCGTCTAGCAATACGGTGCCGACATCACTTTTGTTTACGATAATGTTGACGTGGTGGGTGTCAATGTTGATGTTTTCGTTGTTGAAAGTGGAGAAGGTGATCTCATCAATGCGCTGTTCGATGGGGGCAATCCAAACTTCAGAAGGGTCTCCAATGGAATTGCCGCCACGGGTTGTGTTGTAAAGATACACAGCAGCAGGCCCTGAACATTCGATGAAACACGACTTTTCTGTGTTTTCCAGAGGGAAGATGTGTGATCCGTTGCTGCCAAGGGTAGCGATAAGCTCTCCATTCTTGCGTATTTCATTGTTGTCGAAGGCAGAGGTGATTTTCACGTAATCTTTTTCGCGCTCAAGAGAGCAGGTCACTACAAACTTTTTGCCCCACGACTGCAAGGGCATGGCCTGCTCGAAAATATGGTCGAAACTGCTTCCGCTAGTGGGCACAGAAGTCAAAGTGTTGCCATTGAAGACTGCGAAGGGCTTGCTGTCGTGTGAAGTCACGCGTGAACCGCTAAGGTCGCGTTGATGGTTGTCTTGTGCATTGTCTGAACGAACTTGGTAGACTTGTCCTCTGTCCATGTTGATGGTGAAGGTTTGTCCAGCCTGGTGACCTGAAAGGGTTTTTGCTGCAGGTGTGATGTCGATAGTGGTGCCGTCTTCGGTCGCCACAATCAGAAATGCACTAGTTTGGTTCACTTTCTGGTATTGGCTTCCTGGTGCATACGATTGGTCGTAGGTCTGGATAATGTAGTCGTCGGCTAGACTTTGTATGGGCAACACATAAGAGGCATCGAAAGAGAGATGGGCAATGTTGGTGCAGAAAACCGAGACTGTGTCATTGGTGACGACTTGCAATCCTCTGCTCAACACTTGTTCAGAGGTGGCATCTACATAAGCTTGGTCTTCGGGGATATTAACCGTTGTGATGTTGTTGGCTTGCACGTCGAAGGAGGTGGTCCAACCTGTATTTGGATTGGTGATGGTGCCGTTGCAATCACGTTTCGCGCTAATGAGTAATTGGTTGAGAATCCAGTTGCCGTCATTGGGAGCTTGGGGATGGTACTTGTGGCCATTACTCATGAAGGATACCCAAAACTCCGTACCTTGCGTGGATGCATCTTGAGCAAAGGAAGGAAAATATGTGGAAAAGAGAACCGTAAATATCAAAATGGTAAGCTTAAGCTGTTTCATGGCATTAATGGTTTTATTTTGTGATTATGCCGCTAAAATAAGTATAATTCAGTTTCAACTTGATATTTCATTGAATAATTATTACTTTTTTTGTCAAGATTGTGTTTTTGCATGAGGCAACGAACAGATAGAGCCCATCATTGGACAATTTGCATTGGTAGGGCAGGGAATAGGTGTCCGTCTCACTGATGACCTGGAATTGGTCAATCAAACGGCCACGCATGTCGTAAACTTTGAGGTCGATTTCACCTATGAGGTTCTCAAAGTTCAGGTGCATTTGCCCATGGTTGGGATTTGGGGTGACACTGAAGGTTAAAGAGTTTGTCGAAAGATTGTCCTCATCCAAACCATAGAACGACGAAATGAACCAATAGCGTCGTTCAACGCCTTGCGGAAAACAATTATTGAACACTTTGGCGTTCAGCCAAACGGTGTCGTCCACGTGGTTCAAGACATAAATCTTGCAATTCTTTCCAATGGGATTGGTGGTCGAGTCGGGTTCAATTATCCATTGGACTTCAGGATTTTCGAAAGTCCACCTGATGGAATCCCAATGGCAAGAGCTGTTGTTGTCCCAGAAAGTGAAGTCATAGGAGTTGATTTGGAACTCAGTCGCCGTCACTACCCAATGGGGAGCAGTGTTTTCGGGATCTTTAGGGTAGATTTCGGTGGGATTGGGCGTATAGTCCAGCTCAAGGTTGAGATGGGTGATAGTGTAGCATCCTTCTTCGTTGGGAATGGTGTCGGTGTATTGCCCTGACTCGTAATAGGTCTTGCCGTGCCATTCATAGGAATCACAATGCCCATTTTCGTCTATCGGTTCCTCCTCGTTGAGGTCGCCTACTTCTAGATAAAGCTTGACCTGCCTGTCGCAACCATATTGGTTTGGACTAATGTAGGAGTCAGTGTAGTTTCCAGGTTGGTCATAATATAGGTTAAAGCCATGTTCTGTATAGGTGTCAGGACCCGTGAAACATACATAGTCGGAGATGGTGCTGTCGCTGACAGGATAGCATGTGATGGCCACGTTGACTATGCTAATGCAGTCGGGATTGGGGCCTGGTTGCTCGCGGCTCAAGATGGTGTCGTGCTTGATAAGGACATCGTTGAATCCGTGACCCGAATAGTGTTGTCCGGCGCAAATCTCGTCTGCGAAGTTCTGGTCCTGCTCATGCCGTGCATCAATGTAGAAGAGTGAGGCGTTGCTTGACGATGAGCCTCCGCAGGGGTTTTCTCCCGAGTTTACGGTCAGTGTGGCGGTGAAGAAATCGTTTGTCGCATAGGTGTGGACAACGGGGTTGTCGGTACTGGTGGTACCATCGCCGAAGTCCCAAAGCAAGTTGTAGTCGTTCAGGCTGATTTCGGCAGCGAAGGAGATGGGGTCGAGGGTGCAGTTGCTAATGGTGTCTTGAGGTTGGATGACGACATCGTCGATGATGAGCGTTGTGGAGAGGTCGGTAGCCTTCGATCCCACCAAATAGGCGTAACCTCTGTCACTGCCAAAGCCATAAACATGGGCGTTGAAGCCGTTTGGACAAGCGATATGGTGTACGTTGTGACTGATTCCCTTCCTGACGAAACTGTATTCCTCATTGCCGCTTACTCGCTCAAATTGGTTGGAGGGAATGGGAGTGTTGTCGAAGAGCACATTGTTGATGTCTTGAGTGGCGACTATGATATTGACGTATTGGTTGTTAATGGAAGAATTATGCTCTGCGTCGCCTGAGAATGTAGTGAAGGTGACTTCGGTCATCCTTTGTTCAACGGGTGAAATCCACAGCATGGAAGGGTCGCCGTTGTGGGAAAATCCTGGGTCGTCTGAACTTGTGGTGTTAAAGAGATAAACGGCACTGGGTGCGCTGGCTTCAATATAGCATGACTTGTCGCTGGAACTGAGCTCGAAGCTGTACGATTCGTAGGCTTGCAGCGTTGCCACTTCCGTCCCGTTTTTTTTGATGGTGTTGTCGTTAGCCGAGGAGGTGATTTTCACGAAATCGCGATGACGTGATGAGGATTGTGTTACCACGAACTTCTTTCCCCACGAACGTAACGGCATGGCCTGCTCAAAGATGTGGTCGTATCCGTTGTCAACGTCGGGGATGGTTGTGAGTGTGTTGCCGTTGAAGACGGCAATGGGCTTGCAGTCGCGTGAGGTGACGCGACTCCCGCTAAGGTCTCGCTGGTTGCCGTTTGTGGTTGAACGCACTTGGTACGACTCGCCTTTTTGCAATGTGACACTAAACTCTTCATTAGCAGGCTTTCCGCTTATCGTTTTTGCCGAAGGGGTGATGTCAACGATAGTGTTATCCTCTGTAGCCACGATAAGGAAGGCACTACTAAGAAAGCCTGAGAAGTTTTGCATGCCAAAAGCGCTATAGGAAGTGGACTGCTCATAGGTTTGTATGATATAGTCGTCAGCCAAAGCTTGAATAGGGAGGACATACGAGGCATCGAATGAGTTGGTCGCAATGTTGGTGCAATACACCGAGACCGTATCGGTGGTGATGATTTGTAGGCCTTTGTTGTTGGCAGTCTCATAAGACGAGGTCTCATTGTAGCCTTGAATCTCGGGAACGTCAATGGAAGTGATGTTGTTGGCCGTCACGTTGAAGTTATGACTCCAACCGGTTTGGGGATTGCTGATGGTGCCTGAGCAGTCGTGCTTCGAACTGATCATCAGTTGCGTGAGTAAATAATGTGTACTACCATTGGTTTTGAATCCGTTTCCCATGAAGGACACCCAAAACTCCTTGCCTTGGGTTGAGATTTCTTGGGCTTTACCGTTTATTGCGAAGAGGGTAAATAGGACGAAAAGTAGCAAATGTAGTTTGTTTCGTTTCATGGCAGAAGGGTTTAATAATTATTAATTAGGTGCAGCCCTCGACTATGGAATAACAGACTTTTTAGTTTATGATGATTTTTTTGCTAATAGTGCCTCCTTTGCTAATGACGATGAAACAATATATGCCTTTTACCGGGGTCTTGAACTGGTATGGCATTACGGAATCAGTGGCTTGGAACTGGTCAATAAGTATGCCTCGCATGTCGTAAACCCTCACTACGAGATGGTCTGTGAAGTTGTTAAATGACAAGAGCATTTGACCATTGTTGGGATTGGGTACGACATCGAAGTCCACGTCTCCAGGAACTATCGAAGGATTGTCCTCGTCCAAACCATAGAACGAGCAGATGAACCAATAGCGGCGCTCAATGCCTTGCGGATGGCATTTGTTGTAGACTTTGGCACTCAGCCAAACGGTGTCGTCCACTTTGTTCAAGACATAAATCTTGCAGTTTTTTCCAACAGGAATTGTGGTCGAGTCAGGTTCAATTATCCATTGAACCTCAGGATTTTCGAAAGTCCACCTGATGGAATCCCAATGGCAAGAGCTGTTGTTGTCCCAGAAAGTGAAGTCATAGGAGTTGATTTGGAACTCAGTCGCCGTCACTACCCAATGGGGAGCAGTGTTTTCGGGATCTTTGGGGTAGATGTCGGTGGGGTCAGGAGTGTATTCCAAGTCGAGGTCGAGGTAAATGGTACTGTCGCAGCCCAAGGCAGTCGACAGGGTCTTTTGGTAGAAGCCCGAAGTGGTATAGTCTGTGTCAATCCAATGGTAGGAATTACACTCTGAAACAGTGAGGGTAGTGCCTTCCACATTGCCTGAGAGAGTCAGATGACAGTCAACGATGCTGTCGCAACCATCGTATGTGGTGAACTGCTGTTGATAGATACCGGTCTGGGAATAATCCTGTCCGTTCCAATGGAAAACGCCACAAGTGATGGTGTCGAAGCTAGTATATTGCGGATGTCCCATGGTGAGATGCAAGGTGACGATGCTGTCGCAACCACCTTGCGAGGTGTAATAACGCTCATAATCACCCGAAGTGGAATAGGTTTGCCCGTCCCAGATATAGCCGTTCCCGCATTCGTGGTGGTCGAATTCATAGGTGATTTGGTCGGCTACCGTTAGGTGTAGGTTGATGATGCTGTCGCAGCCGTTGGCGGTCATCAGGCTAAGTTGCTGGTCGTAGGTGCCAGGATGGTCATATTGGAAACTGAAGCCATGGTCGTCATAGAACCCAGGTTGGCCTTGCCAGCAGCGGCTGTCGTTGATGGGGATGTGGTAGTTCTGGTGTGCAGTGATGTAAACGAGGAGCGAGTCTTTGCATTCGCTGTGGACCGGGTTGTCTTGCAAACGGGCCAAAATCGTGTCGTTGTTGATAAGTATGTTGCTGAAACCGTACCCTGAGTAGAGCTCGCCAGCGCAAGTTTCATCATTTTCTGTGACGTATTGTTGTCGGGTGTCCACTATGAAGTGTGTGGTGTTGCTTGAGGAGCCAGTACATCCGCCTTCAGTGCTGGTAATCACTAAGGATATATTGTAGATGCGCCTTTCATTAAAGGCATGTGTCACCTGGTTGGAGTTGCTGGTGGTGCCGTCGTCAAAATCCCAAACGAGCTCATATTCGGGTATGTTGACTTCCACATTGAAGAGGATGGGTGAGTCGACGCAATAGAGGAAGGTCTCGTCAGGAAGCATCACTTCGTCATTAAGTGTCAGGCTGGTGCTCAAGTTGATGGCATTGGAGCCGACTAGGTAGGCATATCCTTTGGCTTGGCCGAAACCATACACATGGGCGTTGAAGCCATTGGGGCAGGTGATGTGATGCACGCCATGGGAGATGTCCATGCGCGTGTAGCTGTAATCGCTGTTGCCTTGAACACGGTTAAACAGCAGGGGCGAGATTTGGTTGCCATCAAAATACACTTGGGCGACATCTTCGGTGTTGACGATAATGTTGACACTGTGGATTTCAATGTTGATGTCGGGGTGGTCGAAAGTGGAGAAGGTCACGTCGCTGATGCGTTGCTCCACAGGTGCAATCCATACCATCGAAGGGTCGCCCAATCCACCTAGCCAGTTTTGGTCGTAGCTCGAGTTGTTGAACAGGTAGACGGCACAAGGTTGGGTGGCTTCAAGAAAACACGAGCCTTCCGTCTCAAGCATTGAGAAGGTGTACGACTGTCCTGCCCTCAAATTAACAAGAGGCTCTCCGTTCATGGTGATATCATTGTCATTGGCACTCGAAGTGATTTTGATGAAGTCGCGGTTGCGGTTACGCGAGCTGGTCACTACGAAGTTTTTGCCCCACGAGTGTAAAGGCATGGCTTGCTCGAACACATGGTCTAATCCATTGCCTTGGTTGGTAGGGATGCAGGTGAGGGTGTTGCCATTGAAGACGGCGATGCGCTTGCAGTCGCTTGACAGTATCTTTGTTCCACTGAGGTCGCGCAGGTTGCCCGTTCTCATCGACCTTACATGATAGGTCTCCCCGGCATTCATCGTGATGGTGAAGGTTTGTCCGGCTTCATGCCCGCCTAAAGTGGCGACGGAAGGGGTAATGTCAATTTCTGTGTTGTCTTCTGTGGCTACGATGATGAAAGCACTGGTCTCATTGTTGTAAGCATAGGGGTTGGAGTTGGGTGAAATGGACTGGTCGTAGGTTTGGATGATGTATTCGTCCCCCAAGCTTTCAGTAGGCAATACAAACGAAGCGTCGAAAGAAACATTGGCAATATTGGTACAATAGACCGAGATGGTGTCGTTGGCTTCCACCTTGATGCCTTTTTGCGTGATGGTTTCATAAGTGTATTGGTCGTGATAGCCTTGCTCCTCTGGGATTTCCACAGTGGTAATGTTGTTGGCTCTGACGGTAAAGTCTTGTGACCATCCTGTCAAGGGGTTGGTGACGGTGCCGCTACAGTCACGTTTGGCGCTGATGAGCACTTGGTTGATGATCCAACCGCCTTCAGGGTGATCTCTGAACCCATTGTGCATAAACGACAGCCAAAACTCCTTTCCTTGGGTGGATGTGTTCTGCGCCACCATGCTGGGGATGCAGAAAACGACCAAAAAACAAATAACCAAAACCGTATTAAGGCGCTTCATAATCATAATAGGATAGATATTATCTTTCGATGACAACCTTCTTAGCCAAGGTGCCTTCCTTGCATGTGACGACGAAGAAATAAATACCGCTCCTCGTGGTCTTCATGTCATAATTAAATAAGGTGTTGCCGTTATAGGTCTCGAAACTGTCGATAAGTGTGCCTTTCATGTCGTACACCTTGACGTCAACCTTTCCACTGATGCGGTCAAAAAGAAGTTGCATTTGCCCGTTATTGGGATTTGGAATAACATCGAAGGTCGCTGAGTTTGTCGAAACAACGTCTTCCTCGATACCGTAGAAAGAACATACGAACCAATAACGCTGAATGATGCCTTGTGGTGCGCAACGGTTATAAGCGTGGGCTTCTAACCAGACAGTGTCATCCACTTGGTCCATGACATACACTTTGCAACATGAGCTTCTATCGCCGAAAGGCTCGAGCAGCCAATCGATGGGCTCGGCAAAGTTCCACGTGACGGTGTCCCAATGACAGTAGGGATTGGTGTCCCAAAGATGGAAGTCGTAGGAGTTGATTTGGAACTCTGTTGCGGTGATTACCCAGTGCGGCGTAGTGTTGTCGGGATCCATCGGATAGATTTCGGTCGGTACTGGAGTGTATTCAAAATGGACATTCATCGTGACTAAACTGTCGCAGCCCAGTTGGTTTTTGTATGTCCGATGATAGCTGCCCGACTGGTTGTAAACAAGACTCTCGTGGTCGGTGTAAACAATTTCATGTCCTTCGGGGTCCCAATAGTATTCATCGCAGTTCTCTTCGTCGCTAACGGAAAATTCATACTCGTTAAGTGGGTTGACTGAGAGGTGGAGGTATATGACGCTGTCGCAGCCATGGATGGTCTGGAGGGTATGGTTGTACACGCCAGCTACGTTTAGGTTTTGACCGAAGAAGTTGTAGGATTCATTCTCGCAAATCGACTCGTATAGACTTGACTCTTCTTTGGGATGCACCAGGATGGTCACGCTGACTTCCAGGTCTGTCATGCCGTCGCTCACGATGCAGGTGAAAGTGGTGGTTCCTAAAGGAGGCGTGGCAACTGGGTTCTGTATTGTGGCGTTGTTGAGCAGGTTGGCAGGCGACCAAATGTAGGTATAGTTGCCAGTGCCAGCCATAGGCAGGGCATGGAGTGTCGTTGAGCTGTTTTCGCAGATCTCATATTGGTCGGCAGTGGCGGTAGCGGTCAAGTCGGAGCCAGCCATGTTGACGGACACTTGAATCGTATTGCTGCAGCCACCCAACTCGTTGGTGACGGTCACGGTGAAAACCTGTGACGTTGTGAGGGGAACGGTTTGGGTCGTCTGACTGTTAGGGTTGGTCACCATGTTGGCTGGTTCCCAATGATAGCTGTAGTTGCCTGCTGGTACCGCATTGACGGTAAGTGTGGCCGTGCCGCCATAAATGACGGAGGAGGGACTGGCGGAAATCGTCAGTTGTGGAATGGCATAGACGGATACAGTCTTAGTTATTTCATCAATGCAATGTCCATTGCCTGTATGCACTATGTGAGTCACTTGATAGTCACCTGGCGAGGCATATGTGTGAGTCACGTTTGGCTCGTCAGCTGTTTCTCCGTCACCAAAGTCCCAATGATAGCCGGTGATTTCCTGCCCTGATGGGTCAGTGTCGGCTGTGCTGTTCAGTTGGGTAGCACTGCCTTCGCAAACATTGTTGAAGCTGAAGTCGGCAATGGGCTGGGCATACACGATGACTTCGGTGGAGCCAGTCGTGGTTTGGCCATCAACGGTGGTGACACAGGTGTAGATACCGCCCATCTCGAAGGTGCAGTTGGGGATAGTGGGGTTTTGCTCGTTCGAGGTAAAGTTGTCAGGTCCAGTCCAACTGTAGGTAGCACCTGCTTGGGTAGTGATCGATAGTTGGATGGTATCCCCCACGCAATAAGGGCCACTATTTGTAGCGATGCCAGGAAGGATGCCGCAGTCTGTCGTGCCAGGACCAGAACCTTCTGTCTTGGTGAAGGTAATGATGCAGGGGTCACGCGAATAATTGGTAATCAGTAGGATATAATATTCGCCTACTTCTGGTGTGTGCTCGATGATGCTACCATGTGAGGTGTTGTGGTAGTGCTCACTTTCTGGATACCCCAAAAAAATGTTTTCCGTATAACTGGAGGAATAACAACAGTCAATGATTTTGTTGGAAGTCAACTCTTGGACGCATGGTGTGACAGGGTCGTCAAAAGGTCCCCAAATGATAAAGTCGATGTCTCTTTCAATGCTTGGGTCGATGGGGTCGACGCCTTCCATGTGGATGATGAACTGTCCCCCCGTATTGATTCTCATGTGATACCAAGAAGGGTTGTAGGAATTGCCGATGCAGCCGATGTCAGGAATGCCGGCTTCTGCTTGTTGGGTGCTGTGAGAGGCCTCAAACTGGATGATGTCTGAAGTGCAGAAAGGATCGGAATTCACACAAAAGTCGTTGTCAGTGATGGCTCTGTTGAGGGCTATATCCATGGTGATTGAGGCGAAATACCTTGGAGTGACATTCGCTTTCCATTGGGACTCCAAATCAAAAATGTCTTTTTTCTCAATTAATCTGAAGTTGATGGAGGTCTCGTTGTAGAACGATTCAAAGCTGTCAAAGAAACTGTTCTCCATGAAATCTTCAGTTGGGTTGACAATGAACAATCCATATTCGTCTTCCGCATTTATCGAGAACCTATCGTCGTTGCTCAGATTATACAGAAGGTATAACCTGAAGTCAATGTTGTCAATCTCGAAAAAATTGAGGATTATGCCCTCTTCGGCATATTGTCTGTACGGCGTTTGTTCATGCCCCGATGGAATGGATACCTTACCAGGTTGCGATGGTTGTGCTTGGAGCATGAATGGCAATAACAGGAAAAAGAAGCCTGAAACGATTAGTTTTAGTTGGTTATTCATAGTTATAAAAATTGTAAAAATGTAAGTTTTGTTGTGCTATCTTTGTATGACGACCTTCTTCGCTATGGTGCCTTCCTTGCTTGTGGCAACGAAGAAATAGATACCGTCTGTCTTGTTTTTCATGTGATAAAGGTATGTGTTGGGGCCGTTGCCATTGAACGTCTCAAACTGGTCGATGAGTGTGCCCTTCATGTCGTACACTCTCACGTTGACTTTGCCAGTGAGGTACTCAAAGTTGAGTTGCATCTCTCCGTTATTGGGGTTGGGGATAATGTCGAAATCAATGGCCGTTGAGCTTGTTGAAGCATCATTCTCATCGATGCCGATAAATGAGCTGAGGAACCAATAGCGCTGTGTGACGCCCTCTTGAGGTGCGCAACGGTTGAAGGCATGGGCTTCCAACCATATGGTGTCTTCCACCCAGCTGAGTACATACATTTTGCAGCATTGGTTATTGGTGCCAAAAGGTTCAAGCAACCAATCCACAGGCCTGGTGAAGTTCCAGGTGACGGAATCCCAATGGCAGTTCGGGTTGGTGTCCCACATGTTGAAGTCGTAGGAGTTGATTTGGAATTCAGTGGCCGTGATCACCCAGTGGGGAGCACCGATGGTGGCATCCATGGGATAGATTTCGGTGGGATGAGGTGTGTAGGCGAAATCCACGTTCATAGTCACCAGACTGTCGCAGTCGGATTGGTTTTTATAGGTGCGGTGATAGGTTCCTGACATGGTGTAAATTGGGTCTTCGTGGTCAGTATAAAGAATCTCGTGCCCCTGAGGATCCCAGAAATACTCGTCGCAGTTCTCTTCATCGCTGACGGTGAAAACATACTCGTCATGGTCGTTGATGGTCAGATAGAGGGTGGCTTCGCTGTCGCAGCCATAACTGTTGATATAGTGATGTGTATAGACCGTGTTTTCGTTGAAGGTCATGTCAACATTATAAGCGTCGTTTTTCCAGCGATAGGCATCGCAGCTGGTGACAACGACATCATTTTGGAAGCTCGGTCTCAGTTCAAGGTATAAAACGAGCGTGCTGTCGCAAGAGTTGGGATAAGACAAGGTGTCATAATAGGTTCCTGACTCATAATAGGTTATGCCGTTTGAGGCCCAAGTATATTCTTCAGCGCAGAGGGAGACACTGTAACTCTTCGAGTTGTATTCGGCTTCATCAATATGAAGGTTTACGATGCTGTCGCAGCCCAAAGCGGATTCAAACACATAAACGTATGGATAGGGACTAGGTTGCAGATAATCACCGTTGTAATAATAGCCTTGACCACCTTCACAAGTAGATTCGTAGAAGTTGAACTCGTAAATAGGGTCTTGGATGAGGTTGAGTCTGATGATGCTGTCACAGCCGTGTACCGATTGCAAAGTGTGGTAATAGGTGCCCGCAGCGTCAAGGGCTTGGTCGAAGAACATGTAATGTTCGCCTTCACAGAAACGGTCGGTGATGGGGGTCTCGTAAGTCTGCCAGTTGCTCAGATGCAGGTGGATGACGCTGTCACAACCGTATTGTGTCTCAATAGTGTGGTCATATACGCCTGGGGTCTGTAGCATTTCTCCAAAGAAGCTGTACGTGCTGTTTTCGCAGATGGTCTCGTACACATCGGCTTCTTCGTTAGGATGCACCACGATGGTGACACTGACATCTTGGGCACTGAGACCATCGCTGACATGACATGAATATGTCGTCGTTCCTACAGGTGGTGTAGCCACTGGGCTCTGAATGTTGGCGTTGTTAAGTGTGTTGGCGGGCGTCCAGCTGTAGGTGTAGTTGCCAGTGCCGCCTGAAGGTTGGGCATGCAGCGTGGTTGACTCGCCTTCGCAAAGCGAGGTCTGGTCGGCGGTGGCCATGGCTACCATGTTGGAGCCTTCGATGCTCACCGTTACTTGTGCTGAGGCAGTGCAGTCGCCTTGAGGATTGGTGACGGTGACGGTGTAGGTCTGTGTGGCTTGGAGCGAAACAGTTTGAGTGGTCTGTGAATTGGGGCTGACCACCATATTGGCGGGTTCCCAATGGAAGTTGAAGGAACCCGTGGCTCCAGCATTGGCGGTAAGGGTGGAAGTGCCGCCGTAAATGACGGTACTGGGTTGCGCCGTGGCAGAGGGAACGGGAGAGGCATATACGGGCACGGTTTGGGTGATTTGCCCATTGCAGTCACCACCACCGACACCCACAGTGTGAGTCACTTGATAGTCGCCAGCTTGTGCGTAAGTGTGGCTCACGGTCTGCCCCGAACCGGTTTGTCCGTCACCGAAGTTCCATTGGTAACTGGTGATTTGCTGTCCGTTGGGTGCTGTGGCTGTGCTTGTGAATTGGGTAGGATTGCCTTTGCAGACCGAGGTGTAGGTGAAATTCGAGGTGGGCTGGCCATAAACGGTAACGGTCTTGGTGATTTGGTCGGTGCAGTGCCCGTTGCCGTTCGAGACGGTAAGCGTAACTTGGTAGGTGCCGGGTTGCGCATAGGTGTGGCTTACGTTTTGTCCTGTCCCAGTTTGTCCATCGCCAAAGTTCCATTGGTAGCTTTCGATTTGCTGTCCACTGGGGTTGGTGGTGGAGGTGCTGGTGAACTGGGTAGGGTTGCCTTGGCAAACTGTCGTGAAATTGAAATCGGCAGTGGGGTCGGGATAGATGATGACTTCGGTAGAGGCAGTAACGGATTGATTACCCACGGTTGTTGTGCAGGTATAAGTGCCAGCCATGTTTAAGGTGCAGTTGGGGCGGGTTGGGTTCTGTTGATTGGAGGTGAAGCCAGCAGGTCCTGTCCAAGAGTATGTTGCACCATCTTGCGCGTTGACGTCCAAATAAATAGTCTCTCCAACACAATAGGGACCGGTATTACTGGCAACGCCAGGTAAAATGCCGCAGTCAGTCTCGCCGGGACCGCTTCCTGGAACTTTAGAGAAAGTGATATTGGTGGATCCAGAAGAATACTTTGTAATCACCATAATATAATACTGACCTACTTGTGAGTTGGATGGAATAGTGCATTCTTGAACTGAATTGTACGGTGAGTCGCAGTCAATGATTTTGTCTGAAGTGAGTTGGTAAGGGCATGGGGTGACAGGGTCATTAAAAGGGCCCCATGCACAAAAATCCAAGTCATTGTTGTTGCTGTTGGTGATCTGGATCGTGAAAGTCCCGGCAACGGCAATTTTCATGTGAAACCAAAAAGGTGGTCTCTGTGTAAAGGAAGACATGCAACCGTAGTTGGGACCAGGTTCACAAACAGACGGGTTGTCTTCAACGTGGAAGGTGACGATGTCGGTGGTGCAGAATGGGTCTGATTCGGCGCAGGTCTGGTTTCCATCCCTGCTGTTTGGGTTCTCGATAAGCAACTGTCTGAAAAGCAACACAAAAAGTTCTTGTGACAGGCTTTCTTTCCAATAGGTGAAAGTGGCTCCTTGTGTCTCTTTGTCTGCGTTAGTATAAGTGTTAAAGCTTTCAGTGGCCGTAGCTCTCAATTCATCGAAATAGGCTTGGAATTGTTGGTCATCAAAATTAGCCGTTGATGACAATAATAACGAACTCTCTTCTTCATTGATGACGTATGAAATGTTTTCATCATTAGCGATATAGGAAATCAAACAGTAACGAAAGTCGGGATTGCTGATGGTAGACAGCTCAATCTCAATGGTGTGGTTTCTTACGGTTTGTCCAAATTGTCGTATGGGCATGGCTATCAGCATCAATGCAATCCATAATAGTTTGATTTTCTTATTCATATTGGATCTGTATTAAGGTGTTTATTATGTTATTATGTCTTAGTACGTTTGATTTATTTTTGTATGACGACCTTCTTCGCGATAGTGCCTTCCTTGTTGGTGGCGACGAAGAAATAAATACCATCCGATTTTACTTTCATATTGTAGTCGTATGTGCCAGAGCCGTTGTTGTAGGTTTCGAATTGGTCGATAAGCGTGCCTTTCATGTCGTACACCTTGATGCCGACTTTGCCAGTGAGGTGTTCGAGGTTGAGCTGCATCTTACCGTTGTTGGGGTTGGGGATGACATCGAAATCAATGGTTTCCAAGCCTGTCGAAGGACTGTTTTCATCGATACCAATAAAAGAGCTGAGGAACCAATAACGCTGCGTGGTGCCCTCTTGAGGCGCGCAACGGTTGAAAGCATGGGCTTCCAACCACACGGTGTCTTCCACCCAACTGAGTACATACATCTTGCAGCATTGGTTATTGGTGCCGAAAGGCTCAAGCACCCAATCCACGGGCTTGGTAAAGTTCCAGGTGACGGAATCCCAATGGCAGTTCGGGTTGGTGTCCCACATATTGAAATCGTAGGCGTTGATTTGGAATTCGGTAGCCGTAATTACCCAGTGAGGGGCACTGTTGGTGGCATCCATGGGATAGATTTCTGTGGGATGGGGTGTGTACTCAAATTGTACGTTCATGGTCACCAAACTATCGCAGTCATAGATGTTCTTATAGGTGCGATGGTAAGTGCCCGACATGTTATATTCCAAATCTTCGTGGTCTGTGTATAGTATCTCATGCCCTTGTGGGTCCCAATAGTAGCTGTCGCAGTTTTCTTCATCTGTTACGGTGAAGCTGACTTCGTTATGGTCGTCGATGGTAAGATAGAGCGTGGCTTGACTATCGCAGCCGTATGCGTTAACATAATGATGCGTGTAGACGGTGCTTTCGTTGAACGTCATGTCCACATTGTAGGCATCATTCTTCCAACGGTAACTGTCGCAACTGGTTTCATGCACTTCAATGTCATAACTTGGTCTGAGCTCAAGGTTGAGGACAAGGGTGCTGTCGCATGCGTTGGGGAAGGAAAGTGTGTCGTAAAAGGTACCCGTTTCGTAATAGGTCCTGCCGTTTGAGGGCCATGTGTATTCTGTGGCACATAAGGAAACATTGTAGGTCTTGGAGTTGTATTCCGCTTCCTCAACGGTGAGGTAGACGACGCTGTCGCAGCCCTGAACGGTTTCAAAGACGAATGCGTTGGGGTAGGGGCTGGGCGGAAGATAGATGTCCAATGGGGCGAAGTAGTAGCCAGGCCCGCCTTGGCAAGTCGATTCCCACAATTCAACCTCATAGGAGGGGTCTTGAATCAGGTTGAGTTTGATGACGCTGTCGCAGCCATGCGCCGACTCCAAGGTATGGTAATAGGTGCCAGAGGCATCAAGGGCTTGGTCGAAGAACATGTAGTGCTCGCCTTGGCAGAAATGGTCGGAGATTGGAGTCTCGTAGGTGTCCCAATTATAAAGGTGCAGACGGATGAGCTTGTCGCAGCCAAATTCAGTTTGTGTATGGTGTTCGTAAATGCCGGGAGTATGGACGCTTTCTCCATAGAAGTCGTAAATGTCGTTTTCACAGATGGTATGCTCCACTTCTTCCACTTCATTGGGATGTACCATGATGGTCACACTGACGTTTTGGTTGGTGATGCCGTCGCTGACCGCGCAGGTATAGGTGGTTTCGCCAACGGGCGGTGTGGCCACAGGATTCTGGATAGTGGCGTTGCTCAAGGTGTTGGCGGGAGTCCAGTTGAAAGTGTAGTTGCCTGTTCCGCCTGAGGGTTGTGCATGCAGTGTGGTCGACTCGCCTTCGCAGAGCTCATACTGGTCGGCGGAAGCCATTGCGGTCATGTTGGAGCCTTCCATACTCACGGTGACTTGTGCCGTACTGCTGCAGCCACCTTGTGGGTTGGTGACGGTGACGGTATAAGTCTGAGTGGCCTGTAACGGCACGGTCTGAGTGGTCTGTGCATTGGCATTGACTACCATGTTGGCGGGTTCCCAATGGAAGTTGAAGGTTCCTGTGGCACCAGCGTTGGCCGTAAGTGTGGCGGTGCCGCCATAGATGACGGTGCTGGGTTGGGCAGTGGCTGAGGCCACGGGAGCTGCATAGACGGGCACGGTCTGGGTCTTTGAGCTGGTGCAGTGACCGTTGCCTGTGGTCACATTGAGCGTCACCTGATAGTTGCCCGCTTGGGCGTAGGTGTGTGTGACGTTCTGTCCCGAACCGGTCTGTCCGTCACCAAAAGTCCATTGGTAGCTTTGAATTTGCTGGCCGCTGGGGTTGGTGGTTGAGGTGCTGGTGAATTGCGTAGGTGTCCCTTTACAAACCGAGGTGTAGTTGAAGTTGGCCGTGGGTTGGGGATAGATGACCACTTCAGTGGTGGCGCTGTTCGATGCGGTGCCAACAGTGATAGTGCAAGTGTATGTGCCGGCATGGGCCATCGTGCAGTTGTTGATGGTTGGGTTTTGTTGGTTTGAGGAGAAGTTGCCAGGACCAGTCCAACTATAGGTGGCTCCAGCTTGGCCTTGAGCCGACAGATGAATGGTCTCGCCCACGCAATAAGGGCCTTCGTTGTTGACCAAAGGAGGTAAAATGCCGCAGTCGGTCTCGCCATCACCGGCGTATTTTTGGAAAGTGATGTTACCACTACCTCCGTTATAGTTGGTGATAAGGAGAATAAAGTATTGTCCTACTTGTCCATTAACCACGTGGGCATATTCGTAAGCTTGTGCACTGAAACTACAGTCATGAAGGTTACCTGATGGATAGAAATTGGGGTTTGAGGTGTTGTTAGGACAACTGGTGCAATTCGAAGTCAGCAAACCTGTTTGACCTGCTGCTGTCGGGCAAGGGGTGGTCTGATCGGTAAAAGGCCCCCAAAGCGCAAAGTCAATGTCGAAGGGCGCTTCCATCTTGATTGTGATGTTACCGGCAACACCAATTCTCATATAGTACCAGAAGGAATGTTTGTTTGTAGGGGAGGAGCCTAAGCATCCGTAGTCGGGTCCCGACCATGAATAACCACTGTTGGTTGAGGGGAAAGTATAGACATCCGAGGTGCAGAATGGATCTGCATCCATGCAGTGGTTGGCACGGTCGAGGTAGTCGGAAATCAAGAAGTTGTAGTAGTCGTCACTGATATTTTGTGCCCATGAGTTGAAGATTTCACCAAATTCCTCTTTCGGCAATAAGGATACTTCTTCGTATTCTTCTCTCAGTGTCGTTCTAAGATATTCAAATTCGGCATAAATCGGGATGTCGGCATTGTAACTGTTGGGCCTGATGAACAATTCACCAGGGTTCTCAGTCGGGTTGCAAAGCCAGATGTCGCTTGTGGCGAGTTCCGACGCTAACTGAACACGTTCCTCCACATTTTCAATTTCAAATACGTTGAAAAGGAATCCGTTTTCATAATCCCTAATATGGGACTCGATATTCGTTTGTGCATGATTTGACATGTCATCCTGAGCCCATATCCTTGCAGGGATTACCGACAATATTAGGGCAAACATAATTGTCTTAGCGAATCTTTTCATGGTATGTAGGTTTTTATCTTGTTCTTATTTTAAAATGTTTATTGTATCACATTGACGCGTTTCATTGCCACGCCGTTTCCAGTCTGGATGCGGATGAGGTAGGTGCCCGTGCCGAACTGGCTCATCTCGATTTGGGCATAATCACCTTCTGTTTCATGGTCGTACATGATCTGTCCGAGGACATTCACTACAGTCAGGCGTTGCAGGCTTTCAGCCTCGATGGTGACAATACCGTTGGTCGGATTCGGGTAGATCTTGGCTTTGAAACCATATTCGTCCACATCGGTGGAATTCTTCACATTGATGGTCATGCTGCTTTCGTCTTGACCGCAGTATCCAAGCGCCCACACATGGAGGAGGACTTCGCCTTTGAAGGTCTCGCTCCAAGTGATAGTGGCTATGCCTTCTTCAACGACTACAGTGCCTGCTTCCTCTGGATCAAGGCTCCAGAAGGTGCCTCCATTGGGTGCGGTCGAGTAGACACTCGTTGGCATGAGCCGCACGTCAACCTCTGTTTCACCGTTGATGGTCTCAATTACAGGAGCCGTCATGACACCCAAGTCGATCACGACAGTTGAATCGCAACCATGGATGTCGGTATAGATGTGTTCATATATGCCAGTTTCGGTGTAAACAATGCCATCCCACTCGAAACTGTCGCAGGCATCAACGGCCAGCGTTATTTCTGCTGACGGATTATACGATTCATAAACGGTCAGGTTCATCGTCACGATTGAGTCGCAGCCGTATTGGGAGGTAAAGGTATGCTCATATACACCGCTTTCAGTGAAAACCTCGTCGTTCCATACATAACTGTCGCAGGCCGTAGCCTCGGTTTCAACATCGTAGCTGTCGATGAAGCTGAGGTGCATCACCACGGTTGAGTCACATCCGTATATGCTTTGCAAGGTCTGCTCGTAGTCGCCGGCCTCGTTGTATACGATGCCGTTCCAAGCGTAGGCATTGCACGAGACCATGTCAAACTCTGTGTTTTGTAACGGATGGATGGTCAGCACCAAATCGTGGACAGCGTCACCGCAGCCGTAAAGTGAGTTGGCGCTGAGCGTCAACGTGACGCTGCCATTGGCTTTGTCTTGCTCGCCAGGAGTGTAGTTGGCGTTGACGTTATCTGGACGGTCGAAAGTGCCGTCACCATCGGTGGTCCAGCTGACGCTGCCTGTCTCGCTCACCAGGGCGTCGACTTCGAAGGTGTCGCCTTCACAAATCTCACCGGTTTCGTCCATCTCGATGCTTGCGGCTTCATGGAAGTTGACGACCACGTTGTCGTTTAAGGTCTCTCCTGCTTCATTGGTTGCGGTGAGGCTCAGGGTGACGACCTTGTTCACAAGGTCTTGTTCTCCTGGAGTATAGACGGGGTTGAGGATGTCGTCTTGATTGAAGCTGCCGTCACCGTCTGACGTCCAGAGGAGACTTGCATATCCGAAGGCAACGGCATCCAACTGGGCGGGCACTTGGCAGATGTCTTGGTCGGCGCCAGCGTTGCAGGCGAAGTCGATGTGGCGGACAGGAAAGAGGATCTCGTCAATCCAGGCATGGTCGTCGCCGTTGCTGCCCGAGGCATTTTTCTCGTAAGCCCAAGTGAAGGTGTGCTCGCCTTGCGTGACGGGGAATTCGACCTCACGCCAACTGAGGGTTCCAGTCCATTCTTGTTGTAATGTGTTGTCAATATAGAAACGCAGGTAGTCCCCGTTCATCTCGCAGTCGGTCTTCCTGAAGAAACGGATTTCGTCGGTGCTGTTCTCCACGTTGAATTGGATGCTCAAAGTGGAAGTTTGGTTGTGGCCAATCGTGCCTGATTGCAAACAATAGCTGCCCGAATGAGGGTTGGTGCCGACGATGGTCCAAGGGTGCTCAGCGTCGTTCTCCCATTCAAAGTCGTCAAGACCGTTTTCGAAGCTGGCTATCTCAAGGCCGACACGGTGCGAGTAGTTGTTCGTGTGGGAATAGGAGCCAGAAGCAACAGTAAGGGTAAATTCGGCTGCTTCGCCCAAAGGCATGTTAGCAGCGACATTGACATAATAGGACACTTCAACGGACTGGCTTGCATTCACGGTAGGTGTCGTAACAGTGGGGTCGCTGATGGTGATGTATTGCTGCGTTGGAGTGCTCAAGGTGGCGCTTACATCATTAGCTGTTGAACCGCCTTCGTTTTCATATGTGAAGGTGATGGATGCGGTCTCGCCTGGGTCGAGGCGACCGTTGCCATTGCCTTTATAGGTACCTTCGTCATGGATGGTTATTCTATTGGAAATCTTGAAGACAGGGGCGTAAGCTGTGAGACTGAAATTATGTCTCCAGTTATGGTTGCCACTGACCATGGTGAGGTTAAATTGCAGTTGCGTACCGTTCGGAACGTTATCGGCCACGGTAATATCGAACACGTTTTCCAGGTTGGTGGTTTGGTTGGGACTCAGTGCAGGAATGCTTGCCGTGCCCTGGCTGATGGTGACGTATTGGGGTGTGTCTGTGGTAAGGGTGGCCGTAGCTTGCGACGATGCTTGGTCGCCGGTGTTCTTGATGGTGAAGTTGAAGCTTGACTGTTCACCATAGTCAAGTTGGTTGTTTCCGTTGGCGTCGTTGAGGCTCATCTCGGTGACGTTCAGTGAGGGCTCGCTGATGACGTGGATGGTACCCACATAGCGAAGCTTGTCTTGCTTGGTGGCCACGATGGTGATGTTGGAGTTGGAAGGCTGGGCAGGGAAGGTGATGATTTGGCTGCTGCCTATGGCGGTGGCCACGGCCAGGATGTTGTTGTTGCGCGTCAAGGCAATGACGGCACCTTGCGGGGCGCTGACATTGACGCTGGTGGTGGATGCGGAGATCTGCGAAGGATGGCTGACATTCATTGCAGTGGGCACTACGGTGTAGAGCGTCAGGAAGGCATCGCAATGTGCCGTGAACATCTTATGGGTGATGGCCTTATTGTTGACATTATAGGGCCATGAGCTCTGTTGCAGGAAGTATTTGCCGGCCACGTTGCCGAAAGCGGGTCTCCAATTGCCTTCATAACTGGCGTAAGGGCCATAGTCGGGCATGAATTGGGGGTCGTATTGGTCGTACATGCCCCAGGCGTAAGCGTCGTTGACGAAGGAGTAGGAGGTCTGGGTGGGTCCGATGCAACCCACAGCACCGGCGTTCTGACCGCCACTGGTGCGGCGCATAAAGGCCTCGATGAGGCATTCGGGGGTGTGGTCGAAGGTGCCGGTCTGGCAGTTGATGGTGTTGACGAAGGTCATCTTGCCTACATTGGTCATCTGAGCCACATGGCTATTGCTGAAGTCGGGCTCGCCCCAACCTTGGTAGTAGCCATGGTCACGGTGCTGGAGCAGCATGCAGCCGCTGTTGACAGCATTCACGACCTGTGCAGCTGTACCGCCTGTCCAACCGCCGAGTTCCGATGGCGTGGCAGGAATGTAGCCCAATCCGTTGGGACCAAAATAGTTGACCACCATATAGGTGTTTTGGTTACTCGACCATTGGTTACCGGGATAACCGCTATAGATGGCATTGATACGCACGGGATCCTTGCCTTGGTTGCGCCAATAGCCGCCTACCACTTCAGAGCAAATCTGGAACCAGCGTTCGGTCTGCCAGCCTAAGGCGGTGATGGGGTGCTCGTAAGAGGACGCATCCAGGTTGGGGTTGGTGTATTCGTATTCCAATTGTTTGCTCACCATCATCTGGGCTTCGTTGACGTTGGCGGCCACGAGGCGCGAGAAGGCCATCTCAGGCAGCAGGTCACCCGTGACGTCGGCATAGCCATTGTCGGTGATGCAGTTGCCATAGTTCTGTGAGTGATAGGTGTATTCGGCTGGGATGCCCACGCTCATGTTGGTGTTATGGTCACCCAAAAGCAACACGGCCACAGGTGGAATGTCCCAGGTGTTGTAAGCATTGTGGAAATAGCTCTTCATCTCATTGGTGGTGGTGCAACCCATGTCGCTGAGGCTCTTCACTTCGGTGAGGATGCCTTGCTGAATGCGGAAGTCACGCAGTTGTTCGGCATATTGGCGGAAGCCTTCGTTGTTGGGGATGACGATGAGGTATTCGCAGCCGGTGGGACGGTTGTTCACCCATTCCTGCATACGGGCTTCGTAGTCGATGGTGGGCAGTTGGTTGTAGTTGGCCAGGTTCTGCATCAGGATAGGGTCCCAATAGGGCGAGCGGAGGCGCGTGTCGCCAAACTCGCCGTTGCCGCCGTCGAAGCGCACGTCGAACTGCATGTCGTCATAGACGCGCAGCTCTTTCGTGACGGGGTTGTATTGGTAGGGTGCCACGGTGATGGCCACGGTCTGCACGCCACGCAGGCTGAAGGGCTCGCTGATGGTGACAGGCTGTTCAGGGAAGAAAGCATTTCTGTTGTAGATGCTGAGGTTCTTCTCATAGGTGTTCGGGCTGTCGTCGGTGTCGAACTTGATGGGGGCGGCGGGCAGCAGGTCGACGTTTGCTATGGTGGTCATGCTGCGGTAGCCCATCTCGATATGTGCGTTGGCACCATTGGGGATAGCCACGAAGCGGCTGAAGCTTGGCAGGTTAGGCTCGCCTTCGTTGGCAGGCAGGCTGATGCCCGTGCCGCCTTGGATGACATCGCCAGTATAACCGTTGTCCGTGATGTTGAGGATATGCAATTGCTTCAGCGAGTGGCGCATGGAGAGACCGGAACGGGTGTTTTGTTCAACGCTAAGGCCTTCTCTCTGGGCATTGTTGCTGAAGGTGAAGTCGCGCGTCTGCGCGGTGAGTGCCATGGCCGCGAACAGCAGGATGGCAATGGGAAGGGTGCGTAGAATGTGTTTCATCATGTATGGATTTTATTTGTTTGACTACCTATTTAATATAAAAAAACGCGTAAAAATACGCACTTTTTTGGAATAATGATGCATTTTTCTTCTAAAAAGCAAAAAAAGAGCTACCAAACGGCAACTCTTTTTGTTCATTCTAGTCTTGCGCTGAGGTTTTGCAAAACTCCCCAACCTACCACCAACCCCATATCTCCCCGCAGGATAGGGTATATCTTACAGCGGGGAGATATGGGGTTGGTGGGGAAAGGATGTTGGTGTTTATTCCTTCACCACCTTGTCCGAATAAGTCTTCCCGTCCTCCAAGGTGACCTTCATCAGGTATTGCCCTGGCGCGAGGCCTTGCAGGTTGATGGTTTCCAATTCTTTGCTCTGTGTGCGCACCAAGCGTCCTTGCATGTCGTAGAGCTCGACTTGCGCGGGCTTCACGTCGGGCGAGTACTGCAGGTGGAGCCGGTCTTGGGCGGGGTTGGGGAAGAGGGTGGCAAAAGGGTTGGGTACTCTATTTTCCTCTACGCCAATAAGGCTAGTTTGTCCCCATAGCAGAGGATAGTTCGGAATGGTGCAAAAAGCATATTTGTCAAAACAGAAATCGTTTACAACAAAAGGTTCGAAAACGGTATAGGTTCTAAACCATCCGTAATAAGGCATTCCCTCCTTTTCAATTCTGATCGCATAGTTTTCCTGAAGGTGTGGATAAAACTCGTTTGGCTTCCAGTCCTCAAGGAGCGAGATGTCACAATCCTCTTCTGCCCGACATATCTTCACGGTTTGATTGCAACAGACTATTTGCACTCCAACAGAAGGACTACTAAACCAATGATATATAAAGATGTCTGACATGTTATCATTGTCAAAATCTACCCAAATAGTATCTCTCGGATAGCTTCCAACATGCAACGCCAAATCAGGATCAAAATCCGTGTAGATGATTTCGCCTTGTTGGGCGTTCAGGTGCATTGTCACTGTTATAAAAACAGCCATAATAAATACCTTTTTCATAGCTTGTCTGTCGTTTTATTGTTAATAATAATCAGTTTGGGCATTCTTGAGGTGTTCCATCTTCTCCTTTCTCCTTTTCCGTTTTGGCCACACCATTGGCGTAGCACAATGCTCCCAAAAGGAACAAACAGAGCATCAGAATCAATGTTGTTGCATTATCCATCACTTTACAAATTTAGATGACGATGCAAAAGTAGTATGCCCCTAATACTTTGTCAAGAAAAACTATGTTCGGATTTGTTCGGGTTTTTGATTAACGTCTTGCCAATCAAATGGATACAGACTCGTTGGCGATGGCCTGCAAGGTGAAGGAAATGGCATTTTCGCTACCTAAAACCCTCCTCAGCTTGCTGTTGCGCTCGTTGACGGTGTTGTAGGCACGCTGCATCAAGGCCGAAACGTCGGCATCGGAAAGGCCAAGCAGATAGAGGCAGCAATAGTCGAGGTCACCTTGGGTGAGGGCGGGATAGGCTTTGGCCAAGCGGATGGTGAACTGGTTGAAGTGGCGGTTGGCGGCTTCACGCAAGGCCACGAGGTCGTCTTTGCCCAAGGCATAGTCCTTATAATTCATGCAGTCCATTTGCGCCTTAAACTGTCCATTGTTCACCCGCTCCATGATGAGGCGGCAGATGGGTTCGTCGTTGAACGATAGGGCTTGTACCTCTTGCTTCGGGTTCATGCTGTCCGTTTGCTGCCTGATCTGGTCTTTCAGCTCGCGCAGCTCCTCGTTGCTCCGCTTCAAGCGGTTGGAAAGGGCGGATTGCTGAATCCTGTGCGTTCGCTCGGCTGCCAAGGCTTCCTCTCGTTGCTGGATGAGTTCCTGCTCATGCTGTCTTCCCGCTTCTTCCAAGGCTCTTTTCGCTTCTTCTTGCTGCTTTTTCAGTAGTTTTTTGCTTCTTAGTTTTGCTAAAACAATAATAATCAAAGCTAACACAGCGGCAATAGGAATAATAACTCCCAAGACTTTTTTTATTGCTGTCTCACGCTTCGCTTCAGCTTCTTTTTCCTGTTTCTGAATAATATAAGTCTTGAACAAATCTTCAAGCTTCGAAACCAATGCCTTGTTTTCACCCTCCGATTCCTTATGATCTGTCAAATAACGCATAAACTCATTTGCCTTTTCTTTGTCGCCAAGACTGTCATAAACAACACGAAGGCTTTCCGCAGCCCTGATTTTAGAAGTTGCATCTGTCTCATTTTTAAAAGCAAATTCAAAGTAACGAAGTGCCGAATCGTAAATGCCCTCCTCTGAATAAACCGATCCAATGACCAAAAAACGTGCGACCCTTTCTCTCTCATCTTTTACATAAGCAAGGTTTTGTTTCATTGTGTTCAATGATTGCTCGGCTCCTAACCCTAACTGATAGTCGCAAAGTGCTTTCATGGAAACAGCGTCTCTGTAAATAGGACTATTAGTATCAGGCATTTCTTCTATTGCCATCTCATAATAATACCTTGCAATGTCTATTTCTCCTTTTTTGTCGTATTGTTTCCCGATATGACAATATGTATTGGGAATTTCTTTGGATAAAGAAGGAACTTTTCGGCAATATGCCAAAGCCTTTTCACCACAAGTAAGGGCTGGGTCCATCATAAATTGTGCTGAAAACAACTCCAAAAGCCTATTATAAGAATAAAACATAAAAACAGCTTTCTTTCCCGTTAGTGCTTTCTCTTCAAATTGTTCCTCCATCATTTCCAAAGCCTTTAAGTATTCCGCACAAGCGTTTACAACTTCTCCTCGCTCATAATACCCAGCACCATTAATATAATGTGTCCTTGCATCAAAAAAAACATTCTGCTTCTGTATGGACAAACCGTGTGCGTCTGTTTTGCGTATGTCTGTGCCATCTGCCACTATCGAATCAAAATAATCCACTGCATGTAACAACTCTTCTCGGTTGCTTTGGTCATAATAGTTCTTATACAGCAGCTCCGAAATCAGCAGCTGGCAGTAATGCCCATTATACTCATCAAGGCTGTCGGCTTTGGGACTGGCTGCAAAATGTTGCAGCACAGCCAAGGCGCTGTCGGGCTGGCGCCACATCAGGCTGTCGATGGCGGATAACTCTGGATTCGGTCCTTCAACGGACTCAGGTGTCTGCTTCGATGGAGTGCAAGCCGCCAAAAGTACAAGAACCAACGAAAACACTATGGAGATTTTCCATTTCATGGGGGGCAAAGATAATAAAAGAAAACGGATTCCATCGGGTTTTCACGGAAAGAATAGCCGTGTCCATCCATGGAATCCGTATTCCTCATAGTCCCGTAGGGACGTCATATCAGGAAGCAGGCGACGTGAGTCCCTGCTTTCACGCATGGCCCCCGCGGCTGTGCAGGCGGATAGCCTGTACAGCCCGCGAGGCCATCTAAGGTCACACAATCCCCGTAAATCCCATAAATGCCAAGGCCAAAATGCCGGCGGTAATCAGGGCGATAGGGGTACCCTTCATGCCCTTGGGAGGCTCCATCAGGTCGATGTGTTCACGGATGCCGGCGAAGATAACCAAGGCCATGGCGAAGCCGAGGGCGATGCCGACGGCATAGACGATGGACTCGCCGAGGCTCAACATGTGGGCCACACCACCATAGTTGAACTCCTTGGTGACCACGGTCAGCGACACGCCGAGGACGGCGCAGTTGGTCGTGATCAGCGGCAGGAATACACCCAAAGCGGTGTACAGCGACGGACTGATTTTCTTCAGGATGATCTCCACCATCTGCACCAAAGCAGCGATGATGAGGATGAAGGCGATGGTCTGCAAGAAGGTCAGCTTTAAGGGAATCAGGATGTACTGGTTCGTCAGCCATGTCACGAGGGTGGCCATGGTCAACACGAAGATGACGGCGGCGCCCATACCTAATGCAGTGGAGGTCTTCTTAGAGGTGCCCAGGAAGGGGCAGATACCCAGGAACTGGGAGAAGATCACGTTGTTGACCAAGATGGTCGATAAGATAATGATGAGGTATTTCATGGCTTAGTGATTTTCTTTCTTGAGTTTGTTGACGATAGCGATAACGAAGCCGAGGCAGATAAAGGCACCAGGAGGCAGGATGAACACCAGGATGTTGGCCGTCTCGGGCAGGATGGTAAGGCCGAAGATGGAGCCGCTGCCGAGGAACTCACGGA
>CAMHRP010000024.1:0-51750 GCA_946187645.1 uncultured Bacteroidales bacterium | reverse complement strand
CTGTCAGCTCTACCATTTTCTCTGTCAGCTCTACCATTTTCTCTGTCAGCTCTACTTATTTCTCCGTCAGCTCTACCATTTTCTCCGTCAGCTCTATACATTTCTCCGTCAGCTCTATACATTTCTCCGTCACCTCTATACATTTCTCCGTCACCTCTATACATTTCTCCGTCACCTCCATACATTTTCTCATCGGCTCTACCATTAAGGTCTTTAGCTCTACTATTACTATTAAGCCACACAAATTCTTGTCCAGCAACATAATAGGCATTTCTTCTCTGTCCTCTCAATTCAAACAAACCATTTTCGCACATACGATGAAGGTCAACTGTTGCTTTTCTAGATGTAATATCACTATTTAGTTGACGATAAGTAATGTTATCAATAGCACCCAATTCACAGATGAAAATCAACGACAACTTCTGTTCGTTATTCAATTCATATTTAGCAAACAACGAAAGCCATTCGATATCGTCTTTTCCCAATAAATGATGGAACAACAAGCGGGTCGTGAATTGATTGTTTTCCCTGCTTGACTCAAATGTTGGAGGCATCAACTTCGCCTTTTTCATCTGTTCACGCATTGTTTTGATGCCTGAACCTTTGGTTTCAGCCAAGTTGGTTTCGTGGAATATGGAACTGATATACTGGTTTCTCAATTCGGAGCCAGGCTCGCCAAGTCGCTCTGGCGATTTCAGCGAATATCCAGGATTTATGATTTCCAAACGATTCGAATACCTGATTATCTGAATGGGCTGGTTTACCCTGAATGAACGGTGAATGAATGCGTTGACAATAGCCTCACGCAAGGTGTCATTTGGAATGTCAACAGGTGTTGAAGCTTGCAGGTTGCCGTCTTTAAGTTCAAAGCCTTTGGGCAGGTCATCTGTAATGGCATTCAACGCACGGTTGACCAAAAGAATAAAAGCGCCACGCATGTCAATCGTCGATTCAAAACGCTTATCAGGATTTTCCACCCACCTGTTACCTGAAACACGAATATAGTCAACCCTTAACGCAGGCATCAGTCGTCGCAAAGCCATAGATTTTCCAAATACAATTAGCCCTGTATAAGTAAGGACAAAAGATCCTGATTTGTCTTTCTCACAAGCCCGCAAAGCCAACAAAAGATTAGTGTCGTCGTAGGTCAATTCTTCGGCATTCGGATTAACCATTTCTCTCAATTTTCTATAGTATGACACGGCATTTTCATCAATGTCTTCCAAACTGGATCCTTTAACAATGGAACAATCGAAACTTTCCGCGGAAGAATAGAAAACCGGCATATCGTCTTCCGTACATTTTTGGTCTGACGACCCAATTCGACGATAAGCCCCTTGTGGCAGACCCCTTTTCTCAAAATATATAGGTTTTTGTGAAGCGGGAGCCTCGTCCACCCTCACCACAATAACGGTTTTACCATCAACAACCTCTGTTTCAATTTGAGGACGAATACGCACATTAAAAACCGATGCACATTGGTTGGCAATGTCGATTTGAACCTTGTCGGGATTTGCAATGTTTTCCGGCTCATAAACGGGAAAGCCGTTGTTGTCAAAACCTTTTCTGACTGCACCCAAAAGAAGATAACCGCCATCCAAATCAGGCTCGTTGGCAAAGGCGCAGACGGTTTCCATGATGCTTTTCCCGATTTCGGAGGCTCGCTTCGCCTCAATTCTGACATTTTCATCATTAGAATTCAAATCCTCAAATAATTCCTGTGCCGTTTTCATAGTTTACTGTTTTTACGAATTAAAACTTTCTGAAATTATGATCTCAGGATTGACTTCCTTCTTCACTTGAGTTACTCTGCTGTTTGTTGCTTTGGACTCGTTCAAGTTGACGGTATCCAAAGGATACGCTGAAATGATGTTTATCATTTTATCCAAAAGAACGGTAGGCTTTATCGGTGTCTTTTTGACCGAAGTCTTCAACTTGTTCACATCCCTCTGCAACTGCTGAAACTTGCCCGTGGTGATGGCTCGTTTGGCTTTATGAATCAGTTCATTTTCCTCGTCGGTGATGTTGGGAATGCTCAAAAAACCGTCTAAATAAGCGATGGCCTTTTTCTCGTTCGGACCTTGCGCAACATTCACCTTGCTTGTCATGGCTTTCGTATCCTCTTCTTGCTCCGCAAAGGCTTTTATCGCTCTTGCCACCTGCTGATGGTGCAGGTCGTGAAGCGGTATGGACTTTTCATCGACACTTGCCTCAAACTCCTTCACGGCTTCAAGGAATGACAATTCTTCAATACTCCCATCTTCGCGCACAAATGTAAAAGCATCACGACGGTTGTTACGGATAAAGGTCAGTGTGCAATGCCGCTTGACCTTGTCTTTCCTGCCCACACGCGCCCGCAGAGGAAGTTTGGCAATGGATTTTATCAAATCGGGGTCGTCTTCCTTAAGATTACGCAACCACATTAGGTAACGCAGTTTTTCATCGCGTTCCTCGTCAACATCCTTGTCGAAAAGGCCAAAGGTCTCTGGCGTTTCGTCTGTGGAATAGATCTGGCTGTCTTCGCCCAAAGCCGCATGGAAGGCAAAAAGTTTCATCTTTGCCTTTTTCTCTAACTCAATGTCGTTGTTGACTTTGGCGGTTGGGAAGAAATTGAAGATATAAATCTTATTGGCCGTGCTACCGATACGATTGACACGCCCAATGCGTTGCATCAGTCTCGTCGAGTTCCAAGGTGTGTCATAGTTGACAATGATATTTGACCTGTGAAGATTGACACCTTCGGCAAGTACTTCCGTAGAAATGACGATGTCGAAATCGTTTTTCCTTTCTCCCTCATAATTGGCGTCAAAATTCGCTCGCAACACTGGCATCATTTCATTGCGATTGGCACTTTGAACGGTCAGCAAACGAGTGTAGCCTTCTTTCTTCAAAGCATTCGAAAGATAATTTGTCGTTTCCTTGCTTTCGGAAAAAACCAAAAGCTTACCCTCGTTATTGATGGCCTTGTCAAACAGCCTGTTTTTCAGATAATCTAGGAAAATATCCAATTTGGGGTCATAGTCGATTTTGCTCCAAGCCTCAACAAGTTCTTTCAACATCGCATCATCCATCTCCAGTCCTTCTTTGAAACCCGGTAAAAAGTCACTAGGGCTGCATATCTCAATGGTCGGGTCGGCATAGATGGCTTCATTAATCAATTTAATCAGTTCCTCTTCTTTGCCATTGCTGAGCAATTCGTTGACTTTCAGGTTTGGAGCAATATAAATAGTACCTTTTTCAAACATGTCCAACATCACTTTGTTGGCTTGATAGTACCTGTTGAGCGACTGCTTGAAAGCGAAGAAACTACTATCAATGCGTTTGACCAACAAAGTTTTCATAATTCCAGCCAACTCGTCTGAAATCCTGTCCGCATTCTTGTATCTTTTCTTCTTATCAGGATTGAGATATTTGATGGCTTGGTACCGGAAATAGTTCAGCCCTGTTTCTTTTCCTTTCAAGTAAATCAGCGTTTTGTCATACAGTTGCTCTAAAGTCGCATCGAGTTGATAATAGATTTTTTCTGGCGATTGAACATCTGGAAAAACAACACCTTGTTCTAGCAAATCCTTCTTATAGGCTTCATTTTCCATCAAGTCTGTACGGGTACGACGCACGGTCAGCGGCTCGACCACTTTCACGCGGATTTTTTCGTATATGGCTTTAATCTCCTTTGAAATCAGTTCCATGTTCTTTTCTTTCTTGAGTTTATTGTATTTCTCTATCTGCTCACGGAAAAAACGTTGCAAGTTGCTTTCTTCCAAAGTGCTGTCCTTTGAATCTTGGAACAGATAGACCAAATTGGCAATGTCTTCGGGACGGTTGTTCAGAGGTGTTGCCGAAACAAGCATTACTTTTTTGTCGTAGTATCTTCCATCGGGATATAAACGGCGTGTCTTCGTCTTGCAGATTTTCTGAAGTTCATTATACATACTTGCAGTATCCGATCTGAACTTATGTGCCTCATCCACAATCACCAAATCATAAAGGCCTGCATCCTTAATTTTATGTAAGCTACCATTGGTGACAATTTTAAAGTTGTCGATCTTAAAAGTGGACAAGGTTTCTTCCCAATTCTCTTCCAAGGCCGGCGGGACAATCACCAATGTATGAGAACGATAGGTCGGGAAACCATTGGAAAAGAAGAACTTCTTTGCAATCAAAGCTGCGACCACCGTTTTCCCCAAACCAACCACATCAGAGAGGAAGAAGCCATTGTGTTTCATCATTTTGGCATAACCATCGTTGACGGCATCCACCTGATAGGACAACTTTTTATAGCCTTTGGGTAAATCCGAAACCGAATTAGGGTCAAAATCAATGCTCTTGCCAAAATACTCCAGCAAAAACTTCAAATAAATCTGGTAAGGCGTGAAATCGGGATTCAAAAAGGATTCCAGCTTTATCTTCTCAACATGGCTCAAATCGATTTCCACCGCCTCTTCCCAGAGCCTTTCAAAGGTTTCTGTGGCAAATTGAATATCGTCATCATAACGCAACTCTACATTGAATTCGAAATTCTTTTCCAACCCAGCTTCGGTTAGGTTACTAGAACCTGTAATGACAGAGCCGTAACCATGCGGATGATAAACTTCTTCCCTGAAAATGTAAATCTTGGCGTGAATATTCTGTTTGGGGTGGATACGCATTTTAATCCGACGAGTCATGATGTCCTCAATGAATTGATACATGCCTTCTTCCACTTCCTTGTCATATTTAGCTTCTTGGATGTTTTTCTTGATTTCTTTGAAGAACTCCTCCTGTGATTGTTCGGCATTTGGGTTGAACAAAAGCCCTTGTTGATTGGCCTGATAAGTCAATTTGTCAACATCAATGCCTACTAAAAACCGGATTTTTGGGGTTTGCTGAATGAATTTCCTGATTCTGAAATAGCCAGAAGCACGAAAGTATCCAACAAGCGCATCAAAGAAATGCACTTTCTTGTATTTGAAAACACCTTCAATCTTCTCAAGAAGCGTGTTTTGACTTTCGTTTGTAAAGAAATTTGTTCCCATAGTTTTCAGTTTAACCCTCAAATTTCATATCGATTTGTTTATGTTGATGGGCACAAAGATAGGAAAAATATGAAAAAATTTAATCAGTTATTTAAATAGTTCATCAATAGTAATCCTCGCTGTAAACGTATCGGAATACGCATTGGGGTTCAGAGGCATAACGCTAATCAGCGTCAAATGGTAAGTCTTGTCGGGATTTGTCTTTTCAAGGGTGCTGACGCGGGACACTAGTTTTTGTGCGTTTGCTTTTGTGATGGTAAGCGCACTCTTGTTGAATTTCATCTCACATACGTTCACTACGTCGTCGGCACGGTCGATGAGCAGGTCAAGCTGCATGCCTTCATTTTTGCCGCTGCCTTTCACAATCATGGCAGATTCTTTTGAAGAAACGCCCGCAATCTGCAAAGCCATCTTAATCTGATAGATATGCTGAAAACATACCTCCTCGAAAGCGACCCCTCGCCACGAAGCTATCTCCAGTTCCTTCAGATGATGTTCCCAATAGTCGGTTTCGGTGATGCCTCGGCTTTCCTTGAAGTGCAGCCAGAACCAACAGAAACAGTCTGATAGTTTATAATGCTCCTCGCGTTTGCTCACACCATACGGAACGTATTTCTTCACAAAGTCGCTGGCCATGAGTGCTTTCATAATGGATGTGAAATCGCCATTGGGGTTGATGCCGACTTTTTTTGCAATCTCCTCGCGAGTGTATCCCGAATGCTGTTGCCCCAGCGCCTTCACTATTTTCATGCAGGCATCAGCATGGTCGAACACGGAGTTGAACAGCCGGTCGAACTCGTCGCCAAGTTTCGCTTTTGGGTTGAAAAACAACCTGTCGATGTTTTGCGCGAGGCTGAGCGACGGATCGAAGCAGTCGAGGTAATAAGGGATGCCGCCAAGTATCATGTAGGCTTGGGCGATGTTGTAGCGCGACATCTTGATGCCTCGGCTAACGAAGAATTTTTCGCATTCGAGCAAGGTAAATGGGGCAAGCTTAATTTCGCAAGTAAGACGTCCGTAAAGGCCACCTTTGTTGTTGATGAGGTTATCAAGCATCCAGGAGGTGGCAGAACCACACACCACAAAGCAGAGGTTATGGCGGGTGTTGCCCCAACCATTCCAAAACGCCTCAAGTGCAGTGAGGAATCCCGACCTTGGCGTGTCCATCCAAGGCAACTCGTCAATGAACACTACCTGCCGCGATCCGTTATCGCGCCGCTCAAGATACTGCTCAAGCATGAAAAAAGCCTCCATCCACGACTTGGGCTGGGCAATGCCCTCCATGCCGTGGCGAATCAGTGAGAAATAAAAGTTCTGCAACTGGTCCTTCAGCGTGACCTTTCTCTTGCGGTCGTATGGAGAAAGACCTGTATGATGAAATGTCATGTTGTCGCCTAATGTCTCGTTGATGAGGAATGTCTTACCCACACGGCGACGGCCATAGACCGCAATAAACTCTGGGCGGCCACTACCACAGCGACGTTTTAGCTCCTCAATCTCTTTCTCTCTTCCAATAACAATGCACATGATTGATAGGGTATTAATTGTTTTTCGCTGCAAAGATAAAACAAATTCATGAATAAAATCAACTTTATTCCGCTACGAAATGCAAATTTTGATTTTCGTAGCGGAATAAATGCAAAATTATACTGATTTTGCAGAATTCTTACATCCTAAACACCCCAAACTGTTGTGGCGGGAAGGGTTGGTTCAAGGAGGCGGCGATGCCCAATGCGAGGATCTTGCGGGTGTCGATGGGGTCGATGATGCCGTCGTCCCAAAGACGGGCGGTGCTGTAGAAGGCCGAGCCCTCGTAGTCGTACTTGGCCAAGATTTCTTTTTTCAATTGTGCGATTTCATCTTTCGGAACCTCAAGACCTTTGTATTTGTACTGGTCTTCCTTCACCGTGGCGAGTACGCTGGCCGCCTGCTCGCCGCCCATGACGGAGATTTTCGCGTTGGGCCACATGAAAAGCAACCTCGGACTGTAGGCGCGACCTGCCATGCCGTAGTTGCCCGCACCAAACGACCCACCGAAGATGACTGTGAACTTGGGCACATTGGCATTCGAGACCGCGTGGACCATCTTGGCACCGTCTTTGGCGATGCCGCCTTGCTCGTATTGCTTGCCGACCATGAACCCCGTGATGTTCTGCAAAAACACCAGTGGGATGTTTCTTTGGCAACAAAGTTCGATGAAGTGCGTGGCTTTCAGTGCTGATTCCGAGAACAACACGCCGTAGTTGGCGATGATGCCGACAGGGAAGCCCATCAAATGCGCGAAACCGCAGACGAGGGTCGTGGCATATCTGGACTTGAACTCCTGGAAACGGCTGCCATCGACGATGCGGGCGATGATTTCCCTTGGGTCAACAAGCTTGTGGAAGTCGATGGGCGCGAGGCCATAGAGGTCGTGCGGGTCATATAAAGGTGCCTCAACAGGCAGCATGTCCAACTTCTGGCGATGACTCTTCTCCAAGGTCTTGAAGATGTTGCGGCAAATCTGCAAGGCATGTTGGTCGTTTTCGGCCAGGTGGTCGGCCACACCCGACACGGAGGTATGCATCTCGCCGCCACCCAACTCCTCCGCTGTGACTACCTCACCCGTAGCAGCTTTCACCAACGGCGGACCACCGAGGTAAATCGTGCCTTGGTTGCGCACAATGATGGTCTCGTCGCTCATAGCTGGCACGTAAGCACCGCCTGCAGTACACATACCCATCACGATGGCAATTTGAGGGATACCCATGGCCGACATACGCGCCTGATTGTAGAAGAACCGCCCGAAGTGGTCGCGGTCGGGGAAGACCGTATCCTGCTCAGGCAGGAAGGCGCCGCCGCTGTCGACCATATAGACACAAGGCAGGTGGTTCTCCATGGCAATCTCCTGGGCGCGAAGGTGTTTCTTCACCGTATACTGCATATAGGTGCCGCCTTTTACAGTGGCGTCGTTGGCCACGATGACGGCTTCACGACCTTGGATGACACCGATACCCGTGATGATGCCCGCCGATGGGAAGTCATTATTATAAGTGCCGTAGGCTGCCATCGGCGACAGCTCGAGAAAGGGCGTGTTCGGGTCGATGAGCAGGTCGATGCGCTCTCGGGCAAGGAGTTTATTGCGCTTCTTATGCTTGGCCACGGCACTCTCGCCGCCACCCTGCATGGATGCTGCCATCGCCTCGCGGTATTGCGCCATCAGGGCGAGGAAGTTCTTCTCGTTCTGCTTGAACTCTTCGGAGTCAGTGCGTATGTTGGATTTCAGTACTTGCATAGTGTATCTTATGAAAAATCAAAGCACAAAAATAGTGAAAAACCTGAAATAGAAAAGTAAGATTGAAATATTTCCCCTATCTTTGCCGTTTCATTTGCAATGAAGATGTCAGAAAAGAGTTCAAGCAAGAGCCGCGTGGCAGGGTCGTATTTCTTGTCATTGATGAGTATCACATTGGTACTCTTTCTATTAGGTGTGTTTGCCCTACTCATGATGCATGCGCAGAAACTCTCCAACCACCTCAAGGAAAACATCGGCTTCGAAATCGTGATGAACAGCAACGTGAAGGAAGCTAACATCCTCAAACTGCAACAGGAACTCGAAGACATGCCTTCCGTGAAATCAACGGAATACATCCCAAAAGAAGAAGCTATCCGCCGCCTAAGTGAAGACCTTGGTGAGGACTTCCTGCAATGGCTCGGCAATGAGGAGAACCCGCTCCTTCCTTCAATTGACGTGCGTTTCAATGCGGACTGGGCCAACAACGACAGCATTGCTGCCATTCAAGCACAATTGCGCAAGAACCCCGACATCAAGGAAATCTATTACCAGAAGTCGCTTGTCGATGTTATTACCAAGAATGTCAATCACATTGGATTCGCACTGATGGTGGCCAGCCTTGTGCTACTTATCATCGCCATCATTTTGATTCGCAACACCATACGGCTTTCCATCTATTCCAAACGTTTTCTTGTGCGCAGCATGCAACTTGTGGGCGCCACCTCTTCCTACATCCGTCGTCCTTTCATCAAAAGCGGCATCTTGCAGGGATTTTTTGGGGCTCTGTTGGCAGATGCCTTCTTGGCTTTGCTGCTTTATGGCCTCAACAAACGCTTACCCGAACTAACGCTGGTTCAAGACCATACTATCATCATTGGCATCTTTGTCGGCATCATCATATTGGGCATCCTCCTTGGCGGACTCTCCACAAGACTGGCTCTTAGGAAATACCTCAATGCCGATGTCGACCGACTATACGCCTAAAGGTCACGGTGCCTATTGAAAGGCCCGGCCGAATTTTGAATCTTAAATGTTGAATTTTAAATCTACCGAATATGGCAAAAGAAACACCAAAGACAAAGACACCAGAAGTGACTGACGAACAGAACGTCATGCCCTTCGGCAAACAAAACTACATCATCGTGCTCATCGGCATCGCGTTGCTGGTTTTGGGCTTCATCCTCATGCTGGGCGGCGGCTCCAACGACCCCGATGTCTTCAACGAAAAAATGTTTGATTTCCGACACATCACCCTGTCCACCATCTTGATTCTGGCGGGTTTTGTCGTTGAAATCGTCGCAATATTTTGGAAAGGAAAGAAATAATAAATGCAGAATTATAAATTATGAATGCAAAAATCGGAGATTCAACGAAGTTAATGTCGCAATGCGACACTAGGCTTCGCTCCATTCTGCATTCTAAATTCTTAATTCTTAATTAAATAATTGATTATGAACTGGTTACAAGCATTAATCTTAGGCATTCTTCAAGGTCTGACGGAATACCTTCCCGTCAGCAGTAGCGGACATTTAGCTATCGGACAGGCACTCTTTGGATTGGACGACGGTGCCTCCAACCTCACTTTCACTGTGTTGCTCCATGTGGCCACCGTGCTCAGCACCTTGGTCATCCTGTGGAAGGAAATCGTGTGGATCTTCAAGGATTTGTTCACCAAACAACCCTGGAATTCCTATCAAGGCTTGAACGGCGGCACAAAATACGCCATCAACATCCTCATCTCCATGATTCCCGTAGCCATTGTCGGTTTCTTCTTCAAGGACAAGGTGGAGGAAGTCTTCGGCTCAGGCCTACTCATCGTGGGCATCATGCTCTTGGTGACTGCCTCATTGCTGGCTTTCTCATATTTCGCTAAACCGCGTCAGAAGGAAAACATTAGTCCCCTACATGCCTTCATCATCGGTATCGCACAGGCATGTGCCGTGATGCCGGGTTTGTCGCGCTCGGGCTCAACGATTGCCACCGGTTTGCTCCTCGGCAACAAAAAGGAAAAACTGGCCCAATTCTCTTTCCTGATGGTCATTCCACCTATCCTCGGTGAGGCATTACTTGATGTCAAGGATATCTTTGAGGTCGGTTTCAGCGAGGCAATGAGTGGCATCTCGCCCACGGCCGCCATCGTCGGCTTCTTGGCCGCTTTCATCGCTGGCTGTTTCGCCTGCAAGTGGATGATCAACATCGTGAAGAAAGGCAAGCTGATTTGGTTTGCCGTGTATTGCGCCATCATCGGCATCGTTGCCATAATCTTCGCCTAATGTTCAACTTTGAAGAAGGCGAGGTCATCCTCATCGACAAACCTTTAGACTGGACCTCGTTCGACACGGTCAACTTCGTCCGTTCCCTGCTCAACCGCTGCTATGGCATCCGCAAGTTGAAGGTGGGGCATGCCGGCACTTTAGACCCATTGGCGACGGGCTTGCTCATCCTCTGCACAGGCAAGATGACCAAGCAAATCGACAACTATCAGGCGCAGGTGAAGACCTATACGGGCACCATCCTGCTCGGCCAGACCACCCCGACTTTCGATTTGGAGAGCGAGCCTAATGCCTTCTTCCCCACTGATGGCATTACTCCAGAGCAAATTGAGGCTGCACGACAGCAGTTCATCGGTGACCTTAAACAATATCCGCCCAAGTACTCCGCCATCAAAATCAAAGGGAAACGTGCTTTCGACTACGCCCGCTCCGACGAGGAAATCGAACTGAAAGCCCGTGATGTGCGCATCGACGACTTCAAACTCAGCCTCGACCGCTTCCCCGAACTCGACTTCGAAGTGACATGCAGCAAAGGTACCTACATCCGCAGCCTCGCCAACGACTTCGGCAAGGCTTTGGGCAACGGTGCCTGCCTCACCTCGCTGCGCCGCACCCGCATCGGCGACTTCAAGGTTGAAGATGCTTGGCCATTAGAGAAGCTGAAACAACATATCATCGAAACGGGTGATGCCTTCAAGGAATGGAAGAAGGCACAACAAGAGGTTGGTCAATAAACCAAAAACGGAGGCGTTGCCTCCGTTTTTGGTTTATTTCACCATTAGTTTTTGCGTTTCAGCATTTCCCGCTCGGTCGAAAACCTTAAGCAAGTAAATGCCCGAAGGCAAAACACTGACGTTCATCTTTTCAGATTGGCTTCCCATCAACTTTTGTCCTGTCAAACTATAGATTTCAGCCTTTTGGAAACCTTCGGCTTGAACATGAATTTCGTTCTCGGCTGGGATAGGATAAACCATGAATTTGGCTGCACCGTTTTCGTCAACGCTCGTCAGGTCGACATATTCCACTTCAACCGAAAAGCCATAGTATTCATTGCTCTTCGCACCATTACTGAAAATCATCTCGATATCGCCATTGTCCAACACCCAATCGTAACCTCCAAACTCAAGGCAAAGGCCACTCACGGCATTACCGTTGCCATCATAAGTGTATTCAAACTTTAAATGATTCTCCCAAGCCGAACCATCCCATTCCTTCACGGTCTTCGTGGGGAAAACACTGCCTTCATAATTGTAGGTTGTCAATTCATCATTGACCCAGGAAGTGCCAACCCAGTCTTGGTCGAGGATTTCGGTGACTTTCTCATCGAAGTTAAGAGTAATAATCTGCTTCTCATCGTTTTGCCATGCACCGCCCTGCATGTATTGCATGAGGAGTTCGATGGTGTTACCAATGCGAGTGTATGTATAGAGTTCGTCGGAGGTCCAATTGGTGCCATTCCAGTCCCAATAGAGAACGGTGGTCACATCACCGTTATAATTGTAGACCTCTCTCTCATCATTCACCCAATTTCCGTCATCCCATTCTTGGTAAACGACCTCGCTCAATAAATCACCATCATAGGTATAAGAAGCACGTGCTTCGTTTTCCATCATGCCAGTTTCGTATGCCGACATGGCCACGGCTTCAATCACATTGCCATTGAAGTCGTATTCATAAGTAATCATGTAATAATCCATCCAACCAGCGCCTTCGTCTATTTTCGTGTGTTCCTCAATGAGATAAAAGTCATACTCATCGTAAGTGTAGACAGTCCGATACTTCTCACCATCAGTGGTTTCCCAAGTGGCAATCTCAGGCACTATAGTTGTTCCGTCTCGAACGCCATAATGTTTCAACACATGCTGTGTCGCATTCGATTTCAGATTGGCTATGTGCTGTGCAAAGCTCACGTTTCCAAAAGCCATCACAAGGACGGCCAATACAAATAATCCTTTTTTCATAATTGTAAATATTTAGTTTCTAATGACATCGAAATAGTTATTGATATAAACCGGACCTTCAGGGGTATACGACTTCACCTTGCGCACATACCCATGCAGACGTACATGACGAGATTGGTCGATGTAAACCGTAGCCAAAATCTCAGGTACATCTCCTGCAATATTGCCCATCTGCAATAAAAAATCATTTTCGTTCATGATGGGATTCCCATTCCAACTCTTTTCCAAGCCAGCTTTTACGCTCTTGAAGTTCAGCGTTATCTTGCCACCGTTGGATGTGATTTCAACTTGGGCATCGTTGCAGATATGACACAAATCACTCTCAGTTAGGCCTTCAAAGGCACTGGCCACATCTGACGGACCATAAGACCCAGCGATATCCTGGCAAGTGTAGCCGTAATAGTTGGTCCATTCATTCTTTTTGTTGCATGAAGTGAGCAAAACACCCAACATACATAACAATGCAAAAAATCTGTAGTTTTTCATTTTGTTTATCATTTAATTATCAATTTTTCTGTAGCCAACACTTCTCCTCCCTTGCCGAGACGCATGATTGTGTAACAACCTTTGGGCAGGCCTTCGATCGCAATCTCCACGCCCTCAGCCTGGGAATAAACGATTCTTTTTAGTTCTTTACCGTCAATGCCAATAATGCGGATTTCGCCGTCGGCGATTTCATCCCAACTCAAACGAACTTGGCCTTCAGCGGGATTGGGAAACACCTGCATGCGACGATTGGGCGCATAATACTCTTCTTCAGCAAGGGCTTCCTTGTCCCAAACAGCAATAGTGTACTCGCCCGAAGGAAGATTATCTACAATAAATCGGCCATGATTCCAAGTACTACCAGCAAATAAAGTGTATGCAATCTCATGCCAAGCCTCGGAAGCATTGCGACGATATAATAAAGTAGCCGAGTCGCTGACCGATTGGATAATATCGCCATCTGTTGAAGTACTGAAGTCGAACGAGCCCTTTACCTCAGCCTCACCGAAGTCGTATCGGTTGATGGTCCAGAAATGCTTGGTCGAAAGATGCAGATAAGGAACCAGCGGGTCATCATAAGGGCCGACCAAATGGTTTTCGACGGCAACGAATACCGAATCAGTAAGCGAAGAAGCCTCCACTTTGAAAGCGCCAAAACTTTGTTGAGATGATGTCTTTAGCATGAAATTCTTCTGCGTTCTGCCATCCAACCAGTTGTTGTTGAGATCGTTGACCAAACCGACGGGCTCAAAATCGAGTGTCAAGGTTACTTTGTCATGCAATCCGTCCCAATTCACTTTCTCTGTAATCAGTTGGAATTCGGGACCTATGAAAGTCACTTCATACACATTGTTCTGCCCGATATGGCTGTCACCAATATGCTGGTAACTCAACTTGAGTGTCACTTCGTATTGGTTGTTCGCTTCGGCAACCGATTCCATCACAGCATACAGGTGAGGCATACCCGAAGCGTAAACATATGAATCGAAAAAGCCCTGCATATCAACACCCGAATGTTCAGTGAGCGCATCGCAAAGGATTTGAGATGTAGCTGTCTGATAAGCATATTGCTGGAAGTATTCGCGCATTGCAGTAAGGAAATTATCTCGTCCCATGTAGTTCATCATCGTGTTGACGATGACGGCACCACGTTCATAGATGGCGTTGGTATTGTAGGTCATATCGAGCGGCATGTTGTTGAGCGGTATCCAGTTGGTAGGACTGTTGCACCATGAATTGATGCTGTTGACCTTGTTCGAAATGGTATTTTGGAAATGGTCCTCACCATATACCGCCGATTCATAAAACGCACCCCAGAACTGGGCAAAGCCCTCGTTGAGCCACATGTCGCCCGCCTCGGCACAGGTGACCAGGTTACCCGACCACATGTGTGAAAGCTCATGGGCAATATATTCTTCACCTCCCAACGTACCGTCGACAACAGAAGGCACGATGGCAATATTGTCGGTGTGCTCCATACAACCTTTTCCCGTGACCACATAGCCGATACGGTTGAACGGATAGGCACCCAAACTCTCCTCAAAGAAAGCAGCAATCTGTTTGAGATGCACCATCGAGGCTGGCACATTATTAATTTGACTCGGCTTGGCATACACCGTAATCGGTATGTCGCGCTCAATGCCGTGATACACATCTTCCCAAACCTCATAATCTCCCACAGCGAAAGAGATGTGGTAAGTAGCAATCTCTTGCGGCGTGTTCCAGTGCCAAGTTGTGGTGCCGTTGCCATTGTCGATGGTCTCGACAAAATTGCCGCCGCAAATGGCTTTTTTGTCGTTGGTCGTGGTGACAAACACATCATAGGTGGCCTTGTCCGTGAAATTATCCACGCAGGGGAACCAAGTCTTGCCAAGGTTGTGCGGGTGGCTGTCGAAGCCCACACCGAGGTTATAGACATAATCGCCCCACCATTCTACACCACCCCAAGTTTCGTTGAAAGTGTTACCGCCGTAAATGATGTCAAGGGTTGCGGAGTTGCCGTTGAACAAAGGTGAAACAAGATCGACAATCAGAAAGTCACCCTCCTGGGAGAAACCGGAAACAGAGGCATTTGTTGCCGTTACACTGCTGACTTCCAAATATTTCAGTTCCAAAACTATTTGAGAAACCTCAGAAGTAGCCGTAAAGTCAACAAAGGTCTCCCCTTGCAGCGTATGGTCGGCAAAATTCAACTCGTTGACGTGGATGGCGTAGTGCGTCACATCGATGCTTTCGCCTGCTGTCTGAGCGATTAGCGAAGACAGCAACAGACAAAAAGAAAATAATAGAGATAGTTTCTTCATAATCATTTATTTCAAATTTGTGTTAGATTTATTTCCTAAAGTATATATCGCTTCGGTTTGAATCATATTGCTTTCGTGCAAGGCACGGTCGAGGATGTGGATTTCGAATTTTATCGTGTCGTTGGGAGACAATGGATTCTGCACCGTGAGTTTATATTCTATCGTACCACTGATGGCCTTAGGCTCCTCTGAATCGCGAAGCCGTTTGAAACGGGCATTAAAGGTGACCGTATCGAAGAGCACGAGCGTGTCGGCAGGATTTGTCGGCACATGGGGACTTAAAAGCGGTGTTTTCACGAAAACCCCGTTTTCAGACTTCAGGTAGTCGACTACCATATTATAATAATGTGCATCATGGAAGCCGAAGGGTGGCAGGGTGTCTGACGCATTGAGGCCGAGGTCACCGTCACCATCGGTATAGGAAAACTTAATGATACCCTCACCGCTGAATGTACTGTCTGCATTGAACAGATAGGTAAAGCCTTCGTAGGCAATCTTTGGCTCAATGGGATACTCCACTGGTTTTTGGCAGGAAAACACCGTCATGGCCAAGAAAAACAATCCTATGAGATAGCGCTTCTTCATCATCATCGTTTGAGGCGGTAAAAGTACAAATTTTTGGGTAATTAACCACAACAATATTTGAATCGAGTTTGCTTTGAATATCAGACTATTACCAAAAGTCGTCCAAAAAAAATCGTGGAAAAGTGTGGAAAAGTGTTGACATATTCACAAAAGTTGTATCTTTGCAGCCAGTTTGGCACGGAAAATGCCAGCTGAAAACGAGCAGAATTTTATTTGATGCCGAATTTATATATCATATCAGGTTGTAACGGAGCGGGAAAAACGACAGCTTCTCTGACGGTCTTACCGGAGACACTTCAGTGTAAGGAGTTCGTCAATTGCGATGAGATCGCCAAGGGTCTCTCGCCGCTCAATCCTGATGGTGCCAAGGTCGCCGCAGGTCGCCTGATGTTGTCGCGCATCAAAACCCTCATCGCCGACAAAGCTGACTTTGCCATCGAGACCACCTTGGCCGCCAAATCCTATCATGCACTCATCAAGAAAGCCCGCGAGGAAGGCTACAAAGCCAGTTTGGTTTACTTCTGGCTGCAAAGCCCCGAGTTGGCCATCAAGCGCGTGGCAGAGCGTGTGAAGCACGGCGGTCATCATGTGGACGACAACATCATCCGCAGGCGCTACAAAGCGGGCATCAAGAACCTTTTCAACCTCTACTGCCCTGTCGTTGACTACTTCCTGTTCATCGACAACAGTGTCATGCCCTCCGAAGTCATCGCCGAAGGTAACATCAAATCCACCAAGTTTTACAACGAAGAAAAATTTAAAAAGATCAGACAATATGACAACAGTAACAGTGAATGCCAAGAAGAATGAAGTTTCGTCCTTCACCAAGAAATTGATGAGCGGCCTCGACCTCTCAATGCAAAGGCTTATTGCCATGCGTTGCCGCCACAACGGTTCCTTCTACCTTTGCGATGCCGATGGCAACATCTACACCGTGAAGGCCAAGGAAGTCAGAGCCATGATGGAACAGGAATAAATTCCGACTGACACATAAAAAAACCACGCTTTGCAGTGATGCTGCGAAGCGTGGTTTTTTCGTATCTTCAACTCACTTCCCAAATCCACCCAAAGCGGTGTAAAGGTTGATGAGGGCCTGCACCAGCTCATAGCGGTTTTCCACTTGTGCGAGTTGAGCCGAAAGCAACGACTCCTGCGCGGTGAGGACCTCCAAATAAGTGGTCGAGCCATGGTTCATCAACTCGGTAGTGGCCGAAAAAGCCTCTTGCAGGGCGTTGACGCGGATGTCGATGTGGCTGGTCTTTTCCTCTGCCGTCTCAATGGCTTTCTTGTATTGATACACCTCACTACCAGCATCGTAAAGGGTCTGGACGAACTCCAAACTTGCCTTCTCTTGTTCGGCTTTGGCATTACGGAGCTGTGCCGTGAGCTGTCCGCCTTGCAAGATGGGCTGCGTCAACGAGCCTACGGCCTGACAGATGAGGTCAAGCGCGCTGAAAGTACCGGCTAAGCCAAACAGACCATCGAGGCTGAGCGAAGGATAGAAGGACTGACGCGCCTGTTGGGTGGTGTAATAAGCAATTTCCATATTGCGCTCGGCCATACGGACGTCGGGACGGGCTGCGAGCAAACGGACGGGCAAACCGACGTGAATCTGCTCGGGCATCTCAAATTGCTCAAAAGAAGAGCGGTCGATGTGATGCGGCGGCTCTGCGAGCAACACGCAGAGCGAGGCTTCGGTAGCAGCGATACCGTAGCGCAAATCTACAATATCGGCACGCAAAGCCTCCAACGAAGCCTGCATCTCATACACTGCAGGGCTGTTGTAGGTACCCGCCTGGAACAAGGCCTGCGTGGTGTTGTACGACTCCTGATACAGTATCTCGGTCGCCTCGGAAATCGCTAACTGGCGGTCGAGCATCACCAAGGTGTAATACAGGTTGGCGACATTGGCGGCCAAGTCGACTTGCACTGCTTGACGTAAGTCTTCATCGTAGGCGAGTTTTGCCTTGGCTGAACGGACTTTGCTCCGGTTCTGACCAAAAATACCCAACTGCCAGCTCGCCCTGACGGGAATTTGGACGCTGTAACCACCAGCTCCACCTTGATAATTATAGGAGGCATTGGGAGAGAACGACAAAGTGGGCGCATAGCCCCATTTGGCCGACCTCACCACGTTTTGCGCCTGCTCGATGGTGAGTTGAGCGGTGCGCATATCGGTGTTGTTGACCAATGCCGTTTCGATGAGGCTCTGGAGATTGGGATCTTTAAAGACATCACGCCAACTCATGTCGCCAATTGACAAGGTGTCTTGCGGATTCATCACATCGCCCATAAGGTTGCCTGTGATGGTGTTGGCTTTCGAATCGTATTTCTTATAAAGGTTGCAGCCAGGCAACAGCAGCAGGACTGCAAAAATCAAAATTATATATCTTTTCATAGAAATCATCATTTAGTGTTTATTCTTCATCATCTTTGTCGGGGGTCAAACGCTCGTGAATCTTCTGGAACACAATGTACAAGGCCGGCGTGACGAACAAGATGGCGATGATAGCCACCGTCATACCGCCTACCACAGCGATGGACAGCGACTTGTTGCCCACAGCACCTGCGCCCGTGCCCACAATCAACGGAATCATACCGATAATCATGGTCAAAACGGTCATCAGGATAGGACGCAGACGGTCTTGACAGGCACCGACGGCAGCATCGTAAATCGACATGCCCTCTTTGCGTTTCTGCACGGCGAACTCAGTGATAAGAATGGCAGTCTTGGCCGCCAAACCCATCAACATGATGACACCCACCTGCACATATACGTTGACACCCACACCCATCAACACCTCCAAGGGGCGCACCGCCAAGTAAGCGCCGAAGATACCAAACGGGATGGACAGCAACACCGCGAAGGGGATAAACACCGAGTTATACAACACGGCGAGGATGAGGTAGACCAACAATACGGCGATGGCATAGATGATGGCGGTGGTGTTGGAACCGGCATTAGCAGCCTCCTCACGTGCCATACCGCCAAACTCGTAGCTGTAGCCTTCGGGGAACACCTCTTCCATCACTTCATCGACGGCGGTACGCACATGCGACGAAGTATAGCCTGGGTTAGCAATCATGTTAATGTTGTAGCAAGTAAACAGGTTGAAACGGCGCTCCTGCGAGGTGCCCATGATCGGGGTCATGGTGACCAACCCCGACACTGGAGTCATCTCTTCGCCTGCCTGAACGTAAATGTTGTTGAGCGTGCTCGGTTCCATGCGATACTCATCGCCCGCCTCCACAATCACATAGTACACCTTGCCATATTTGGTGTAGGTGCCGATATACGATCCAGCGAGGTTAGTGCCGATGGTCTCAACAACGGTCCTCGGCGAAATGCCCTTGCTTATGCAAGCCGGCACATCAACGGTAAGTTCGTATTTCGGATAGTTGGCCGAATAGGTAGCCACCGCTATGGCCACCTCTGGGCGTTCATTCAATTTCTGCGTGAACTCGGTCGCATAATTGATGAAGGTCGCGTCGTCGTCACTCGAACTGTTTTGGAGGTTCAACTCTATGGCCGAACCTGAGCCATAGCCCGGAATCTGAGGCATCTGGAACGCGGATACATCGGCCTCCGGCATATTCTCCATCGACCACAATGTGATTTGGTTCTGCACGGTGGCGACGCTGTAGAAGTCTCGCTCCTCCCAGTTTTTCAGTCGTACCATCAAGGTGCCGTAGTTGGTTCCGGCGCCACCGTTCATGATGGAGAAACCTGACACGGCGCTAACCAGTTCGACATCCTCTATTGATTTAACGTAATTCTCGACTTTACTGACCGCCGCTTCCGTTTCGTTCAGATAGGTGCCTGGTGTGGTTTGCACATCGACGAAGAAGAAGCCCTGGTCTTCCTGAGGGACAAGTTCCGATTGGGCGCTCTTCATCAACCATACCATACCAACACTGAAAACCGCTACCAGAATCCAAGAAACAGCAGGACGCTTGATGAATTTGCTCACGCCTTTCATATACTTGCCCAACATGGCATTGAATGCCACATCGTATGCTTGCTTGACGTAATAGCTGACTCCCTTATGTTCTTTTTCGCCTTCTTTTTTCGGTTTGAACAAAAGCGCGCAAAGGGCTGGGCAGATGGTCAAGGCTGAAAGGGTGGAAAGGCACACCGAACCCGACATGATGAAACCGAACTGCTTGAAGAAAGTGCCTTGGGTGCCCGAGATGAAAGTCACGGGGATAAACACGGCGACAAACACCAACGAGGTTGAAATAGCGGCTGCCGTCACCTCATGGAGTGCCTCGCTGGTGGCGGATGCGGCGGTGTATTTTCCTGTCTCCATCTTCGTCATCACCGCCTCAACGACCACAATGGCGTCATCGACGACGGTTCCGATGGCCAACACCAAGGCGAACAGCGTGATTAGGTTGAGCGAATAGCCCAATGCCCACACAATGGCGAAGGTGCCCACCAATGACACGATGATAGAAATCGAGGGAATCAAAGTCGCCTTGAAATCCTGCAAGAACAGATACACAATGAGGATAACGAGGACGATGGCGATGATAAGGGTTTCGACCACATTGTGGATGGAGGCGTAAAGGAAGTCATCGGAGGTCTCCATCTGCTTGAATTCCAAACCGGCAGGCAACGACTTTGAGATTTCCTTGATTACCTTGTCGATTTCCGCGTTGACTTCTGCAGCGTTGGAACCCGGTGCCTGCTTGACGAAGAACATTGCTCCGGGATGTCCGTCCACCTTCGAACGGAAGGAGTACGTCTTGGTTCCAAACTCCACGTCGGCCACGTCTCTCAAGCGCAAAACCTCGCCGTCAGGGGTGGCACGCAGGATGATTTCCCCGAACTCGCTCATTTCGCTGAGTTGTCCCTTGAACTCAATGTCCATCTTGTTAACCGTGCTCTCGATGCTACCCACGGGCGACACCATGTGCTGCTCATTGATGGCATTGATAATCTCTTCCCTGGTGACGCCGTATGAGGCCATCACATCCGGCTTGATCCAGATACGTACACCGTAGGTATCGCCGAGGAGGTTGATGCTACCCACACCAGTGATACGGCTGATACGCGGTATTACATTGATGTCCAAGTAGTTGATAATAAACTTCTGGTCAAACCTGTCGTCGGTACTCTCCAAAGACTGGATTTGCAGGATGGAGTTGACACTCTTTTGCACGGTAACACCCTGTTGGGTCACTGCAGCAGGCAATATGCCTTCGGCCTGACTCACGCGGTTTTGCACGTTCACCGTGGCTTTGTCGGCATCGGTGCCTTGCTTGAAATACACACTGATTTCGGCACTACCGTTGGAGAAAGCCGATGAGGAGATATACATCATATCTTCCACACCGTTCACCTGCTCCTCGATGGGCATGATGACCGATTTCATGATAGACGCAACGTCGGCACCGGTGTAAGAGGCCGAAATGACGACCTGTGGTGGCGCAATGTTAGGGTATTGCTCAATCGATAACGAATTGAGTCCCACCACTCCGACAAGGCAAACCAGCACAGCGACGACAAGCGCTGACACCCAGTGCTTTACGAAATATTTTTGTTTTATTGGTTTTTCCATACGCTAAACTCTTTATTTGTACGGCTGCCACAATGTGACAGACATTTATTATTGTACGGCTGCCACAGTGTGACAGCCCTACAGATTATCTGATTTTCTGTCCATTCGTCAACTTGCCCGCACCGTTGGTGACCACCTCGTCGCCTGGGTTCAAACCTTCAAGAATGTAATACTCCGTTCCATCGTTCGAAGAATACACTTCCTTGCAGATGATGCCTTCCACCGTCCCGTCCTGCTTAACGCGGTAGAACATCATCTTGTCTTGCAGGCGCACGGCGGCCGTTTGGGGCACGCTCAGCACACTGTCGACCGCAGTCGGAATGATGACATTGGCCGACAAGCCCGAACGAAGCACGCCGTCGGGATTCTCAAAGCTGGCTTCGCATGCCGCCGTACCCGTGTTTTGGTTGACGATTGCGCTAATCATGGATATCCTGCCTTCATGTTCATAAATAGTGCCGTCTTTCAGCTTGAGCTTCACCTTGGGCAACACATCGCTGACGAGGGATCCGTTGGGACCTTCCATGCCGTTTTTGCCCGAAATCAAATGATACACCCTGACCAAGTCCAGCAAGTCGGTTTCCGTGATGGAGAAGTTGGCTTTCACCTTACTGATGTCGCTCACGGTGCATAAATACTTGGCTCTTGAAACCATGTCGCCCACGTTGAATTCGTTGCCGGCAATGAAGCCTGTCACCGGTGATGTGACGGTGCAATAGCCGAGGTTGGTCCGAGCGATGTTGAGTTGTGCCTGAGCCTGCGAAACCGAAGCCTGCGCCGAATTGTAGTCGTTGAGGCTGGTGTTGAGCACATAATCGCTGATGATTCTCTTTTCAAACAGTTTCTGGTTCGACTCATACTGCAATCTCGTGGTCTCCAAATTGGCTTTCGCCACCTTAAGGTTAGCTTCGGCAGACTGCACGCTGAGTTGATACTCGGTCGGGTCGATCACAAAGAGGGTTTGGCCTTTTTGGACGATGGTGCCAGGAGTGTAATTTTTCTTCGTAACAATGCCTTCAACCTGCGGATACACCTTGATTTCAGTGATGCCGCAAGTCGTTGCCGGGAACAACATGTTATACGTTTTGGGTTCCGGTTGAAGCACCTTGGTCTCGTACTTCGTCATAGGCAATTCCATTGGGGTTTGGTTTCCACTACAGGAAACCATTATGCCACAGGCCAATAGCAGCGCTGAGCATAGCAAAAGACACGGTTTATTCATAATCATAAAGGGTTATTTAATTTAATAATTTGCAAACATAGGGAAAAAATCTTTATCGTCAAAAACAAATAATACATCCTTAATGTTTAAAGTTGCGCCCCTTCGTCCTTGTTCGCTTTTCCAGTTCACTCTAACTCCTTCCATTAGTTTAAATATGTATGGAAAAATCACAAATAGACAGCCGTTTTTTCCTACCTTTGCACGATAAATCTGATTGACCATGAAGAAGTGCTTTTTCTCCACGTTTTTATGCCTTGTTTGCATGATGGCCTTCGCCCAAACCGACGACCAACGCCCCGAAACCGACCCCATTATCACGAACCGCATCAGCCAATGGCAGGACCTGAAGTTCGGTTTTATGATGCACTGGGGCATCTACGCCCAATGGGAAGTGGTGGAGTCGTGGTCCATCTGCAACGAGCCTTGGATTAACCGCAATGGCGCGGATTATTACCAATACAAGACTGATTACCAAAACCTTAATAAAACCTTCAATCCGCAACACTTTGATCCCACAAAATGGGCTGAGGCGGCCAAAGGAGCAGGCATGAAGTACGTCGTCTTCACCACGAAGCACCACGACGGCTTCTGCATGTTTGGCACCAAGGAGACCTCCTACTCCACCGTTGACCCGAGCTGTCCGTTCTCCGAAAATCCCAAGGCCGACATCACGGGCGAAGTGTTGAAGGCCTTCCGCGAAAAGGGCTTTTGGACTGGTCTTTATTTCTCGAAACCCGATTGGCACTGCGACGACTACTGGGCACACGAATGGGCCACGCCTGACCGCAATGTCAACTACGACCCTACCGTCATGCCCGAGCGCTTTGAAAAATACAAGCAATTCACCCACAGACAGATACGCGAACTCACCCACAACTACGGCGACATCGACATCCTTTGGCTCGACGGCGGTTGGGTGCGTCCCGAATGGAGCGTGAACGAAGAGACGCGCCCGTGGCTCGGCTGCCAAGGCTACATCCAAGACATTAATATGAAAAAAGTGGCACAAATCGCCCGCGAAAACAACCCCGACCTTATCATCGTTGACCGTTCAGTGGGCGGCAAATACGAAAACTACCAGACCCCCGAACAGCAGGTGCCCGACTCGCTCCTGCCCTATCCTTGGGAGACCTGCATGTCGATGGGCGACTCGTGGTCATACGTCTCCACCGACAAATACAAGAGCACCAACAAGTTAATACATCTGCTCTGCGACGTGGTGGCCAAAGGTGGCAATTTCCTCCTCAATGTGGGTCCTGATGCCGATGGCAATTTGCCCGACACAGCCCTGCTCCGCATGAAGGAAATCGGCGAGTGGATGAAGGTGAACGGTGAGGCCATCTATGGCACACGCCCAATTTACCCCTTCACTTATGGCAAGTTCCGCTTCACGCAGAAGGGCGACAAAGTCTATGGCATTTTCCTCTTGGACGAACAGGAAAGTCCTGTGCCTGAGACCTATTGGTTTGATTTTCCTGTTCCTGCAGACGGCCCGTCTGCAGGCCTGAAGATGGGTAAAATCAAGGTGTTAGGTTGCAACAAAAAAGCCACCCTTCGCAAGGAGGCTGATGGTCGTTACCGCATCGATTTCCCGAACAGTATTGAGATGCCGCATGCAGTAGTGTTTGAAATGCAAGCAAAATAAAAAACGGCACCATCTCACTTTAAATGAAAAAAATGAAGTACAAACAAAAAAAGTACTCCACTGACTATTACACTTTTGTCGCCAAACAATAGGAAAAGCCAGTACATGGACACTAACTAGTGATAATGATGCCGTTGTGCTCTTTTCATCTTGGTCACAAAAGTAGAGCTATTCCAACACTAACCAAGTAACGATTAGAACGAAATAATTGTCATTTGGTCGGTTTTTTTAGACTTTAATTCCAATAACACGTATTTTTGTAGGCAAAATGACCGAAACAAATGGATAAGCAGCCACACGCATTGGAGGAAATAAGAGACCAAATTAAAAAGCATGGTCTAATGATATTTGATAACATCAACCGAGTGCCTATTTACGAGAAAGCCTACGCATCGCCATTTTTCGTACTTTGGCTAACGCATCGGGGAGGGCTGAAAAACCTTTTTGACAAGCAACAAAAGGAATTCCATCGACACGACTTTGTCGTGATGCCTCCTGGTCACGTGATGGAGATACAAGAGACGAGCGACGATTATTTGGTTTCATTGCTCGTCATCTCACCAAGTTATCTCCAAAGCCTGAAGCATCTCTATCCTTTTTATTTTGAGCATGCCGAATACCGATACAATTCCGTTTTTCATCTGAGTGATGAGCAATACGAAGGCATGAAAGGGCATTTCATGATGCTCCAAGCCATCAGTCAATTGAGCCACCCTGAACGTGACGAATTATTGATCAAGCAAATGGAGATAGGAACGCATTTGATGGAAATCTACCTACATGAAAACGGCTTAACGGCGCCGGAACCCACCCCAGCCCAACAATTGGTTAACCGCTTTAAAAACGCCTTTGTCAACCATTTCCAAGAAAGCCGTGAGGTGCAGTATTATGCCAATCTTCTTTGCTTGTCGCCCAAATACTTTGGCAGCGTCATCAAAAAACAAACCGGCATTAGCGCCAATGAATGGATTACGGGTTATGTTATCGTTCAAGCAAAGTCATTACTTCGCCACAGCAGTAACCTCAACATCCAACAAATCAGCCAGCAGCTTGGCTTTTCAGACCCAGCTGCATTCACCCGTTATTTTAAGACAAATACAGGTTTGTCGCCCAAGGAATACCGGGCACAACAATAAGCAGGAAGTCTTTATCCCACCACGATATTCACAATCTTCTTCGGCACGTAAATGACCTTGCGTATCTGCTTGCCCTCAATCCACTTGGCGGCTTCGGGAGCAGCGAGCACGGCGGCCTGCACCTCGTCTTGGCTCATCGTGACAGGCAGCTCCATGCTGAAGCGCATCTTGCCGTTGAAGCTCACGGGGTAGTTGAAGCTGTTCTCCACGGTCTTGCTCTCGTCGTAAACGGGGAATGCAGCATTCACCACCGAAGTCTCATGGCCAAGCAAATGCCACAATTCTTCTGCAATGTGAGGAGCGTAAGGTGAAATCATAATAGCCAAAGGCTCAAGCACTTCGCGTTTGTTACACTTGAGGTCGGCCAGCTCGTTGACGCAAATCATAAAGGCCGAGACGACCGTGTTAAACGAGATGCTCTCGATGCCGTCCTCTTCTTTCTTGATGAGCTTATGCAGGCTCTTCAGCTCAGGAGCGGTAGCAGGTTCATCACTAACGCAGAACTCGTTGTTTTCGTTGTGGAACAGCCTCCAGAACTTGCGCACGAATCGGAAGGTACCTTCGATGCCCTGCGTATCCCAAGGTTTGGATTGCTCCAAGGGGCCGAGGAACATTTCATAGAGACGGAGCGTGTCGGCACCGTATTTCTCCACAAGGTCGTCGGGGTTCTGCACATTGTACTTCGACTTCGACATCTTCTCGACTTCGTTGCCGCAAACGTAAACTTCATTGCCGTCCTTATCCTTCTCCTTGATGAAGTGGGCATCCTTCAGGTCATCGCGCCACTGGCGACATGCTGGAATATCAAGGATATCGTTGCGCACCATATTAATATCAACATGAATCGGGTCACTGAACAACTCGCGATCGGTTATGTTTTTGGACACGAAGATAGGACCACGATTATACTCTTCGCCTTCAACGAAAGACGGGACTTCCTTACCCGCAATCAAGTCCTTGATTTTCTGCTCAACGATATGGGTTCCAGCCCTATAATCATTCAAAACATCAATATTGGGCACCAAAAGCAGCTTGTAGCCCTTCGATGCTGCATAATCCTCCCACGGTTCGGCCACCTTCTCAAGGTTGCCCATGCGGTTGATTTCAATGAGGATGCCTTTCTCGGGGCAGAAGAAGTCGAACTGACGGCGACCATCCTTGTAGCCCTTGATAAACTCCACGCCCAAACGCTTGTCCTTAATAATGTTCCATACGTCGTATTCGCACAGCTTCTCCATATTAACACGATAAGCGAAGCTGGAACGACCTTGGATCATTCCTTGGTTGATCATCCTTTGGAAAGGTTCATCCTTGCAAGACAAGCCAATGTCATACAGGAACTTGCACCAGAAGCGGCTGTAAATCAAGTGGCCAGTGGCATGTTCGGCACCACCGATATAAAGATCTACATTCTGCCAATAGTCGTTGGCTTCGCGGCTGAAGTATTCCTTGTCATTGTGCGGATCCTCATAGCGGAAATAGTAACCGCTTGAACCAGCAAAGCCTGGCATGGTATTGGTCTCGATGGGATAGCCTTCCTCCGTGACCCAGTTCTGCGCGCGAGCCAAAGGCGGCTCACCCGTCTCGGTGGGTTTGTATTCATTGATGGCAGGCAGCTCAAGCGGCAGCTTCGATTCATCCATGGCGTAAGGCATGCCGTCCTTGTAATAGATCGGGAAAGGCTCGCCCCAATAACGCTGACGGCTGAAGATGGCATCGCGCAAGCGATAATTTGTCTTGCCTGTACCAACACCCAGTTTCTCCAGTTCCTCAATCATACGCTCGATGGCTTTCTTCACGGTCAGGCCGTTGAGGAAGCCAGAGTTGACGAGTTCGCCATCCTTGGCGTCGAAGCTTTCTTCCCATGTTGCGGGGTCAGTCGGCTCGGTACCAGGTTTCTTCACTACTTGGATGATGGGCAGATTGAAGTGACGGGCAAAGGCGAAGTCACGGCTATCGTGGGCTGGCACGGCCATGATGGCACCTGTACCATAGCCCATCAGCACGTAGTCAGCAATCCAGATGGGCAGTTTGACACCCGTGATGGGGTTGATGCCGTAGGCACCGGTGAAGGCACCACTCACCTTACGGACCTCAGCCATACGTTCACGCTCACTGCGGTTCTTGGTGCGGGTGATATATTCTTCCACCTCAGCGCGTTGCTCAGGTGTGGTGATTTGTGAAACCAACTCATGCTCAGGTGCCAACACCATGAAGGTCGTGCCAAACAAAGTATCAGCACGAGTAGTAAACACTTCCAAATCAATGTCTTTACCATCCACCTTGAAGATAACGGAAGCACCCATCGACTTGCCAATCCAATTGCGTTGCAAATCCTTCACCGACTCGCTCCAATCGACCGTTTCAAGACCTTGCAGCAGGCGGTCGGCGTAAGCGGTGATACGGAGTTGCCACTGCTTCATCGACTTGCGCTCCACGGGGAAGCCGCCACGCACCGAGAGGCCGTCGGCCACCTCGTCGTTGGCAAGCACTGTACCCAAGCCTGGACACCAGTTCACCATGGCCTCGGCTTGATAAGCAAGACGGTAGTTCATCAGCACCTCCTGTTGTTGCTTCTCGCTCATTGCCTTCCACTCGGCGGCGGTGAAGCTCAGCGGCTTGCTCTCAGCCACATTGAGACCTTCGGTACCTTTTTCCTCGAAGCGGGCAATCAGCTTGCTGATAGGCTGGGCTTTTTGGCAGCTGTAGCAATAGAATGACTTGAACAACTGGAGGAACGTCCATTGTGTCCACTTGTAGTAACTTGGTTCACAAGTGCGCACTTCGCGATCCCAGTCGTAGCTGAAACCGATCTTGTCCATCTGTTCGCGGTAGCGATTGATGTTTTTTTCGGTCGTCACAGCGGGGTGCGTGCCCGTCTGAATGGCATATTGCTCGGCGGGCAGACCGTAGGCGTCATAGCCCATCGGGTGCAACACATTGTAGCCTTTCAGCCTTTTGTATCTTGCATAAATATCCGAGGCGATATATCCCAGCGGGTGACCCACATGCAGGCCTGCGCCCGAGGGATACGGAAACATATCTAAGACATAGAATTTCGGCTTACTGTGGTCAATATCAACCTTATAGATTTTGTTGTCGCGCCAATATTGCTGCCACTTCTTCTCGATTTCGGTAAAGTTATAATCCATATAATAGCGATGTTATTTGCTGTTTTTGAAAGAAACTGCAAAAATACAGTTTTTTAGAATGTAATAGCGGCAATTTTTTGACCTAATTTTTGAATTTGCCGCAAAATTTGCGCTTCACGCTCCTGGGATTTTTATGAAGCCGTTGATGTAATTGCGCAATAAAGACCGGTAACATTTTGATTCTTTACAATACTGCAACAAAAAACAATAATGCCAATCTCATACAACCTATACTTGTTTTTCTCCAAACACCTACAAAAACAGAGCAATCATTTTGCAGGCGAAGTTGTGGTAAAACTTATTTATTCGTTTTTCGGGTACAATGCCCAAAAAACTGTATTTTTGCTCTCCGAAACAAAATATCATGCAGTTCAAAGACGTCATAGGCCAATCAGCAATCAAGCAAAAGCTCATCGCCAGCGTAAGGGACAACCATGTCTCTCATGCCCAACTCTTTTTGGGACCTGCCGGAAGCGGTAAGTTACCCTTGGCTTTAGCCTACGCACAATATATCCTCTGCCCCAACCGCACCGAGACCGACAGCTGCGGCGTATGTCCCACCTGCCAAAAGATGCAGAAACTGGTGCATCCCGACCTGCATTTCGTGGTGCCGACTGCGGCCACAAAAAAGATAAAGAGCAATCCTGAGTCCGACTTGTTTATGGAAGAGTGGCGCGAGTATGTGATCCAGAATCAAGGTTACGTCGACACTTCAAGTTGGTACACCTTCCTTGATGTGGAGAACAAACAGGGCTACATGTCGGTGCGCGATGCGGCCTCGCTGTTGCGCAAACTGAGCATGAAGTCATACGAGGGCGAATACAAAATCGCCATCATCTGGATGGCAGAGAAGATGCGTACCGACACGGCCAATAAACTTCTGAAACTCCTTGAAGAACCGCCTGAGAAGACCGTTTTCATTCTTATTGCCGAAGACCAAGAAGAGCTACTGACCACCATCAAATCACGCACGGCTCTGGTGAAGATACCTGCCATCGAAACCAAAGCGGTGGAAAAAGCCCTCATTGAGCGCCTAAATGCCCAACCCAACCAAGCTCACGATGCCGCCATGATTTCGGAAGGTAACTGGATTACAGCCTGCCATTCGGTTCAGGATTCGGAAGAGCACAAATATTTCTTCACTACCTTCCAGCAGTGGATGCGGCTTTGCTTCCGTGCCGCTTATTCCGAACTGATTGACTTCTCGAACAACATCAAAACAATAGGCCGTGAAAAGCAAAAGGAACTGCTGGAATACGGCTTGCGCATTATCCGCAATTCGCTGTTGTTCAACAACAACCTTGCAGAAATTGTCATGTTACCTGAAGATGAGAAGTTGTTCAACTCGAAGTTTGCACCTTTTGTCAACCCAGCCAATCTGGCTCACATTGCCGAGCTCTTCGAGGAGGCCATGCGCCAAATCGAACGCAACGGCTATGCCCCGCTCATCTTTACAGATGTGAGTTTCAAGATGGTGGGATTGCTTAAAAAGAAATAGAGTTACTCAAAAACCTCTATTGTTCCCATTTCAAAGCGTATGGGATTGCCTGCCTCAAAGTAGCGCACATCGTGCAACACCTTGTCAAAGACATAGTTTTGAATCAAAACGAAATCCTTACCGCCTTCGATGAGGGCGTACATACGGTCGTGGTCCACATCACCATATTCGCCGCCCATATCTGTCACACCGTTCAACACCAGTTTCTTGAAGGTCTTCATATCCTGTTTATTGCCATCCTTATCGGTCACGACGAGATAATGTACATAAGGAGAGCTTGTAATGGAATCGATACGTTCCTGCTCCATTGTATTGGTAAACAGCGCCTCAAAACGAAGATCACTAAATGAGGACATTAAATTAATGACCTTGAGTGTATCATAAGGCAAGTCTTTGTTATCACATAAACGAGTCAGTTTGTACTGATGCTTTCCCATATTGTCGATGCGGAAACCGCCCTCTGGGTCTTCATTAAAATCGATTTCGACCGACTGGATATCAGCCATGTTCTCATGAAAAACGGTATGGTCGCGCCAATCGTCTGGGTTAGCAGTGAAACGTGTGGAAATGAAGCCACGGAAACTAGGGATGTAGACAATATAAGCCTTGTCGGCGCCTTCTTTCAACATAAAAGTGCCGCTGCTATCCATGGTGGCATCCCCCACATAAAACACTTTCGTGCGCTTCTCGTGATAGAACAGCTTGATTTTATCGAACAAATTGATACGAGGCATCCTCTGGTAGACCTCCACCTTGGTGCTTTGGGAAGCCAACTGTTTCACGATGTTGTCGTGACTGGCCACCGAAACGGGCATCTTGACGCGAATCTTATATAAGGTGGTCAGAAGATTTTGCACCTGCTTGGAATGGGCCTTATAAGCGCCGTTGAGGGTCCAACCCTGCTCTTGACGCTCCAACAACGACTCCTGATTCCTACGGTCAGCCAAATAAATCTTAGTCACTGAGGCCGTGTCCCACACCTGGAAGTCGGACGACTCTCCTTGAATGGTAGAAAGGTAACGGTTGTTCCATATCAGAATGCCTGCAACAACGACTAACAATGCAGCAATAATGATTGTAATTCTATTATTTTTCTTCATGATGGATTACTTTTTACTGTATTTTTTCTTTCTGATAAAAGCCATGACAAAACCCAAAGCGATAATCACTGCAATAGGCAACAAAGTATTGACAACCTGCCATTTGGTTCTTTCACGATTAATCTTTGTGTCATCCAAAAGGCGCACCTTCAACTCGCGTGAGCGGATGTCAATCATGCCTTCGCCTTCAACGAGATAACCGATGGCATTTTCGATGAATTCCTTGTTGGCATAAGTGTTTTGCGTATATTGGTCGAAGCCCAAAGGCAAAGGCTTGCGGGTCTTGATGTCGATTTGATTGCGGATGATGTCTCCATCGGCCACCACAATCATGGCTGTGGGAACACTCTCTTCCATGAAGTTGGTTCCATTGTCCTCAGCGATTTCCTGAGGGATGCGGTTGGCATAGAGTGAAGGAAAACTGCCCTTCAACAGATAGGCCACATTCTTACCTTTTGAGGCAAACATGCGTTTGTCGGGTGCCTGACGCAACATGGCTAGGGTGATGAAAACTGGCGTACCCGACACCTTTGTGTAGTCGGAGGTCTTCAACAACGGAACTTGTTCGATATCGTTAGCTGAGGTGGTGGCAACCATCGAGCTAACAAAGTCCGCCTTGATGGCATTCATATTACGCACCATTGGATGCTCCGAGGCGGCTTGCAGCAAGGGGAAGTAATACCAACGGAAGAACTCCAGTTGAGCCTGACCGGCCACCTGACCCGTGCGAATAGGCAATGAGGCGCAAGTCAAATCCAAAAGCAGATCACGATTAAGGCGCACGCCATATTTGAACAGCATGTCGTCAAGGTTGAGGTCTTGCTCAAGGCCGATGGTCGACTCCTGACTTTGCAGGCTGTCCATAGTGGCATAAACAGGCTCAACCATCCACAACACTTTGCCTCCGTGCATGATATACTGGTCGATGAGGAACTTATCGCGCTCGTCGAAAGGCTGTGTGGGTTTGGCAATGATGATGGCATCATACGAAGGAAAAGCCTTCACATCGCTCTCCTCATCTTGAGTGCGGTGCATCAAGGCATCAATCTTGCCGTCAATTTCCAGACGAACCACATTATAGTTTTGGGCCAAGGTTTGGGCTATGTCATGAACTTCCTGCTCACTCAACTCCCCATGGCCTTCGATGAAGGCGATGTTGGGCTTTTGCAGGCGGATCACCTTCTTCACTGCATCAATAAGACGAAACTCAAGGTTTTGCATGGACGCATTCAAGGCCTGCTCCGATGACTGGCCGATTTGGTTTTCAAGCAAGTCGATGGCTATCTCGGTATTGTTTCGGTAACTCACCAATGCCCCTGGCCAAATCACCATCTGCTTGGAGGAACCATCGCGGTTTTTCACCACCACGTCTGTAGGATTCAATCCCGCCTGATAGAGCTGTTTATAGGTCTCGTTACGCTCGGCAGCATCAGCGCTCTCCGAAGGATTAATAAACTCGTAATCAATGAACTTTGAATATGCTCGGAACTCGTCTAACATCTCCTTGGTCTCACGGCGTAGTTTCTTGAAACCTGCGGGAAAATCGCCTTCAAGATACACCTTGAAATAGACATAGTCATTGAGGTCGTTGAGGATTTCTTTAGTTGTAGGCGACAAAGTATAGCGTTTTTCACTCGTCAAGTCGAAACGGGTGAACACATATGAGCCAATAACATTGACCAGCACCACAATCACCACCGTCACCAAAAAAGCGACAATTTGATTCTTTTTTAGACTTTTACGCTTGTTTTCCATCTCCATCCTCCTTACCATTTGCGGCTTGCCAAAACCAATTTCGTTGCACTGAGAAACAGCGCAATTACACTCAGAAAATACAACACATCACGCGTGTCGATGACACCACGACTCAAAGAGCTATAATGCGCATTCATGCCCAACTGTTGGATGAATAAATCGACCCGACCAAACAACGAAAGCGAGTAAATAAACTCAAAACCTATCAAAAGGAATCCGCAAAGAAAGACGGAGATGATAAAGGCCAGGATTTGGTTGTTGGTCAGAGAGCTACAAAACACGCCGATGCTCACGAAACTCGCACTAAGCAGGAAGAGGCCAATATAAGAGCCCCAGATGCCTCCACTATCAAGGTTGCCTTTCGGCAGACCAAGTTGAAAAACAGAGTAATAATAAATAAATGTCGGTATCAAGGCTAACAACACCAAGGCCACACCCGCCAAAAACTTTGCCCAAATGATCTGCCAATCCGACAAGGGCTTAGTGACCAGCATCTCAATGGTTCCTGTACGGTTCTCTTCCGCGAAACTGCGCATAGTGACGGCAGGTACCAAAAAGAGGAACACCCATGGGGCAAGGATGAAAAGGCTGTCTAAACTGGCATAGACGGAATTCAACACATTGAAATCGCTTTGGAACACCCATAGGAACAAGCCCGTAATGAGGAGAAACACCACAATCACCATGATGCCTATAAGTGAGCTGAGAAAATTGCTTATTTCTTTCTTAAACAGAGCATACATGCACAAATAGATTTTGGGTTGCAAAAATACGAGTTTTTTCCTTAATAACCGACACAAATGTCACTTTAGTATGGCCTGTTCCAAAATGCAAAAACCAAACCTGATCCACATCTATACAAAGAAAACAAAAGACGTAATGCCTCATCACCCGATTCAAAAAAATAATAATAATCGGCAAATTCCTTTGAAAATCAGTGGATTAAAAATGTAATAATCTTATTTTCAACTATTTATGAATAACTATTGAAATATTTTCATATCTTTGCGTTCGATTTTGAAAACGAACAACCAACATTAGCATAAATTACAACAGATTATGTACCAAATTTTTAAAGACCAACTTGAAAAGTCAAAGCTCATCATTTCTGGAGTAAAACGTAACCAACGTCTCGGACGCGACGCTGGCGTAGAAGAAAGCGTGATGCAGAAGATGGAGGAAGACTGCAAACGTCTGGAATCCATTTCTGCTGAAATCGACAAGCTTAACGAAGAACTCCGCAAAAAGAGCGATGAAGCCCACAACGCATTGGACATCCTGAAAAAGAGGACGCAAACCGTAAAAAAAGCCATCAAATCAAAGTATGACCAAACTTGGTGGAACAAGTTTGGCATCCCCGACAGGAGATAATTAATCGAATTTTTTAATCCAAAAGAAACCGCTTCTCAAAAGGCGGTTTTTTTTGTGCGAATGATGACCTTCTCTTCCCCTTTCAAAGTAGTGGCGAAAAGGAATATTGCATCACCATCGCTGATTTTCAAGGCTTTTCTCAACTCGGCAACAGTAATGGGGAAATTGCGTACTGCAATACTAGCCTTTTTCACATCGTGCAACAATGTTTGTTTTACCTTTTTATTATAGCTAGCCCAATCTTCTACCTCGAAAATACGTCCAGGAAAATCCGAAAGCAATTGCTCAGATGTGTATAAATTGCTGTTTTTATGCAATTTAAATACATTGTATCTTTTGGTCAACAACTTGAAACAACCTGCTTTCATGAGGGCGGGATTAGGCTCATAGAGGTATTTTGAGACACCGCTGGCAATCTGGCACTGACAGTTTCTTTCTTCATCGAGTGTAAAACGCACTTCGGGCTGAGGAGTCAACAGATTGACACAAGTGAAATGCACCTCGCCATGATAATCGCGTTCCAAAACGAAATCCAGCTCCTTGCATTCATTGGCGACAGCCACCACATGCACCTCTTTCACATGATTCAACTCCTCCAAGGCCATGCTGATGTCAAGCATAGGCGATAGTTTAACCATCACATGCTCTGCTTTTTCCAAAAGCAAACCCTGCAATGCAACCACATTGGGCGTGCAATCGGCGATGGAGACAGTCTTTCGTCCATGTTCGTCTCTTCGCGCTGGGTCGATGAAAATGCAGTCTTTGGGTTCACAATGCTTCAGATACTCCTCAGCGGTTTCATTAAACACCTTAATGTTAGTGTTTAGGACAGAAAAATTATGCTTTGCCAAATTGCAAAGCTCATCCTGTCTTTCCACATAGTCGGTTTGAAGGAAGTGTTGAGACAGATAATAGGTGTCGATGCCCAAGCCGCCTGTCAAGTCTACAAAAGATTGCCCTTGCAACAAGCTTGCTTTATATGTTGCACTAGGCTCCGACGAGCATTGTTCGATGGAAAGGTGTGCAGGAAAAAGTAAATTTTCGTTTCCGGCCAATTCTGGAACCTTTTTTTGCAACAACTGTCGTGCGGCTATCTGCCTCAGAGCCAATGAAACGTCAATGCCGACGGGCGCCTTTTTCAAGGCGAGCGTCGGCACATCGGCATTCAGGTTTTCTCTGATGAATTGTCGTGTTATTTCGTTCAAGTTCAAATCTTCTTCAGATTCACAACCTCGAGGTCGGTGAGGAAACGCCACTCGCCACGGGGGAGTTTGTACTTGTCAAGACCAGCAAACATGACACGGTCGAGCTTGGTCACTTCGTAACCAAGATGTTCGAAGATACGGCGCACAATGCGATTGCGGCCAGAATGAAGTTCGATACCGATGCTCTTCTTGCTGTCGTCATCCTGATCGTAAGCGATATTGTCGGCGGCGATAGGGCCATCATCCAACTCAATGCCTTCGGAAATACGCAGCATGTCGTTCTTGGTCAAAGGTTTGTCAAGGATGACGTGATAGAGTTTCGGGACTTCGCTACTCGGATGAGTCAGTTTCTTGGCCAGATCGCCATCGTTGGTGAATAGGAGCAGGCCAGTAGTTTGCTTGTCGAGTCGACCCACAGGGTAGACGCGCTCCGGACAAGCATTTTTGACGAGTTCCATCACGGTGTCACGCTCATACGGATCATCGGAAGTGGTAATGTAACCTTTAGGCTTGTTCAGCAGTATATAACGAAGTTTCTCGCGGTTGAGAGTCTGTCCTCCATAAACCACCTTGTCTTCGGTTTTCACTTTATACCCCATAGTGGTAATGACTTCACCGTTCACTTCCACGCAGCCTGCCTTGATAAGGTCGTCGGCTTCGCGGCGCGAGCAGATACCACAGTCGGCCAAGTATTTGTTCAAGCGGATTTCGCCAGTGGCTTTTGGGCGGTCATACAGCGGGTCCTTTTCGCGGACATAGCCCTTGCGACCACGACGTGGTTCTTCATCATCCTCAAAATGGCGACGTGGACGGTCGTCAAAGCGGCGGTCGCCACCACGAGGGCGGTCATCATCAAATCTACGACGTGGACGGTCATCATCGTCGAAACGACGTCTTGGACGGTCATCGTCAAATCTGCGACGTGGACGGTCGTCGTCGTGGAAACGGCGTTCACGCGGCTTGTCATCATCAAAACGACGACGTGGACGCTTGTCGTCATCAAAACGATGTGGACGCTCGTCATCATCAAATCTGCGACGTGGACGGTCATCGTAACGACGCTCACCACGAGGTTTGTCATCATCAAAACGGCGACGGGGTCTTTCATCGTCGTCAAATCTGCGACGCGGACGGTCGTCGTCGTGGAAACGGCGTTCACGCGGCTTGTCGTCATCAAAACGACGGCGTGGACGCTCGTCATCGTCGAATCTACGGCGCGGACGGTCATCACGACGGCCTTCACCGTGTTCGTCGTCGAAGCGGCGGCGCGGACGGTCACCAAATTTACGGTCGCCGAACCTGCGGTCGCCACGGTTGTCATCAAATCGGCGCTCACCTCTCGGCTTGTCGCCAAATCCTCTTCTCTCTTCGTGTCCTTCCTCGTCACCATCGCGGTGATAAAATTTGAAGGACCTCCTCTGCTGGAATTCTTCTTCAGCAGGTTTTCTGGTGCGCGGACGCTTGCCAGATCTTTCGTTGTCAGTCATTTATAATTATGTATTAGTGATAAAAAAATCCATTCCGTCGCGGAATGGGCGGCAAAAGTACGAATAATTTGGGAATTAAACCCTTATTGGCCTAAATTATTAATCCTAACTCTCGGAAAATCCCGTTTCAACTGGTTGGCTTTCTTCTCTTTTTGCAACTCAAACTTCTTGAAAGCCTCACTTTCAGGGAACAAAGGTCTATGCTGCAGCATCTGCTTCAACTCAGCGGCGGCTCTCATGGCGGGTTTTTCCTTCGGGTCGATGGCGAAATCGATAAAGCATTCCCAAATATAACGCACTGCTTGCTCTGTGGGATGCACCATGTCTTCTTTGTAGAAACGATAGTCGCGCAACTCATCCATGAGGATTTCGTATGCAGGGAAATAATACGCATTGCCAAACACCTTGCAAACTTCATTCACAGCCAACAACAAGGCTGCCTTGCTCAACTGGTTCTCATGCAGGCCGTCCTTCAGATGTCGCAAAGGAGATACAGTAAAAATGAACTGCTTTTCGGCATGCCGTCGCACCATTTCGGAAAGGAATTGGGTAGATTCTTCCATCGACAAAAACTTCCTTTCAAACTGACTAGCGGGCAACTTATGGCAATTTGAAACCACCTTTTGTGTTTCCTTATCTTGAAACACCCATGAAGTGCCCAAACTGATGACAACCCACTTGGAGTCCAAGAAATGCGTATGAGCCTCCACAAGGCTTTGATTGACCTGCTCCAACAAAGCAACCTCAGAATTATTCCAAAAGGCTGTATTATGGCTGAAAGTGCAGTATTGACCCTCACCTACTGCAATCACGTCCTCATGGCTAAATGGCTTTCCGCTATTCAACCGTTCCACCGACTGGGCTATGCTGGCCGGATTGTAGAGCACACCAAAGGGATTCACCATAGCATCAAAGCCCAAGCCACGGCAAATACCACCCACCTCATCGGCGAAGCAGGAACCTAGGAAGAGCAGACCGTCGCCGTAGGCGATAGTCTGCTCCAAAGGTTGAATTTTTATTTCAGTTTGAAGAATCATTTATGCTCAGCCAAGAACCTTTCCACCTCAATACCCGCCATAGCACCCGTGCCTGCAGCCACAATAGCTTGACGATAGATGCGATCCTGGCAGTCACCGCAAGCGAAGACACCCTCCACGTTGGTGGCCGTCGACTTTGGCTTGGTGATGATATAGCCGTCACCATCCATATCAAGGATGCCCTTAAACGGTTCCGTGTTAGGTGTATGACCGATGGCCTCAAAGAAGCCATCCACATAAATGGTGCGTTCTTCCTTGGTGTCGGAATGATACAACACTGCGCCTTTTAGTTTCTTAATGAAGCCTTGTTGCTCACCGAAGAGTTCCTTAGTCTGGTGCTTCCACAAAACCTCGATGTTGGGCGTGTTGAGCACACGGTGTTGCATGGCCTTGGAGGCGCGCAACACATCGCGACGGACAATGAGATAAACCTTATTGCATAGTTTGGCCAGATAGGTAGCATCCTCGCAAGCTGTGTCACCACCACCTACGACTGCTACATCCTTACCTTTATAGAAGAAACCATCGCAAGTGGCACAAGCCGACACGCCGCCACCTTTGAATTCCTCCTCGGTGGGCAGGCCCAGATAACGAGCCGCTGCACCCGTAGAAACGATGATGGTATCAGCCAAAAGTTCGCCATCGTATTCCGTCGTCACCTTGAAAGGGCGTTGGCTGACATCAATGCCAGTAACTTCGCCCTCGCGAATCTCAGCACCAAAGCGCAGGGCCTGCTGACGGATGTCTTCCATCATGTCTGGACCATTAATACCTTTCGGATAGCCTGGGAAATTCTCGATTTCGGTGGTTTGAGTCAGCTGGCCGCCGGGTTGCATACCTTCGTAAACAACAGTTTTTACATCGGCGCGGCAAGTGTAAATGGCTGCAGTATAACCCGCAGGACCTGAGCCAATAATAAGACATTCAACATGTTCCATATTCTAAAGTTTAGAGTTTAGGGATTAGAGTTTAGCGTTATTTTGTGCAAAAGTAACTTTTTTTTCGGAAAGTGAACAACAAATCAAAAAACATTCGTATCTTTGCAGCCGCAAACGCAATCGGGGTGTGGTGCAGTTGGCTAGCATTCTTGCATGGGGTGCAAGCGGTCGCCCGTTCGAGTCGGGCCACTCCGACGAAAAAGCAGCAGATGTTCCTGCTGCTTTTTTTGTTTGGTTTCGGCAGCTGCCGAAACCAAACAAAAAAAGGACACCCTCGCGGATGTCCTTTTCATTGTCATTAGCAAATCATCAATATTCCCAGAGGCTTTGTTCGAAGTCGAACATTTCGTTCTTGATGCGCTCCGATTCATAGAGAGCGTCAATGTTGAAAGCATAGGAGTTGATGTAGCGGTCGTACACATTTTCTTCCTTGATGATGTAACTGTCGAAGATACGCTTCTGCAACACCTCATCATAGGTGCGGCGTTGAGCCGAGTTGTTACGGTTGAAGGCGATGGCTCTAGCCAACACAGCTCTTGAATCTTCGTAAGGAATCCAGCACACTTGCGAGAGGCCACCGTCATCGTCAACAACGATGGGACCCAAAGCAATGATGCGAACGAGGAACTGCGACAATTTCTTGTCGAAATACCAATCTTCCTTGATTCTCAGACGAGTCACATTAATCATACGGTCTTTGAAAACAATCTCGTTAGGGACTTCTTCACCATCCTTCCAGATGACTGGAGGATCGCCAATTTTAACGTTTTCCTTTTCAAAGTCAGCCAAGGTCAACGGCGTCACCATGTCATCAATGTTGTTTTCGACACGATATGGAGTGATTTCGCCACTCTGGATGCCGTCATAAATGACTGTGATAAAGTTTCTCCAGTCCTCAGTCGGATTGATAGGATAGTAGAACACTTGATTGATCTTCTGACGGAAGTCGATTTCCCTAATCACCGTCTTCTTCCACATGACATTGGATTCGTCAATAATCGGAAGCGGCGAAGGGGTCTTTTCGTTCATGATTTGCTGCTGACCAGATAGGATGCTATTCTTCGGCGGCTTGATGTCAGTCGTCTGAGCATTCAAGCACAGGCTACCGAAAAGCACCGCAAGGGTCAACATGGAAACAAGTGTCTTTTTCATCTTATAAAAGTTTTAATAGTTCATTACTTGATTTCAACACCAATAGGCGTTTCAAGGGTCTTGACTTTACCGTCGTTACCACGCACTTGGATAGCGGTGAAGAGGAACGTATCGCCGACATTGGAGCCGTTGATGGCGTTCTTCATCTCATCGGTGAAGGCTCCACTGTTGGCCTTTGCTTCCTTAGTGGTACCACTCTTAGTCCTGTAACGGAAGGTGTAACCAACTACATCGTAATGGACACCGTCAAAGTCGAAGTCTTTCATTTCAGCTTCCACGCGGTTGGCAGCAAGCAGAGCGCTCTTCGACACCAAACCGTTGACCACGTTACGAATAAGAGCCGTAGGCTTCGGAAGGTCTTTCACACGGAACTTCATGCTACCGAGGCTGGAACCAGCAGAACTGACATTAATGGTCACCTCATTGGCCTCACCAGGACGCAAGTTATAAGTACCGTTACCTGTTCTGGTCAGTGAACCGCTGCTGGCAGTGGCACTGATTTCACCACCGACACCACCACCGACAGCAATCGGGTTGTCGATACCACGATACACCACGTTCATCTTGACAGCTGAAACGCTAACCGCAGGAGGAGCCACAGTGAATGAACCCTGGAAGGGGAATTCCTCAATCTGGTTGGTCGAAGGATCAAGCATGTCGATGACACCAGTGTAGTTGTGCGTACCAACGCCAACGTTCCATTCCAACGGAATCACGCCTTGTGCATTGCTGGTATATTCCTTTTCAGCACCGCCATCAAGTTTGACGCGGGCGGTCAGTTGTGAGTTCTTCCAAGCGGTCACCATAGCCTGGGCCTTGTAGGTCTGACCGGAGAGGAGATAGCCACTCTCAGCAAACACGCGTGCACCAATCTCATCAAAGGTGAAGTCGCTGGCGTGGATATTCGTCATCAATTGGCTGACGGCGTTCAATTCAGCGGTTTGGGCTTCAGAGATGATCTTGTTCAAAAGGGTCACGTCAGCAACCAACACAGTGTGATGGAAGTTGTTGTACTCCCAGCTGTCCTGCACCGGGTCGGTCATACCAGGATAGTAACTGATCTTAGCTCCATAATACTCTCCTTGAAGAGGGAGTTTCTTCAGGCTGCTTTCAGCATAGCCTTGGTCCATAACATATTGTTTGGTGCCATAGATACTGTCCGTAATAAGGCCAATTTCATGGATGTGTTCGGGACCCATAGCTCTCACCACTTGGCCACGGAAATGTCTGATTTTCTCTGACAACTCGTAAGCTTTACCTCCATTACCTGGACCTTCTGGGTTACCCATCATATATTCGGTAGGACGGTTGTAGTTGTCTCTTGACTTCACCTTCGAGGTATTGATGTCGTAGATTCTACGGCCGTTCCTCAAGGTGTCAGTATTTTTCAGCAAACCTCTTTCAAGAGCCATCGAAACAGCCTCGGCCGGAGTCTCAGCCTTGTCACATTCAATCTTCTTCACCAAGTCCCACTTAAGGGCCTCGACGTAGTTGATGAGGTCGGTGGCTTCTTCTCTCAGGGCTTGAGCCTGTTCCCAATAAGGACCGACTTTTTCCTGATCAAGGCCATATTGCTCCTCGAAAGCAGCGTATTTCTGGGTAATCTGATTCGAAAGGGTGATGTTGGTGGTTTGTACACCGTTGTTCACCGTATCGAAGGCATCCAAGATGTCCTTCGAGACGTTCATGGCTAACAAGGCAGTGTAGACCAGGTACATCATACCGATCATTTTCTGTCTTGGGGTTTCTTTTGCGCCTGACATAATCTTACTCCTTTTTTATATTAAACAATCAGGTTCGAGTAGAATTATGCCTTGATGTTCATTGCTGACAACATTCCACCATAGACGTTGTTCAAAGCGGTCAAGCGCTGTGACAACTGGGTCAACTGTTGGTTGAGTTGGCCAGCATTCTGTGATGAAGCGGTGAGGTTATCCATGTACTTGTTCATAGTTTCGGTCAACTTCTTGCTGGCAGCTGAAGTCTGCTCAGCACCTTGCAGCTGAAGCTCATAGATTGAGTTGAGTGACTGCATGCTGTTGGCTACCTTCTTGATGGTATTGGCATCAAGGGCGCTGAAGTCGAGCTTACCCAAAGAGTCAGAGAGTTTCTGATTGGTTTGGATGTATGCGTTGGAGAACTCAGAGATGGACTTCGTAGCACGATCCATAGCGTTAGCATAATTGGTTGTGGCAGCCATAGCGTTGCTTATGTCAGCCATTTGACCTGCATTGGCAGCCAGTTTGTCGAGACCCTTACCAATCTTATTGAAAGTTTCTTCACTGACATTCATCTTTTCAAACATCTTGCTGAGCATTGCGTCTTCCGCACTTGTAGGTTGAGCTTTGCCCGTGGCACCACTGGTGGCAAATTGTGTTCTCTGAACACCGTCCCAGTCTTCTTCCAACTCGACGAAAACGTTATCCCAAGCATAATCCACATGTTGAGGCTCGAAAGCCGACATAAAGAAGATTAAAGCTTCAATACCCAAACCCAAGGCCAACATGAAGTCAGCACCAGGAATGTGGGTCAGTTTGAAGTATGCACCAATCATAACCACAGATGCACCCCAACCATAGAGGTAACCCATAAAAGTCTTGAACTTTCTCGACACGAGAAATTGTTGGAATTTGCTAAGTTCTTTTTTTGCCATGACAATTGTAATTTTAAAAGATTGTTATTCTGTTATTTTTAATTGTTGATTTCTTGATTATCTGTAAACCCTTGACATTCTCGGGTTGTCGCCCTTGTTACGGCCTAAGTAAGGCTGGATGCAACGGAAGCCAGTGTAGCAGTTGGCGGTATCCTGATACTGATAATCACGGGTAGTGACTTGCATGTAGTAGGACACGTCCTTCCATGAACCACCGCGAACGACTTTACGTTTCATGACCGGCGGGTCATCAGCCTTTGCGTTATAGGTGTAGTTTGGATTCATGTCCCAAGTGAAGTTATACGAATTGGGGTCATAGGCCGTGTTGGTCCATTCAGCCACATTACCGGCCATGTCGTAAAGGCCCCAACCATTGGGAGGATAGCAGCCCACCACGAGAGTGCGCAGACCACCGTCGGCGAGGTAGTTGCCTCTTCTAGGCTTGAAGTTGGCCATGAAACATCCCTTGGCGTTGCTGGCGTTAGGACCGCCCCACGGATAGGGGTTCAACATCTTGCCGCCACGGGCTGCCCATTCCCATTCGGCCTCGGTGGGCAGACGGAACTCAGAAAGGTCGGCATCCTTCTTGGTGCGAAGGTAGGCATTGAGCAACTCTGTGCGCCATACGCAGAAGGCACGTGCCTGTTGCCATGTGACACCAACCACCGGATAGTTGTCGTAGGCCGGATGCCAGAAATACTTCTCGGTCATCGGGTCATTGAATGAATAGCTGTAGTCGTGAATCCAGCAGAGCGTATCGGGATAGACGTTGATAACTTCGGCACGGGCATAAACCGAACGGTCGCTATAGCCTTGCTTACGATTCGACCAAGCGCCCTTGCGGTCCACATTAATACCAGCGTCGGCCTCACCCAAGGAATAATCGTTTTCAACCAACTTGTCGTCGGCGAAATCCTTTTTGGCTGCGGCCACCATGTCAAACCAATAATAGGAATAATACAACTTTCTGGTATCGATTTCCTTTCTACGGAAATATCTCTCATGCTCAGGAAGATACATCGGTTCGAGAGCTTCGCGGACATCCTGTTCTTTGCTGTTCCAATCGATTTTTTCTTTCCAATTAATCCTCGGTGGGTCGTACACCTCTCCCGATTTGCTCTCAGTTATGGCGTATTTGTCGGGGAAGTTGTCGGCAAGTATTCTTCTTGCGATGGAGTCTCTGACCCAATAGACAAATTGGCGGTACTCGTTGTTGGTGATTTCAGTCTCATCCATGAAAAAGGCGGATACTGACACCGTTTTGGGCTCATTAAGATAGGATGAGGTAATGTCTTCACCACCTGCACCCATTGTAAAACTGCCTTGCGGGACAAACACCATCCCGTAAGGATCAGGCTGATTAAAGGTCTTGTTTGACTTTCTCACTCCAACCAGCTCGCCTTGGTTTGAATTGCCGCAGGCTGTGAGCAGCAGCGCCACGGAAAACACGAACAGTAGTCTTTTCATCTTCTTGACAATGATATAATTACTATTTTATTTCTTTTATTCTCTTGTTCTCATTTTGCCGACTAATAGGTACAGCGTTACTTTCTAAAAACCGCCAAAATTAGAAAATATTATTTTCCATCCATTAATTTTTCTCACTTTTTTCCTTTTTTACCTTCTAAATCATCAAATATCCATCCTAGACAATACTCAAAAACCTTACAAATAACGGACACTACGATAGTCGCGAGGCGTCCGGTCGAGGTCCAACTTGAAGCAATAACTCAGCCCTATTTCGTGTGAGCCTGGCAAGCCTGGCAAACCCATCGTATTAATATCGTAAGAATAGCCAATGGTCAAATCCTTTATGGTAATACCGGCCATCAGTCCAACGGACTCTTGGAATCGATAGTTGACGCCCAAAGAAAACACATTGTTATAAATCACGCGAGCACTGGCATTGAATTGTGTTGAAGCAATGTCACTCATCACGCTGACAGATGGTACAAAAGTCAGATAGGGGATATCCTCAAACTGGAAGGGATAGCCAGCAACAGCATAGAATGTACGGTCGGTAGTGAAGCTGGCGCTGGTCTCTGAGTTATCGCCAAGCGCCTTGGTCATGCTCTCAAGCACATTGACGACCGAAAAGCCCACATAGAACGATTCGGGAATCTGCCAAAACAAGCCTACATTAAAGTCGAAAAGCATATCGCTCTCCTCACCCAATCCTTGCAGCAAAGGGTCGCCTTCCTCATTGGGATGTAATTGCGAGAAATCGACGGAACGGTTGAGAAGCGTTCCAGCCAAGCCTATACCAAGAGTTGAACCGCCCAAATCGAGATGGAAGGAGTAGCCCAAACCTACATTGACATTGTTCTCAAAACCTAACTTGTCCTGCATGATAGAAAACTCAAGGCCACCGTGCAGTTTGCGGAAGGGCATGTCACCAGTCAAAAGGAAAGTGGTGGGAGCAACTTCGTTACCGTCCATATCCGTAAAACCCGCCCATTGCATACGATAAAGTCCCAGCACATTAACACCTTCGCTCATGCCAGCAAAACCCGCATTGGCGTAAGCGTAAGAATTCGCGTAGTTAGTGAAGATAGGTGCCTGTTGAGCTTTGGCTTCACCGAGGAAGGTCAACAACAGAGCGAAAAGGAGGGTTATATGATTGATTTTCGTCTTCAAATCCAGAAACACTATTGTGATTGAAACCGCGAATTTACGAAAATAGTATTTATCCGAACAAATTAATTTTCAAGCAAAACATCTAAACATTTGAATTTCAGTGTAATATTTTTTACTTAAACAATCTGATGATATCATTGCCATTGGCCAAGATAACCAATCCCAGCACCAGGACTAGACCCACCGTTTCAGCCACTTCCATGAACTTGTCGGACGGCTTGCGACGCGTTATTATCTCAAAGAGTAGGAAGAGAATATGACCACCATCCAATGCCGGGATGGGCAAAATGTTCATCACTGCAAGTGCGATGGAGAGGAAGGCCGTCATGCGCCAGAAGATGCTCCAAATCCACTGGTCGGGGAATATCTTGCCAATGGAGATGAAGCCACCCACGCTCTCATAAGCTTTAGTCTTGGGGGTGAAGATGAGTTTGACCTGTTTCCAATAATCGTTCAACTCAGAAAAAGTCTTCTTGAAACCTGCAGGGATGGCTTGGAAGAAGGTGTATTCCTTGGTTTCCAAGTTATAATAATCGGTCAGATAAGTCTGGCAATACGCGCCTATCACACCTTCCTCGGAGAGATGCATAGGGATTGACAGCGTGTCAGCATCACGCAGGACAACGACAGTAACATCTTGATTCTTGAAACATTTGATATTCTTAACAAAATCTTGATAATAAAGCGTTTCAATGTCATTAATGCCGATGATGACATCGCCACTCTTCAAGCCTCCGATTTGTGCTGCCGAGTTTTCCATCACATCGGCCACGACAAATGGGATGCGATAAGAGATAAATGCCGCATCTTGCGAACCCAATAGTTTGGTCACGGCATCCTCGGGAAGATTAATGAGGGTGTCTTTGCCATTACGCTCCACTTCGACGGTCTTGGCCTTGTCGAGGATGATCTGCATCGGAACATCCTGGAACTTCTCGATGTATTCGCCATCAACGGCCAAAATCTTGTCACCATCACGGAAGCCCAACTCGTAGCCCAAACTATCAACTGAAATACCATATTTGTTGACTTCGGCAGTAGGCAGATACTGCTCACCTTCCTTGGCCAACAAACCGATATAGATGACAACAGCCAGCACCACATTCATGAACACACCAGCCACCATGATGATGAAACGCTGCCAGGCAGGCTTTGAGCGGAACTCCCATGGTTGTGGAGGCTGCTGCATCTGCGACTTGTCCATCGACTCGTCAACCATACCTGCGATCTTGTTGTAGCCACCCAAAGGGAACCAACCGATACCGTATTCCGTGCCGTCGCTGCGACGCCAGTCATCCTCAGGCAGTGTGCTGAGGTCAATAGGTTCATAGTTCTTCTGTTTTTTCCCCGCAGGGTCTGTATATTCGCTAACGGTATATTTTTCAGGCACATTCTTCGAGAAGAACTTGAAGCGCCACTGTCCGTTTACCTTCTTGCAACGGAAAAGCGAAAAACCCCAATCGAAGAAGAGGTAGAATTTCTCGACACGAGTTTTAAAAGCTTTTGCGGCAAGGAAATGGCCCAATTCATGGACGAAAATCAAAATGGAAAGAGAGAGGAAAAACTGTAATACCTTTATTAATATAATCATTTTTCGTTTTTATTTGTGGGGTAAAAAGTGTGCAAAGATACAATTTTTTAGTTTTCGACAGACTGATTAATGGTCATATAATCGGCAGGGTTGACAGCTATGCCGTTATGCCATAGTTCAAAATGGAGATGTTCGTACTCTTCGGATTCACCCGACTTGCCCAAGATGGCAATGGCCTCACCTGCTTTCACATAGTCACCTTCCTTTTTCAATAAGGTTGCATTATGCTTATACACAGAGAAATAGCCATCGGAATGCTGAATACCGATACAATAACCGTTGTTGATGCTCCAGGTTGAAAACACCACGGTACCTTCTAAAGTGGCATTGATAACCTGATCCCTATCGGAAGAAATGTCGACACCCAAATGTCCTTTTTCAGCATTAAAGGCATTTAAAATCGTACCGTTGAGCGGAACAAAGAAGTTCTTAACCAAAGAACTCGGCTTGGCTGGAGGCAGATAGTCGTCACCGAAAAGGTTATACTGGTTTTGAGCTTCATATTCAGCGCGCAAGATGCTGTCTTGCACAGATTTCTTCAGTGTGATGGTATCGGTAACACCCTTCGGCAGTGGCTCATAGATACTCAACGAGGCCAATGCGCTATCGGCGGCGAAATCGTAGCCTTCCACGATTTTCTTGATGTTGTCGAAATAGACATCCTTTTTCTGCATCTCCTTTTCGAGTGAGTCGGCACGGAGGCTAAGCAGATAGACCTCACGGTTGAGGTTGGTGTCGGTGTAGCCTGGAATGTATTCGCGCAAAGGTGTGAAGGCGATGATAAAAGTCGTGATGATGATGAGCAGCAGGGCGATGCCGATGATGACCAGCACCAGATTCAACAAATTCAACTTGAAACCTAGTATTTCTTTTTTGGATTCATCATGTCTCATCAAGAAGTCATATCTGCGATTCAGTTTCTTCAGCGAAACGTTACGAAGTTTAGGCTTCTTCGGCTTTGTATTTTGGGGAGTTTCTGACATTTTGCTATGTGATAGGTCATTAATAACCTGCAAAAATAGGAAAAAATTGCAACATACAAGAAAAAAGGCCAACCGCTTTCGCAGTCAGCCTTTTGCTCGTTTTGAAAAGAAATCCCTATTCTTTCACCACTAACCGCTCCGTATGGTTTCTCCCTTCTGCATCCGTAATGCGCAGCAGATAAACCCCTTCCACCAATCCACTCAAATCAATCTCATTCGTATTCCGCACTGTCTTCACCATCTGACCGAGGGCGTTGTAGAACTGCACCTCAGAGGTTTCAAGGCCTTCAATAACAGCCCTACCCTTTGCCGGATTGGGATATATCGAAATCGTTTGCGTATCGTTTTCTTCGGGAAGGTTTTGATATTGAGGATTGATGTAATCGCAATTGTTCCAGTAATAACTGACATGACCTATTTCCGTATCTGAGTAGCACCTCAAATAACCTCCTTCATTAGCATCGAATGTCCAATGATCTTCTGGAAACAAATAAACGCCTATAGGTCCAATTCGTTCAATGACTCTAATCGTATAAGGCTGTTGTCCATACATATAATCCCCATATCCCCAATTAGAATCTTCTGCGTCAATAATATCAATGTATCTCAATTCTGTGCCATTGATGGTGACAGTTCCTTTTCCTTGTAGAATCATAAAACCAGCCGTATCGCCAATTATGTAATCTTGTTCAACGGGAACAGTCCAGAAGTCGCCAACATTGGCACCAAAATCAAACCATTTCATAAAGGATTGGTTCCGATATAGATATACGATATCTCCCAAGCACATTACAAACTCTGAAGGCTTATGGTGTTCATAAACACCTTCTTCTCCGTGAAGGAAAGGATCATCAATATAAACCACTTGTTTTTTTTCAAGTTCCACACAATTGAATCCATCTATGATAGTGTCTTTTGTTGCCTTGATGTTGACATAACCTTCTTCAAACATCCCAAAATAATTATAATGCCACTCTGCTCCCAAAGGAGCAAAATCAATGTCGCTTTCTTGTGCTGTCACCCCTCCTGCCATCAGCAGCAGCGCAAGCATGGTCATAATTCTCGTTGTTTTCATTGAATTATTGTTTTATCCAATTTCCGTTTTCTGCTTCTTTGTTGTTGGCATAAACCTTCCAAACATAAACCCCTTTAGCCCAATCCGTTGCATCAATCGCCATCACATTCTCAGTAACGGCTTGGCTGTGAACGAGTCTTCCATTGGCGTCCCACACTTCCACACGGGCGTTCTGCAACGCTGTGCGGATGTTGAGCGTGTTGCCGCCTGGGTTGGGATAGGCCGTTGATGCCGTTAGATCCATCAGTTCCTCAACACCCCAAGGGTCGTTAGTGACATAGGCACGAATCATCCATTGGATTTCATACCACATTTCATTGTCAAGTAGCACATCCATCCATTTGTTTTGTTCAAATTGCACCCATCTCGCATTTGGATTGGGATCGACATTGTTTTGGCTGACTGTAGCTGGGTAATAATAATTTGTAATGTTGGTCTCGGAGAAGACTATCCAAAGGCATCGTGTCGCATCGATTTCGACAGGATGCTCCAATTCATAGCTACAGAAGTCCGACCAATTTGTAGTGGCTACCAACTGTTCGTTCATCAATACATTAGGTTCGTGTTCGGTCCCATAATACACACCCAACAACAGGTTTCCATAGTTGCATTCGTTTTCATACATTGCCACTCGGGTCAAGGTAAAGCCATCGTATTGTTGAAGCACGGAAGAAGGGAACATCACCGCCCATGAGAACGGAATGCCATCTGGGACATAGTACATATTGGTATAATAAACACCATCATCATAATGCAGCCAGGCATCTTCAACAGAGAGCATAGTCGGCATTTGCAACGGGATGGCTTCTGTAACTTTACGGCTTCCAAAAAGGCTCTTCTGTTTCTCTTCCTGCGCTTGCATCGTCACCCCTCCCGCCATCAGCAGGAGCGCAAGCAGGGCATAAATCTTCAAGTATTTCATCTAATCGTGATTTTGTTCGTGTAAACTTTACCTTCCGCATCCATGATGCGCACCAGATAAACCCCTTCCACCAAATCCGCTACATCGATCTCATTCGTCCCCCGCACAGTCTTCACCAACTGCCCAAGGGCATTGTAGAGCTGCACCTCATCAACCAAAGCATCTTCGGGCAACACAATCCGTACAGTATTGTTAGTTGGGTTAGGATAAACCTGCAAGGTCCTTTCTTGCGGCTGCTGCCATTCCGGCACTTGATAAGTCGTGTAATCCACTGTGTCCGTGACATGAAGAACCCAATAATTCATAGTGTGACCATCAAAAAGTGTGTCGTTGGTGCAATAATAGTCGCCATTGTGCTCGCCAAGCATGGTTTCGGAGGTTGCTGCAATGACGTATTCCCTGTCACTCTCTTTTAAAACATCGCCAATTCCTATCCTCGAGCACATGGTGTGTCCTATGGCTCTTTCCCAAAGCAAGTTGCCGTTGGCATCTGTGCGGAACATCCAAATTTTTCTGCCCAAGTCACCAGTGGGATAGATTAGGTTTTGGGCACTTTGTACATCGCCGTCTTTCGATTCGGTAAGTCCAAACACGGTCAATCCGCCGTCTACATTTTGGAAAACCCGCCAGGGGGTATCAAACCCGCTACCGCCATAGCAACGGCTCCAGAGTATGTTGCCATCCATGTCGGTACGCAAAAGCCACACATCGGTGGTGCGGACACCGGTATGCCAATAGCCTAAATGGTAGTTGGCGTCTTGGAGATCTCCATCCTCGGAATCACTATTTCCTGCTAGGATTAAGCCATTGCCAAGTTCCATTAAACAATAACTGTTCTCACTATTGCTCCCGCCATAGCATCGGGTCCATTCCACCTCACCTTGGTGGCTGAGCTTGACGAGGATGTTGTCATTGGTATAGAGCCCCACATGTATGTCGCAGGCCTCGATGGAGCCATCCCCTATGGTATAGCCCGACAGGAAGGCATAGTAACCTCCATCGGCTGCGTTGGAGAGATGGTGTATGAATTCAGTTCCCGTCGTACCAATCGAAATCTCCCACTCCACCTGCCCAAGACTATCAAGCTTGGTAATCCATCCATCGCTTTGACCATAGTAGAGTCCTATGTCTCCTCCCTCCGAAAAGGTCAGCTGCGCCCCTCCTATCACACCTCCATCGGTGGTGGCACAGCCATATTTCTCGTAAGGGAAGCTGTAGTTCTCGTTCCCCAAGTTCCGTGACCACAGCAATTCTCCTTCCGAATCGTACTTGGCCATGCAGAGTGAAGCTTTTCCCGTTGTAGGATATCTTCCTTCACCAATAGAATAATAGACATTCTTATTGGCTATTGATCTATCTAAATCAAGAGGATAGATTGCTGGATAGCAAGTCTGCCAAAGCAGCTCACCATGGTAACCGATTTTTAGGAGCCAGTTCCCTGTAGCTTGTTGACCGAAATCGCAAGTGACCATCCCAGAAATAGGCGAACGCCCAACTCCTGCGACAAGATACCCATCATCAGTGGGTGCTATTCCCCAAGCTTCGTCATCGCAGTTCGGCAATTGACCACCGTAGGTCTGCTGCCAATCGATGCGAAGTTGGGCTTGAAGATGAATCCCTCCCGCCATCAGCAGGAGCGCAAGCAGGGCATAAATCTTCAAGTATTTCATCTAATCGTGATTTTGTTCGTGTAAACTTTACCATCCGCATCCGTAATGCGCACCAAATAA
>CAMHRP010000023.1:0-53524 GCA_946187645.1 uncultured Bacteroidales bacterium | reverse complement strand
CGACCTTGGCAAGGTCGTGCTCTACCAACTGAGCTATTTCCGCTTGCGAATTGCGGTGCAAAAGTACAACTTTTTTCAATACCGCAAGCATTTTAGAGAAAATTTTTCTTTCTTTGTAGTTTTTTCGCTGTTTTTGCGTCAAATAGACAAACGATTCTGAACGATGAAAGAGAAAGAAACGGAATTTTCGGGCCTCGTGAAAAGGTACAAAAACACCATTTACACGGTGTGCTATCTCTTCTCGAAGGGCCAGGATGAGGTGAACGACCTGTTCCAAGAAACGCTCATCAACTTGTGGCGGGGCTTCGACACGTTCAAAAGGCAATGTGACGTGAAGACTTGGATTTGGCGCGTCAGCCTCAACACCTGCCTCACCGCCGAGCGCAAGAAAAAACGCAGCGTGGAGACCGTGCCGCTCTCGATGGAAATCAACCTCTTCACTGACACCGACGACGACACCCGACAAATCCAGCAACTCTATAACCGCATCAACAAACTTGGCGTGGTCGATAGGGCCATCATCCTGCTTTGGCTCGAAAACATGAGCTACGAGGAAATCGGGCAAATCATCGGCATCTCCACCAAGAATGTCTCCGTCAAATTGGTCAGAATCAAGGAACAACTGAAGAAAATGTCAAACGATTAAAAAACGCAAAGCAATGGAAAACAAGGAATTGGAAGAAATGCGGGCGCAATTGGCCACCTTGAACGGAAAGCTGGACAACGAAAGCATCGTTGACGAAAGGCTTGTCAAAGAAGCCACAAAAAAGCACGTTTCCGAATTGCGGCGGAAACTGATTGGCAGAATCGTCATAATTACCCTGTGGGCAACTTACTTTTATTGGAAACTTGAACTTGGTATATTTCTACTTTGGTGCGTGGGTCTTCTCGTAATAAGCATTTACACATATCTTGTGGTTCGCCAAGGCAATTCCGCATCCATGCCTGTGACGGAATACGCACGACGGCTCCGCAAGACCCTGAAAATCTACAAAATAGGGAACAGGTTTCTATGGATATTAACCATTATCCTTATATTGGCTTGGGCAACATACGTACTTGTCTTAAATTGGCCATCAAATTTAGAACAAGCATTTATCATATTATTTATGTGTTTCTTGTACGCTCTAATCCTGTTAGTGACCTTTTTTATCAGCAATGTGTATATTACCCCTGATGTCGAATTGAAGTTGGAGCAGATTTTGGAGGATTTGGAGAAGGATGAAGATTCATGATAGGATTAATACCTACCATAGACACATTCATATTTGACATAGGACTTGCTCCAAATAGAAATCAATTTCACGGGATCATAACCCAGGACTTCTTTTCCTAATGCACTAAGCCTGGGTTTCAAACCTTTTTGATAGGCAGTTTGAAGTCCAGTTATATTAGGATAAGAATTCACCTCCATCATTTCAATATCACCATTTGGAAGTACACAAATGTCCCATCCTGCAAAAACCATCTCAGGCACAATAGTCGACATTTCCTTGCACATATCCACCACCTTTTGCCAATGCGGAATGACAAAGCCTTTGAAAACCTTTCCTGTATCAGGATGTGCTTTATACCGATTCCCTGCTTTATCAGCTCCATCACCAATAATAATACCTGTTTCCAAATCAATTGCTGCCACAATTCCACCGGCTGAAGCATTGTCAACGATATTGTCACCCACGCCAACACGCAACTCTGAAGCCACCAATTCGCAACGTCCATCCTTTGAGATGGTAAATACCCGAATCGTATTTAGAGACTGCGGATGAAAATCCTCGAATTCTCTACAAGCCCTTACCCGTTCTTCAACGAGGATTTTGTGTTCACGACAATACTCAAACAATTTCTGCCAATCATGATCCTCCTCTTTTCGAATCATGAACACCCCTCTACCTATAGTTCCACCAATGGGTTTACCAACACAATCCTTAGAAGAAACAAAGTCTATAAATGTATCAATTGACAACAAGCCTGAATAAATCCATGCTCTATGCACATATTTCCCAAACTTCTTGAGAAGCAGCACTTTGTTCCTACACAACCTATCAAAGCTTACTTGCACTGTCTTACGATATATACAACTCATTTCCTTTTCCGAAACAAACTTGTCACGTTGCATTTTATCAAGTTTCCAAAAATCATAGCAACGCATATACTCGATGTAAGAAACCCTATTACAATAAAGAGCGTTTTTGTAATCATCTATGCTTCCTTTCACAGGATTTTCCTCTTTAAATTTTACGACTGCATCGTCCCATAACATATCCCTATCTACCCTTAATTTAACGAATTCGCGATAGATATAATAAAATCGATGAAATTTTTTCATCCATTTTTTTAGGGTAATTTTCATCGAACTCATAATCATCTAATTACCAACCAAACTAAAAATAACATCCATATTTCCTTTCATACTTCACATAAGACTTGCTCCAAACTGAAATCAATTTCAAGGGATTAATGCCGAGGACTCTTTCTCCTGTCTCTCTAAGTCTTGGTTTAATGCCTCTCTGACTCGAAGCTTGAAGTCCTGTGACCCCAGGGAAAGCATTCACTTCTATCAACTCTATCTCGCCATTTTGCAGCACGCATACATCCCATCCTGCAAAAACCGTTTCGGGGACAATGGTAGCGGCTTCTTTGCAAAACCTTACTATATCATTCCAATGGGGAATCGCAAAACCTTTAATGAACTTCCCCGAATCAGGATGGATTGCATACTCATTACCTAACAAGTCCACACCATTTCTTGCAAGTATGCCCGTCATGAGGTCAATAGAGGCCAATATTCCACCTTGATGGGCATTATCAACTACATTATCATGGACGCCCATCCGGAACTCGGCATCAAGCAGTTCTACTTTGTCTCCTTTGGATATTGTCAATACCCGTACTGAATTTAACGAATTCGGATGGAATTCCTCTATCTCCTTACACGCTCTCAAATACTCCTCAATCAGAAAACAATTCTTACAACAGAATTTGTACAATTCATTCAAATTCAGATCATCACTTTTTTTGATCAAAAACACATTCCTTCCTTGCCTTCCTCCTCGAGGTTTCGCGATGCATTCTGTTGACTTTACGAATTCCTTGAATGTTTCAAAAGGCACAGAATTAGGATCCAGCCATTTCCTATGAACGAATTCCTTGAATACATTAAGTTCCTTCACCTTATCAGTAAAACATTTCCCCACATTGACTTGAACCAATTTTCTATAAATACATTGAATTTCTCTTTCAGAAATGAAATCATTCCATTTTTCTTTATCCAAATCCCACAATTTGTATGCATTATATTCCTCATACAAAAACCTATGCCGATACAAGGCTCGCTTATATTCCCTTAAACTTCCGTGCTTTGCGGTCCCTTTGTCAAATTGTCTGACTGCATCCTTCCACAATACGCTTCTTTCCTCCTTCTTCTTCATTATTTCCCTATAAACATAATATGGGTATCGGAGTTTTTTGATTTTGTCTCTTATCGCTTTCATTTAGGAAACTGTTCGATGTTGAAAAACAATCACTAACGATTCAACAACTTCTTAATCTCGTTCAACTTCATCAAGGCTTCAACAGGGGTCAATGTGTCGATGTTGGTATTAAGAATATCTTCCTTGATTTGAAGCAGCAGTGGGTCGTCCAGCTGAATGAAACTCAGCTGCATGGCATCGTCTTGCTTTTTCGCGGCGGCTTTCTCCACGTCTTCACTTGTGTGCGACTTCTCCAAAACACTAAGCAAAGCCGTGGCGCGTTCGATGACCTTGCGCGGCATACCTGCCATCTCAGCCACATGAATACCAAAACTGTGGGCGCTGCCACCCCGCTTCAACTTGCGCAAGAAGACCACTTTGTTGCCCACTTCCTTCACAGACACATGGTAATTCTTGATGCGGGCGAAGGAATCCTCCATCTCGTTCAGCTCATGGTAATGCGTGGCAAACAACACTTTGGCGCGACTCACAGGGTGGTCATGCAAGAACTCTGTGATAGCCCAAGCAATGCTGATTCCGTCGTATGTGCTGGTGCCTCGCCCGATTTCGTCTAATAGCACAAGGCTTCTTGATGAAACATTATTCAAAATGCTCGCTGTTTCGTTCATTTCCACCATAAAGGTCGACTCACCTGAAGAGATGTTGTCTGAAGCGCCCACGCGGGTGAAGATCTTGTCAACCAAGCCTATACGAGCCGAAGCTGCTGGCACAAAGCAACCCATCTGAGCCATCAACACAATCAAGGCAGTTTGACGAAGCAGAGCCGACTTACCCGACATATTGGGACCTGTGATAATGATGATTTGTTGCTTGTCGCGGTCAAGGTAAACATCATTTGCTATGTAACTTTCCCCAACAGGCATCATTTGCTCAATAACAGGATGCCGACCTTCTTTAATATCAAGCACAAAAGAGTCATCAATAACAGGTTGTATATAATTGTTTTTCAGCGATATACTAGCAAAACTAACCAAACAATCAATACGGGATACAATAGAGGCGTCCACCTGTATCGGCTCCACAAACTCGGTTACTGCAGTGACCAATTCATTGTAAACCCTTTGCTCGATGATACTGATCTTTTCTTCAGCCCCAAGAATCTTCTGCTCGTATTCCTTTAGTTCCTCTGTGATATAACGCTCGGCATTGGTCAAGGTCTGTTTGCGAATCCACTCTGCTGGCACCTTTTCTTTATGCGAATTGGTGACTTCAAGGTAATAACCGAACACATTGTTATAGCCCACCTTCAAGGATGTGATGCCCGTACGTTCCGTCTCCCGACGTTGGATATTCATCAAATACTCCTTGCCAGAGCGCGATAGGTTGCGCAACTCATCGAGTTCGGCATCCACACCTTCTGATATGTAATTTCCCTTGGAAAGCACGGCAGGTGCATCGGGGTTCAATTCTTTCTTGATGCGCTCACGTATAGAAACACAAGGATTGAATTGCTCTGCAAAGCGTTGTAAAGCAGAATATTGACTTTCTTCACAAGCATTCTTAAGCACCTCGATTTGGTCTAAAGCGCGTCCCACCTGAAGCAACTCTCTAGGATTCACCCTCGATAATGACACCTTGGAAATCAAACGCTCCAAATCCCCCACTTGACGCACAGCATCTTGGAACTTTTGAATTTGCTCACGATGTTCCACGAAATAGCGCACCACCTCATAACGTGCCTCTATTTGCTCTTTGTTCTTCAAAGGCAGACTCAACCATCTGCGCATCAGTCGTCCTCCCATAGGCGACACGGTCTTGTCGATGACGTCAATCAAGGTCTTGGCATTGAGATTGGCCGTGTGTAAAAGTTCCAAGTTGCGGATAGTGAATTTATCGAGCCATACATATTGTCCCTGGTCAATGCGTGAAAGCGAGGTAATATGGTTCAACTTATCATGCTGCGTTTCAATCAGATAATGAATCGCCGCACCCGCAGCAATGATACCTTTAGGGAAGTCGTCTACGCCGAAACCCTTCAACGAAGCCGTGTGAAAATGCTTGTTGAGCACTTCGTTGGCATAGTCTTCAGTGAAGACCCAGTCGTCGAACACAGTCAAGTAATACTTTGCGCTAAACAAGTCGATAAAGTCCTTTCGCTTGTTGCGCTGCACCAACACCTCGGAGGGGTTGAAGCTTTGCAACAACTTGTCAATGTATTCGTTGGAACCCTGAGTCAGGTAGAACTCGCCAGTAGAAACATCCAGAAATGCTACACCGGAAGACTCTTTGTCGAGATGAACCGAAGCCAGAAAATTGTTCTCTTTCTGCTCAAGCACATTGTCATTATAGGTGACGCCTGGGGTCACCAATTCCACCACCCCTCTTTTGACCAACTTTTTGGTCAGCTTTGGGTCTTCAAGTTGCTCGCATACAGCCACTTTTAGGCCTGCACGTACTAATTTTGGCAAATAGGTATCGAGCGCATGATGAGGAAATCCCGCCAATTCAATCGAATCGGCGATGGCGCTTGAGCGCTTAGTTAGCACAATACCTAGTATTTCAGAGGATTTTACCGCATCTTCTCCATAAGTCTCGTAAAAGTCGCCTACCCGGAAGAGCAACATGGCATCGGGATATTTCGACTTGAAAGAGAAATACTGTTTCATCAAAGGAGTTTCGGTCGCTTTTTCTGCCATAAACACTCAAATTATTGGGTACAAAATTACCAATTTGTTTGAAACAATCCGCTTGTTCATTCAAAAAAAAACTATATTCACGTCTAGCAGACTTCTTTTTTCTGTTACTTTGCCGACTAATAGAAATAAATAGCTCTGACGAGACATAATGCCTTCAGCGTAGTTAAAAAGAGATGTCAACAACGAAACAAAATGAAAAAGCCATGCGCAAACTGAGTATGGACGAGTTGAACCGCCTCAGCAAAGAAGACTTTGTGAAAGCGGAGAAACTACCTATAATAATAATACTTGACAACATCCGCTCACTAAGCAACGTGGGCGCCTTTTTCCGCACTGCCGATGCCTTCCGCATTGGAGAATTGGTCTTGTGTGGCATCACTGCCTATCCGCCTCACCGCGAGATACACAAGACCGCCTTGGGATCCGATGAAACCGTCAAATGGCGTTATTTTTCAACAACAGCGGAAGCCTGTCAAACATTGAAAACCGAAGGATACGACATATATGCAGTAGAGCAGGTGGAAAACAGCATCGCCCTTCAATCCTTCACTTTTGAGCCGTACACAGCTTATGTCTTGGGCAACGAGGTGGAAGGCGTCAGCGATGAGGCCTTGTCCTATTGCAAAGGTGCCATTGAGCTGCCACAAGAAGGCACAAAACACTCCATCAATGTGTCGGTTTGTGCCGGAATTGTCATGTGGGAAGCCTTCAATCAACTCAAATTGAAGCCAAAATAAGCCTGTTTTTTCGCTTTTTTCGCTGAAAATCACCAAAAAAAGAGTTTTTTTTCGGTTTTTTGCATTTGTAATTAAATAATTTCCTATTTTTGTTGGCTAATTGGAATAGTATAAAAAAGAATAATATCAACTAATTAAAATCATTACAAACCTAACACAATTACGTTATGAAGAAAAATTTGACTTTTTCAAAGCTGCTGATGCTCGTCGTCATGGCTGTGCTTCCCTTCAGCATGTATGCTCAGGAAGGCAAAAAACATTCAAAACCTGCTGAGAAGTATTGGTACATCCAGGCTGATGGTGGTCTTTCCATCAACCATGGTGACTTGGCCAATTACAACGGCGGTATTTGGGACGATTTCGGTCACTTCAAGACCATGGCGTTCCAAAACTTCACAAAGAACTGGAATGCCCATTTTGGTGTTGGTTACCAATTTGGCAAAGTCGTCGGCTTGAACCTCAAGGGTGGCTATGGTCTCCTTTCGGGTCACAAGCACACTGTTGACAACAAACAAACAGCTTTACAAGCCCTTGTTTTTGCCAACGGTCCTGAAGGCGTCTACTACAACCTCGGCTTTGAAGGAACTAATTACATTGAAGGTAACTTGAATTTGACCTTCAATCTCTTCAACATGTTCAACTACAATCCGAGAAGAGTCATCAACTTGGTGCCTCATATTGGTATCGGTGGTATCTATTACAAATATGGTGTGGTCAACCAACTTAACTATAATGCAGACAACAAAGTTGACGAAGTGTCAGGCCAAATCACTCCTGCTGCTTCCAAGCGCGACCTCACCTTCACAGTCCCTGCTGGTATGGAATTCACCTTCAACATTGCTCCTAAATTCGACCTCTTCATCGATTACACCTACCTCTTCACTGGTAAGGACAACCTCGACAACGTGAAGAAATCAAACGAGCAAGGCCGTATCATTAACGACATGGACATGTACAGCCAGCTGAACCTCGGCCTCCGCGTGAAGTTCAACAATCCTTGCGACATCGACAAGATGGCCCGCGAGTCGAAGAAAATCACCTACCGCGTGAATCCTGACCCGCTGGTTAAGGGTGAAGACGGCAATGTTTGCTTCGACGTCATCGTCACCATCCCCGGTGAATACTTCGAAAAGCAAGCTGTCATGAACCTGAAGCCTTACCTTGCCTACAACGGTGGCCAAATCGACCTCGATCCTATCACCTTCGTGGGTGAAAAAGTCAAGGGCGAAGGCGACTTCCGCGTCAACTACAAGGAAGGTGGCGAGTTCACCAAGCACTACTGCATGCCTTACCAAGAGGAAATGGCCAACTGCGAACTCATGGGCGACCCGATGTTCTATGTCTATGAAGGCACCATCTATCCCACCCAAGAGGAAATCGTGAATAACACCTACTTCGCTCAAGGTTCCACAGTGAAACTGGCTGACGGCGTCATTGTGAAAGATGAGTACATTGACGAAATCGTTTATGACACCATCGAGAAGGTTCGTGCTGTCAAAAAGCTCACTTATTTCTTCAACAAGGACAGATACAACATTGCTGACAGAAAGAAACTCAACAAGGAAGCTGATGCAGCTTTCACCGACCTGCTGAACGCTGGTGAAAAGGAATTCGAAATCAGAGCTTGGGCTTCACCTGAAGGCGAAGAAGGACACAACAACGAGCTCTCCAACAACCGTGACAATGCTGCTGAGAAGCAGATGATGAAGCTTGCCAAGAAAGCTGAAATCACCATCAATGGTAAAGGTTACGGTGAAGACTGGGAGACCTTCAAACAACTCGTTAAAGACTCCGACCTGAAAGACAAGGATGCTATCCTGAACAACATCAACAACTCCAGCAATCCTCAGAAGACCATCAAGGAAATGTGCGCCATCTATCCTCAACTCGAAAAGGATATTCTGCCGCAGCTCCGTCGCGCTGAAGTCTATGTGAATGAAACCTACAAGGATGTCGTTTCCAGAACCATCAAAGTGAAAGTGGAAAAGAAGTAATCCGTTTCATTTAACAACAGAAAAGCCGCTCAATGAGCGGCTTTTTTTTTGTATGTTCCGAAATAGGTATAGACTCAAAACGACACCCGATGCATCCCGATTTCATAGGGCTTGTCTATGGCATCGATGATGCTTTGATAGTCCTTTTCGTTGGCCACGAAATCAAGGCGGTTGGTGTCAATCAGCAAGATGCGCATATTTCCTTGCTGCTGACGAAGAAAATCGAAATAACCTTGCTGAATATTATCCAAATAGGTATCGCTAATCTCCTGCTCATAAGCGCGTCCTCGCTTACGAATGTTAGCCTGAAGGCGCTCCACGTCAGAATAAAGATATACCAACAATTCAGGCTTTGGCATGTCCGAAAAAATAATGTTGAAAAAACGAGAAAACAGTTGGTATTCGTCATCCTGAAGATTATTCTTGGAGAAAATTAGCGACTTGGCCACATAATAATCTGAAATGATGAAGTCGTGAAAGAGGTCGAGTGCTCCCAGCTTGTCTTTCAGCTGCTGATAACGTAAGGCCAAAAACGTCATCTCCACTTGAAATGAATATTTGTCAGGCTCTTTGTAAAACTTGGGAAGAAACGGATTCTTGTCGCCTTCAAACTCCTCCAACACTAATTTGCCGTTGAAATCGTTGGCGATGCGGGTAGCCAGAGTGGTTTTGCCTGCTCCCACCGTTCCCTCGATAGCTATATAGTTGTAATTCATAATTCTTCGTCATTATTAGACTTAATCACTCTAACAATAGAATTGTCGGGACAAAGTTGAAGCAATTCCACTTGTGTCATTTGAAATATCGGATGAACGAAGTCAGGGTTCACCTCACAAAGCGGCTCCAAAGCGAACCGACGCAAATGCAACCGTGGATGTGGAACTGTTAGTGTCTCCGTATTAATGATGCGGTTACCAAAATACAAGATATCCAAATCGGCTGTACGCGAAGCATATCCCTGTCGATCGGCATATCTCACACGTCCCAATTCACTTTCAATCTCCAACAACTCAACCAATAAGCATTCTGGATTTAGTTCGGTTTCCAATACGATAACACGATTTAGAAACCATGAATCAGCCTCAAAGCCCCATGGTTCCGACTCGTACGCCTCCGAAACCTTCACTATACGGCCACACCTATTATTAATTAATTGGCAAGCCTGGGTAAAAATATGATTCTTGTCACCCAGATTCGCTCCAAAGAGAATGTAGCAGGTTTCCATTGCTAGATTTTTTGCAAAAATAACGTTTTGTGACAAACACTAATAAATAAAATGCTACTTTTGTGGTCTATTTCGATTAAAAACAAACAAAAACATAGCATCATGAAATTCGGAAAAGTTGTTCTCGCCGCATTCATCGGCACTCTTATTGCTTTGGTAATCAATTTCTTCATTAAGGTTGGTGTGGTCTCTTCCATGATCTCCAACATGTCAAAAAACACGGAGACTTCCACCACTGTAAAGCCTAATTCCGTGCTTTACATGAAACTTAACTATGATATTCCAGACCGAACGGTTGACAATCCATTCGGAGCCATTGATTTTCAGTCGATGGAATCGATTGATGCCACAGGTATGAACGACATCTTGCGCAACATCGAACATGCCAAGGCCGACCCGAACATCAAGGGTATCTACATGGAACTGAGCAGCATCCCCACCTCCACCGCTACCTTGCAAGAAATCCGCGACAAACTCATTGAGTTCAAGGAATCGGGGAAATTCATTGTCACTTATGGTGAAAGCTATTCGCAAAGCGCTTATTATATGGCCTCCATTGCCGACAAGATTATCCTCAATCCCGAAGGTGCTCTCGACCTACACGGCATGGCCTCACAAATCACGTTCTATAAGCACCTGTTAGACAAGCTCGATGTTGAGATGCAGATTGTCCGCGGCCCCAACAACCGCTTCAAGAGTGCCGTAGAGCCCTATTTCCTGGACAAGATGAGCGAGGCCAACCGCGAGCAGATGGACAAGCTGTTAGGCAGTGTTTGGGGACAAATCCTCGGCGACATCAGCCAAAGCCGCAACATCAGTGTTGCGAAGCTCGACCATATCGCTGACAACCTGGAAACCATTTTCGATGCGCAAAAAGCCTTGGAATATGGCCTTGTCGACAACCTGTACTACAAAGACCAAGTGTTGGATGAACTGAAAGGCCTGACGGGCAGCAACAAGAACATCAACGCTATCAGCAATGCCAATTATGCCAAATCCTATAAAGACAAGAACGTGAGTAAGAACGAGGTTGCCATCATTTATGCCTCGGGACAAATCTTCGACGGTAAGGGAGATGAAACCACGGCTATCTACTCTGAGAATCTTTCCAAGACCATCCGTAAGGCCCGTGAAGACGAGAACGTGAAAGCCGTTGTGCTGCGCGTCAACTCACCTGGTGGCAGTGCTGTGGCATCGGCTATCATCGGTCGTGAACTCGACCTCACCAAGGAAGTGAAACCCGTCATCGTCTCAATGGGCAACTACGCTGCTTCGGGCGGTTACTGGATTTCCGCCAAGGGTGACTACATCTTCGCCGACCCCACCACGCTTACGGGTTCCATCGGCGTGTTTGGCACCTTCCCGAATGCAAAAGGCTTCTTGAACGACAAGGTCGGCCTGACTTTCGATGTGGCCAAGACCAACGAGAACGCCGACTTTGGCACGATAACCCAGCCCCTCACCGAGTTCCAATACACCAAGCTGCAAGAGAACGTGGTGAAGACCTACAACCAATTCACCAAGCGCGTGGCTGAAGGCCGTGGCCTGACGCAGGCTTTCGTCGACAGCATTGGCCAAGGCCGCGTGTGGTCGGGTACCGATGCCCTTGGAATCGGCCTCGTTGACCAACTTGGCGACATGGAAGACGCCATCGCCTACGCCGCTCAGAAGGCTGAGTTAGGCAGCGACTACAAGGTGACCGAATGGCCCAAGCAGAAGGACTTCTTCACCCGCATCATGGAGTCGATGAACAGCAACGGCTCCGACCAACTTGATGCTGCCATGAAGCAGAAACTTGGTGCCTATTACGACTACTTCAAAGGCTTGGACAACCTGCAAAACAACACAGGCATTCAAGCACGGTTGCCGTTTGATATGATTATTGAATAATCGTTGATATTTCGACCATAAAAATGCGGAGCGACATTGTGTCGTTCCGCATTTTTATTGGGGTTTTCGTGGTTCACAAATTTGTGGACCACAAAATTGTGGACCACAAGATTGTGAACTATCGAAAAAAAATGTATCTTTGCAGCGGAATAAAGGATTCGTCATCATGAAAAAATCATTCATCTATGGTGTAGCTGTTGAAGGCAACAACTTCACAGACCGTGAAAAAGAGACCCGACGCCTCAAGCAAGACTTTGAAAACGGGCAGAACATGATACTCATTTCTCCGCGAAGGATGGGCAAGACCTCGCTCGTTAGAAAAGTCCAGACCCTTGTCGACACGAAATCCATTGTGACGGTTTACATGGATATCTACGACTGTCGCAACGAATACGAGTTCTACAACAAATTTGCTGCCTCACTCATGAAGCAAACCGCAGGCAAGGCCGAAGCCGTCATGAAAAACATCAAGGAATTCCTGGTGCGATTGTCGCCAACCCTCTCCTTCGGTCCCGACCCCAACAACGAGCTTTCCGTATCCCTTGGCATCACGCCCAAAGACTACTCACCGGAAGAAATCCTGCAACTGCCTGAACGCATGGCCACCAAAATGGGCAAACACATTGTCGTGTGCATTGACGAATTCCAACAAATTGGAGAGTTTCCGGATTCGCTGAAAGTCCAAAAGAAAATGCGCGGCATCTGGCAGTTGCAAAACAACGCCTCGTATTGCCTGTTTGGGAGCAAGAAGCATCTACTCACCAACCTCTTCCAAAGCAAGAGGATGCCTTTTTACCAATTTGGCGACATCATGTTTCTCCAGCCCATCCCCACAGAAGACTGGATTCCTTTCATCCGCCAGAAGTTTGAGGAAAAGAAAATGAGCATTTCCGATGCCCTCATTGAAAAGATCTGCTCGACGGTGCAAAACCAATCGTCATACGTGCAGCAATTAGCGTGGAACGTCATGCTCAACACCACAAAAAAGGCGGACGAGGCCACTTTGGAAACGGCCATTGAAGACCTGCTGAACCAAAACTCACTGCTGTTTCTGCAGCAAATCGAGAACCTGACTGCCTACCAGATGAACTTCCTGAAGGCCGTGGCCAAAGGCGTTCACACGGACTTCACCTCTAAAGAAGTACTATCCACCTATGATTTGGGTTCAAAATCCAATGTCTCAAGAATCAAGACCGTGTTGACGCAAAAGGAGCTGATCGAAAAAACACCCAACGGAATCGTGCTCACCGACCCCGTTTTTGAGCTTTGGTTTACTAAAGAATGGTGCGAATAATCTATTGATTTCAAATAAATTACAAACAATATACTAAAAGTTCACAACTTTGTGGACCACAAGATTGTGGACCACAAAGTTGTGAACCGATTTTTGGCTATTTCACCACCTGCTTCCACCCCACCCAAAAGACAACCCTCTTGCCGCAGCTGGGGCAACGTTTTACGACAAACAGCCGCGTTTTGGCTGGCGCAGGGTCTGTCATCGTGCCCTCTGGCAGGGTGAACAGCTTGATTTCGGTTTGGCAGCGGGGGCAGGTGCGAGTAAGTATCATATTATCATTCATTTACCATAGATTTTTCTCAGTTCCAATGGTGTAAAAGCCTTGAAGCGAGCCTTCCAATACTCTGATTTCTCATGGTCGAACATTTGACGGTCGATTTCCGACTCTTTTCCGGCTTGGTGCAGAATGGTGTTATTGCCATCACCCATGTGCTCTGCCCAAGTCAGTTCGGCGAAAGGCGAGTCTTGGCGTTGGCCGATGTGATGCAACTCGTAGGGGTCGCCATTCATATCGCGAGGCGGAAAGCCTTCGCCAATGAGGTCGGCATTATTGTAGTCCACCCACTTGCTGTAATCCGCCAATTTGTTTTTCAGCCAAGTGTTGCGCCTGGCGCTGTAATCACTCCAATTGATGTCAGAGCGGATTAATGCCCAGCGGTTGCCGATACGGGCAGCTTTCAGCCCAGCCTTCATGTAAATCTCGGCCTCCTCCATCGATGCGATGGCGTTGATGATTTCGTCGGGCCAGTGGGTTTGAGCTTTGATTTTCAGTGTTTCAACTAAAGTCATAATCTTATTAATACTACCGCTTCATGGCCATTATTTCAATTTCTTTAGCCCTTTCATCAGAAACATCCATTCTTTTTCTCAATCTTTCGAGCAATCTTCTTGAAGCTTCTGGGATCTTTCCGCCAACCAGTTCTTCTTTTACTGCTTCCAAATACTCACGTTCATCCTCGGTAAGTTGAGACCACAACAGACTTTTTTCAATTTCAGCAGCACGCTCCTGGCTGATGCCAAATTTAATGCGTTTCCGTTCAAGAAGCCTTCTTTCAGAATCGTCAATAATACCGTCATCTTCAAGGCAGAATTTCACTTCTTCGGCATATTCCAATTCTTCTTTGCTCAATCCAATCTGATTTAATGGCTTGGCCTCTACAATTTCAACGGTTTCAATCACTTCATTTTCAAAATCCTTCATGGAGCGGAACTTCACGTCCACTTTCCATTGGGTTTCAGTGGATTCTTTGAATTGTTTTTCAAAGCAGTCATTCACCTCGGCGTGAGCCTTTGCCCAAAGGAATTTAGCTGAAGCCTTGACACCTATTGCTTCAGAACTTGAAGTAAACTTGGTTTCAGATGTCGAAACAGATTCACTATATTCAAGCATATTTCCATATAATCTACTCTGTACAAGCCGCTGCCACTTAGGCATTTCATTGTACCAAACCAAACCCTCTGGCAAGAATGGCTTTTGCATCGGGTCGAGTTTGACTGTCATAGAGCGATGGCTATGCAACGAGCTATCGTTTTGGTTTTTATTTTGTGTATCGATTTCCACATCCGCAGAAAACCTCTTTACACCAATATCGACGGCATAACTATTATTGTTATCACTAAATTCAGTAATTTCTTTTCCCTTAATGGAGGTGATTGTGATTTCCTCTGCACCCAAACACTCTAACAAATACCTAAGTTCATAAACTTTATCAAGGAAGAACAATTCTTCAGAGTCCTCGTATGGAACATAAAGCGAAGGATTGAAAGGATGTCCTATATATAATTGATTGGCTACAGGATGCCCCATAGGAAACTTCATACATGAAGGTATATTCGACATCCTAAAAACAGTAATTCCATCAACAACACAACCACCTATCTCGCTGTCCTTAATCGGCATTATGAATTTTCTGTCCTTATATTTCAATTCAGATGTGTATTTATCCCATCTTTCTTGTAATGATTTTTCTACATCAATAAGCTGTTTCATTCCTCTATCCATATCCTCTTCGTTACAATTCTCTAACCCTTCAATATAATGTATTCTTGAAACGCTGTATCTTCCCATAAAGCTTTCTGCATCAGCAATACAAAGCATCGCATGTGCAACAAATTCCTGTTTGTCACTATCATTTGTAGATTCTTTTTCTTTTATTGCATTCCTATATTCCTTTAAAACTATTTCGAGATTATTATGAATTTCATTGCTCTTTTCATTAGTATAATTCTTTTCTTTCTTATCTCGTTCTATCATAAACATTACTGTAGCTTTGGCAAAATGTCCAAATGAGACATCTTCTCCCGAATCAATAATGCTTTCTGCATCTCGTATTGCTTCCTCATAAAAACCATTCTCAGCCAATTCAATGGGATTTGGCACAGCTGCAATATTAGTCAAGTCTTCTGCAAATTTTACGCATTCGTTTGTATCCGAATTATTAAAAAGAAGGTCCCTTCCCAATTTAGCAATTAACTGCTTGTTTTTATAAAAATAGAAATAATACTGTTTATAATCCACCCTATCAAAACCGTTCCAACGCAGAAATAAAGCTTTTTTTTCTTTATAATCTTTATAATGCAATCCAGAATCTGTAATAATCACACCCTCAGAAAGTCTCCCCATGAGTCCAGTAGAAACAATTTCATACATATATAATACTATTTCATTTATTCCAAGATTATATATTGTACGAAAAACAGCCAAATCCCCTTCAGCAAAACAGATACCGAAAAGAGATCTAAAACCATATAATCCCAGGTTATCTTTTTGAGTTTCAATTAATTTTGGTAGAATTTTATAAAACTTTTTAATCAATTCTTTTTTTGGATGTGCTTCCAATTCACCCTCCCTAAACAATGCTGATTCTATCCCTTCGTCATTTACTGTTTTTATCATGCTCAATGCATCTTCTGAAAACGAAACAGAAGTACTAAATCCATTAGAATTACCATTCTCGTTACGTTGTTTAAATCTTATCCCCAGCAATTTTCCTGATTTACCTATCAATTCTCCCGATTTATTTATAATCTTTAAAGCCCCTTCTGTAATCGCATTTGAACCATTATTGCCCATACCAAAACTATCTTTATTAACAGCAAGGTATGTACCAAACGAATTAATTGTTTTGCCAAACCGATTATCGTCAACTGACACTTCATCAAAAGACTGAGTGCATGAATAATAGTAATAGGCCACCGCCAATTTCATCAAAGGTTCGTCTATAGTTTTCATATTTCTTGTTCTATATTTTCAATAATATTTCTTATCTTCTTGATTCTTCAGATAATATCCTCCTTCAATAACTAATGTGGATATTTTGAGTTGTATTCTATAAGCAAGGAAAGGCAATGTGATTAATAATAGCAGCAACACCAACTTTACAACATCAATAATAGTGCTTTTGTTGATGCCTCTAATTATTAAAGCAGCAAAAATAACAACTACCAAAGCAAATGTCGCTTTTATTAATATACGGTTTTGTTCCTTCTCTTTATCCATCCCCTTTCTCTTTTTTCGATTTTTCCTTTCGCATAAGCACGGACATGAAATCCATTTAAGGATACAACAAAACAACAGGATGACTTTCGAAACAATAATAGGCATCAAATTAATTGAATCTGTAACACTATCGTTTACTACATATTGTTTACAACAATTACATAAACCGACAATATTATCATCAAAATAGTCAGTATGAAACCATACAACAACTAAATAGGCAATACAAACAAAAAACAAATTATGGACAAAAGCGTATTGTGCTTCAAGTATTTGGATGGTTTTATATGTTCCGTTTTTAGAAATAGAATAGTATGACTTATAATAACTCTTTAAACGCCTATTCTTTTTTGTCTGATGAACTATTTTTCTTGCCTTTTTTATTAAACACGGTGAATTTCTTGTATATTTAGTCCAAAAAGAGTTTTCGACAAGTTTTGAAAAAACAAAGCCTTCGATAAATGCAAACACAAAAAACAACCAAGTAGGAGAAATGGTTTGGGGTGTGATTTTGCATAGAAATAACATCAATACGCCAATCACCTCGTAATTAAGGAAATCATATAATGTGACTTCAGTATTTGTATTCAACTCTTTTCCTTTCTTCAATTAGTTTCATACCTACTCTAAGGTTTTCGGCTACCCCAATCGCATCCGCTTCAAACAAAAAAGAGCGTGTCCCTTCATCTTTCATCCCGTTCGGCAGGCTCTGGTAAACCTTAATCAGAGGATAAGAGAAAAGCAGTCCACGCCCTATGGGTTGAACCGCCTTCCTGAAACTCATGCCCTGATTCTTGAAATTTACCAGATTTGCCGAATCAGCAAAAACGTCAGAAAAACGATCTTCTCTATGTCTGTCGCAAAAGCAACGCGCAAATATATGAATTTATCAAATACGTGCAACCCTCAGACTTATTTGTAGACTGCTTTTTCTATCACCGATTTAATAGAGTTGCCTCCATTGGTGTTCACCTTGAGTGCAACTGTTGCCTTGATACGGCTTGGAGTTGGTAGTCACCTCAAGACCACATTTCGAGCATCGGAATCCATGTTGGGTGCCGTATTCACAAACCTTCATCCATCCATGGTAACCTTGTGTACAATGGCCTGAATTTGGGCCGGGTTTGGTCCACTCCGTGGCTCTCACCAAAGTGCGGCAGAATTTACAATAGTATAGATACTCTGGTTCACGGTAGGTTTTTTGAGGTTGGGAATAGATCGGCTGTGGTTGCTCCACAATGACATCCTGCTCCTCATACATAGTGCCGTTTTCATCCCACCAATCTCCCTGCTCACCGCCTTCATAGCCCAAAGCAGTGTACTTTGGCTGTATTTCATTGAAAAAGCGAAAAGCCTGTTTCGTGGTCATCTTTTGTTCATTGATCTTCTCGTCAAGCTCAAGAACCTTTTGCCAGTCGCCAGCCCTTCCGGCGACCAACAATTCGTCCATCAGCTTGTCGGGGTCAGGAGCGGATTTCTGTGCAGACTTGTCATTACCAGTTCCACAGGAGGCTAACAGCAGTATAGCCATTGCCATCATCAGCATTTTAGTCAATTTTTTCATCTTCATAAGTGTTTAATTAAACTTTGATTAGTGCTTCTAAAAGCAAAATTAAACAAAGATTAGCTCCGCCCATTTTTGGAAGAAAAAATGACCAATAAAACCATTGAAAAACAACGGATTGATCTCGTAAAAAATCGTAGAAGCAAGCTAAAATCCGAACAAATTGCGATAATACCTGACTGACGGCGTGTCGGTTTCAAGCAGCTTGGCCACCTTCTTTGGATTGGCATTTTTCGCAATATTTTCATCGACAAATAGCCTTTCCAACTCGTTCCACGAAAGCCCAGCATTATACAAGCCTCTGAAAAGCAGTTGTCCAGCCTTTCTTGGCACCGATTTCAACCGCTTGCCAAACCCGCAAACGAGATTTCTGCTCTGCAAACCCTCCAACAATTCCACCAAATCAAGCTCGCACCTTGCCGTCGGTATTGTAATTTCTGAAGTTCTGAAAACGCTGTAAACTAAATTCCCTAACTCTCTCATCGTCATTTTGGACGACACATAATCCGACGGTCGCAAAGACTGCCCGTGCTGAAGGTTACTGCGGCGGAGATACAGGGGTTTACCCTCACACACCAACCCAACCTTTTCGCAAGGTACATTGCCGATTTCCAGCAATAACGCATCTCCTTTTTCAGTAATGCGGCACAGACCTTCATTCACCACGACATCTGGCAGCAATTTCTCGCTATTAGCTACTTTCACCAGAGCCAAAACCTTCTTCAAGCCATTACCATTCAATAATTTGAGAAGTGATTTGAAGGTGTCATTTGCGTCGGAAAGATAAACAATAGCCACATCTACATTTTCGGGCTGGCAAGTTCTGCCCAAATCAAACCATGACAATTCCTGCTGCACATCACCCGGATTGATTGCTTGAGTCTCCATGAAATCCAACTTAAACGAAGAAACCACGCGGCATCCTTTAGTAGAATTCCTTATTTCTAATTCAAAAAGACTTGCAAACGCATCCACTCCCAATTCCTTCTGCCTCAAACCGACGAGATAACGAGACAATTCTTCGTCCCAAATGCTGTCGCTCACCCACTCCAACATATCAGGCGTGAGATTCAAGTCGAAAGCAGGCACAAACTGGCGGAAACGCGCCTTTTGTATAGCATTTAACATCAGTCGTACAGCAGTGGCCTCATCCCCATTAAGACAAAACGTCAATCGGAAATCGTCAAATAATTCATTTGGCGTTTTCTTTGGCTGCACCTTATATAAGAAGCGGTTGATGGTCAAAGTCTCTGAATGGAAATCATCGAAATGGGTCAAACCTTTGATTTCGCCTTCGGCTATTTTCTTGTCCAACAGCGTTTTCAAGGCTGCATTCCAAACCAACAGCACTTCAGGTTTCACGGCCTCCAATAATTCTTGGAAAGCCTCCCAATCCTCAATTCGATAGACCACACCATCCTCTTCGTATTCAGGCACTTGTGACGAAGGACAGAAATATTGCAAATAATTGGCGAAAGCCACATGTTCCCAAAACGCCGTTTTTTCGGCTTCGGTGCAATTATCGGTCTTGCCCAACATCAGTTTCGTGAAATAGGAATAAGTCGGATAACGGTCGTATTCCTCCAAAAAAGCATCGATTTCAATTTGATTGCTTTGCGAAAGATGCAAGTCGTGGCGGTCGCCATAGGCAGGGCACTTAGCATCATAACTTGCGCAATTCCTTTGCATTACGCAATCCTCATAAAATGGACACTGCTTCAGAATACAATGATGCTTCACACCCAAGACAAGAGTTCTATAACCCTTAAAGCCCTCTTGATAATGCTGCCCTATGCGCGGTTGGAAGAACATCGGCACTATTTCTCATACTCCGCCATCACCTCTTCTCGCTCCATCTGCTTCTCGCCCCAGTCATCCATGAGGTTTTGGAGTTGCTCTTTCTTTTGGCCGTATGCCCAATACCAGTCGTTGTCGATCTTGATGTCGGGATGCTCGTTAGGATGCGCCATGATAGCATCCTGCTCGGCTAACTCGGCTTCCAATTTGCCGATGGCTTCTTCGAGGCGTTGGATTTCCTTGTCGACCTTGCGGAGCTTGGCGTCAATCTGCTTCTTGCGCTCGTAGTTGATTTTGTTCTGCGAGACAGGTTCGGTAGCGACTTTCTGAGGCTGTTGTTTGGCAGCTATCTCCAACTCCTTCAAGTGAGTAAGGTTCTTCTGTTCCAAGAAATCGTAGATGTCGCCAACGTATTCCTTGATGTTAGGCTTGCGGAATTCGTAGACCTTGTTGGTCAGGCCTTGCAGGAAATCACGGTCGTGGGAGACGATGATTAATGTGCCGTCATATTGGATTAAGGCATTCTTCAAGATGTCTTTGGAAAGCATGTCCAAGTGGTTCGTCGGCTCGTCGAGGACCAACAAATTCGTTGGGAAAAGCAGCATCTTGGCTAAAGAAAGACGCGCTTTCTCGCCGCCAGAGAGCACTTTCACCTTCTTGTCGATATCATCGCCACGGAAAAGGAACGAGCCGAGCAGAGCTTTCACTTTCAAGCGCATGTCGCCCACGGCTACATCGTCTAAAGTCTCGAAGACGGTCTTGTTCATGTCGAGCATGTCCTGCTGGTTCTGGGCATAATAGCCAATCTTCACTTCGTGACCCAGTTTCACTTCGCCTTCATGGTCTAGCACGCCGCAAATGATTTTGGACAAGGTCGATTTGCCCTCTCCGTTGCGCCCGACAAAGGCTATCTTCTCCCCTCTCGGAATCAACAGGTTAACGTCTTTGAGGATGATCTGGTCGCCGTATGACTTACCGACATGGTTGAGCTCCAGCGTCACCTTGCCCGAATGAGGTGCAGGCGGAAACTTGAAGTGGATGGCCGTGCTGTCGATATCGTCGATGACGATTTCATCCATCTTTTCGAGCAGCTTCACGCGGCTTTGCACCTGTTTGGCCTTAGTCGCCTTGTAGCGGAAACGCTCGATGAAGGCCTCAATGTTCTTGATTTCGCGCTGCTGGTTCTCGTAAGCCGAACGCTGCATATCGACACGCTCCTCACGCAGGCTGACATAATCAGAATACGGTACCTTGTAGTCATAAATCTTGCCGTTCGAGATTTCCACCGTGCGGATAGTGATGTTATCGAGGAAGGCACGGTCGTGCGACACCATCAGAATGGCACCGTAATAGGCTTTCAAGAAACCTTCGAGCCATTGAATGGACTCGATGTCAAGGTGGTTGGTAGGCTCATCGAGAAGAAGCAAATTTGGCTTTTTTAGCAGGATTTTGGCCAGCTCCACGCGCATCTGCCAGCCGTTGCTGAACTCGCGCATGGGACGCAGCATATCCTCGTGGCCAAAACCTAAACCGACCAGAATTCGTTCCGCCTCGCCTTCGATACTGTTACCACCAAGCAAAGCAATGCGGTCATTCAAATTGTTCAGTTTGACAATGAGCTTTTCATATTGCGGGCTTTCATAATCGGTGCGGTCGGCCAGTTCCTGCTGCAGACGCTCCAAATCGCGTTCCAGCTGATGGTATTCGTCAAAGGCGGAAAGCGCTTCATCCATAACCGTCTTTGTACTGTTGACATTCTTTTCTTGGGGTAGATAGCCAATGGTAACGCCTTGCGGGATAATGACATCGCCCTTCGAAGGCTGTTCCAATCCAAAGATGAGTTTCAGTAGCGTGGTCTTGCCCGCGCCGTTTTTGCCCACTAGACCGATGCGGTCCTTCTCACGAATCAAAAAGGAAATGTCGGTGAAGAGGTCTTCACCTGTGAAGTGCATACTCAGGTTTTGGATTGAAATCATGGCTCACCGTTTTGCGGCGGCAAAGATAAGAATTTTAAAGCTTTGCTCAACGAGAAAGCACAAAACGCCTCGTTACCACTCCATTTTGCGAACTGACCCTCAGCCAATATAATCCATTCTCAAACCCCGACAAATCGAGTTGCAAATAATCATCAATCGCCTCTTTGTTGAGCATTACTTGACCCAAAGCATTATAAACCATCACCTTTTGCAAACCCTCTAACTCGAGGGTAACAAGTCCATTTGTGGGATTGGGATACAGCTTAAAAGAGGATTCCAGATTCTCTTCGGCCAAGGTAAGGTCAATGGCCACATAATTGAGTTCCGGGTCGTTCAGAGTAGCAGCATAATCAGACTCGCAGGTCTCGCCATCATCAGCCAAATAGAAAGCCGTCAAGCGGTAGTAGACATCATCATGAGTCTCCTCAGCAAGATTGTCGCGATATTCGTAATACAACTGACTATCAACAGCGGGAATTGATGCCACTTGCTCATAGTCTGTATTGTCGAACGAGCGATACAAGTTATATTGCTGTAAAATATAACCGTCTTTTCCAAGTGCCACATCGCGTCCAGATTGGTTGGTGACAAAAGCCCGTAACATCCAAGTGTAGTGCATATTGAAGGTATGCATGTCCGTCCAGGTCTCGCCGTCCAACGACACCCATCGTCCGTTAGGATTTCCCATGTCCTGAGATGCTGCAGCAGGACGCGCCAAACCTTGCTGCCCAACAACAACCCAAAGTGGTTCGTTTTCAGGGATTTCGTATTCGGGACTGATGGTTTCCTCATGCCACGCATGGGCGTTTGTCAAGCTCATGTTTTGTGAACGGACTAGTGTACGCGGTGCCAATTCGCCACCCACATAAATCCACAGTTGGTAAGTACCGGCTCCCACGTCGTATAGTGAAACTTTCCTTAAAGCCGTACCAACATAATCAGCCAAGTCTTCAGCATCAAAGCGGATGGCCCAGAAGATGCGTGGTTCTCCATCTCCACCCAAAGTACTTTTATTGACGCCATCGTCGTAATAAAGCCATTGCTCAATCGGCTCAGGACGTTCACCCCACGAAACCAACGCACCATGATCGGAATCGTTTTCGTAATAGGTTTCACCATCCAATTTCGCAGGCGGGTCACAATAAGTGGGAAAAGTTGCCACCGTACATTCCTCACACGACATGGAATAATAGGTACCATCCAATGCTCCACCATACACCAAACGCAAACAATATGTCACCTCATCATGCATCGTGACAGTCTCGTCCAAGAATGTTTCGGCATCAGTAAAGCCAAGATAAGCACCATCACGATACAAGAATGCACCCAGAAACTCGCCTTCGGGATAGGTCCATGACAAGAGAAGTGCCTCGTTGTGCAGCGACCAGTTCAAACCCGTAGTACTTCCTTGATAATCAGAGCAAGGATGATACACCCACTCGCAAGCGTACCAATCACAAGTGTCGGAGAGATAAACAGGACGCACTTGAGCCCAACAGGTATCGCCTCCTGAAAGGTTGCTGACGTCAAACTGGAAGTCATTCGTCGTGGAAGTTCCCACAAACACTCCATTCAACATGACCTCGTAATGCTGCAAATCACGAATTCGACCATTTTCCAAGTTCCAAATCGCCCAACCCGTGGAAGAGACATACAAACTGTCGATGCCATTCGTAGCCTCCATCAACTCAATCTCGACTTGTGTCGGGCCGAAAACGGAAAACACCGAATCTGAGACATAATCCACAAAGCCATCAAGACGCACCCTCAATTCATACTCGTCACGGTAGACACCATTCAACAATAGATGCCCATTGGCATCAAATGTGCCTTGATACTCATGGCCTTGTTGAGAGAGGAGCGTCGCCACTGCTCCCAAAGGTGGCTGCCCAACATTGGTGGTAGCATTAATCTCTAGAGTCGTAGTCATATCCTTGTCCAGATAAGCCGACCAAATGGTATCAGAATTACCGCGGTTGCCTTCGTAATGGCAGCTCACCCCCCAGCGGTATTGACCCCAGGGCAGGCTGTTCCAATTCATGTCCATAAAGGCGGTATCTGCCAAATGCGAAGCCATCATTACAGGCTCTTCTTCAAAACGGCTACGGAATAGGTCGTAGTATTGAAAAGAGCGTGTCGCTTTCGTACTGTCCTCTTGATAGAAATGGATGCCGTCAACATAAAAGCAATCCTCGCCCAAATCCGTAGAAGCATCTTTCTGATAGGTCCAGCGAAATACATGTTCGCCCACCGTGACATCGAATTGATGTTCCGTCCAGTCTTCCTCGCCCGAACACTCCATCTTTTTCACACCATCAAGATAGAAACGCCCCATGTCCCATGGACTTTCCGACGAAATCTTGCTGAAAAAGCACATCTGACCTGCCATAGGAATATATACCGAGACTTCAATTTGAGAGACGCCATTACCTTGCCCTTCACAAGACGACTTCATGCAATACACGCCTTCATAGGCATGGATGGAGTCGATGACCCAAGGAAAATCGGAAAGTGTATGGTTCCAGTTGAAACGACTGAAATCGCCCGACTCAAAACCTTCATACAGTTCGGGATCGTGCATCGACCAACTGAGACGCACCAAGTCATCAGTGAATTGTCGTGCTGCCACATAACGCACAGGGACAAAGATCTCATGAAGATAGAAATCAAGACCAAACAACCATTGGTCTTCTTCAACATACAATGAGTCAAGAAGATAATCATCCTCATATCCAACTGCAGCAGCCCAAATCGAATACAATCCTTCATTGATAGAATCGGAATAAAAGCCCAAAGAATCAGTAAACAACTGATAGACAAGGGTATCACCAACAACATCAACTCCTGAAAAGGTCACTATTGCATTCTCAATCGGGGTAATAGAATCTTGCTCGTAGACATTGCCATACACCCATACAGCCCCAAAAGCAGTTTGAGTCTTCAGCAATGTGAAAGCCATCAGGGCAAGCCATAACCATATTTTACAATTCACTTTCCCATTCATTACTTCACAAATTTGGCTACCACGCTTTCGGAAGCGCCTTTGACTTGAATAAAATAAACACCTGCCTGCAACTCGTCAACCTTTATGTCGAACTCACCCAAAAGATTGGTTTTCACTTTTACCTCGGGCATTACACACACACCAAGTCCATTCAAGACCGTCACTTGATACATTTCATTTTCTTTCAACCCGCCCACAAACAATTCCTTCTCTGTCGGATTGGGATACAAACAAAGTGCTATCTTTTCTGAGACAGGTCCTTCATACCTCATGTTCACCCTTCCCTCTTGATTGACAAATAGATGCAATCCCGAGACAGCAGGGTGCTCCACCGAGAGGGTGATTTCTTCACACATCCCCCGACCATAACGCGGCAAGTCGGCCATCACCTGATAGTTGCCTAAAGGCAAGTGGTTGAACCGAAAATGACCAGCTTCATCGGTGAGTGCAAAGCCCAATACCCTCTGCTTGCCAGCATTGAGAAGCAACACTCCAACATTTGACAAACCGTCAGAGCAATACTCAGCATCCGTCCCTTCCCTCAACCAAGGTTGACAATAGAAATCACGTGCCTTGAAAGGATTCTCTGGCATATCAAACATGCCTGTGATACAACCATCTCCCGTATTGAAACCTTGCATCCGCAGGGGTAATTCAATATCCACATCGTAGACATCACCGTCCACTTCAATCATGTTCGATTCGTTCCATTGAAGGTCTCCAAGATAGTAACAACCAGTTGCATCGACATCCAAAGTGTCGGGGAAAGCATAAAGAACATAAATATCGGGCAGCAAAGCATCAAATCTAAAGAAGCCATCCTCATCAGAAACAGTACGATAGAATCCAGAGACAAAAGGATTGTCATCGTCCATAGCCGCAGCAATCACTTGGGTATTAGGGCGTAGTGTTCCATCCGACCATGTCCTTCCCTCAAGGATATAGTCCTTGAACAAATCGAAACGAACCACATCAGAGGAATGACCACAAAATGACCAAACCTCAAGCACCAATTCCACATACCCCTGTTCCTTGTCCATGGCTCCGGGATAATAGAGCGTGTGTAATGACAACGAATCCTCGAAACGACCATCGCCCATGGAATGCCAGCGCAACGAATCATAGTTGTATGCCTCAGCCTGGTCAAGGGGAAGCGGACGGTTCATTCCACTGAAACCATCTTCGCCAGCATAAACACCAAGTGCTTTATAAAGTTCAATATGCATCGCATCCGTTTTGGTAGTGCCATTGCTTGTAACACGTAAAGTCAGCGTCACCTCGCCCACTTCATAATCGGCATCAGAGGGATAATATCTAGGCTTTAACGACAAAGAGTCGGAAAAGACCCCAGTGCCTGAAGTACGCCAAACAAAATAGCTGTACTGGTATGGAATACTGGCATTATCAACCAAATAGCCTGACTGTGAAGCACAAAAATCCCCATCGGGACCAGCATAAGGATAATAAGTGGCAAATGCATAAGCACTTTGACCGACAGAAGCATAAACATCTGGATTAAAATCACGGTCGCAAGCCACAACTGCTAGGTTTTCCGTCTGTTGAGGAGTAAGCATGTAGGAATTCTCTTCAATCCCATCGATGCAATGTGCGAATCTATAATAATTGAAATTACCATAAAACAGTGCATAATGATCAACATCCTGTTCCAAGTTCTCATCCCACGAGATCAACCACTTGTTATTCACAAACTGCTTCTTCACCCTGAACGGCGGTGCTATAGGAGCCGTGGTATCACATTCCGTCAATCGGGGTTCATAAACAATCTCCCCCAAAGAAGGCGAATCATGACCATCGAGAATCACAGATTCAATCTCATCCACAGACTCGGCGTCCCAATAATTTCCCTGCATATCAATATTCTCCGTCGAAACATTGGCAAATAGAGTCAAATCTTTTTTGTAATGCAAGAAGTTGTTGGCATTCATCCGCGACTTCTCAGAAGGAAAACTCACGATCCGCTTCTTGGCTTCACTGATGGTATTGCGTATGAATACGACAGAACCTGAAGATTGGAGGTTGGTCAACACCATCTCATTCTCAAAAAAAGTGTTTTTTTCAAAAACCAAATGACAAACTCGCATCATTCTGACAGCCTCATCGTTGCTCCAAAACACATTGTTGCGGATGACAAGCGTATCCATGGCCGCCTTGATGCCGTAGGAGGAATAGCCCGACCCTCCTTCCGGCAAGTCGGATGAAATGAGGTTGTTCTCTATATAATTTGTGGCTTCCTTGTCAGAAATGCCTCCAACCGTCTCGAAGCTTATGGCAGTAGCCGCACCTTGGAAACAGTTGTCTGAAACATGATTACGGTTGCATTTAAATCCATAGCCAACGTTAGAAATCTCAATATTTATTTGACCTTGATCAAAGATGTTGTGCGCAAAACGATTATCCTCGCTGTCTTTAGACCGAGCCTTCAGCTCAATTCCTGAGACACATTGATAGAAGAAACAACTGTCTATCAAAAAATCGCTACAATCAGTCAGTTCAATGCCCTTGCCCGCATAATAGTTGTTGAACGTGCAATGGTTGACAACAACATGGCTGCTTGTGGAGGCATTCACTGCCGTCAATGCACCCACCACGTTGACATAGGAAAGCCGCAACGAATCCGATTCATCCACGTTCTTCAGCTGCACACCAGCCCAGTCATGGGAAAACTCGTAACAAAGCATATAGATCGAGTCGTTGCTCTGCCCGTCAAGCACAAGTTTTCCGCCATCCACACGGAGATAAGCCGACTGTCCGAAATACAGCTTCGTACCAGCCGCAACATGAAGGTCACCGCCTTCGACGACGGTCAGCGACTCGCTCACCAAATAAACTGAGTCGACACCCAATCGAGGCAAGTTCAATACGGTGTCAATCTCACCGTTGAGGGGCACATAATGCTGCGCTTCCACCAACAATCCTTGTGTCATGAGCCACAAGACCAAGAGATGCCGTATGAACTTGAATGGTTTCATGTTTTAGAAATAATAAGTCAGACCAAGTCGGAAATCCATCATCCGTAGCTTCATATTGAATGGAAAGTCAGCACTATAGAGCGAGCCACCAGTCACGCGATATGACATCTCGGGAACGAGTTCGATACGGTTGGCCACTTTGAAGGCTGCTCCTATCCCTCCGAAAAAGGTGAAACGAATCGGATTCACCTGTTCCTTGACAATTGGCGCATGATAAGGCGACTCGGAAGCATTGAGCGAACCTGCATAATTGACCAAAAAATCAGCTGAGACTCCTGCTTTGAAGAAGCTTCTGAAATGCTCCAATTTGATAAAATCGAAGGTGGCAAAAAGTCCAACGCTCAGGTAATCAAGCTGATTGATGTCACGATAGGCGTAATTCGTGGTGGTCAACGGCACGTATGTGGAATCCAACAAATACTGATAGGTCGTGTCGGTTTCGTGTACCACATAATAGGTATCCAAGGTGTCGTTCACATAGTAGTCGCCAAAGAAATCTGTTTTCTCAAGCAAGAAACGGTAGTGCACCGAGCGGTAGGACAAATTCATGCCCACACTTAAGCGATTTTGTTTATAGCCGCCATCCAATCCTACACTATAGCCAGAAACCGGAACCACATCCATCAATCCGTTTTCAATCTCGGGGAAAGCTTTTTCATACTTGAAATTCGTTGGGCTCGCAGCCACAGAGGCTCCAATGAACCAACCATTATCCCTGAACTTCGGCCATGGAATCGTCAGTCCCTCATGCACGACGGTTCGGACCGTGTCGTGCAGCACTTTCAGTTTTTCGACAGTATCATAACGCATTACCGTACGAATAACCTGCACCGTGTCAATAATACGGATTACCTCGCTCGACTTGTCGACAACAGTATCCGTCTTGGGCTTAACCACTTCCACGACAGGCTCAGCGGGAGGAGTAACCGTAGCATCGGGCTCATTTACAAGCAGTTGATTCTTTCGGATAACGTATTGTTTTCCGACCTTCTTGAAGCCATAGCCCGTGCCTTTCAGCAAATCGGTCAGCACCTCTTCGACTGATTTGTAAGAACAGGAATAACTTTCTATACGGATTTTGCTCATCTCCGCCTTGCTGAAAGCTACATTCAGCTCGTACTCGGCAAAGAGTTTTTCCAAGGCTTTATCCAGAGAGCACGACTCCACAGAAAACGAAATCAACGGATTGAATGTCTGTGCATTAGCACTCTTTGGCTGCGCAAAAGTGAGAAGAAGCAAGAATAACGAGGTAAGGAAGAACGCGACAAGCTTTCTATCTTTTTGTATATCAGCGATTCTATTCAGCAGGGAAAATCTCATCTCCAAAACAGTTCGAAATAGGCCGCTAAAATACGACAAAAAAATGAGAAGACTCTCATTTAGACAAAAAAATGACATTTGGGAAACTAATCCGATTAACGGATCTGGTAGGCACCGTCCGACTTGGTCACCGTGACTTCTGAAACTATCGCGATGGTTTCCAGCACTTCATCGATGGATTCCTCATCGGAGAAACGTGCGGTGAGCTTCTTGGCGGCACAAGCTTCATCAAGTTCAATCTCAACCTTGTAAAGGTATTCCAAAGCCTCCACAATCTTGGAAAGCGACTCGTTGTCGAATACCAACACATGGTTGTTGGCCAACTCCTCCTCCTTCACCTCGGGATAGCTCATGGTCTTCAGCTCAGCTTCGGCAGCATTCCACACACCACGTTCGCCTGGAGCGACTTCTATCTTCGACAATTCACGACCTTTCTTATCGAAAGCGGTCATACTCACTTTACCCGTGTAAAGGTCAACGAAATAACGTTCCGTGTCCTTATCGGCGTTGAGAAGGAATGTTGTACCCAGCACTTCGACATCCATGTTGTTGCAATGGATGATGAAAGGTCTATTTTCATCCTTGGTGACATCAAAATAAGCGATGCCTTCGAAACCGACAGAGCGACTCGCCTTGTCGAATTGTTCAGGATAGGAAATGGTACTCTCGCTATCGAAGTTGACTGAAGTGCCATCAGGCAGGACAAATGACGATTCGTTTTGTCCGTTGAAGGCGTATGTCACAGTTGAATTAAAGGGATTGCGAACCAGAAAGCCGACGAATAGAGCGATGAGGAAAGCGGCAGCCACACCGGAAACATATCTGTAGTTTCTGCGAATCCATGGCATCTGAACGACTTTGGTCTCTGTTTCCTCGATGGCGTCTATCTTGGTGTTGACGGCATCAAGAGCAGCCTTCACATCGGATTCGTCAAGCTCAGGCATGGCAAAATCGGTGAGGTTCCACACTTCGTTCTGATCTTTAAGTGCCTTGAAATAAAGACGATTCTCTTCCGACTCGGCCACCCAAGAAAGCAATTCAAGAGCTTCTTCAGCCGAGCATTGCCCGTCCAAGTAGCTCAAGATTAAAGCCTCATATTTATTGTTTACCGAGTTCATCCTAATCGTTTTTATCTCATCGATTCACCTATATGACTCACAACTTTGATTTTACCCTTAGTGAAAAACGAAAAAAAGTAATTTTCAAAGATAAGCTTTTAGTCCTTCTCTGAGTTGCTTGATGGCTGCTGTCATATGGGCTTCAACGGTCTTTTGCGACAATCCCATTTTATCAGCAATTTCAGCATATTTCAATCCTTCGTAACGGCTTGCAAGAAACACTTCGCGACGCTTTTCAGGCATGTTTGCCAAAATGGCTCGATACGATGACTCCAGATTGTTGGATTGCAAAGTCTCAGAAGGGTCGTTGGCATCAGAATCATCGGTAAAAACTCGCTCGTTGGCCTCGGCATGGGCGCGCTCCTTATTAATAAAAGTAATAGCAGCATTGCGCACCGAGCGCAACATATAGGATTCAAAAGAGGAATTGACCGTCAACTTATCACGACCCGTCCACAATTTCACAAACAGGTCCTGAACAATTTCGGCAGACTGGTCGGCATCGGCGACAAAACGAACGCCAAAACGCACCAAAGGTGCGTAATAGCGACGGAAAATGTTGTTGAACGCTTCCCTATCGCCTGCCTTCATCTTCTCAACAAGAACCTTGAGCTCGTTTTCGTTCATTATTAATAAAGGTATTAATACCGATGACAAAACAGGCTGCAAAAATACATATTTTTATGGCACAAAAAACATTTTTATATTTTATTATTTATCAACAATTTACAAACAATAATGCAAGTTTTTCAAGAAAATTAATGAGAAAAACCAAAAGAAAATCTTTTCCGATTGAAAAAAGTTGTATTTTTGCAGTCCGAAAAAAAAGAGAGTTAGTATCTAACTAAAAGATATCGAGAAATGTACGCAATAGTAGAAATCGCAGGACAACAGTTCAAAGTTGAGAAGGGTCAGCAAATCTTCGTCAACAGACTGCATGAAGAAGAAGGAAGCAAGGTTTCTTTCGACAAAGTGTTATTGATTGGAAATGAAGGTTCGACGAAAGTAGGAGCCCCGACGGTAGCCGGCGCCAATGTCGAAGCCACAGTGTTGCAACACCTCAAAGGCAACAAGATTATCGTTTTCAAGAAGAAAAGAAGAAAAGGATATCAGACTTCTAACGGTCACCGTCAGTATCTGAGCAAGATCCAAATTGAAAGCATCACTGAGTAAAAACCCGAAAAAACTAAAGAGATATGGCACACAAAAAAGGTGTTGGTAGTTCAGAGAACGGTCGTGAGTCCGCTAGTAAGCGACTCGGAGTGAAACTTTTCGGTGGACAAGCTGCCATTGCTGGCAACATCATCGTCCGTCAGCGCGGCACAAAGCACTATCCTGGCAAGAATGTCGGCATGGGCAAAGATCACACGCTGTATGCATTGTGTGATGGCATTGTCGACTTCAGGAAGAAGAAAGAAGGCAAGTCATTTGTCTCCATCCTCCCAGTCGAAGGACAAGTCACTGAATAATCGTATTCATAGTATACCGTTTTATCCCGATTATCTTACTTATGATGGTCGGGATTTTTTATGCCCCGTTTACAACCCGTTTGCGGCAAAATGCGTATCTTTGCCGTTGCAAAAAGACTTGAAAAATGAATCTCAGAACCATAGTATCAAAAATCCTCATCATAACTACCTTGGCTCTTGCCGCTTGCCAGTCGGCGCCCAAGACCGATCTTGAACGCGTCGATGCATTAATAAAACAGGTGCAAGACGATGTCACAACACTTAACGAACTTGAAAACAAAGAGCATGTACAACTCAAAAAAGACTTTATGGCCTGCGACTCCATGCTTCAATTCCTGCATCCCGAGGAAGTTGATGAAATCTTCCAACAGCTTCAGCTGGTTGGTGCCTACATCAGCCAATTCGAAGAAACCTGCCCTGTGATGCGTGCCAACATCGATACCACACTGACCCAACTTGGCAACCTTAGGTCAGACATTGAGACCCATTACCTTTCTGACTCACTTACTGCCATATACCTTGACATGGAATCGCAACACGTCACGCGAATCAACAACCAAGTTGAATACTTTAGGAACCGCTTCACAGATTGCAAGAAAGACCTGAACACATTCAAGAAAAAGAGATGAACCGTCCGATGCGCCAACGTTGGTTTTTCATATTCATTCTTTCGTTTGCATTCATCCTTCAGGTGGACGCACAAATCAGCACCCAGTCCAAAGGAAAGAAAGTCGACGCCAAGCAAAAGGACCAAGTTCAAATCGATGACCAACTGGCTGGACAGTATTTCCGTGAACAAGAGTTTGACAAGGCCCGCGACATTTATGCAAGCCTCTACCAGAAAACCGGTCAAATCCATTATTTCCAACAATATACGGAATGTCTCATCCAACTGAAAGACTTCGATCAAGCGGAAAAAGAGCTTAAAACATTTTCCAAAAAGAATCCCAACCATTCCAAAAGCATTGCCGACCTCATTTACGTTTACACCCTCCAAGGCAAAAACGACAAAGCCGAAAAAAGGCTGAATGAGGTTTTGAAAGGACTTCCGGCTAACGCTCCCAGCATCAGAGGCCTCAGCAACGCTTTTCAAGCAAGAGGACTCTATAATATGGCCATCGCTATTTTGGATAAAGGCAACAAGTTGCTTGAAGGCGAAGAAAACTTCTATTTGGATTTGGCATACCTCAACCAATCGATGCTCAACTACCAAGAGGCATTCCGATACTATTTCCTTGAGTTGGAAGCCCATCCTGGGCAATATAACAATATCCGCAACCGTTTGCAAACCATGTTGTTCTACGATGTGAACAACAACATTTCTGACGAGATGCGCATGGCTTTGCTGAAACAGACCCAAGAAAAGCCCGACAACCTGGAGTTCGCCCAACTTTTGGTTTGGTTTGCCCTTCAACAGGAGGACTACGACATCGCTTTGGCCCAATGCAAAAGCATCGATCGCAAGACCCACGACCAAGATGCCCAAATCAATAATTTGTCGGGCATCTGCCTGAACAACAAGCAATATGACATTGCGAAGCAAGGCTACACCTACATCATGGATAAAGGAACCAGCAACCCCTTCTATGGACAAGCCCTCACCGGTAGCATCAAAGCCGACTACCTGAAATTGAAGTCCTCTAACAACACTGACACCAGAGCCTACGAAAAGCTCACGAAACGCATTGATGAGGCTTATAATGTAATTAATACTAACGATCTGTCGAGGCTAATCTTGATACAAGCCGACATCATGACCTATCAACTTGGTAAATCTGAGGAAGCCATTGCCATGCTTACACAGACCATCGAGACCGTTGGCAGCAAACAGGATAAGGCCGAACTCAAACTGAAGCTTGCCGACATATATCTCTACAAAGACGAAGTGTGGGAAGCCACCTTGCTTTATAGTCAAGTCGACAAGAGTCTGAAGGAAGAGCCCCTCGGTCACGAAGCCCGCTTCAAAAACGCCCAACTCCGCTATTTCATCGGAGAGTATGAATGGGCAGAAAGCCAACTGAAAGTGCTGAAAGCTGCCACCTCCAAGCTCATCGCCAACGATGCCATGACGCTCTCGCTGGTAATAAAAGATAACCTCGAAGTAGACACTACGGGCGTGGAACTTAACAAATTGGCCCGCGCGGACTACAGAATCTACCAGCAACGAGAAGACGAAGCCGTCGTTTTGCTTGACGACATCATCGCCACGGGAAACGAAGTCAGCAAGCCGCACGCATTGTTCCGCAAAGGCGAGATTGCAGAAAAGCGGAAAGAGTTTAAAGCCGCCGAGCAATTGTATTTACAAATCGTGGAAAACTATTCCCAAAGTTACATGGCTGATGCCGCCTTGATGCATGCCGCCTTGATTGAACAAAACGAATTGAAAAACAAAGAATTGGCCAAGCAACATTACGAGAAACTGATAGACGAATATCCGACGAGCATTTATACCGCGCAAGCGAAAAAGAACTACAGAAAATTATGAGTGAGGAGTGAGTAGTTAGGAGTATTGGTTGTTGAGCTATTAGCCATTAGCTGTTAGCTATTAGCAATGTTGACGCTGCTAATGGCTAACAGCTAAAAGCTAACAGCCAAAATTGATGATAACATGTACAACGAAGTAAAACCGAAAAAAGCCTTAGGCCAGCATTTCCTGACCGACCAGAATATCGCCCAGCGCATTGTGGAGCAGCTGTCGCCTGATGTGGAGAGTGTTATTGAGGTGGGTGCCGGCACGGGCGTTTTGACCCAATATCTCGTGCAAGATGTCCTCGACAAATTCCATGTCATCGAAATCGACAAGGAGTCCATCTCCTATTTGGAGAATCATTTCCCCATGCTCGGCGAGCGACTCATTGAGGGCGACTTCCTCCGCACCGATTTGAGCCAATTCGGGAAACAAAACATGGCCATCATTGGCAACTTCCCGTATAACATCAGCAGCCAGATTTTCTTCCAGGTGCTGAAATACAAGGAGCAGGTCGTTGAAGTGGTCGGCATGGTGCAGAAGGAAATGGCCGAGCGCATGGCCGCCAAGGAAGGCAGCAAGACCTATGGCATCCTCAGCGTTCTGATGCAGGCTTGGTACGACATCGACTATCTTTTCACCGTTCACGAAAATGTTTTCAACCCGCCTCCAAAGGTGAAGTCTGCAGTCATCAAGATGCGGCGCAATGCCGTCACCGACTTGGGCTGCGACGAGAAGCTCTTTGTGAGCATCGTCAAGCAGGCCTTCAACCAGCGCCGTAAGACCATGCGCAACTCGCTACGCCCGCTGCTCAGGCCAGAAATCATCGAAAACGAGGTCTTCAACAAACGGCCCGAGCAACTTTCAGTACAGGAGTTTATTGATTTGACGAATTTGATTGGAGAAAATCCCATCGGATAACATCTTTTTTTCGGAAAAAAGCCCTCTTTCCGAGAATAATGCTATTTTTGCATCATAAAATCAATGCATTATGAGCACACAATCCATGATACAAATCATCGCAAAATATTTCGAGACGCAACCCGTCCTGAAGGCATGGCTTTTCGGCTCCTTTGCCCGAGGCGAAGAAAAACCTTGGAGCGATGTGGACATTCTTTTCGTTCCAGACTATTCAGGTAAGCCTTTTACTCTGCTTACGATGGGTGGTATGTATTTGGATTTGAGAGAATTGTTAGGAAGAGAAGTGGATTTGGTCGTTGATGGTTCACTCCGACCATACGCCGTTGAAAGTGCCGAACGCGACAAACAATTAATCTATGAGAGAAAGAGCGAGAGATAAAGGAAGGTTGGAAGACATAGTTGAATATTCCAATCATGTCACACAATTTATGAAAGGTGTGACTTTTGAGGAACTTACAGCGAATAAGCTGTTATATTACGCTGTGATGAAAAATGTGGAAGTGGTTGGAGAAGCTGCCTTCATGCTGACCAAAGCCTTCAAAGTTGCACATCCCGAAACCCCGTGGAAGATGATAGAGAGCATGAGGCACATCCTCGTCCATGACTATACCAATGTTATTCCTCGCATCCTATGGGGAACAGCAACAATCGACATTCCCGAATTAAAGAAACAAGTCGAAGCCTATCTTTCCGAAACCGATTGGACTGAATGGGAAAACGGAGAAGACTTGTTCAACGACTCCCAAGATGCTGTGTATAAGAGCATTGTTGGAATAGCTCGGAATATGAGAGCAAGAGGAATGTCGTCACAAGAAATCGCCGAAATCACCGGACTTTCCGATCTGGAAATTGCAGAACTTTAAACTAATCACAACCTATTGCTATCCCCATTGTACCCCTGATGGTTCTCGAAACGCTTCAGGTTCTTGCGGTTGAAACTGTAGCGCACGGAAAAGCGGATATAGCGTGCATCAATGATATTATCGCTCTTCGAGATGATGCCATCCAACAGGCTTTCACGGTTACCCACATCGGTGTTGAACACATCGTTCACGCTGATACTGGTTTGCAGGTTGCCGTCTAAGAACCTCGCCGAAAGGTCCAAGCCCATCTTGGGATGACCTTGTGTCTTGGCATAGCCACTGAGATGCGAAGAATAATACAAAGCATAGCCGCCCAATTCCACATCGTATTTCTTGATGAGCACATACGAGAAATCAAGATTCGCAAAGTAACTCCACAATGAATTGCGGTAGTCGAGAGCATCGCTGCTGTTGTAATTCTCATATTTCGCCTGACCAAATAAACCTATGTTCAACCGGTTGTCGAAGAACCTTTTCGACATATTCAGAATGAACAACAATTCGTCTCTCTTGCCGAAATTGCCGTAAGTGTAGCCGATGATGGCGCCGTCAGCATCCAATTGCGGCACCTGTAGCACATAGTCCTCATTATGACCATACGCAACAGCAAAGTTCAACCAATAACGATAGCGGTATTTGAATGTTACATTGTTCTGTGTGGAGTGTTTCAGGTTGGGGTTGCCCTCCACATAATAGACAGGACTTTCGTACTTGCGGAAGGGATTCAGATAGGTGAAGTTGGGCTTCCCATAGTTGCGACTGTAGTTGAAGGTGAAATAATGGTCCTCATGGGGTTTGAATCGCAAGGTGAAATTGGGACGAAAGACGTTGTAGTTGTATGGTGTCTTGATTCCTGTGGTTTCCGAAATGCCCAAAGTGCGCACATACGAGTCGGTAAGCGTGAGGGCATAACTGAACTTCTCGCTCACCTGATGGTCAAAAATGAAATAGCCCATGAAGGCGTTCTCCTTGTAATTGAAATCGTTGGTTACCAAAGTGTCAGGTTGCCATACGCCGTCAATGAGATTTTCATAACTGAAATCATTTTCCAAATCGGAATAGTTGTAAGAGAGACCAGATTGGATTCGGATTTTGTCCCATTCGCGGTAATAGTCGGCGCGGGTCGAGAAAAGCCAACCGGAATAGGGCGAAGCATCACGGTTGTAAGTCACCGAATCAAGCAAATAGTTGTATTGGCGCAGGTTGCCCGACGCATTGAGGTTGCGGCTCAAGTTGGCATCCACGGTGATGTAATGCTTGGGGTCGTTGAAGTTGTGCTTGTAGTAGATGTCGCCCCAATAGGAACGCGAGTCATTCCGCGCCGTGTCGGTGGAATGGATGGCCGTTCCTCGGTCGAGGATATGCTCATCGATGTTGTCGTGGTCGAAATCGAGGTCTCCCGAGAAGTTGATGTCCAATGAGTTGTTGTCATCAAACCGGATGCCTGTGCCCGTGTTCAAATAATAGGAGTTCATATTGCTGGTATGGTTTGCCTCGCGCTGCATCAGCGTGTCGCCGCCGTCGCGATACTGCCAATTGCGGTAGGAATACTCCCTCGGATTGTAGTTTTGCGACAGATACAGATAGGTGTTGGTTTTCAAGGTTCTGAAATTAAGGTTGAGCGACGACCTCGCACCAAGGCGTTTGCGTAGTTGCAGGTCGCCTGAAACACTGCCGTAGAAACCTGTGGCCAAGTTCTTCTTCGTGATGATGTTCACCACAGGGCCGTCCCACTCGCCCGCGAAGCGTGGCGGCGTTTCGTACATAATTTCCACCTCGGCGATGTCCTCGGCCTTTTCGCCTTGCAACATATTGGTAATCTGGTCAAAAGAAACGCGAATGGGCCTTCCGTTAAGACACACTAAAACAGGCTTGTTCAAGACGGTCAGCGTGTTCTCGTTCACCCTGTAGAACGAACCGGGGATTTCCTGCAGCGCGTCAATGTAGGTGGCCGCAGGCGGCAGTTTCAGTTCGCTGATGTTCATTTTCAGTTTGTCGAACTTGTCCTCAAAGACCTTGGAGGCGGTTACTTGCACCTCATTTAGTTGCTGCACGTCTGGCTGTAGGCGCAACGTGTCCAAGCGTACATCTTTGTCGAGATTGACCGAGAAAGGCAGATGCTCAAAGCCGGTGAACTTCACCAAGCCTTTGTATTGGCCCTCCTTGAGGCCTCGCAGGGCGAAGTCGCCTTGCTTGTCGGTGATGCCGTAAGTGGCTTTCAAAGTGTCGTTGCCTTGCCATACCATAACGGTAGCGTAAGGCAAAATTCCTTGTTCGTCGCAGACCGTGCCGCTTATTGTGTGGGTCTGGGCTATGCCTGCCATTGAAAGCATTAGCATAAGGGTTAATGTTGGAATGTGTTTCATTGTTGAATTGTTGATTGTTGAACTGTTTAATTGTTGATTTTATGGCAAAAGTAGCCCAAGCCGATGACCTGTCAACGGGATTACAGTTTTGATTTGGCGGCTTACAAATCTTTCTTTAATAATGATTTGCAAACAACTAAAAAACAATAAGATAAGGAAGTGAAATTACAAGCGGTTCTTCAATTCGTCAGGCTCGAAACCCAATTTTTTGCGCAATTCGCTGCGGCTTTTGTTGATGGAATAGACGCTCAAACCGAGCAGGTCGCCCATTTCAGCGTTGGAGAGGCCGCTACACGAAAGCAGACACACCTTGGCATCGGTTTCGTTCAGGTCGGGGAATTGCTCTGCAATCATTGACTGCAAGCCCGGATAGGCCGCCTCGATGACCGATACGGCACTCTCAAATGCGGTCTCCTTCCCGTTCATCACCTGTCGCACCAAAGGTTTCCACTCCATTTTGGGGTCGTAGGCGTTTTTCTCGATGCGGGAGGCGGATAGAATCAGGCGGAGGCGGGTCGTAAGTTCCTGTTTCACAAACGGATTCTCCTCGGTCTGCTTCGATTCCGTCACTTGGATTTCAGGTTTTGGTTCTTCCATTGAGGGGTCAATGGGTTCAGCTTTCGGCTTGCGTTTCAGCCAATACAGCAGCGCACCTATTATTAGTGCAAATAAAGCCATGATACAGAGAACCAATGTTTTATGCTGCTTTTGCATTTGCTTTTCAGCCATCGTATTTCGCAAGTTCAAATAATCGTTTCGTTGTTGCTGACGGCTATAATTTCGCACCACGCCAAATTTCGCACCATAGTATGTTTCGTCGGATATAATCCGATGCGACAAAAAAACAGGGACAAGATCATGTTGTCGGCCATAACAAGAAAACAAGTCATCACCACTAAATTTATACTTTTGACTGCGCGACTTTGCCCTCGCCCAAATTCGGAGATAATAACCAGTCGAATCGTCGCTTAATGGCTTAATATCGTGTCTGACATTATGATCAAAAAACAATTCTTTTATGCCGTATGCCTTGGTTGCCAATTTCAACCCCGTGTCTTCAGTCTCCAACAGCCTCAATACTTCCAATCCCGCATCTCTATTGTCGAAATGCTTGCCGCCCAACATTATACCTGAGTTGAACAAAGCCCGCCACAGCGCATCGTCGTTGCCGCTTTCTGTTGCAAAATCAATGCTTTGGGCAAAAGCGAGCGTGGCATTGTCGAAATCATTCAAAAACTGGTAATTCAAGCCCATCATGTTCTGTACGAAGGCTCTTTCATAAAGGTGATGGCCGAAATAACAGTCGGCGGAGTCCAAGACTGCAGATGCTTCCTCGTATTTATCCATCCAGTGCAAATGCCGTCCCATCTGAAAAAAGGCTCGGGCAATGGTCAGACTGTCACCTGCACAAAGGCCATATTTCGTGACTTCCTCAAAAGAAAGCAAGGCCAAACTATCGGCATAAATCGTCTGCAAGTCGTAACCTTTGTAAAGCGCGGCCAAAGCCGCCTTCTGGGGTTGACCTTTTTTGGCAAAATAGGCAGGAGCGCAGTCGAGGTCGGGCGAGGTGTAGGTATGGTTCATTACCTTATCTAACAAGAAGTTGCCGTTTGATTGAGTTGGATCAGTGGCATCGCGGTCGGCGCCGTAGATGGCGCGACCTTGCAGCAAGGCCATCTCCATACGCTCGTCTTCACTGAAATAGACTTCCAAATGCATCACACTATCAATGAGGTGCAAGGCACTGTCGGGATGGGTTTCTACTATGCTTTCGGCTTGGCGGAGCAACTGCTTCGCCTCGCGTTGTGACGGGTTGCAGGCAACCAAGGCCAGCAACAGACTACCAAAAATCAAATGGCTTGTTTTCATAGGGACAAAATTACGGAATAATATGTTCGCTCGTTGCATAAAACCAAATATTGGCGCAAAGGTAGCGCATGGAAAAAAGCGATTGCCAAAATTACAGCCTTCTTTTCGGTTTTTACAAGCATTTTTCCGTAGAAAAATCATAAATAACTGAAAATCAATCGGACTAAAAACAGGTTTTACAATTTTGGTGGATGAAAAATATTGTTCTTGAGGCGGACAAAACCTTAAATTTTGACCTCTTTCCGCATGGCATGGCGCACCGTGAGGAAGGCCGAAGTGCAGCCCACCACGAGGATGGTGGCGAAAATGAGCAATACGTCTTTCAACTTCAAAAGCACGGGATAGGCTTCCACCACATAGTTGCCGCCCGTGCCAAACTTCACGAAACCGAACTGCTGCTGCAAAAGCACCAAAATGATGCCCAACAGCAAGCCGATGATGCCACCCGCCACGGAAATCAGCAGGCCTTCATTGAGGAAAATGCGCTGAATCAAATGCTTGTCGGCTCCCATGGATTTTAGGATTTCAGTATCCTTGCGCTTGTCGATCATTAGCATAGAAAGCGACCCGACCACATTGAAGGTAGCCAAAATCAGGATGAAAGTGAGAATGACATAGACCGCCCATTTCTCGGAACGCATGATTCGGTAAAGCGTTTCTTGCTGCTCTTGTTGGTTTTTCACGGTGAAGTCCTCCCCTATCGCGGCTTTTACTTCCTTTTTCACCTTGTTAATATCGGCGTTGGGGGCAACGAAAAGTTCCACATTCGTGGCTTTATTCTCATATTCAAGTAGTTCCGAGAGCAAATCGAATGGCACTAGCACCAATTTCTCATCCTGTTCCTGCTCGGTGGAGAAGACACTACGCACAGTCAGCACATCGGAGTTGAAACTATTTTCAAGGCTCATCAGCGAGGCATTACCACGCTTGGGCACATAAATGCGCACCATTGCGTATGGGTTGTAGGCATTGATACCAAGATACCACGCCACACCTGCGCCGGGAATAGCGAAATAATGTTCATCCTCATCTGAAAGAACCAAATCACCACCACCGAAAACAACTTCTTTCAAACGGGCAATCTTTTGGTACTCCAAGCCAACACCCTTCACTTGCCCGATATGTTGTTTGTCATTGGCACGGAAAAGTGCGTCTTCGGTAATCGTAGGAATCACATAATCAACTCCTTGAATATCTTTGAGTTGACCTAAAGGAAAAACCGTCAAGTCGATGGTCTTACCTTTCACCGGTGAGATTTGCAAATCAGGAGTGAGGCGGTTGTTCATCGAAGAAATCACTTTCTCCAGTCCATTGAAGGCCGACAGCACCACAATAAGCGCAAACGAGCCCACACTAATACCCAAAATGGAAATCCATGTGATGATATTAATGAGGTTATGGCTCTTTTTGGCCAGCAGGTAACGGTTTGCTATGAATAGCGGCAGTCTCACTTTTCGGGATGCAGCAGGTTATCGATGTTTTCGATATAATCAAGCGAGTCGTCCTCGATGAAGCGTAACTCAGGCACCACACGCATCTGGTGACGGATGCGGTTGCCCAGCAAGCCCCGGATGGCTTTAGCGTTTTGGCCTACCTCTTCCACGACCTTTTTCTTCTCATCCACGCCAAACACGCTCAGATACACACGCGCATACGACAAGTCGGAAGTAACATTGACGCGCGTCACGGTAATCATCAGCGAAGGCACTTTCGGTTTCAGCTCCTTCTGGAAAATATCACCTAATTCTTTTAGTAACAGCTTGTTTACTTTTTCTAGTCTCTTACCCTCCATAATTCAGTTTTCTTTTTTGTTTGCAAAAATAGGCATTTCTTTTGAAATCTTTCGGAAAAGCATTCAGTAAACTGAAAATGTTTATTTTTGCGAACTGAAACATAAATAATTACATTCCCATGAAATCAATCATTAAACCACTATTCATTTTGGCCTTAATGGCTTTGTCCGTGTTTTCATACGCGCAGGAGCCAGAGCAAAGCCAAGAATCAACCACATATGTGGAAAACGAATTCATCATCTGGCTAGAGCAAGATGTGGATGCCGCAGACTTTGCCGCCAAGTCCAATACTGGAATCATGCCGAAAAGACAACTGTCCAAAAGGCTGAATATCTGGCTTTTCGAAATCAACGACAACAAAGAGCTTAGAGAAGACAAAATGCGCCGCTTAAACGCCAATGCTGATGTGCGTGTCATACAAAACAACCATACCAACATCACATTACGCGAAGCGATTCCAGATGATCCTTTCTTTGGCCAACAATGGGCTCCTGCCATTATGAACCTGCCGCAAGCTTGGGAGGAATTTACCACAGGCGGTGTCACGGCGACTGGCGACACCATCGTGGTTGCAGTCATCGACGGAGGTGCTGATTGGACCCATGAAGACCTGAATTGCTGGGAAAACGCTCATGAAATCCCCAACAATGGCATCGATGACGATGGTAACGGCTATATCGATGACTTTCACGGTTGGAATGCTTACAACCACAACGGCTATGTCGGCAGCAACAACCATGGCACTCATGTTTCGGGCATCATCGGTGCTGTCGGAAACAATGGAAAAGGCGTTTGCGGCGTGAATTGGAATGTAAAAATCATGCCCATCGGCGGCAGTTCGAGTAACGAGTCTGTCGTCGTAGAAGCCTATTCCTATGTTTTGGAGATGCGTGCGCGATACAATGAAACTGATGGAGAAGAAGGAGCTTTCATCGTGGCTACTAATTCTTCTTTCGGGGTCGATTACGGGAATCCAGACGATTATCCCATCTGGTGTTCGATGTATGATGAGATGGGCAATGTCGGCATATTGAGTTGCGGTGCCGGTCCCAACATGAATGTGAATGTTGATGTGGTGGGTGATGTCCCATCCGCCTGTCCTGGAAATTATCTCATAGGCATCACCAACACCACCTCTTCCGACGAAAAATATGGAAGCGCTGGATATGGTGTCAACAACATCGACATTGGTGCACCCGGCACATCTATCTATTCTACACTTCCTAACAACAATTACAGCAATATGACTGGAACCTCAATGGCCACTCCACAAGTCTCTGGAACCATCGCATTGATGTATGCGGCCTTGCCCGAGGAGATGATGATAGCATGCAAAAACGACCCAGCAAATTTCTGTCTTTCAGTGAGGCATCACCTTCTTAACGGTGCCGACCACTTGCCTTCGCTCGATGGTTTGGTTGCTGCAGGAAGGCGATTGAATGCCTACGGTGCAATCGAAAGTGTTTTATATGACAGCATTATACCCTCTTTAACAGGCGAAGTCAATATTTCTGGAGAACCTTTCTTCGGAGAGACCTTGACCGCCGAAACAAATTTGGGTTCTACGCCATCCATTCCTGATTTAGGAGAGTTGCATTACCAATGGCGAAGAGACACAACAGCTATCGAAGGAGCTGTCTATTCAAACTACACTTTGACCGAAGATGACATTTTCGAGAAAGTCTGTGTACAAGTCACGGCCGAAAACTGTACAGGAGCGATAACTTCACCTCTTTTTGGCCCTATCAAAAAAGCGGAACAGCCCATGCCCGAAGCTCCACAAATGGAGAGCAACACCGACACAAGCATAACTCTTGTTGCTATAGAAGATGGTGAATATAACATCAATGGCAGTGAGTGGCAACCTTCTCCAGTATTTGAAGGCTTAATGCCAAGCACTTCCTATATTTTCACTCAACGCAAGAAGGAAACAAGATCGCATTATGCTTCGCCAGTGAGTCCTGAAGCGGTATATTGCACGATGCCCTATGATCATCTTTGCGAGAACCATAGAAGCACCTTCAAAGTCTATCCTAATCCTGCCAAGGGATATATTATCATTGAAGGCACAGGCAATATGACCATCACGAATGCCCTCGGCCAAACCATCCTGACCAAGAAAATCAAAAGCAAAGAAAAGTTGGAACTACCAAAAGGAATGTATTTTGTGACTATGGGTAGCGAAACGCGGAAGATTGTGGTGGAATAATATTCGCACGCAGAATCCGCTGAATTACATGAAGCGCAAAGCGATGTCAGGCATATGTCCGGTAGGTTTAGCGATTTCTGCGTTTTCTGCGTGAGAAAACTATTCCCGTCGCTTCGAGTCCATCAAAATCGTCACCGGCCCATCATTCAGCAGCTCCACGGCCATCATGGCACCGAACTCGCCGCTTTGCACTTCGCGACCTGAGACTTCTGCTAGGCGTTTGAGAAACAGTTCATAAAGTGGTATCGCCTGCTCGGGGCGGGCGGCACGGATGAAGCTTGGGCGGTTGCCTTTCTTGGTCAGCGCATGGAGGGTGAACTGGCTCACCACGAGGAAAGCGCCTTCCACTTGATTGATGTCAAGGTTCATCGAGTCGTTGCCGTCATCGAAGATACGGAGTTTGGTGAGCTTGGCGCAGAGCCATTCCACATCCTCTTGCGTATCGGCTTCCTCTATGCCGATCAGTATCAGCATTCCCAAACCGATTTCCGATTTCACTTTGCCGTCAATCGTGACGGATGCGTGGGTTACTCGTTGTGCAACAATACGCATAATCTTTAGTGCATTAGTTTGAAAATCATCTCTCTATACAAGTCCTTCTCGCTCACCTCGCCGCTTTCATAGCCTTTCGATTTCATGTCGAACTCGCGGAGGATGGAGATGCAGCGGATGCAGGCTCCAGGCGGATAGTTGCGGGCAGCCAACTGGTAGTCCTTCACGAAATAAGGATTCACGCCCAACATACTCGCCAAAGCGCCCTGCGACTTGTCGGTGGCGAAGTGTAGCTTCAGGATTTTGGTAAAATAGCCATACAACGTTATCGCCGTGACCAACAGCGGATTGTCCTTGCCGTTGTCGCCGAAATAATTCACGATGCGATTGGCTTTCAGCACGTCGCGGCTGCCTATGGCATTCTGCAACTCGAAGACATTGTAATCCTTCGAGATACCGATGTTGCGCTCCACGTCGGCATCGTCGATGCTCTTGTTCTTGGGCAGGGCGATGGTGAGTTTCTTCAGTTCGTTGGCGATTTTGTGGAGGTCGGTGCCAAGGAAGTCGGCCAGCATCTGCGTCGCTTTCGGCGTGATGCTGTAGCCTTCGGCTTTCAGGTAATTCTGAATCCAGCCTGGGATGTTGCTGTCGTACAGCTTCTTCGACTCAAACCAAACGCCCTTCTTGTCAATCTTCTTGGCCAAGGTCTTGCGCTTGTCGAACTTCTTGTACTTATAGACGAAAACAAGGAGCGTGGTCTCGGGAATGGTGTCAAGATAAGCCTCAAATTTCTCCAAGTCCTTAACGTCCTGGGCTTCCTTGACGATGACCACCATGCGTTCGCCCATCATCGGAAAGCTGCGGGCGTGGTTCGCGATGGTCTCCACATCCACGTCGCGGCCATAAACCACGATTTGGTTAAAGGCGCGGTCGGCCTCATCCAGAGCCTCGTTCTCGATGGTGTCGGAAATCATGTCGATGAAATAGGGCTCATCGCCTGTCAGGAAATAGATGGGCGCGAAGTTCTTCTTGTGGATGTCGGAAAGAATTTGGTCGTAAGTCATCACGAATCTTATTTATCAAGAATTTGAGAATTAGAGAAATCGAAGATTCAACGTAGTTAATTATATTCTTTCGTTGAATCAACTTGGAATTAGAGACACAAATCTTGCGATTTGTTTTTCCCACAATTAGAATTTCAGGTGTTTCACCGTAATACCATTATTAATCAATTGCCGCAGCGAGTCGATGCCAATGCGCAGGTGTTCGCCGACATAGTTTTTGCTGACCACCTTGTCGCTTTCCTCGGTTTTGACACCTTCGGGCACCATGGGGTTGTCGGATACGAGCAGCAAGGCACCCGTCGGGATTTCGTTGTGGAAACCGACTGTGAAAATGGTGGCGGTTTCCATATCCACAGCCATGCAGCGAATCTTGCGGAGATAGTCCTTGAAATCGTCGTCGTGTTCCCAAACGCGGCGGTTGGTGGTGTAGACCGTGCCCGTCCAATAGTCGCGGCCATAATCGCGGATGGTGGTTGAGATGGCCTTTTCGAGGCTGAAAGCGGGCAGTGCCGGCACCTCAGGCGGGAAGTAGTCGTTCGACGTACCCTCACCACGGATGGCCGCGATGGGCAGAATCAAGTCACCCACCTTGTTGATTTTCTTCACGCCGCCACATTTGCCGAGGAACAATACTGCTTTGGGTTGGATGGCACTCAGCAGATCCATGATGGTAGCGGCATTGGCGCTGCCCATGCTGAAGTTGATGATGGTGATTTCGCCGTCGGTGGCGCAAGGCATAGAGCGGTCGCGCCCCACGACTTCCACGCCCTGCCATTCGGCAAAGCGGTCCACATAATTTTGGAAGTTGGTCAGCAGGATATACTTTCCAAACTTCTCCAGCGGCAAACCCGTATAGCGCGGCAGCCAGTTTTCAACTATTTCTTTCTTGGTTTTCATTTGCTTCTAATTATTTGTGCAAAGGTAGGAAAAAAAGCAAGAAATATTGGCAAGCAATCAAAAAAGTTCTACTTTTGCACTTTAAAAGTACTCATTGTATGCAAACCACAACGACAACTATAAGGCAAACCAACTCAACCACTTCTTCACGCCAAAAGAAAAAAGCTTACCCCAAAACCTTGAAAGGATGTTTCTCATTTGAGGAATTTCAAGACCTGTTGAATGAGAAAATAAGGGAGCATTATGAAAAGGTATGAAATCCAGATTCGTAATATAGTAAAGAAAGACATTGAGCAGATCAAGGATTTCATTGTCGAAAAAAACAGCCGCGAACACGCCGAGCGTTACGCGGCTGAACTTTATGCGGAAATGCTCTCATTGACTTTTCTTGCAGATAGCATAAAGGTCACCGAATGGAAAATCGCCAAGAAATACAGCAAAAGCAAAAGAGAAAAAGTGCTTGTGACCCACAACAAAAAATGGAGCATCTTTTTTCATACCTTTAGAGATAAGGTAATCATTGACAAGATTTTGGCCTCAAAACTTATTAAAGAATAACAATGACCCACTACCCCGTAAAAATACTAATGGCCTTCGGCTGCACCTTTGAGCCCGAGGGTGACGAATTCTTCGAATGGCTGATGCGCAACGGCTATCCCGAACTGGGGGCCTTGAGCCAGACCATCCAAGGCGACACCAAGGCAAAAGACTGGCTCATGGAACACGGCTTCCCACAATTGGCCGCCATCGACAGCGTCATCGACAAGGAAGAAAAAGCCGAGGAATGGCTCATCAAAAACCACTTTGAAATCAATTTGGCATTCGCAAGAGCCATTAATCGCGACGACGATGCCATCGTTTGGCTCGAAAAAAACGAACTTCAGGTTTTTATCGTTCTTGCCGATAAGATTCGCAAGTATTTGGATGACAAATATTTAAACTTCCATAAAATCCATTTTTAAAATGAAACGATTTTTTTTGTCCTACATAACGGAAAAAATCCTAACTTTGCCGCCATTCAGAAAGAGTGAATAATTAGAAAATCATACTACAATGAAAAAAGGATTATCCATCGTCATCAACATTCTGTTGTTTGCCATTATTGTGGTCTTAGCACTACAAGTCGTGAAGAGCATCCAGGCTCCCATCAAATTCAACAACGAGCAGAAAGCCCGTGAAACCAAAGTCGTTGAGCGCCTCATTGACATCCGTAATGCCGAGGTGCTTTACAAGAACGCCACAAGCCAGTACACGAACAGTTTCGACACGCTGATCAAATTCTGCCAGACGGCCGAAATCCCGATTGTGAAGATTGTTCCCGACCCGACCGACACTACATTCACGCGCACCATTAACGACACCATCGGTTTCGTGAAAGTGATGGATTCCCTCAGAGGCAAACGCGACAACTTCAACATCAACGACATCAAGTGGGTGCCATTTAGCCAACCACAGCATCAGTACGAACTCGAAGCTGGTATCATCGAACGCAACGGCATTAAAATTCCGGTGTTCGAGGCCCGCACTCCTTATGAAGTTTACTTGGCCACCCCAGGTGATGCCTTCAGCGAAAAAGAATGGAATCAGCGCCGCGACAACGCCAAGGCTGAAAAGGAAAGCATCAACCGTTATGCCGGTCTGAAAGTTGGCTCCATGGAAGAAGCCACCACCGATGGTAACTGGGAGAAACTCTAATCACTGCATGAATGACGGCATCGTTAATCCCCAATATCTCCAAGTTTGACGAGGTATTTGATGCCGGGAAGTCATCGCAATACAGACTGACCATCCAATGCGCATTGGATGGTCTTTCTTATGCCCTTCTCGATACCCAAAGCTCCCGCCTCATCGCCTTGGAATGCTACCATTCAGAGATGCTGACCGACAGCCATGTCCTGTTCCGCACCTTAGACCAAGCTTTAGAGCAAAAAGGATTGAACAACAAGGCTTTCCTGTCGGTAACCTGTATCTATGACGAACGCATCAACACCTTGATACCCGAACCCATTTTCAACGATGCCGACAAAGACAAATACCTTGAATTTGCCTTCCAAATCCCTGATGGATATGCCATCCATTCTGAGAAAATGGCTTCCATGCCTTGTTTCAATGTCTTCGCCATGCCGAACACCCTGAAAGAAAAAGTGTTAGCCAGATGGGGAAACGCTACCTTCACCCATTCAAGCACCTCGTTCATCAACAGCGTGACACATGACCCAAAACAAGAAGCCCAAGTCTTTGTCAATGTGCGTAGCCACGATTTCGACATGGTCATCCTGAAAGAAGGCCATCTGCTTTTTTTCAACAACTTCAAATACGACACAAAAGAAGACTTTGCTTATTTCCTACTCTTTGCCATGGATCAAAACGGCCTTTCGCGACAAGAAACCACCGTTCAGTTGTCAGGACTCATCCTTCCTTCTTCAGAAATCATTGACCTGTGTAGACACTATGTAAAGAACCTCATTTTTGTGGACGACCCTCATGTCCTGCAAGTCAGCGATGCGTTGAAGGATGTGCCGTTCCAGTATTATTACATACTTTACCATTCACTAGGACACGAGACACGAGACCAATAGTCCCGAGTCCCGAAGTCCCGAGTCAAAAAGAAAATAGATGAGAATCATAAGAGGAAGATACCAACGCCGGCAAATCACCGCTCCTGCCAACCTGCCTGTGCGCCCCACCACAGACATGGCCAAGGAAAGCCTGTTCAACATCATTGAAAACCATTTCGACTTTGAAGAGGTCGAAGCCATGGACTTGTTTGCCGGAACGGGCAACATCTCTTACGAACTGGTCTCAAGAGGCTGTCCTAAAGTCGTTTCCGTCGACCAAGACTTCGGCTGTGTGAAGTTCATCCGCGAGACCGCCAACAAACTCGACATGAAAGAGTTGCTCGTCGTCGTCCGTTCGGATGTATTCCGTTTCCTCGAAAAGCACAAGATGCAATACGACCTCATCTTTGCCGACCCACCTTATGATTGCCAACACTACGACACGCTGGTGCAACTGATTTTCGACAACAACCTCTTACGCGAGGGCGGCATGTTTATCCTTGAACACGATAAGTATCAGCATTTTGAGGAGCATCCTCACTTCATGGAGCAACGACACTACGGCAAGGTGAACTTCAGCTTCTTTGCCCAAACCATCGAGGAAGAATCTGAGGAAGAATCTGAGGAAGAATCAGAGGAAGATATTTAAAAGCACGCAGAACGCGCAGAACTTTATGAAGCGCAAAGCGATGCCTACCTTTCGTCCGGAAGGTTCAGCGCATTCAGCGTATTCTGCGTGAAGCAAAAATCAGTTCCTGCGTGAAACATCAAATATATCCGAAGCGTTTCCTGACGATTTCCTTCTCCTCATCGCTGCTGTCGCGGAAGAGCGGCATCACTTCGTCTTCGGGAAAGTCGGTGAAAGTAAGGAACAAAAGGCTATCTAACGTGTCGTTGAAGTCGGGGTCGACATTGAAGCAGAGGAACTTAGCGTTCAGCTTCAGATATTTCTTATACAAAGTAGGCAGACGATACTCCCCGTTGCTGAGGCGGAACAGGAACTTGTCGAACTTATCGACACCATTCATGTTGTTTTTCAGTAACACATCGGAATCCACCTTCAAATAATCGGGAACAAAGGGTGTCTTTGGTGTCACCTTGCCTTTCAACTCATCCTCAACAGCATGTTTTTCCGACACAAAGCGTGCAATCAAGCTGAGATAGAACTTCGGATACCATGCGCTGATGCTTACTGGACCTATGAAATGATTGATTTCGGGATAACGCACCACCACATCCGACAGGCCGCGCAACAAAAGCATCATCGGCAGAACTTCCTTTTGGTAATCAAGAGCGACGAAAGAACGCCCCAACTCGATGGTATGCAACAATTTGTCGGAAAAAGACTCTTGGATATTCACCAAAGTGCTTACATAGAAGCCCTTAATACCATATTTGGGAATAATCTCACTGCCGATTCCGAGGCGATAACAACCTGCAATCTTCTGCTTGACCGTATCCCAAAGAAACATCTGCTTGAAATACCCATCAAATTCATCTTGGTCGAGACGCTTGCCCGTGCCTTCGCCGATGGCGCGGAAAGTCTCTTCGCGCAGCCGCGCAATTTCATGCATGATATTCGGAATATCCTCACAATCCGCCAAATAACAATCATAATTAGCTGTCGAATACAAGAATGACTTCTCGCGAATGGCATTTAGTTCGGCTACCATCAATGACAAATCCGTCGGAGCATCAATCTCAGCTTGTTTCACTTCTTTCTTCTCACCGGATTTGACTGGTATATTGGCCTCAAGTGCATAGGAACGGCTACGCAGATAGGCCGCCAAGTCAGCAGGTTTTTCGTAGAGGGCGACCTCAGCAGGCAGGATCGGTTTGCCTATTTGAAGGTTGAAACACTGGTCGTGTTTATTAATCAATTCCTTAGTCAGGCGGGCTGTGCCCAACATAGGATGGATCTTGTCGACCATGTAGAACAACTTCGAATTATGGCCTTCCCAAAACACGGGAATCACTGGAACGTTGGCGTTCTTGATGATACGAGCGATGGAAGTACTCCAAGGCAGGTCCTCGGGATAGTCATGTCCATGATAGCGCGACACCTCTCCCGCAGGGAACACACCCAAGCCATTGCCTTCGGCGATATGCAAGATGGCTCCTTTGATACCCCCCACGCTGCTCTTCCATTCCGGGTTTTTCTCGAACGGGTTGACGGCGAAGAAACATTCCTTGAGGTTGGGAATATGCGAAAGAATAAAGTTGGCCATCACCTTGAAATCAGGACGCACCTTGGCGATGACACTCAAAAGCATCACGCCTTCGATGCCACCAAAAGGATGGTTGCTCACCACGACAAAACCGCCCTCTTTGGGAATGTTCTCCAACTGCTCGGGACTGACATCAATAGTGATGTTCATGTTTTGAAGCAGATGATCGGCAAATTCACAGCCTTGATAATCAGCAGCTCCATCGAACAAACGGTTGATTTTTCCAAGACGGAGGTATCCATAAGCCGCTCCTGCGATACAAGTGCCGAAGAAGCCTTTTAAGCCGAGGGCATTCTTAAGATCCGAAAGGGTTACTACTTTTCGCATGGTTGTTAAGCCTGTAGAAACTATGTTTCGAACTTGCAAAGATAGGGATTTTATCAATCAAAGTGCAGGAAAAGGAAATAAAATGTAATTTTGCGCCATGATGATTATCTTCAACAAGCCCTTTGGCGTACTCAGCCAGTTCACTCCTGAAGCCGGACATCGCGCCCTCGACGAGTTCGGTTTCCCGCCTAATGTGTATGCCGCAGGCCGCCTCGACCACGACAGCGAGGGGGCCTTGCTCCTCACCGACAACGGCCCGCTCATCAAGAAGCTACTCGACCCGAAGTTCGAGCATCCGCGTACTTATCTGGCCCAAGTGGATGGACAAATCACGCAAGAGGCGGTCAACCAATTGAAAAGAGGTGTGACAATCAAAGGCTACCGCACCAAACCCTGCCAAGCGGAAATCGTGGAAGCGCCCGAAAACCTTTGGGAGCGTGTGCCACCCATCCGCTACCGTGCCAACATCCCGACCAGCTGGGTGCGTCTCACCCTCATCGAAGGCAAGAACCGGCAGGTGCGCCACATGACCGCCGTTGTTGGATACCCAACATTACGGCTTATCCGCGTCAAGATTGGCAACATAGCGCTGGGTGACTTACAGCCTGGCGAGTGGCGTGTAGTTAATGAAAAGGTGATTTAATACCGTTAAGTCAAGTTTTTGTCGGGTAGCCATTCTCGTTCCATGCGATGCCATAATACTTGCCGAAATATCGTTTGGCATGCCTGTTGGCGCGTATCTCGGTCCAAAACACGTTGTGATTGCCTTTGCCAAAGGCACTCAGCAGGCTGGGCAGCCCAATGAGAGGCAGATAGAGCCAACCAAAAAGCTGGCTATCGGCGGTATGGCCAAACTCATGCATACAGATTTGGTTGCCAAGGATATATGCCTCTCCTTCCCCACGCATCCAAGGGCCAGCCCAAAGGTCGACAAAAGTACCCAACGACACGCCCATACCATAGCCACATCCCAATTTCGTCACGAAGGTGATGCCGCCCAAGGTATCGACGCGATTGACTTGGCCAGCGAGTGCCCGTGTCACTGAATAAAGCCATCCCACAAAGGTCTGCGGAAGCTCCCATGTGAACCTTGAAAGGAGCTGCCATACGTGGCCTATCGTTGAACGTTTGGAGTCGGTTAGGAAGAGGCCTCGGGTGAGTTGTGCAGCGAGTTGGAAACGGTTATAATGATTAGATAACATGGGGGCAAAGATACACACTTTCTTGGGAGACCCAAAAACTTATAATGATTATTTTCCTATCTTTACCGCCTCAAATCGCACCATACGCCATGCAAATCTTCCAACGCAACATCCTCAACAAATATATCAAAGGCCTTGATAACACGCTGATTGACGAGCGTTACAAGACCTTCTCCCGTTTCTTCCTTGATCCTGAAAGGCAAGCCAACATCCTCAACAGCAAGGAAGAGCAGTTCCAAGAAGGTTTCCTTCGCGAAT
>CAMHRP010000022.1:0-56766 GCA_946187645.1 uncultured Bacteroidales bacterium | reverse complement strand
GCTCCGCATCCCATAGCGGCGTGACGCCTATAATCGGTGACTTGCTCATGGTTTAATTCATAAAAGTTGTAAAAAGCTTATCAAGTCCATTGGTCAATGTTCATCATTTCCGTATCACAACCCAACGACCAGCACTTGTGTTGCCCTCGCGAAGCAATACTCCTTTCTTCTGCATGGCAGCAATGTCACGTCTGATGGTACGAAGATCTACTGACAAAACTAGTGACATTTTCTTGCCTGAAATAAAGGCATCATCATCTATCAAATCACATATTTTCTTCTGTCTTTCAGTTAATTGTACTGGTGACAAACTAGTGACATCACTACTGACATTTTTCCGTCCACTTACGACATCATACCCTCGTTGGAATGTCACCAAAGTGCCACCGCAATGAGATTTCACCGTTGGCATCGGCAATCCGACTTCCTCAAATCCGTCATGTATCTTCTTGTAACCACGTCCCCACGTGTCGATATAACCAGCCTTGAACATGGTATCGGCAATGTTCCGATTGCGTGGTTTCGATGAATGTTTGTCGTAAAGCACCTTTTCATCATAGCCTTCTGGCAATTCTCCATCGTTCCATATTTCCACATGATCGTTATAAACATGCATCTGAATGTCAGCCCCCGTGTAATCCTTGTGGGTAATCGAGTTGTACAGCATCTCTCTCAAAGCCTCTATCGGCACCTCCAGTTCTTCTTTTCGTTGCATACCGTCAAAGCGCACAGGCGAGGTTAGGTATTTGGCTTTCAGAATCTCAACCACACGGTCTGCCATCTGCATGATGTTGCCCTCAATCACGTCCTGAATCAACAAGTCAGCCTCGTCAACACCAAAACGGCCAATCTTGAATCTTACGCTGGTGAAAAACTTTAGCGGGTCTTTGCCAAAAAGCAACAATGCAGCATTCTTCAAATGTCCGTTCTCATCCAAGAGATGTAAACTCGTCAGCACATCCTTGGTGGAGGCATTGCGTTCATATTCTGGGATGCGGTTGGCCTCAATACCCTTCCGAAGGAAATAATTGATGGCCTCACGGTCAATGTCGTCAAAAGTCGCGTTCTCATTGGCAACGTCATCCCACGACTTGCCCATTTTCTTCATGATAAACTGCTGAAGTGCTGCACCGTTCAATTCCTGCATTGTGGAACCCGAACGATAGTAATACTTGCCCTTAAAGCTGATAGGTACGTTGCTTGGATTGACTATTAACTCGATATAATCCAGCCCATTTTGTTCGTAAAGATTCACATCTACCACCAGCCCCATATAATTGACAATCTTGTTGGGAATGTCCTCAAGCAACTTTTTCGAATCATTCAACCCTACCACCTCACGATTATCATCCACACCAAAATACATCACAGCTCCTTGAGCATTCGCAAAGCCGCAAATCCACTTTAGAAATTCGTCCTTCCAAATGCTTTTGAACTCAATGTTCTGACACTCCTTTGGTTTTATCTTGCCCATGTCAAATCAATTTGAAATCGTGCAAAGGTACAAATTTTCCAACATGCCAAGTACGGTGAAATGCCATTCCCCCCCTTAAAAACAATTCCTCTCTCGTTTCTTTATTTCGCTTTTTTCCTATTTTTGCCCCAACAATCAATTTAAGTCAGATGAAAAAGAAACGCCTCCTCTTCATGGTTGTCTGCCTTGCCATAGCGGTGCCAATTCTCGCCATCTCCTACGGCCACAACCTCGCCCAGACACTACGCGTGCTACGCAACGAGTTGAGTGCCGATTATCAACAAATCGACAAGAACCGCGATCGCCTCACCGAGGACTACGAGAAACAACGCCAGAAGATGATCGACGTGATGAAGCAGTGCGACGAACTCTCGCTGATGCTGTATTCACAAAAGCAAGGCTTCACCTTCGATGTGAGCTATGCCCTGCAGAAGGTCACCCAAAAATACAACGAGTTCAACCAGGACCGTAGGCCTTTCGACCGTATCGTAAGCAACCTCAACGTGGAGATGGAACGCCATGCGCGCCTTATTGAGTCATTGCGCCGTCTGCCTCCCGAGCTCGACACCATCATCGGCATTCCCGATAGTTTGCTCATCCACTACGACTCGCTCAACCCGCTCTTCTTCAGCACTGCACATCTTGAACTGGACGAGGAACTCAAAGCCATGGCCGACTCTATCTCCGCCGTGCCTTTCGTGCTCGATGAGCAAGGCGAGGACAACCGCGAGCAATGCATTTTTTATGCAGGTGAACTACTCAAGATGTACGCTGAGACCAAAGCCGTTGTGGTGGCCGACAGTATCCACTACTACGAGACTTTCCTGCGCTTGAAGGAGACTTACGATTATGCACACGATTACTACCAAGTGTTGCAAAACCGTATCTTCGTCGAAGGTCAAACACCTTGGTACACCATCTTGCAGCATCCCGGACGCTACTGGAGGCAAGCGATGGAAGACGCGCACGAGAAATACGACACCGCCTCCCTGTCATCGTTGTTCAAAAGAAACCATGCCGAGCGGTCGTTAAATACGGGTTGGGAGTATTCGCTTCAGGTTTTCATCATCGTCTTGTTTGTCATCGAGCTGCTGGTGATTTGGCTCATCGTCTCGCTGTTGCTCATCCCTGCCTTCCGTTACTTCAAGCCCTTGAAGGAGGTTGACAAAGAACGGCGACGTTTCATCTCGCTGTTGGTGGCCATTTTCATCACCATCATTTTCAACACCAACATCGGTGGCGACGGTCTGCTCCATATCGCAGCGCGACTCACCAATACCTTCCTGTGGCTGTTGGAGGCCATCCTTCTCGCATTGCTTTTAAGATTGAAGCCCAAACAGTTGAAGTATAGCATCAGACTGTATCTGCCTACCTTCTGCATGGCTTTGGCCGTCATCGGTTTCCGTGTCGTCTTCATGCCCAACACGCTGATGAACTTCGTTTTCCCGCCAGTGCTCATCGCCTTTTTCGTGTGGCAGCTCTTCGCTTGCCTCCATAATGCGAAGAAAGTCGAGCGTGTCGACCGCTTTTTGGGCTGGATTTCGTTGGTGGCGACAGGTGCTGCCTTGGGCGTGGCCATCGCGGGGTATATCTTCGCATCGTTGCTTATTCTTGTGTGGTGGTACTTCCAGTTGGCCGTCATCCACACCTTCTATACCATCCTCGACCTCATCGTGCAGTATCGTGAGAAGCGCATGAAGCCCCGCATTGCGGATTACCGTTCGCGCATCACCTTCATCACAGGTCCAGGAAAGGAGACATTGATGTTTGGCGCCACTTGGTTCTACGATTTGGTCAAGGACGTGGTGCTGCCCGTGATGGGACTGCTCTCCATCCCCTTCTGCCTCCATCTGGCTCTCGATGTGTTCGATTTTGAGGACTTGTACAATAACATCTATCACAAAAACTTCGTTCAACTCGTCAACGACAGCGGTGCCGACACGTTCAGGATGTCATTTCATGGGATTTTACTCATCATCAGCCTGTTCTTCGTGTTCCGCTATATCAACCGAGCCTTGCATGCCATTTGGCAGCAGGTTCGCTACGCCATCTTCATGAAGAAAAACCACCGCAAGACCATCCGCAACAACGAAATCAACCTTTCGTTGGGGAACAGCATCATCAGCGTCTTGACATGGTTCATTTACATTGTCGTCATCGTCCTGACGTTGCATATCCCAACCAGCTCATTGAGCCTTGTGGCTGGCGGTCTCTCTGCTGGTATCGGTTTCGCCCTCAAGGACACCCTCAACAACTTCATCTATGGCATCCAACTCATGTCGGGCCGCTTGCGCGTCGGCGACTGGATTGTGTGCGATGGCATCCGTGGTAAGGTCACTCACATAGGTTACCAAAGCACAGAGATTGAGACCGTTGATGGCGCAGAGATGTCGTTCCTCAACGCGACCTTATTTGCCAAGAACTTCAGCAACCTTACGCGCAATCACGGCTATGAATTTGTCAAGATTACGGTGGGTGTGGCCTATGGCACCGACATCCAACGTGTCCGCGAGCTTTTGGGGGAAGCTTTGATGAAGCTACAAGACAAGGACGCTTTCGGGCGCGACATCGTGGATTCGAAACGTGGCATCAACATCACCTTGGAAGAGATGGACGACAGTGCAGTCACCATTGCAGTGAAGCAACAGGTACTGGTGGCCGAACGCGCAGGTTACATCGATCGTGCCAAGGAGATGATTTACAACACTCTGAACGAGAATGGCATCGAAATCCCCTTCCCGCAATGTGATGTGCATCTCGTCAGAGAAGAATAATTTACTATTTTTGCAAATAACTAAACTGCATGCATAATGAAAAAGCTATTTCTATTCCTTGTCATCATGGGATGCTCGTTTGGGCTTTCGGCTCAGGACTATGTAACCCTCGACCAGATTCGTGATAATTGGCAGTCGAAGAGCATCGAAGTTGAAGATGCCTCGCCTGCAAATATCTTTGAGTTGGTGAGCGCTTTTCAGCAGGTTTGGCCCACCTATTCGGGCAGGGAGTTGATCAAGTTCGCAGTTTCGGATGAGGAATATGACAACACCGATAAGATAGTCGACTTGAAGAACGGCTACGTGAGATATTCGGAAGACGACCCCGAAGCCGAGTCCGATGAAATGCTGGATGCATGTGTTTGGAACCGGAAGAACGGCCACAAGCTTTTTGCCGTGACGCTTTCTCGGATGACACCTTCGGAATTGGTGGTGCTCTGTTTCTATGACTACGACTTGAAAGCGAATACCCTCACACCTGAAAAAAGCCTTGCCACACTGTTTACCCCCTCATTCCCTTGTTACCGCTACAGGGTTTTTCTGCCCCAAACTGGCAAAAACCTGGTCATCAACGAGTACTTCGGAAGCATCACTATCGAGCACACATACGGCTGGGACGGGATGAAACCTGCAAATCCGCGAATCACCATTGACCGGTTGGACAACTGCCAAGCGCAATTCAACGCGGACTATTTCGGTGACGAACGCCATCCGTTCACCCAATATGCCATGACGGACATCGATAATGATGGCAACCCTGAGTTGGTTTTGCAATCAGACAACGAGGAATTTCGTGCGGTCTATGCCATTGCCTTGACTATCGATTTGCTCGCTGGGGAGAACGGTATGCGTTTCTTGTCATTCTACAAGAATGCCGTAGGCCATACAGGCAGTTGTGGCGCCTTATGTATGTCAGGGGTATATGTCATTTTGAGCGAAAGCAGCCCAAAATCGTACCTTATGGCCGTGTCGGAATGGGATGAGCAGGAAGAGGGCTATGTTGAAAGTAGCTACACCTTGGACGGGAAGGAAATATCGAGGAAAAAAGGTAGAGAAATGGAAAGCGCATTAGGTGAGCCCTACGAACCCAAACTGGAATGGACAAAGCTGACTGTGGATTGAATATGTACTAAGGAATGCAGAATTATTGTACTTTTGCAGCCTAAAATCAATCAAAATGAAGAGAACCCTTATCATCATAGCCGTTTCGTTGCTTCTTGCCTCCTGTGGAAACAAGCAACCTCAAGGAACAACCACTACCACTGAAAAGCCAAAGAAATCAGTGACCGTTCCTAATTTCAACGCCGACTCGGCTTACCAGTTTGTGGCCAAGCAGACCAACTTCGGTCCACGCGTGCCCGAAACCCAAGCTCATGCCGACTGTGCCGAATGGCTCACCTCCAAGCTCGGAGAATATGCCGACACGGTCATCGTCCAAGCATTCCGTTCACGCTTGTATAACGGCAATGGCATCGATGGAAAAAACATCGTTGGGGTCTTCCATCCCGAGGCTAAGAAACGCATCGTGCTCTGCGCCCATTGGGACTCGCGTCCTTTTGCCGACCACGACCCTGACGCAGCCAACACACACAAGCCTATCGACGGCGCCAACGACGGCGCCAGTGGTGTGGGCGTACTGATGGAATGTGCCCGTCAGTTCAAGTTACACGAACTGCCTTCAAACTTAGGCATCGACATCGTTTTGTTCGACCTTGAGGACTACGGCCCACATCAGGACGATGCAGAGAAATACTATGATGACAGGGTCAACCATTGGGCCTTGGGCTCACAATATTGGTCGAAACAGCCGCATGTCTATGGTTATAAAGCTTATTATGGTATCCTCCTCGACATGGTGGGCGGCAGCAACCCCAACTTCCCTAAAGAGTATTACTCACAAGGCTTCGCCGCTTGGGTGAGTAACAAGGTCTGGCGCAAGGCTTACGATTTAGGCTATCGCCCTTATTTCAACAATGAACTGGGCACCATGATCAGCGACGACCACATCCCGATGAATCAGATTGCCGGCATCCCGACCATCGACATCATTGACCTGCAACCCAACAGCAGCAACGAGTGTTTCCCTGAAGTGTGGCATACCTTAAACGACAACCTCGAACATATCGACAAGACGACTTTAGGCATGGTCGGTGATGTGCTTCTTAACATTGTGTATGAAGAATGATTTCAAATTAACAACAATAACATTCAAACCATTAAAAAATGAAAAAAGTAGTTCTTATCATGATTGCAGTCATGGGATTGGCATTTGCCTCCCAGGCTCAAGACAACAACCTTGGTGTCAGGTTGGGTGGTGGTCAAGGTTACAACGCTGAGCTTTCCTGGCAGCATGGAATTGACGACAACCGCATGGAATTCGATCTGGGTTGGGCAAACTACAATGATGCCTCCAGTTTTAGCTTGACAGGCATTTACCAATTTGTCTTTGATCTCCCCTACAATTTTGCATGGTTCATCGGCCCTGGAGCCAATGTAGGCATGACATCATTCGATGAGAGAGCTCATTTTGCGCTTGCTCTTGCCGGACAAGTTGGCGTCGAGTACGATTTTGCAGCCATCCCGTTGCAATTGTCTTTAGACATACGCCCGCGTTTGTATGTCGTTCCAAGCACGGATTTCCATTGGGGTGACATCGCTCTAGGAATCCGTTACAGATTCTAAGAAACAGATGTGAACAGACGAAAAAAGACCGCATTGCTGCGGTCTTTTTTCGTTCTATAACCCATTGATGTAATTGTTCAGCTCTCGCTTCGAGGACTCGTAAGAGAAGGCCTCATTAAGCAAGTAGTATTTGTTCTGGTCAACACAATTAGCGTAAGCGAACTTGGCAAACTCCAACTTGTTGCTCTCAAAGGAGAACAGCTTGCAGATGCCGAGGATTTGGCTGGCCGTCATTGGGTTGGCCGAAATCACCTGTTTGGCCACGGTCAGTTTCGAGCTATCGAACGACTCATTGGAAATCACCTGGTAGGCATCCTCATAGTCCTGAGGAGTCATGCCAAATTGCATTGGTGGTGCAGGAGGGGTAGGAGGCACAGGAGGCTGGACATTCCCTCCAACAGAAGGTTGTTCGGTAACCAAATCCATGGTCACTTCGGGACGGACATGGATTTGGGAATAATCCATTCCGAACAATTTGTCGTCACGAACAATAGTGAGGGTCTGGGATTGCTTGAGGTCAACAAACTGGCCCACACAGTTTTGCAGCGGGTTGTCAAGTTCAACACGGATGTAAAAGCTGTCTTCCCAAAGGTTGCGGACGCAGATGGAGCGTACAGGCTGTTCGTTTTGCAACACATCGTCTACAAAAAGCCAGAAATTCAATCCCCGAGGGGCAACGATGGTCAAAGTTGTACTTCCGTGATGGTTGCCTACGTGACGGTGCCTCACCGTGGCCACTTGCGCCATGCCGGGTAGGGCCATAAACAAGATGAGGAAGAAAAATAGATGTTTTTTCATATTGGTAAATTTTTAAATCATTCAATAATGACCTTTTGGGTCACCACCTTGCCACCAATGACACTGACAAAATAGAGGCCAGCCGGCAAGTCACTGACATCAATGGTTGTTTGCTTGTCCATGACAAAACCACGCACCTCCACACCTTGCGCATTGACAATGTGGACACAGAGCTTGCCTTGTTCATAATCAGTGGCAATGGTCATCTGGCCCTTCACTGGATTAGGCGAAATCGTGACCGTGAAGGGATCTTTTTCGAAGTCGACGTATTCTTTAATGCCCACCAAGGTGCCTTCGTTATTGGAACGGCTCACCACCATGCCACTGACTCTCAAAATCGGGTTGTCAGGATCCGTGCAGTGGGGGCATGAGTTCTGCCCATCGTGGCAATCGGGATAGTTGGGATGGCACTGGTCGATATAGGTGGGGTCGAACTGATAAAAGAGATGAGCACCACCTTGAGGCACATACTCATTCATATCGTAGTCCCACACAAGGGCGATACTGCCGGGACACCAGCCACTGCGGTTGTGCGGCCAAGTGCCGTTTTGAGGCTGGCAGCCAGCGGGGTTGGGGTTACAGGTACGCCACAGGTGTTGGTCGAATTTGAGGCTGCCGTTCACGTAAACATGGTGTGTTGCCTCGTAAAACTCTGCAGCATTGCCCGTGTTGTAAGCACTTCCACCACTCATGGCACTGCTCCAGTTGTGGCCGCTGGTGATGACCTTCAAATGAGCTTCCTCTGTATTCTCGGCAAACTCAAAATCCACCTCAGGCAAGGGTTGCAGGTTGGCATAGTCACCGAAGTCATACGGGCCGAACCAGATGGGCTGAACATCGCTATACAAATAGTCAGGTGTGCCTTTCTGCATATTGAAGGTCAAGATGGGACAATAGCCGCTGCCGTCCCAAGTCTGGTAGTAGACCTCAAACTCGACCAAACCTTGCAGAATGGAGGTGTAATCCGTGACATCCACATCGTCGTCACACTCCACACCGAAAGGCGAACAGTAGCGGAACAGTTCCACCCATTCGCCACGGAAATTCTTCACACGCACATAGCCAATGCGGTCGTAAGGGTCGCAGTCGCCATTGACACAACGGTGGTCGTAATGGGCATTGATGGAAGTGAAAGCACCCACATGCGAAGGCAGTGCATATTCGCCATGTGCAGTCTGATTGGATGAAGTGACAACGAGGTCACCGTTCATGGCCACAGCATCTACATTGTTGAAGTCGTTGGTTATGGTGAAGTGGTTGCTGACAGTGGTCGTCTTGCCGCCGCTCTGTGTGATGCTGGCCGTCAGGTCGAAGTCGCCGAAAGCGATGGGCTCCCACATGGCGTACCAATAGCCGTTTTCCGGATTCTCTGGGTAGGCCGTCTGCAGCTGCACTGTCTGACCGCCGACACTACAATGCACGTCTTCAAACTTGATGACATTGCCATGTTCGATATAAGCGCTCAACACCAGCAACATGGGTTTCAGTTCGGTCATATAGACGTTGAGACCTTCATAAGGTCTGCGGATGGTGATTTCAGGCGTGAAGTTGTCGGGGTCGACCACCTCGAACGTGCGGTTGACCGCGGGAGCGGCTTGCCATTGGGTGCCATCGCCAGGCTGAGTGGCTCTAACCTTCACGGTGCCCTCCTCTCCCGTCAGCGTGATGGTGTTGCCCTCCAATGTGGCCGGACCTTCCACAATCTCGAAGCTGACAGGCAGTCCAGAGGTAGCCGTGGCATTGACTTGGAAAGGCTGGTCGAAGACGAGCTTGTCGGGAATGGCATCAAACTCAATGAATTGAGAAGCCAGGCCTGCAGGTATGTGGCGCACAGTAACATTGTCGAAGCCACCATGAGAACTGCTAAGGAAGAACATGCCATCCCATGCAGCAGGGTCGAAGCGGTCGCCGCTGCCTGGAGTGAGACCTGCATTAATACCTTGTATCTCAGGGACGGGTTCAAACTCGCCCGAGCAACCGTAGTCAGCAAAGAGGGTGACAGCCCCTTGGCCTCCGTTGGCTTCCAGGTCAATCATGATTTTCCAGCGTGTCCAAGTGCCGTATTCGTTTTGGTAATCGAAATCGATAGGCATGGTGTTGTTAGGCAACACAATACCATTGACGAAACTCGGTCTTGGGTCTTGACCGGTGGTGATGAAATAGATACCACCGTCTTGCACGGGCAGGTTGGGGTTGGGACAGGTAGCCTCATAGCTCATAGGAGGCAACACAACGCCATCGCCGTCGGCATCGTAACCGATGCCGAAGCAGGTGCCCCACCAATTGCGAAACATGTCGATTTCAACCTCGATGATGCCGCCCGTCGAGAAATCGAAGGGGAAGGCTTCGGTTGATTTGTGGGTTGCCACTTCGCCGAAGTTAGTATTTGCGTTGTCGAAGAAAGCGCCCATGGTTTCATCGGGGGTGGTTTGGCCGCCACCGCCGAGGTATTCGGTCTTCAGCACGCCGCCGCCCGCACTATGGGCGCGCGCCACCCAACCGCCTTGACCGTTGAGCGGAGCGCCTTCATTATAGTTGTTGAAATTGTCGGTAGCTTCGGTCTGGGCCATCAGACCGATAGCGAAGACCATGAATGCAAAAAGCAAGGATATCCTTTTCATAATTCTGGTATTTATTCAATTACAACTTTCTTGGTCACGACTTTTCCACCGATGACATTGACGAAATACAAGCCTGAAGGCAGGTCGCTCACGTCGATGGTGGCTTGCTTAGCCATGCTGAATCTGCGCACTTCAACGCCATAGGAGTTGAGGATGTGGACGCTCGTGCGACCCAACTCATAATCCGTGGTGATGGTCATATTGTTCTTCACTGGGTTGGGCGTGATGGCCACATCGAACGGATCCTCGTCCACGTCAGGATATTCGGGCGTGTCAAGCAGGATGTCGGTGTTGTGGCTGTAGGTCACCAGTTTGCCGGAAACCTTAATATAGGGGTTGCTGGAATCCTGACAATTGGGGCAGTTGTTTTGCCCATTAACGCAGTCAGGATAGTTGGGATGGCATTGGTCGACATAGTCGGGGGCAAACTCGTAAGTCACCTCGGCACCGCCATCGGCAAGATAGTCGTTGAGGCTATAGCGCCACACCAAACCTATGCTACCCGGGCACCAGCCACTACGGTCGTATATCCAAGTGCCATTCTGAGGCTGGCAACCCGCAGGATTGGGACTACAGGTGCGCCACAGATGTTGCGTGTAAGCCACAGCGCCGTTGATCTTGATGTTGTGTGTGGCCTCGTAGAACTCGGCTGCATTGCCCGTGTTGTAGTTGCCGTTGGTGCCACTGCTCCAGTTATGACCCGTGGAGACAAGACGCAACTCTGCTTTTTCGACGCAAGGATCAAATTCGAGATGGCGTGTCGGTACGGAGCAAAGGTTGGCATAGTCGCCGAAACTGTAGTTACCAAACCACAATTCGCTCATGTCGACATAGGTGTATTCGGGCGTACCCTTGGTGTAATCAAAGGTGATGATGGGGTTGTAGCCGTCGCCCGACCAGACATCGAAATGCAGTTCAAACTCAACGAGACCCTGCAACAAGGTGGTGAAGTCGCTGACATCGAGGTCGTCGTCGCATTCCTTGCCAAAAGGTGTGACATAGCGGAAGAGCTCGACCCACTCGCCACGGTAGTTCTTCACGCGGCAGTAGCCAACACGGTCGTATGAGTCGCAGTTGCCGTTCACGCAGTTGTGGTCATAGTGCATGTTGATGGCATTGAAGGCATTGACGTGCGAGGGGAAGGCATATTCGGCATAGCTGGTTTGGTTGCTGGGAGCCACCACAAAGTCGCCGTTGCAAGCGGTTACCATCATGTCGTTGTAATCGGTGGTGACCTCAAAGGAGTTGGTGGCCGTCGTGACCTTGCCGCCCGTCTGGGTGATGCTGACGGTCATGTCGTAGGTGCCGGCGCCAGAGGGCGTCCAAGTGGTGTACCAGTAGCCGTTGTCGGGGTTGTCGGGATGATCGGTTTTCAGGGTCAATTCTAGGCCGTCGACGGAACATTTCACTTCATTGAACTTGAGAACGTCGGGGTGGTCGATGTAGGCACTCAACACGATGAGGATAGGATTCTCGAAGTCAGGCATGTAGACCTTGGTGCCTTCGTAGGGTCGACGGATGGTGATTTCGGGAGCATAGTTGGCGGGGTCGACGACATAGAACGAGCGGGTCACTGTGGGAGCAGCCTGCCAGTTGGTGCCGTCGCCGCCTTGCATGGCACTCACTCTCACCATACCTTCTTCGCCTGTCAGCGTGAGGATGTTGCCTTCCACTGAAGCGGGGCCTTCGACGACCTCAAAAGTCACGGGCAGACCCGAAGAAGAGGTTGCGTTCAGGGTGATAGGGTCGGCGGTGATCAGTTGGTCGGGGATGGCGTCAAAGTCGATGAACTGCTGAGACAAGCCTCCGGGGAAGTGGCGGACGGTGAAGTTGTCGAAACCGCCCCAGCCGCTGTTGAGAAGGAAGATCTTGTCCCACATGGCGGGGTCGAACTTGTCGCCACTGCCAGGGGTGAGGCCCAACGGGAAGCCTTGACATTCGGGGACGGGCTCAAACTCGCCGTTGAGCACGTCGCGTTTCATATACAGGGTGACGGCACCGGCACCGGCGTTGGCATCGAGGTCGATAGAAATTCTCCAGCGGTACCATTGGTGTGAAGGCTCAAAATTGACATGTGCCGACAATTTGTTGTTGGGCAACACGACGCCGCTCATGAAATTCGGATTGTCGCTGACGTTAGTGGTCAGCATATAGATGCCGCCGTCGGGCAAAGTGCTGGTCGAGTCGGGGATGATGGGCTCGTGGTTTCCTTTGATTGGGGGAAGCACAAAGCCGTCGCCGTCGCCATCGTAGCCGATGCCGAAGAGATCGCCCCAGTGCTCGCGCCACATGTCGCATTCCACTTCGATGATGCCGCCCGTGCTGAAGTCGAAGCCGTATTCCGCGATGCTGCGGGTGGCGATGTCGCCATAGCTGGTGCCTGAGCAGGTGGAGAACACGCCGATGGTTTCATCTGGAGTGGGGGTCCATGGTTGGGAGCCCCAGAAGTAGGCAAAATAGCCTGTGTACAGGTATCTGCCGCCATTGCCGGCACTGTGCACCTTGGTGATCCAGCCGTCTTGGCCGTTGAGGGCAGGGCGGTTGTTTTCGTCTCCAGTATCCAAATAATCGTTGAAGTCGAAGGTGACTTCGGTCTGTGCCGTAAGGCCGATGGCAAAGACCATCATAGTCAATAGAAGTAGAATTTTTTTCATAGGAAATAGTTTTAAGTTGATGGGACAAAAATACGTATTTTATCGAAGACTGCAAAAGTTTTCCTAAATTTGCGGGCATGAAAGCGAAGCTTTTCGTCATAGGGTTGTTCTTGTTGGCCTTTGTCGCCTGCACATCAAGAGCCAAGGTCGCTGAGCATGGGCGAAGCGAAGAAGGGCCGAATCCAGAGTTATCCGCCATCGACAGCCTGATGTGGCGCCAGCCCGACAGCGCCTTGGCTGTGCTGCAGCAGTTTGTAGCCAGCCCCAAGGCCGACAGCCTCGATGTCTTTAATGGTCATTACTGCCAACTGCTGATTTCGGAGTTGCTGTATAAGAACTATTATGACCAGACCAACCGCGAGGAACTGCTGAAGGCGACGGCGTATTTTGATTCGCTGTGTAATTGTACAGGCGTTGCGCGCAACAGCTCCACCATCGCGTTTCTGGATGCCCGCGCCCATTATATTAATGGTGTGGGATACTACGAGCGCGACAGCATTATGGAAGCCTGCAAGGAATACCTGAAGGCTTTGGAGGTGATGGAAGGAAGGTTTGAGGAGAAGGAAACAGGAGGATATAAAGCACAATTTATTGCATTGATATACACGAGATTATCCATTTTATTTTCCGACATGTACCTTCATGAGCAGGCTATTTACTTCGCACAACTATCTCTTGCATCAAATCAAAAGTTGGATGTCCCGAAATGGCATGTTGCCCGAATGCTATGTGAAATAGGTGCTCAATATGATATAATGAAGCAATTAGATAGTGCTGAATACTATTATTTTAACGCGGTTAAGGTACTGAATGATACCAACAGCCTATTGTATCGAGACATTTCTTCTCTACAGTTGTTTTTATCTTATAAAAAGAATGGTTTACAAGAAAACACTTTAAACCAAAGCCATCTATTATTAAATAATGCAAAAACGGAAACAGAATACTTGTCACGATGTTTAACTATCGGCGAAATTTATTTTCATGAAAAACAATTCGATTCGGCTCAATATTACATAAATAATGTGTACAATAAAACTAAAAGTATAGCATCGAAAAAACAAGCTGCCGAATGGATGTTAGACATCTCTAAAACTCAGGGAAAAGACGACGAAATACTTGAATATGCCGACTTTTTAGCTCCTTTTGCCAACCAGGAAGAGAATCAAAGCGAAGTCAAATCACAGTTAACCGAATTATATAACGCATTTAGACAGTCAAACCTGACACGGCAACACCAACGGATGGCTAAGAAAAACACGACAATAAGTTTGGTAGTAATAGGTGTGCTCATTGTCGGATTATTGTCTTATATCCTTCTCTATCATTATAATAGAAGGCGGAAACAGCATCTTGAAAAACAAATCAAGGAAGAACAGCTATCACACGACATGAAGCAGAAGGCACTATCAGGACGATTGAAGCAAAGCAACCAAAAGCTTCAAGAGGTGCTTAATAAGATTGAAATTTGTAAAACAGAGCTAAAAACAGCCGAAAACAACACATTCTATAACAACTTCGATGAAAAATATAAGGCTTTTAGGCAATCTCAGATTTGCATTGAGATTCTTAATACGGTAAACAATCTTCACGACAACATACGAGATACGCTTAAAACCAATGCGGACGTAACGGAATACAAAACATTTGCATTGACGTTGTCGCAAACCGCCCAACTGATCAAAACTGTGGAATCGTTTTTCCCCAACTTTTATCCAGCATTGAAAACACATTATGCCACGCTGGATAGGAAGGAATGGCTACATTGTTGCCTATATCTGCTTCAGTTGGACAAGATGAGCATCTGTGTTTTACTTCAAGAGCCGTATTATACATGCAGGCGTTGTATATTGAAGTTGGAAGATGCTTTTGATTGTCGACAAGGATTGTCGGCTTTTATAATAGAGCAGGCAAGAATATACTAAGTATTGATTTCCAAATCGTTAACAAAAAACTTGCAATTATTGTAATTACAAAGTTTGTTCTTTTTGAAAAAAATCTCCATATTATTGCAGCGTCTAATTACTAAAACGCTAAAAATATGAGAAACACAAAAATCAAACAACTCATTTTGCTGCTTGGTCTTATGTTGCCAGCAGCTTGGTGTGGCGCTATCTGTACATTCTCTTTTGATGATTACAGCCACATAGCTGTAAAAGAGAGAATCGTACAAGGTGCTCCCAAAGGTTCAACCATCCAAGCCTCCATCAATGGCCACATGCTCACGGTGGTATTCACCGAAAACCTCGGCCAAGTGGCTGTGGAAGTGACAACAGCTTTAGGTGGTAACGTAGAATGCCTTTCGATAACTACGCCGAACGGCCTGCAAATCTACATCCCCAACACGGGCGATTACATCGTCACCTTCACCCTTCCCAACGGGGATGAGTACTATGGTGAGTTTACGGTGACGGATTAAATTAAATAAAAAAAAACCTGGCTCTTGGTTTTCTCGTTTTATGACAATTCTTATCTTTGCAAAAAATCACAATATCATGAAAAAAATACTTTTATCCATGGCTTTTGCCCTTGTGGCCATTCTTGCCCATGCTCAGGAAGTCCAGATGGATTTCATCCCGTTCCATTACTCAGGCTACGATATTCCTCAGTTTGAAAACAAGCTTTTGCAGCAACGCAACGGTGACCTTGTTGCCAATGTATTGATGATGAGTCCCAGTGGAGACAACAACATTCCCCCAATTATTGCAGGTCTTTGTTTTTATAAGGTGTCTCCCACCTCTTTGCAAATCACCGATTCTTTGTTTGTGGCCGACACCACTCCTCCGGCATGGTACCTGTTCGCTCAAGACCCACGTGGTGAGGGCAACCTTCGTGTCAACATCGAACCAGACGGCAACGGTGGCACCGCATTGCGAATCTCGCACTTCTCTGACGATGATCTCAACACCAACCCTGACGATGACGTGGTGGCTCACCTTTGCGACACAATCGCCTTCGATTATATCGATAGCTATATGATTGACAGCCAAGGTGATTTGATTTTGAAATATTATACCGAAAGAGCCAATGGAGGGGATGTTTGCCACATAGCTCGTTGCGGTGTCGATGGAACGCTGAAGCATGAGGCCGTGCTGCCCGAAAGCCATAATTACATCCGTACGATGAATGAGTTTAAGTCGACACCGAAACAATATTACCAATGGAAAGAAAGCTCTGGAGGAAATCTTTTCATCTATGTTATAGATTCCACTTTCCAAGTGAAAAACTATCATGTAATCAACAAATTGCTGCAGGATACCATATATGAAATTAATGATACAATCAGCATCCAAGTGGTGAAAGAGTTTCAGTTTGGCTCCGCCAATACCACGTTTGTCGTTCCCGATGGTGAAGATGTGTATATGGCCGCACCTGTTATTCGTGATTCGGCCTGGTATTATGACTTCCGTGAATGCGGCGCCTCAGTGGCATGCTATGAAATGCGCACCATGCAGAGGAAAGCCTTGGTACATTTCAACGACCAACCCGGCCCCACAACCAATGTGCGCATCATGTGTTTCCAGATATCTTCTGATGGCAACGTTTATCTTGTCTACAGGGAACCTGACGTGGAGTCTAACCCCACCATGACCGCTGTGAAGATGGATCGTAACCTGAATGTTATTTGGAAACGTTACTGCTATGAGCCCCATTCACTTAAGGTGGATCCTCAATGGAGTTGCTATTCTGATTTGCTAAAAGACGAGAACGGGAATGAGAAAGGGGTATACGTTGCAGGATATAGTCACAACCAACTGGAACCCCATAGCGGCATTTTCTTTTTCTTCCTAACCGATGAAGGTTTGGATCAGGTAGAAGAAGGAGAAATAGAAATCCGCCCCTACCTCTTCTATCCCAACCCCGCCCAAGACCGGCTCCACCTGCAATACTCGCCCGACGTGAAGCCCACCCAAGTCGAGCTCTACGACCTCCAAGGCCGCCTGGTGCGCACACAAAGCGATGGCCTGGAAAGCATCAACCTGCAAGGCCTCGCGCCAGGGCAATACCTGATGAAGGTCACCTTGGAGGATGGGAAGACTTATTCGGACAAGGTGGTGAAAGAGTAGGCATTTGCGTGAAAAAAAAACGAATGACTTGCAAATCTACATCCCCAACACGGGCGATTACATCGTCACTTTCACCCTTCCCAACGGGGATGAGTACTATGGTGAGTTTACGGTGACGAATTAAGTCAAAATCATCAATTTAATTAATTAACAACAAATTTAAATTTTATCATTATGAAAAAGACAAAATTCATGCCTGAAATGGTTTTTACGTATTTTTGCAGCAAATCATAAAACAAACAATACCATGAAAAAGATTTTGCTACTAATCGTTTTTGCCGCTGCGGCTTCACTCTTGTCGGCACAGGATATGTGCTCGTTTATGTACCATGATAAGGTGGGGCATCACATCAACATGAATAATCCCATGCAACAACGAGACGGGGATTTCGTCATAAACACCTACATTTTCGAAGATGTCGGGGGCAACAATGCCATCCCTTTGGGAAACATGTTATACAAACTATCTCCCACTACACTCACCATTACGGACTCCCTGTTCTTGGCCGACACGGCTCAACGTACCTATTTTTTGGCTCGCGACCCGCTCGGCGAGGGCAACATCAAGGCAGTCTTCGAATATCATGAAGATTGCGACAGCACTTTCCTTCGCATCAGGCATTTCACTGACAACGACCTCCATACCAACCCGGAAGAGGATGTCGTAACCCCTGTCTGCGAAGGTTCCGCATTAGGTGGATCCACTTTGCTCGACTGCCATAGTGACTTGATTATGAAATACTACAAAGAGCGCTCCGATGTAATCCGCGATGAATACGTTGCCCGATTTGCCCCCAATGGTACGCTGAAACAACAGGTTTTGTTCGAAGAAAACGTTTTTGAGACAGTGAGGCTTCATGTGCTCAAGGAAACACCGCTACAATACTACCAATTCAAAGACGCTCCCGACGACAACCTCTCCATCATTGTGGTCGACTCCCTCTTCCAAAAAAACACCGTAATCCTCAACAAGATATTGAGATCAGAAAGTATCAATCAATATGCAACAGAATATGAGTATTTGAATCTCAACGACTACTCACAAGTCGAAGTCCTTCCCGTTGGGGGAGACGATGTACTGGTAGCGGCACCCTATGTGTATGACACAAATTTCGACCCTCTACATGCCAAGCATGGCGTTGCCGTAGCAAAGTTCGACCTACGCACCATGCAACTAAAAGACTATGTCGTGTTCGGTGTAAGTACCAGTACTTATAACAGAAAATCATGCATGGGGCTTAAAATGATGACGGACGGCACTGTCTACTTCGCATATATGAAGCCTTATGAGCCTAAAATTAACATCGTGAAAATGGATACCGACCTGAACGTAGAATGGAACCGCCTCGTCAAGACAAGCAACATCATTTTATACTCGGGATTAGGGTACTCCTCCTTGTTCGAAGATGGGCAAGGGAACGAAAAAGGCATAGCCTGGTCTTGGTATGCCAGCAAGGAAGGTAACGACAGAATAGGGCTGGCACATTTCTTCCTCAACCACGACGGCACTGTAGGCACAAACGATGCTGGAATTGAAGTGCGTCCATACACCTACTTCCCCAACCCCGCCCAAGACCGGCTCCACCTTCAATACTCGCCCGACGTGAAGCCCGCCCAAGTCGAGCTTTACGACCTGCAAGGCCGCCTGGTGTGCACGCAAAGTGAGGGCCTGGAAAGCATCAACCTGCAAGGCCTCGCGCCAGGGCAATACCTGATGCAGGTCACCTTGGAGGATGGGAAGAGGTATACGGACAAGGTGGTGAAGGAATAAACACCAACATCCTTTCCCCACCAACCCCATATCTCCCCGCTGTAAGATATACCCTATCCTGCGGGGAGATATGGGGTTTGCGGTAGGTTGGGGCGTTTTGCCGCGCGCAATCCTTTTTTGCAAAAACCTCAGCGCTAGATATAATGTAACTTACTGGATTTAGTTGTCAGTTTCTTTGCCCGTACCGTTGTTTGCAAACGTTGGTTATTACTCCACCACCAATTTCCGCGTCACCACACTGCCGCCCAACATCTGCACCGTATAAACTCCAGCCGGCCAACGGCTCACGTCGATGGTGCGCTGGCCTTCCACAGTGAAGGTGGCCACGATTTGACCATGCATGTTGAGCACCATCACGCTGACGGCTCCCATCTCATAATCGGTGCGAAGGGTGAACTGACCTTTGGCGGGATTGGGATAAAGCTCCGCATGGAAAGCCGTTTCGGGCAACTCGGGATGCACACTGGTAAGGATGTCCTCGTCGTTGCTATAAGTAATCACCTTGCCTGCCACGCGCAACACCGGGTTGTCGGGTGCGGCACATTCATCGCAGGTCACATGGTCGACGCAATCGGGATGGTTGGGATGGCAGAGGTCGAGGTAGGTCGGGTCGAACTGATAGAAGAGCTCGGCTTGTCCGACAGCGAGATATTCCGAAAGGTCGAAGTCCCACACGAGGCCGATGCTGCCCGGGCACCATCCGCTGCGGTCGTAAATCCAAGTGCCGTTTTGGGGTTGGCAGCCTGCCGGATTGGGGTTGCAGGTGCGCCACAGATGCTGGTCGTACTTGTTTTGGCCGTTCACGAGGATGTGGTGCGTAGCCTCGTAAAACTCAGCAGCGTTGCCCGTGTTGTAGCAGTTGTTGGTGCCGCTGCTCCAGTTGTGGCCGGTCGTCGTGATTTTCAGTTTGGCGGATTGCGCCTTGTCGCTAAACTCATAGTTCACCACGGGCACGGGCTGCTGGTTGGCGTAGTCGCCGAAAGCATAGATGCCGAACCAAATCTCATCCACATCGGCATAGAGATAGGCGGGCGTGCCTTTGGTGAAACTGAAAATCAGCGTGGGATTGTAGCCACTGCCACCCCAACTCTCCATGTAGTATTCAAACTCGACCAAACCTTGCAACAAGGAGGTGTAGTCGCTCACATCCAAATCATCCTCGCACTGCACGCCGAAGGGGGTGGTGTAGCGGAACAATTCGACCCACTCGCCGCGATAGTTGCGCACCTTCACGCCGCCAACGCGGTCGTAGGGATCACAGTTGTTGTTCACACAGGTGTGGTCGTAGTGGGCCAAAATCTCACTGAAAGCACCCACATGCGAAGGCATGACATAATCGCCTTTTGCGCTATGGTGGCTGGGATCACAAACCAAGTCGCCTTGCAGGGTCACCACGTCCAAGTGGTTGTCGATGTCGTTGGTGACTTCAAAATGGTTGGTAAAGGTGGTCGTCTTGTCGCCGCTTTGGGTCACGCTGACGGTCATATCGAAGTCGCCAAAGCCCGAAGGCGTCCACACACCATAATAATAGCCGTTGTCAGGGTCGTTGGGATAGTCGGTCTGAAGCGAGATTTCTTGACCGTCTACGTTTGCTTTAATGCTGGTGAACTTGATGACTTCAGCATGCTCGATATAGGCCGAGACAACAATCATGACTGGATGGATTTCATTTAGATACACCTTAGTTCCTTCGTATGGGCGGCGGATTTTCACTTCAGGTTCGTAGGCATAAGGGTCAACGACCTCGAAGCTCTTCACCACATCGGGAGCGGGCAGCCAGTTGGCATCGCCGGCTTGGGTGGCTTTCAGCTTCACCACACCCGTTTCACCCGTCAAGGTCAAAACATTACCATTGATGGTGGCCGGGCCCTCCATCATCTCGAATGAGACAGGCAGTCCCGACGAGGCGGTAGCCACCAGCGTAATCGGTTCATTGAAAATCAGTTGGTTCGGAATGTCAGCCATCTCGATGAGTTGGGCGTTGCCGTCGGGCTGCTGGCGCACAAGGAGGTTGTCGAAACCGCCCGTGCCACCTTGGGAATGGAAGAAAATGCCGTCCCACACTTGGTAGTCGTTCTTGTCACCACTGCCAGGGGTAAGGTTCATGCAGACGTTGGTGCAGCCCGCCATCTGAATCCACTCGCCCTCGCAGCCAGGCTTGACGAAAACCGTCACGGCACCTGCGCCGTCGTAGGCCGTGAAGTCGAACGACATCTTGTAACGTGTCCAGCCGCCTTCCTCGTAGTCGAAGGGGATGTTGCTGCCGTCAGGTAGACAGACTTTGGCGTGTCCGCTGTCGCCTTGGCTCTTGATGAAGAGATAGACACCGCCGTCGGGGTCAGTCATGCCGGGCAGGATGTGACCGTCGCCGTCGGCATCAAAGCCTACACCGAAGAACGAGCCCCACCACGTGCGGTTCATGTCGATTTCAAGGTCCATGATGCCGCCGTCTTGGAAGCTGAAGTTGAAGTTTGACGAGGCTTTGCGGGTGGCTGTACGACCCACACCCGAACCACCGTAGGGATACCAGATAGCGAGGCTCTCGTCGGGCGCCATGTCGGAGCCACATACGTAGCTGACATCGAAGTCCTGCGATGAGGTAGCTGTCTGATAATGCGTCACCCAGCCGTCTTGGCCGTTGAGGTTTTGCGAGCCTTCGTTGAGGCTGTTGAAGTCGTAGAGGTATTCCACTTGGGCCGTCATGGTGAAGGCCAGAAGGAAAAACAAAGAGAGTAATGCGATTCTTTTCATTTGTGTTGGTATTAATTTGAGGACAAAAATAAAAAAAAATACAAAACAATTTGCTTGAATATTAAAAAACACTATTTTTGCCGTGTCAATAAAACTGCTTTAATATGAGAATTTCCTATTTTATACCAGTTTTAACATTATTCATCGCTATTTTTTACTCATGTAGCTCCGATGTGGATTTGTATGCTGATTACAAGGATGTTCCCATCATTTATGCCATGCTGGATTCACGTGCCGACACCAACTATGTCAAGATAACCCGAGCCTTTTGTGGCACAAACGACAATCCAATTAATGCTAACGAGGTGGCTTTGATTTATGATTCGAGCAATTATCCAGAAAAGCTGGATGTTCGATTTATTGAGTTGAAAAGCACTTATGGAAACAAATACGAGCCCACTGGCCGTGTTTTGATACTTGACACACTGACCATTCACGATAAAGAGGAGGGCGTGTTTTATTCACCTGACCAGGTTGTCTATTATACATCTGAACATCTTAAGGTTGGTACGGGTGATGGCAAATACAGTTATCGCCTTCTTGCAGTCAAACCCGATGGCGATACAATTACGGCAAGAACCACCATGGTTGGAAATGAAGAATTCAGCATAGAGACCGGAGGCATGAATTTTCAGCTGGCTCCGACTGATGCCGTGGGGAAACTGTTTTTTAGGGCTGATGGAGCGGCTTCCCTATATGATGTCAAGATAGAGTTCAATTATCGGGAGCAAAAGCCAGGCCAGGAGATGCAGATGAAAAAAATCAGCCGTTCATTTGGCACCAAAACCATCGACGAATACGCACATCTTATAGAAAATACATATTATCTGGAGTACTCGCTCAATTGGTTGTTTAATACGCTGGGGAATGCCATTGGAGGTGATACGGTGATGGATGTCAATCATCCCAATGTGGTTCGCTATATGGACGACTTCGTCATTTCCATCAGCGCGGGCGGCGACGATTTGAACTATTATTACCTCGCCAATCAAGGGCAGATAAATAGCCCGATTTCGCTTGTCACGACATATACCAACATCGAAGGAGGTTATGGCCTTTTCTCTTCTCGCACGACGATTCAAAGAGAAGCAAAGCTTACCAGCAGTTGCAAGAGAGACCTCTTTTCCGTATCGGCGTGGGGCTTCAAAGAACAATAAATTTACCAAAAGACTGATGCTTTCAAAAAAAATGCTATTTTTGCAAATCCTAAACAAACGATTCGAACAATGAAGAAACTATTATTATCTCTCACCATGTTGGCTGCATTGCTAGGCTTTAACGCTTGCACCACCGATGTCGAACTTTACGCCGACTACAAGGACATTCCCGTCATTTACGGCTTGCTTGATGCCTCGCAGGACACCAATTTCATTCGCATCAATCGGGCTTTCTCGGGTAGCAACGACCATCCCATCAATGCTGCCCAGGTGTCGCTGATTGCGGATTCGTGCAACTATCCTGGCAAACTGAAAGCCTATATTGTGGAATACAAGCAGGCCAACCTCGGCTCATACACGCCCACGGGCGACACCATGTTCCTTGATACGATAACCATACATGACAAGATGGAAGGCGTTTTCTATTCCCCCGACCAGAAAGCCTATTACACTGCCGAAAAAGAGAAGTTCCTCAACAACAGTGCCAACTCAAAATACAAGTATAAGCTCTTCGTCCATAAAGGGAATGATACCATCACGGCCGAGACCAACCTGGTGGGTGGGGATAATTTCAAAATCATCACCACCTCCCTCTCCTTTTCTTCCGAGCCGAGCGACAACACGAGGAAAATCAAATTCACCGTTGCCAACAACGCCGTGTTCTATGATGCAAAAATGGTGTTCTATTATCAGGAATCCCATAATGGTGGTCCGCTGACCGACAAAAAGGTGAGCTACTCCTTGGGCACAAAGAGCATCGACGAACTGACCATGGAAGACCAAATGTGTGTCGTGTCTTATGGCGAGAACGTGTTGTTCAATTTGTTGGAGGAAGCGATCGGTACCGACACTGTGGTCAACCCGAATCATCCTAACGTGGTGCGCTATTTCGACGACAAGCATCCAATGCAAATCTTCTTATCTGCCGGCGGCGATGAATTATACAATTACATCCAAGTGAACCAGCAGACCGGTTTTTCCCAGACCATCCCCGACTACACCAACATCGTGGGCGGTTATGGCGTGTTCTCCTCAAGAGTCAATCTTGTGAAGGATGTCATGATTTCTTCTAGAACAGCCATAGACCTCTACAGCATTGACGCTTGGGGCTTTGTAGAACAATGATTATCCCATGTTTCAAAATACAATCGCATGATTCGTTCCATGACAGGCTACGGCATCGCCGAGCAGACCTATCTTTCCAAAAAAATCGTTGTTGAAATAAAAACGCTGAACAGCAAGCAGTTGGATCTTCAGGTGAAGTTGCCCAATGAGCTCCGCTTTGCCGAGTTGAATTTCCGTAATGCCATAGGAGCCAAACTGCAACGCGGCAAGGTGGATGTGGTCATCACCATCACCGACATCGACTTGACCCAGACCTACCACATCGACAAGGACATTGTGAAAGCCTATAAGGAGCAGATAGAAACGATTTCTTCCGAATTGGGCCTCCCACCTGCGATGGATTTGGCAGCCACCCTCTTCAGGATGCCTGGCATCTTCAACGTGCCTGTGGAGAATTACGATGAGGTGTTTGTCGCCAAGGTCTCAGATACTATCGACCAAGCCTTGGACATCGTCGACGGCTTCCGCATCCAAGAAGGCAACACTTTGAAGAAGGACCTGTTGCATCGCGTGGAGTTGATCTTAAGCTACCTCGACGAAGTGGAGCCTTACGAAAAGACCCGCCACGATGTGATTAAACAACGCCTGACAAAAAACCTCAGCGAACTGACTTCTTCAGGCCAATACGATGAGAACCGTTTTGAGCAGGAGTTGATTTATTATCTTGAAAAACTAGACATCACCGAAGAGAAGGTGCGTCTGCGCCAGCATTGCAACTACTTCAACGAGAGCTGCGACGACGACCAAGCCGGCAAGAAACTTGGTTTCATCAGTCAGGAAATGGGACGCGAAATCAACACCCTTGGCTCAAAGGCTAACGAGGTCAACATCCAGAAGCTTGTCGTCAAAATGAAGGACGAATTGGAAAAGATAAAAGAGCAAGTTTGTAATATTTTATAAAGTTTGCAGTTGTTCGGTTTGCAGTTGTCAGTTATTCGAACTGTGGCAACTGAACAACCGTACGACAGAATAACTGAACAACTATGAAAAAAGGAAAACTTCTAATCTTCAGTGCCCCATCAGGCTCGGGCAAGACCACTTTGCTCAATCACGTCATGGCCAACATCCCCGAGATGGCTTTCTCCGTTTCGGCCACCACCCGCCCGCCTCGTGGCGAGGAGGTAAACGGCCGTGAATATTATTTCTTGAGCATGGACGAATTCAAGCAGCGTGTCGAAAACGGCGAGTTCCTCGAATGGGAAGAGGTCTATCCCGGCAGATGCTATGGTACCCTGCTTTCAGTCATTGAACAGATGCAAGAAGACGGGAAACATGTAGCCTTCGATGTGGATGTGTGCGGTGGCGTGAACATCAAAAACCACTATGGCGACCAAGCCCTTTCCATTTTCATCCAAGCTCCCTCAGTCGAAGTGTTGCGCGAGCGCCTTATCAACCGTCAGACCGACTCGATGGAAGAAATCGAGAAACGCATCGCCAAAGCCGCTTGGGAGACGGAGTTCGCCCAAGGCAAGTTCGACCGCACCATCATCAACGACGACCTCGAGACCGCCAAGCGCGAGATCCTTGAAGTCGTCACCGCGTTCTTGAACACCCCCGAGACCAACCGCCCTGATTTGGACTTTTAAGGCCATGAAAAAAGTAGGCATCTACTCTGGCTCATTCAATCCCATTCATCACGGCCACGTGATGTTAGCCAACTATTTAGTGGAGTTCTCCGACTTGGACGAACTGTGGTTTGTGGTCACGCCCCAAAACCCTTTAAAGAAAAAAGAGGTTTTACTTGATGATGACGAACGTCTGAACATGGTGCAGCTGGCCATCGGCGACGACTCCCGTTTTCATGTCAGCGACATTGAGATGCACCTCCCTACCCCATCTTACACCATCAATACCTTAACCACACTATCGGAGCAGCACGCTGATTGTGAATTCGTTTTCATCTGCGGAATGGACAGCCTTCAAAATCTGAAACAATGGAGAGAATACCAGAGAATCCTCGACAATTACAAGCTATTAGTGTTTCCTCGTGAAGGTTATGATGGCGGAAATCTTATTAACTATCCTTCGGTCTCCGTGCTGAAAACTCCTATTCTGGAGATTTCATCCACGTTTATCCGCCAATGTGTCAAGGAAGGCCGCGACGTTCGGCATTTCATGCCTGAAGCGGCTTTCCTTTACATGAAACAGCATCGTTTTTACGAATAATTACTTCATCCAAGCCTCCACATCCTCCAGCTGCAAGGCAGGGATGTCGAGTTTGTTCTTCTTGCGCAAGCCGTTGAGCTTCTCACGCAAGGCGGTGGGCTTCTCGGCCTTCAGTTGCTCGATGGTGTTGTAACCGTTAGTGAGCAACAAAGTGGCCCACGTTTCGGCCATACCAAGTGCCATGAAGTCTTCCTTGGTGGCGTTTTTCACCACCTTTTCGGGACGCATCATCGGGAACAGCAGCACCTCTTGGATGGTCGTCTGACCCGTAAGTAACATCACAAAGCGGTCGATGCCGATGCCCATGCCCGAGGTCGGGGGCATACCGTATTCCAAAGCGCGGAGGAAGTCCTGGTCGATGAACATGGCTTCGTCGTCGCCACGCTCGCTGAGTTTCATCTGCTCCTCGAAGCGGGCACGTTGGTCGATGGGGTCGTTCAACTCGGTGTAGGCGTTGGCCAGTTCCTTGCCGTTCACCATCAGTTCGAAGCGCTCGGTCAGCTCGGGATTGTTGCGGTGACGCTTGCAGAGCGGCGACATCTCGACGGGATAATCCGTGATGAAGGTCGGCTGGATGTAGGTGCCTTCGCACTTCTCGCCAAAGATTTCATCGATCAGCTTGCCCTTGCCCATCGAGGCATCCACCTCGATGCCGAGTTGCTTGCACACGTCGCGCAGCTGGGCTTCGTCCATGCCCGTGATGTCGATGCCGGTCTTCTCCTTGATGGAGTCGATCATGGTGATGCGCTTGAAGGGACGCTTGAAGCTGATTTCGTTGTCGCCCACCTTCACGGTTTCCTTGCCCAACACATCCATCACGCAGCGATGGATCATCTCCTCGGTGTAGTCCATCATCCAGAGATAGTCCTTGTAGGCCACATAAATCTCAAGTCCCGTGAACTCGGGGTTGTGGGTGCGGTCCATGCCTTCGTTGCGGAAATTGCGCGAGAACTCGTAGACGCCCTCGAAGCCGCCCACGATGAGGCGCTTCAGGTAAAGCTCGTCGGCAATGCGGAGGTACATGGGGATGTCCAAGGCGTTGTGGTGCGTGATGAACGGACGCGCCGTAGCGCCGCCAGGGATGGCTTGCAGCACAGGCGTTTCCACTTCAAGGTAGCCGCTCTCGTTGAAGAAACGGCGGATGCTGTCGATGATGCGGGTGCGGGCGATGAAGATGTCCTTCACCTTGTCGTTGACCACGAGGTCGACGTAACGCATACGGTAGCGCAGTTCGGGGTCGTTGAATTCGTCGTACTTCACGCCGTCCTTCTCTTTGACGATAGGCAGCGGACGGAGCGACTTGCTCAGCACCGTCAGTTCCTTGACGTGCACCGAGATTTCGCCCATCTGCGTGCGGAAGGCGAAGCCTTTCACGCCGATGAAGTCGCCGATGTCCAAAAGGCGCTTGAAGACGGTGTTATACATCGTCTTGTCCTCGTCGGGGCAGATCTCGTCGCGCTTGATATACAGCTGGATGCGGCCTTTCGAGTCCTGCAGTTCGCAGAACGAGGCGGCGCCCATGATGCGGCGGCTCATGATGCGGCCCGCGAGGGTGACCTCCTGGAATTGGTCGGGGTTGTTGTCGTCAAATTGGTTGAGGATGTCCGTGGTGAACACGCTCACGGGGAACGCGGCCTGCGGATACGGGTTGATGCCGAGCTTGTAGAGTTCGGCCAACGAATTTCTTCTGATTTGTTCCTGTTCGCTTAACATGATGTGATGCGTTTATTTGGGGTGCAAAATTAGTCTTTAATTCCATATCTTGGGCAACAGACATAGAATTATTGAATTATTTTGCGGTTTATGGGGATTCACCACTTGTTATCAAACCGTTTTGAAAATCAACAACGATGCAATATAACATAAGAAAGCAAACAGAATAAACAGCCCTACGCCCCAGCCTTTCAATTTTACATTGTCTTCGTTTTTGTATTTCTTTTCAAGCTTTTTATACCTTCCTTCGCTATCCATCAATATACTAAAAATAAAGTCCAAAAAACAGCAAAATACGGCTATACCTATATTAATTTGATCTGTATATTCAATTCCAACTTGGTATAACAAAAAGTTTATTATTGAACCCAAATATAAGGCAATGGCGAGGAACAAAAGTCCAAAAGCCATAACATAGGGCCCATTGTCGCCCCATTTCTTGTAAAATTTCGCGTAGCGATAGAAACAGTAATTGAAAAATGTGATCATACAAATCTCATTTTAGTGCGCAATCTCCACAATCTTCTCTCCCAACGCCAACTGAATCATGGCAATGGTTTTGCTGTCGCCCCGTTGATTTCCTCATAAAGCGCTACTGGCCCCTCGTGCCAAAGCTTGGTTTCCTCAATTTCCAATCTCTTGTACATTTCCGACCGATAAATTCGACGAATGGCTTCCACAATGCCAACGCCCGTATCTTCGGAAAGCATTTCGGCCAACCAACTCACTTTGGAAGGCAACAAAAGATAGAGATTGTCTTGGGTTATTGTGGTCATAATAGTATCTGTTTTGCTTCGAAGAACTTAATGACTGTCAAGGATTTGCTGGTATGGAAAAGGTATTGGTCAACGAGTTTGAAAATTTTCAATTCCGCAATCAGGTTTTGCTTGTTCAGTAGGCCGCCTTCATACAAGGCAAAGGCTGCATAAACTCTATCGTTGGCCACAGGCCCGTAAACAACATCATAATCGTGCGAGAAATGTCGGTCGGTGCGGTTTTTCATAACGAAGTCGAGCCACTCTTCTGTAGGGGAATCGAAATAAAGGCACTTCAAATCTGCTAACATTTCGGTATTCAACTCATACTCATTCACATAGCCTCTTTTTTCTTTTGCCTCTTTCATCCTGCGACGCACCCAATCCTCAGCTTGTTGGTATGAAGTGGTGGCATAAAACCCCGTCCCATAGTCCAAGGTTCGGTTAGATTCCCTGATTTCTGGTTGTGCGACTCGCTCAAGGCTTCCGTGATACAGTATCATGATGCTTTCTGTTTCCTAATGTTGATAAACTCGTCAATGTCCTCCAAAATCCATTGGTAGCTTTGCGTGTGCAAAATCTCGTAGTTCTCGACCAAATAGTCAAGCACACCATATTGGTTTAGTTCTTCAAATGCTTGACCACCAGTCAAATGTTTGGCATTTTTGTATTGCTCAACGCAAAACGAAACGAAATACGATATTCTTTTTTGCTCGCAGTCCATAAGTGTGTTTAATGGCGCAAAAATACTCACTTTTTGGTTTTGTCGCAACAATGGATGAAAAACATTCACTTCACCACCTCCACAATCTTCTCCCCCAAGGCCAATTAAATATGGGCTATTGTTTTGCAAGTGAAGTTGAGACGAAACACAGATTTTTATAGTTTTGCGCCTTCAAAACCTAACTCAAATGGAAAAACTTGAAAAAGCCTCAACCAAATGGTGGTTTTTCGTCATTTTGCTGACGGCGCAATCTGTTTTAGTGCCTGTCGTCAGTAGAAATTTCGACCCGAAAAACATCCAACAGATGGTCTATACAACACTTTCCCATGCACCACAAGGACATTTGGGCGGGTTCAACATCCTTTTCCAATCCCTATCGCTTTTGATGTTCGTTCTTCTTTTTGTATTCAAGAACAAAGTCAGGACTTTGTTCAACGGGTATGTTGCCCTTTCCTATTTGGCCTTCGCCTTCATCCAGAACATAGCCGTCACGAAACGCTACGGATTCAGTGTGGTCACCGTCAATTTGGTGATGTTCCTCTTGGTAGCCTACGTTTGGATTCGAGAGGCCATTAACCCCAAAAACCATTACGACTTCGGTAATTTGCGTTGGAAATACGCATGGATGATTGTTTTTGCTTTGTTTGCCTACCTCTGTCCCTTCACTATCCAAGGGGCATTCGATTGGAGCCCGTTGCATTTTTTCTATAAGAATTCCGTAACAGCCTTTTGCTTGACTACGCCAGCTTTCCTGACCATCTTGACACTGAACATCCCGAAAATCAATATTGTGACATACCGAATTACTGCTATTATTGGCACCGTGATGGGAATCTACAACATGTTCAACTTCCTCAATCCTCATACGGTCTATTTAGGTATTATGCATATACCTCTGTTAACCATTTCATTGTATTGCACCATTTTGAGCTATAGACAAACCTCAAAGCAAAAACAAACGGGATCGGTACATCCTTTGCTATAGTTTTGTACTTTTGTCCCCGAACCATACCGAGAACAACACACGATGGTTGTTGCGAGCATTGTCACCGTAGCGTAAACAAACTGAATCACCTTATTCGAACAAACTCATCTCCCCCGTAGGCTTAATACGAGCCTTCCCCAAATGCTTGTACGCCAAATCGGTGCACTCACGACCGCGAGGCGTGCGCATGATGAAGCCTTCCTGTATGAGAAACGGTTCACAGACTTCCTCGATGGTGCCGGGATCCTCACCCACTGCCGTGGCGATGGTGTTCACACCCACAGGACCACCCTTGAACTTATCAATGATGGTCGAAAGAATCTTGTTGTCCATGTCATCAAGGCCGTGCTCATCCACATTGAGCGCTTTCAAACCGATGCGGGCGATGTCGATGTTTATGGTGCCATCACCTTGGATTTGGGCGAAGTCGCGGACGCGGCGCAACAACAAGTTGGCGATACGCGGCGTGCCACGGCTGCGACGCGCAATCTCAAAGGCAGCCGTATCGTCGATAGGTACACGCAAGATGCCTGCCGAACGTTTCACAATCTTGGCCAAAGTGTGGGCATCGTAATACTCCAAGCGCAGATTGATACCAAAACGCGAACGCAAAGGAGCGGTCAAAAGACCACTACGGGTGGTGGCACCTATCAAAGTGAAAGGATTCAGTGTGATTTGGATGCTGCGGGCGCTGGGACCCGTCTCCAACATGATGTCGATGCGGAAGTCTTCCATAGCGGAGTAAAGATATTCTTCCACCACAGGACTTAGGCGATGGATCTCATCAATAAAAAGTACATCATTGGGCTCAAGGCTGGTGAGCAAGCCAGCAAGGTTGCCTGGTTTGTCCAACACGGGGCCTGAGGTCATCTTCATGCCCACACCGAGTTCATGCGCGATGATATGTGAAAGCGTTGTCTTGCCCAGACCTGGAGGACCGTGCAACAAGGTATGGTCAAGGGCTTCGCCGCGTTGTGCAGCAGCCTTCACGAAAACGCGCAGGTTGTCAACCACTTGCTTCTGTCCCGCAAAGCTTTCAAACATGTCGGGACGCAAGGCGTTCTCGAGGTCTTTCTCGGCCTTCGTCAGGTGACTCCCGTTCGCATCAAGGTTACTGTTCATAGGTTTGTTTTGCGCTACAAAGATACAACTTTCGACGGAAATTGGAATGTCATCAAAAAAATGTATCTTTGCAGCCTAAACTTTAAAGAAATGAAACGCATTATTTGTTTAATCATATTCACAGCTTCAGTGCTTCTGACCTTTGCGCAAAACCATGGTTCTCTCAATGTTGATCAAGACAGCCGCATCGAAAGCCTCATCGCAAAACAGCGTTCGCTCTATCATATCGACAGCTCGTTCAGCGGCTACCGCATCCATATTTTCATGGAGATTGGCAACGAAGCCCTGAAACATGCTGAACAAGTGAAAAGGCAATTTGAAAGATCTTTTCCCGACATTCCGATTTATTTGACATATGCGGAGCCTTACTTCCGTTTACGTGCTGGCAATTTCCGCGATCGCGTGGAAGCTGAAAAATGCTTGAGACGAATCAAGCCGAAATATAAGGAAGCTTTCGTCACCTCGGACATGATTTACCGTCCGAGAGTCGACTTATATAAAAATGAAGAATGACGCAAATTTGCGTCATTCTTTATTTTAACCACTCCGTCACATTGCGAACGACGATACCCAGCCGCAGAATGAATGCCTCTTCGGTGGCGAAACCGATATGCGGCAACATGACGAGATTAGGCGCGTCAAATAACGAATTGTCAGGTTTCAAAGGTGGCTCCGTGCCATAGACATCTGTGGCTGCTCCAGCAATCTTTCCTTGTTTCAAAGCGTTTGCCAAAGCCATTTCGTTCACAACGGGACCACGTGCCGTATTAATCAGTATGGAGTTCGGTTTCATTAAAACGAAATCCTTCTCCGTGATGAAATCGCGGGTCTCGGAGTTCAATGCGATGTGTAGCGTGATGATGTCGGATTCTTTCAGCAAGGTTTCCTTGTCGACAAAGGTCACGCCTTCCACCTGCTTTGCCGTGCGGTTCCATGCCAGCACCTTACAACCGAAGGCATTAGCCAATTTTGTCACACGTTGCCCAATGTTGCCCATGCCGATGATGCCAATGGTCTTACCACCGATTTCGCGTCCAGGCATGATGCCTTTGCTCTGACATTGACGCGTAATCTTATCGTTTTCAAGAACTTTACGATACACATCTATCATCATGGCGATGGCCAACTCAGCTACAGCCTCAGTACTGTAGCCTGCCGCATTCTTCACAACAATACCACGTCGTTGGCACTCCTCCATGTCGATATGGTCCAATCCTGTGAAAGCAATGGAGAGCATTTTCAGGTTGGAACAAGCATCGAGGAAGTCCTTTCGCAGGGGGATGTTGCTCTCGATGATGACCTCTGCGCCTTCGGCTCGGCGTTTCAGCTCATCGAGGTTTTCATTGCGGTCAGGATAGATGACGACCTCGTGGCCAGCCTTCTTCAGGCCTTCGCACGCGGCTTCAATCTGCTGGACCTTCAGGCCTAAGGGTTCCAAAAAGACGATTTTCATTTTGCAGCGATCATTTCGATTTCGACCAAAGCTTTCTTGGGCAGTTCCTTCACGGCAAAAGCGGCACGAGCGGGATAGTCACCTTTGAAATACTTGCCATATACCGCGTTCATCTCGCCAAAATAGCTCATATCGGCCAAATAACAAGTCGATTTCACCACATTGTCGAACGTGCAACCAGCCTCGTTGAGGATGGCCTCAAGGTTTTTCATGCTCTGCTCGGTCTGGGCAGTCACGCCTTCAGGCATCTCGCCCGTGGCGGCATTGATAGGAAGTTGACCCGAAATGAAAACCATTCCATTGGCTTCAATAGCTTGAGAATAAGGTCCGATGGCTCCTGGAGCCTTTGTTGTTGCGATAACTTTTTTCATTATTTTAGATTTAAATGATTTCGAGATTGCAAAAGTAAGAAAAAAGGTCATTGAGTTCATCGAAATATTATACCTTTGCAAACTGAAAAAAGAATATGCCATGACATTCAAAGAAATCCTTCGCAAGCTCAACAACCGTTATATCTATGCCACCTTGGCCTTTTTAGTGGTCATACTTTTCATCGACCAATTCAACCTCTTTGAGCAAATCAGGCTGAAAAAGTCGCTGAAGGACCAAAAACAGCAGATCGAGTATTACGAAAAAGAGCTTTCCGAGAGCAAACAATACCTGAACGCCTTGCAGAAAGACACCGCGACAATGGAAAAAGTTGCCCGCGAGCAATACTTGATGAAACGCGACAACGAGGTTATCTATCTAATTGATACGCAAGAATGAAACCCATCGGCACACGCCTTTTCCACTTGCTTCTGCTTTTGTTCCTGACCTTTGCGGCCAAATCTTTGTTTTCACAAAACCACATTCTTAGCGGAAAGGTAACCGATGAAGACAACCACCAGCCCTTAGCCTTCGCCAACGTGGTCATCAACGAAGGGCAGCACGGCGTCATCACCGACATTGACGGAAAATATGAAATCACCTCCAGCCAAGCCATCACAAAAATCGTCTTCTCTTCCATCGGCTACGAGACGAAAACACTTGAATTGATGCCCAACCAAAAGAAATGCAATGTGGCACTGAAACCCACCGTCTTCAAGCTGAGCGAAGTCACCGTTGAAGCAGGCGAGAACCCTGCGCACCGCATCATCGACAGCCTGATGGCACATCGCAAGGCCAACAATCCCAACTCGTTAGCCTCATACAAGTATAACATCTACGACAAGATGGTCTTCACTATCGACAGTAGCGATTTTGGCAAGGCTCTCGCTCTTTCGAACCTTGAAAAAACCGACTTGCATTATTTCGACAGCATCCTGAAAAAGAGCGACATGATGGTGATGGAGACCGCCTCAGAAGTGCTTTTCAAAGCCCCCGACCGCAAGTTGCAGAACGTTCTCGGCACCAAAGTGGCAGGCATGAAAGACCCCACCTTTATTTATATGGTCAACAGCATGCAAAGCATCAGCTTTTATGACGATATCATCGACGTCATCGGCAAAGACTACGTCAATCCCATCAGTCGAGGCAGCAAAAACCACTATTTCTTCACGTTGGAATCAGTCAACCCCATCGGGCAGGGCGACTCGCTTTATGTGATTTCGTTCCATCCGAGGCTTGGTAGCACTTTCAATGGCCTACAGGGCACGATGACTGTCAACAGCGATGGCTGGGCTCTTCAAAGCGTGAAGGCTTCCCCCAACGACCAAGGCGGTTTGTTCATCGCCACCATCCAACAACTCTATCAAAAAGTGGACGGACAATGGTTCCCCAAACAACTCAACACCAACCTCAAGTTCCCTGGCATGGTGGTCAACATCGATGGCATTGACTTCCCCATGGTGGCCATCGGAAAGAGCTATCTGACAGCTATTGAAATCAACCCAGAGATCAGCAAAAAACAATTCTCTGACATCGAGGTATTGGTTGACCCAGACGCCGCCTACCGTGACGAGACCTTTTGGAACGAGCACCGCATCGACTCGCTCACCGAACGCATCAAGGCTACTTATATTTTCGTGGACTCCTTAACCCAAGGCACCAACATCTTTGACCGCGTGTTAGGTTTGACCGACAAAATGATGAACCAATCGGTACTTCCCCTCGGCTTCCTCGACCTTGACTTGGGAAGCATCATCAAGATTTCGGCCACAAGAGGCTTCTATCTCGGATTGGGTGCCTCCACCAACGACCGCCTCTCTCGTCACATCCGCATGAACGGTTTCGTGGGCTATTGGACCCGTATGAAGTATTTCGACTATGGAGGCGGCATCAAATGGCTAATCAACAGGCAGCGCCAAATGGAACTTGGCCTGCAATTCACCAACCAATCAGGGGCCTTAGGCGAATTTGGAGGCTTCTCTGAAAGCGGCTTGCTCTCGGAATCGGAATATAAATACACCTTTTATGAGAACATCCATTTGCGCCGAAACATGGCAGAGTTGCAGTTCTCGACACGCTTCGCCAATTATTTCAAGGCTTTTCTGAGTCTCAGCTCGAGCTACAATAAATACAATACACAGTTCTACCTAACCCAGAGCGAGCCACTGACTCATGCTCAGTTTACTAACGTTGAAATCAAACTACGTTTCGCTTACAAGGAGAAATTCCTGAGCAAGCCCGACGGCATACAAACCCTGGGCACGCTCTACCCCATCGTCTGGCTTTCTTACCAACATTCCTTCCCTATTTTGGGCGGCCAATATGACTTCGACCGTATCAAATTCCAGGTATCAAAGAACTTTTATACCCGCTATATGGGTGTTTCCAAAGTCCTCTTCCAGGCAGGCTATGCCTCACAAAGCTGCCCCGTGATGGAAACCTTCGACATCCTTGGTACCTACGACCGTTTCGGACTCTATTCTCCAGGCAGCTTCAGCACAATGCGACTCGACGAGTTCTTCTGCGACCGTTTCGTAGCCCTATATCTGAGCCACAACTTCAGCGGGATGCTTTGGAAGACCAACTCTGCGTGGTTTAGACCCGAACTGTCCGTCATCACCAACATCGGCTGGGGCGATATGAAACGTGCCGAGGCCTATCCCCTCAAGAATTTCAAGACCATGGAAAAGGGGTATTTCGAGAGCGGAATTGTGGTTAACGGGCTCTTGGCCACGCCTTTGACAAAAATCGGAGTGGGTGCATTCTATCGCTATGGACCTTACAGCATGCCTAATGTTTGGGACAACTTCGCATGGAAATGGTGCGCCTCGATTAGTTTATAGTTGATAGTTATCAGTTGACAGATAAGAAGATATGAAGAGATTATTGCTAGGTGTTTGTTGCGTTTTGGCGTTACTGAGTTCGTGTGTCAACCAACCCCAAAAAATCGTGCTGCAAGGCTTGGCACAAGGTTCTTATTATGCCATCACCTATTTTGATGAACTGAACCGTAATTTCCAGCACGAAATCGACTCGATTTTCCATGCCGTGGATATGTCGGTTAACCTTTGGGTTGACAGCTCAGTCATCTCGAAAGTCAATCGGAATGAAGAGGTTACACTTGATTCCATTTTCATCGACAACTTCCGCATTGCCCAAAAAGCTGCACGCCTCTCCGATGGCTACTTCGATCCTACCATCTCGCCCATTGTAGCAGCTTGGGGGTTCAGTTACAAAAGCGGCGACAGCATCACACCGCAACTAATCGACAGCCTAAAACAGTTGGTCAATTACCAGAAAATCCGCATCGAAAATGGAAAGGTCGTCAAAGAGAACCCGAATATGAAACTGGATTTCAACGCCATCGCGCAAGGCTACACCTCCGATTTGATTGCGTCATTTTTGGAAAGTCGGGGCATCAAGAACTATCTGGTCGACACAGGCGGCGAAATCATGGCACGCGGCAGCAAGCCCAATGGCCAGCCATGGATTGTGGGCATCGAAAAACCTGCCAAGAACTGGGATTCGGAGCAAGTTGTGCAAACCCGCATCACCTTGCGCGACAAAGGCTTGGTTACCTCGGGTAGCACTCGAAAATATGTGGAGCGCAACGGCAGACGTTATTCTCACTGCATCGACCCTAAGACAGGCTATCCTGTAGAGCACAATGTGCTCAGCGCGACTGTTATGGCCGAAAACTCCGTCTGGGCTGATGCCTTGGCCTCCATCTGCATGGTGATGGGCATGGAAAAGTCGTTACCGCTCATCGAAAGCATGGACGGTGTGGAGGTTTATTACATTTTCGTCAATGATCAAAACGAATTGGAAACCTTTGCCACTGAAGGGTTTCAGGAACTTATAATCGATTAACGATTATCTTCGTTTTTCATCCTCAAGGGTCTCCAAAATGGCCTCTACCAGATTGTAGGCACCGTCGTAAACGTCTTTAATAGTCGCGTCGAGCATATAGGCTGGCGTGGTGAAGACCAGCAGTTCGTTGTCGGCGCATACGTCGCCATGTTCGGTCTGCACATGGAAGGCACCCATCTTGCGGACATTATCGGCATCGGGTGTGCCTTCGCTGCCCAAAGTGACACACACGCCGGGCAGCAGCTTGGCAAACAACACTGGAGAGATGCACATACCACCCATAGGTTTGCCAGCTTCACGCGTCTCGATGATGGCACGGGCCACATCGGGTTGTACCTCCATGTCGGCACCCTTGAAAGCATAGTCGCAAAGGTTTTTAGCTGCACCAAAACCACCACTGAAAAGCAGACCGTCAAAACTCTCGGCCTTATATTCCTCAATGGGCAAGATACGACCACGAGCGATGCGAGCAGCTTCAGTTAGAATGTTGCGCTCCTCCTTGACAGCATCGCCTGTGAGGTGGTTGACGACATCATGCTGCAAACGATTAGGGGCAAAACATTGGTATTCACAATGATGTTGGTCGATAGAAAGCAATAATGTAGTGGCTTCGTGGATTTCGCTGCCGTCCTTGTGACCGCAGCCTGAAAGAATTACTGCAAATTTTTTCATGATTCAATTCGGGTTTAATATTTGAGGCAAAAGTAAAAAAATCCCTCGAATCCGCCATAACCGAAGGAAAGTTTTATAAAACCCACAGGTTCAAATAGCAACTTCCAAATTTGCTTCAAATCAGCTAAACTTTGAAATTTTCGGCATGTTTAGCAGATTTAATGCATTTATCTCTTCTCATTTATCTCTCAAACAGATCTTCCGCAGTGATTGTGTTGTGGATGTCGCTCCAATGCCCAGTGTGGGTGATGCCCTTCACGGTAATCATAGTGAGGCTGATGGATTTGCCCTTGCCGACACTTTCCGCGAAGCGTTTGGCTTTGTGGTGTAGGTTGTCGGCATCATCCGAGGTCACCGTGTATTCATTCTTTGAAAACTTCATGTCGCAGAGATTCACCATATTGTCGGCACGGTCGATGAGCATATCAATTTGCGCTCCAGCCTCGCCATCGGCAGTTGGGCCAATGCGCCAAGCATAGACGTTGGTCACTACACCGCTGATGCCTAGCGCCTTCTTTATCTGCGGAACGTGCTGGAAGCACACCCTTTCGAAAGCCAATCCCACCCACGAAGTACGGACAGGCGAAAGGTAGCTGTGTGACCAAAACCGCTCGTCGTTTGACTCGTTTTCCCTGACGAACTTCATATAAAACAAGGTGTAATTGTCTATTAGTTTGTATGTTGCGTTGTTCTTCATGCCAAAAGTGGGAATCTTCTTGATGAATCCACATTCTTTCAAATCATTGAGAATCCGCGTCGTCTTCAAAAAAAACACATGTTTAGCTGATTTGAAGCAATTTTAAAATGTTTCCCATTCCGGTTTCCGCTTCTCGAAAAACGCCTTCATGCCCTCCTGCCCTGCCTTGGAGATGCGCTGGTTGGCGATGGCCACTGAGGTCTGCATGAAAACGGGATTGTAGCGGTCGTCGGTACCCGTCACCATACGGAGCAGGTTCTTGCATTCGGCGATGGCATCAGGAGATGCTTTCAGGAAATGGTCGATATATTGGCGTTCCATGTCAATCATCTCAGCCTCACCGACAACAACATTCACCAAGCGGAAATCCTTGGCCTCATCGGCAGTGAAACGACGACCTGTCAACATCAATTCTTTAGCGGCGGTAGTCCCGATTTTGCTCACCACGAAAGGCGAAATGGTGGCAGGCGTGATGCCCAAGCGCACCTCTGAGAAGGCAAACTTTGTGTTCTTTTCGGCAATCACGATATCGGCAGCGGCAATAATACCATTAGCTCCGCCGATGCAGGCGCCATGCACATCCACAATGACGGCCTTATCGCAATAATAGATGGTCTGAAATAGTTTAGAGAGCTTCTCGGCATCGGCGATGTTCTGGTTGTAGCTGAAACCCGCCATATCCTTCATGTAGGCCAGGTCTGCACCAGCACAAAATGCAGGACCGTTGCCTTTCAGGATGATGACACGGATATCGTTGCGGCTATTGAGCCAGTCGAAAACCTCGGTCAGTTCGCGTATCAGTTCGGCATTCAGCGCGTTGCGCACCTCAGGGCGGTCGAGGTTAACCCATGCCATGCTTTCGCCCAATTGTACTTTTATAGTCTTAAAATCCATAATTACCAGTTGTTCAGTTGGAAGTTGTTCAGTTGTTCGGTTTGGAATTGAAATGCAATAATCGGAAAAAAATGCCAATTTGTCGCAATCGGTACGCATTTTTTCCGTTTATTTGCAAACGGAACGATTTTGGATAGGGAGGGCAAACACACAAATTTGCCTTTACGAACAAATAAACGAACAAATGGAAGAAAACAACTTCAATAACGGACTCGACGACCTCTTGAACATGTTCAAGAAACTCATGGAGAATCAAGACCTTGACGCCATTCCAGGTATCAATGAAGAACAAAAGGAACAGCTGAAGATGTTTCTTGAGGACTTCGATGAAATCAAAGACGACATGAAAGTCGAGATATACAAATTGGATCCTTTTACAAAACAAATGGTGGGCATGGTGATGGGACAATTGAAGAATTTTACTGGTGACCCACAGCAAGCAAGTCAAAACGTTGTGCCACAAGAGCCCCCTGTCAACAAGGAGAAACAACTGACCGACATTCCAGGCACCACCGAGAACTTGGAAGCCAAGATAGAAGCCATTGACAAACGCTTGCGCCATCCCGACCTCACCGAAGAGGAAATCAATCAGCTGCTTGATGAACGCACCTCCATAATGAAAGAGTTAGAAATGTAATCATATAGACGCTTCGACCGGCTCGGCAACCTTGACTTTTCGGTGATCCCCGAGCTTGTCGAAGAGCCTTTTAATTGTCAAAAACAAATCAAAATATTAAAATGAAGAAAGTACTTTTCACCCTCATTGCAATGGTTGTCTCAATGACTTCCTTTGCCCAACTCATTGCCAATAAAACAGATAACAAGTTCACCGTAAACCTCGACCTTTTCAGTGACTTCCAACTCGCTCCCAGCGACAACTGGGATCCACGCGGTTTCAACCAAGGTGTGAGTTTCGCGTTAACCTACAATTTCCCTTTGGGCGAAAGCCAAAAACACACGGTGTCAATCGGTGCAGGTTTGTCATCGCACAATTATTTCTCCTACTCGCGCATCTTGAATCCTTACACCAACGGAGATTTAGTATACCAAGAATACCGTGGCGTAGAGAATTTCAAGCGTTATAAGGTCAACCCAACCTATGCTGAGATTCCTTTGGAGCTTCGTTTCCGCATTAAGGATGCCGTTAAGATTGGCGTAGGTTTTAAAGTAGGCATAATGTTGGCCACAAAAACCAAATATGTTGGTCCCGATGACGAGGATGGCACACTTACTGACGGTAGCGGCGTCACCGTTCATGAGAAACTTTGCTACATCAACAATGTCGAGCGTATGGCCTACTCCGCCACCTTGCGTGTCGGTTGGAAATGGGTGAGTGCCTTTGCCGCCTACCAAATCAACCCAGTGTTCTCGGTCGGCCACAACGCCCCAGTCTTCCATCCGCTATCGGTAGGTTTGACGTTTGCTCCATTCTAAAAATTACTTCGTGCCTCGCAAATCAAAGATTCGACGTAGTCAATGACGCAAAGCGTGTCAAAATGGATTACTGAAGAAGCCGGACGAGTGGGCTTTGATGCTTGCGGCATTGCAAAAGCGACAGCTCTGGATGAAGAGTCGGCACATGTGGAGCAATGGCTTGAAGGCAAACGTGAAGGCGAGATGGGTTACCTGACCCGCAATAAAGAAAAGCGTTACGACCCTCGTCTCTTAGTAGAAGGTACGAAATCCATTGTCACCGTACTTTACAATTATTTTCCCAAGCAGGAAATCGGTAGTTCAAGCAAGTATAAAATTGCAAAATATGCTTACGGTAGCGACTATCACGATGTCTTGAAACGTAAAATGCGGCAGCTTTTGGCACGCATTGAGACACAAACTGGAAAGTTGGAAGGCGTACGTATATTTGTAGATTCTGCGCCTGTACTCGACCGCGCCTGGGCAGTACGTTGCGGCTTGGGCTTTATCGGCAAAAACACCACATTAATCCATCCTCCATTGTCGTTGACTGCGTCTCGCAGTCAAACTTATGAAAAAGGACAAACTGCGGGACGCAGTTTGCGACAATGTGGAGGTTCGTTTTTCTTCATCGGACATCTGTTTCTGCCCATAGAATTGGAGGAGACAGGAAAACCTTTGACCAACCATTGCGGTCGATGCACCAAATGCCTTGATGCTTGTCCCACAGGCGCTTTGGAGGCCCCCTTCCACATCGATGCCCGCAAGTGCATCTCCTATTTAACCATTGAATACAAAGGCAGCCTTGCTGGGATTGACCCAAAGACCTTTAAAGGCTGGATGTACGGTTGCGACATCTGTCAAGATGTGTGTCCATACAACCGTTTCGCCCTACCCAATAAAGAGCCTGAGTTTCAGCCTTCGGAACAACTCTTGAGCATGAAAGAGATCGATTGGGGAAAGTTGAATCAAGCTGATTTTGAGTCACTTTTCAAGCGCTCCGCCGTGAAACGTGCTGGTTATGAAGGCTTAAAACGGAATATCGAATTTATCTCAAAGGAGAGTTGATGTTATAGGTCAACGTGAACTGGATGACCTTGTTATAATACTGGTTATAGAACCACCCTGGATTGCCCGTGAAGCGGCACGGCACAACGGAATACATAAATCGCGCCCCGACGCCCCAATGATCGTTGAGAGCGAAATGAATGCCTCCATTGGCTGTCATGGAGAAGAAATTCCAACGCAATGTAGTTACTTCATAATCAGCATCCACGTCTTCAGTGGCCCTCAAACGGATATCAACACTGACACCCGCCTCCAAAGCAATAAAATCCAATGGCCGACCATTGACGCGGAAATATCCCAAATCGTATCGCAACATCAATGGAATCTCGGCGTAATGTAAACGCAGACTGTAAGGATTGTAATAATACTCCGTCACCTCCTTATGCGAAGAATGGGCACCAAGAAGAGAGTACTTTAACTCCATCTGTGTTGAGAGATGGTCATCCAAGGGCAAATTCACGTATGCCCCTGCCGTAAATCCCAACTGATGAAAACCTGCATAATGGTCGCCATCCACTTGGCAAAAAGTAGGACCAACGATGAGTCCTCCATTAAAAGATTGGCAGAAAGTTACCTTAACCCCTGCGAACAAAAAGATGAATAACGCAAAAGAGCATAATAGTTTTTTCATAACAATTACATTTTCAATCCAATAAAGCTTGATAATGATGGTATCTATCCATGATTTCCTCAACAAAACGGTAGGTTTGGGTGCCTCTCAAAAAACCACTTTTGCAACAGGTGTCATTGAGATATTTCGATTTGTTTAGGATATAATAATCAACATTGTCGTCCCACAAGTCAGGGGCCTTGCCATATTTCTGAGCAAGCCGTTGCGCATCATAAACATGGCCCAAACCCGCATTATAGGCAGCCAAAATGAACTTCACCCGCTCCAGACTATCAACAACCTTGTTTTTCAACGACTTGTCCAAATACGAAATAAGCTTTCCGCCCGCGTCTAATTGTTCTTCGACTGATGAATCATAGTCGATTCCGTATCTTTTCATCACCGAAGGCATCAGCTGCATCAGTCCGAAAGCCCCTTTCTCGCTTTCCAAATCCACTTTAAAGCGCGATTCTTGGTAAATCAAAGCTGCCAGCAAACGCCAATCCCAGCCAATTGTTTTGGCTGTTTTCTTAATGGAGTTGTCAAAAGACGACAAGCGTTTATTCGATTCCTCGCGTCTTGACGAAATATACTTGCCATTCTTCACATAGCGCAACATCACCTTCCTGAGGTGCTTTTGCTCGGCGTTGTCAATCCAATCGTTCAAAGCCTTTAGAAGTGATGTATCGTTGTATTGCTGCTTAATCGCCCACCCAATGGGCTGTTCCAAGCTGATAGCAAGTTTCGTATCCACACTGTTGAGATTATAGGAGGCCATCCTCGCAATATATTCATCCACAACGGTATAGTCAATTTGACCTTCGTTCACCAAACGCATCAGCTCGACAGGGTTGAGTGTATCGCATTCCACCACATAGATGGTGTCGCCGATTTCTTCTGAAAGGTGTTCCAACACTTTTGCGGAATGAAGTCCTTTGGTCACATGCACGGTTTTTCCTGCCAAGTCGAGCGGTGAGCGCAGCAATTGGCTTTCGATTTCGTTTTTCGTCGACATCGAGCCCCAGTCCTTAGGCATTCGCTGAACGAGAACACTTTTCTGAGTAAAGATTGGATTCGAAAGCAAGTATTTCTTTTTCAGTTGTTTGGTCAAGCCAACACCAGTAGCCAACACATCTACCCGTTTTGAATCCAGCAATCTGAAACAGCTGTCCATGTTATCGTTCACAATCATCTCAAGTTTCAAATCGTAGGTGTCGCAAAAATCCTTCAGCAATTCGTATTCAAAACCCGAAGGATGATTGTTATACATATTATAATTAATATCGCTGCAATTGGTCACCGCAACCAAGACACCTCGTTCTTGAAGATGTTCAAAAACCGTTAAAGTGTCTTTTGGCATTTGGAGCTCCTCCGTCACTGTTTCCTCTTGTTTTTCATCAGATATATCGATTTCATTTTCTTTTGACTTCCCCACATTATCGCAAGAGTAAAGGAAACAAAATGAAACAATGATTCCTAAAATAACGAATGTTTTTATCTTCATCATATAGCATTTTGGCGCGGTAAAAATACAAAAATTTATTTTTTGCATGAAAAAAGAGCCTAGATTGGGGGTAAATTTGTATTTTTGTAGACTTATTTTGCAACGAAAATGGCCAAAAAAATACAAGACCCTGACTTTTGGTATAGCTTATTTTTACCTTATGTAAACTGGCACACACGTCGGGCATACCGAAGGTTCGAAGTGCATGGGAAAGAGCATCTTCCAAAAAACAGCGCCGTGATTTTTGGTGTCAACCACAGCAACACACTGATGGATGCCTTGGTCTTGCTAGCATCGAACAATGCGAAAAAAGTATTCATTGCACGTGGCGACATCTTCAAGAACCCGGCGGTGGCTAAGTTGTTGAACTTCTTCCGTATCTTGCCCATATTCCGCATACGCAACGGCGTGGCAGCAGTACGTAACAACGACGAATCGCTCAACAAGGCTGTCGATGTCATCCATGACCATGTCGACCTTTACCTCTTCCCCGAAGGCACCCATCGCACCAAACATTCGCTGATGCGCATGGGGAAAGGCTTGTTTCATATTGCCGTCGACGCAAACAAGCAATTTGGTGACAAAAGTCCGGTCTACATCATCCCTACAGCCATCGAATATGGCGACTATTTTCGCTTCCGAAGCACGACGATGATCAATTTCGGCCAACCCATCAATGTGACGGAATTCTTCAAGCACACCACTGAAGAAAACGAGGCCGCCAACATCAACCTGCTGAAAGACCAACTCCATGACGAAATTTCGAAACTCTTCACCTACATTCCCGACGATGACGACTACGATGCCATTTGGGAAATCGTAAAGATGAAAAACGAAAAACGCTCTGGTGGTCTTTACAAGAAGATGCTCCGGAATCGAGCTACAGTCGACAAAATATTGGCATTTAAGGAAAAACAACCCGAAGAAGCCCAAAGCCTTTTCAAACGTGTTATGGACTTCGCTGCCGAACGTAAGCGACAGAAAATTTCCGTCACCTCGACGGCAAAGAAATATCCTTTGCTTGATTCTTTATGGAAACTGGCCGTTTTGCTTATAGGTTTGCCTTATTTTGTAGCATCGGCAGCAGTCAATCTCCCTGTCTGGCTGACCACTTTGATTATCAGGGGAAAACTGAAAGACAAAGCCTTCAGCAACACCGTCAGCTTCGGTGTAGAGTTCGTGCTGTTTCCCATCATCTTCATCGTGGGCACCATCATCCTGTTCTGCAACCTGCCTTGGTATTGGGCCTTGCTCGGAGCAATATTACTCCATTGCTCCTACATGGTATTTGTTGACTATTGCGAACTGTGCCGACGCTGGATTTCCGATTTGCGCTGGACCTTCAAGACACGCTTGCGCAAACAATACAAAGCATTGAATCTCAACAAACTATTCTAAAATAATTCCCATGTCACAACGCTGGATCATTCCTGACATTCATGGCTGCGCCCAAACGGTGAAGGTGCTGCTTGAAAACATGCTCAAGGTCACGAAACACGACCAACTTTACTTCTTGGGCGACTACATCGACCGCGGTCCCGATGGCAAGGGTGTCATCGACTATCTCATGCAACTGCAAAAGGAAGAATACAACGTGCATTTCATCAAGGGCAACCATGAGGACATGTGCGTGAAAGCCTTTGAAGCCGACAAAAAGAAAAAACTCTTCGGTGGCAAGCACACTGAACAAAAGGAATGGGAGGCTGTAGGCGCCAAAGAAACGCTGAAAAGCTTTGGCGTGAAACATCCGCGCGAGATTCCACAAATGTACATTGACTGGATGAACGCCTGCGTGCCTTATATCGAATTGGAAGAATACATCCTCGTGCATGCCGGCATGAACTTCAACATTGCCGACCCGTTTGAGGATACCAAAAGCATGATGTGGACCCGCAAGTTCAAGGTGGACTACAATAAATCACATGGAAAGAAGATTATCCACGGTCACATCCCCGTCGACTACAGCTTCATCAACTTGGTCATCGAGAACACCCAAAACCACGATTTCATCGCTTTGGACAACGGCGTTTTCGTTACCGACAAACCAGGATTGGGGAATCTAACTGCGTTTAATCCCGACACAAAGCAGATTATGGCGCAATCCAATATGGATTTCTGATTAACGCGTCCCGACGACAATAGCGTTTTTAAATTGTTTTACCTTACCTTCGAAATTGAAGACCTCCGTCACGGCGACGTAGACGCCGACGGGGACCTTGTTGCCGTTGTTGTCAAGGCCGTTCCAGAGGACGCTGCCCTCCTGCCCTACCAGCTCGCCTTTGGCCAAGTGACGGATTAATTGTCCGGCCACGTTGAAGATGTAGATGTTCATCGTGTAACCTGCCTCGTCGAAATGGTAGTTGATGAAACAGGCATCGTCGAAGCCGTCGCCGTCGGGCGAGAAGATGTCGGGGCTAATGGAGATTTCGTCGTTAGAGGGCTCGGCGCTCTGCATCATCGAGTTCTCGTAACCCGGCGTGCCGAAATGCACACTTTCAGCTGCAGAATGCCAGTTGTCGGCATCCATGGAAAGCTGGTCAAAGGCAACGCGCTCCAAAGCCACACCTTTGGTGACTTTAAGCAAAGGATAGTGCATCTTCTCGGAGAAGGCCATTTGGTCGACCACCGTGCCGTCCTTGCCCATCAAGATGGCCGTACCGCCCGCGTTGGCATAGCTCGGGAAGGATGCCATTTGCCCGAAGTTGTCGGTCGGGCAATCGTATTGTTGGCCAACGATTTCGCTGTTGGTGGAAAGCAAAACATAAGTTTTGGGCAGGAACAAACGACTGTCAGCCGTGATTTCCTTCAAGGTCGTATCGGCAGGATTGGGAAAGCTCTCCTTGATGACTCCGAGCATCAGAGCGCTGAGGTCGAAGGTCTTGTCGGTGTTATTGTAAAGCTCCACATAATCCACACCTGGGGCGATGGGGTCGAAGAGGATTTCGTTAATCAGGATCTCGCCTTTGGCGATGTCGTTCGGGATGCCGAACTGCAAGCGGGTGTCGGCTTCAATAGTCGTTCCCACGCAGTTAGTCACGCCATTAATAATCAATGTGTAGACCAAACCTTGCTCGAATCCGCAGTCGAATTGAAGTTCCACATAGGTGCCGTCCATGGGATTAATGACCGTTTGCTGGGGATGTTTGTTCGTCTCTTCCACAAGGAAGTGTTGCGTTTCAAGAAGTTCAGCGGGATTCATTTGTTGGTCGAACCACAGTTGGACGATTTGGTTGCCGAACATGCTCACGCGCTCCACTTTAGGCGCAACATTGTTTTCACCGTTCACCGAATTAATGCGGCCTGGCGTGCCACCCGAAGCATCTATGGAGGCGGTCCAGTTGGAGGCACCAGCGCAGGGGTTCAACGGGTCGATTTGCTCCACCGACCAGCCTCCGTTGGCCTTGTCGGAGTCGTGATACCAAGTGTTGCTGAAGTTGACGCGAGAAATCAAGATGCCTTCCTTACTGTAAAGGTACATCGCCGAGGAAGCGTTGCCCACCGAAAAAGAACTGAAGCCGATGCAATCACCGTATTGGCGCAGTTCGGATACGGCATCATTGTGGCAAAGGATGACATAGCCGTGTGGAGCAAGGACATAGTTGCCAAAGGTATTGTCGTTTGAGCCAATTTGTATCTGCCAGTCTTTCAAGTCGATGCCGAACTCCGTGGTGTTGTAGAGTTCCACATACTCCCATTCGGGCAAGCCCACCACGGGATTCGGATCCGCCATAATCTCGTTGATGACAATATCGTATTCCGAGGCTTCGTAGATGGAGAAAGCCATCGTTGTCTGCTCCATCATGTTGTTCCACAGGTCTTTGATACCGCTGACGGTAAGCGTGTAATTAATGCCGTTGCCGATTTCGCGTTCCAGCTCGAGCACCACAACAGCAGGATTGCCACCGAAACTGATCGAAGCCGGATGGCCCAAGCCGTTGTCGATGGAATAATTGTCGGGATTGAGTGCGCTAATTTCATTCAGTGCCTCGTTGAAGGCCAGTTGGAGATGCTTCAAGTCGAGCACTTCACAGGTCAGGAGTTGGGGTGGCTCGTGGTCGGCGATGCGGGGACCGACATAGACATTGTCGAAATAGATCTTCGTGGCGTTGCTCGACGTGAACTTGGACCAAAAGCCAAAATAGCCTCCGCGACCGTATGTATCATCTGTACCTTGTGCCTCAATGAGATAAATACCCGAGTTGTCATAGCAAGTTTGCAGCATCCAATTGCCTTCGCGGTCGCAGGTGACTTTGACGGAGACTGCGAACGAGGCGGCGATAGCACCTTCCGTGCCGCGACAGATTTGTTGTTGTCCGTCGGCACCCTTGCGGAACAAGGTGATGGCATCGTTGCTGCCGCCTTCGCCGAAGCGGAGGAAATAGCCTTGGGTAACATTTTGCAAGTCAGCGTTATCGGCACTCAACCAGACATCCGTATAGTTGTTTCCCGAAGGGGCAAAGGCCTCGCGAATCCAAAACTGCCATTCCATCGACTCATACTCGCTGATGGGCAAGGAAAGATAGGCTGTGCCCTCCCCTCCCGCGTTGAGTTGGAGCTGTTTGTTGTTGTTCACCGTAAATTGCTCTGTCGTTCCTGACCAAGTGGGATTTTGGGTGAAGTCGCCGTCGGAGAAGTCGTCGGTGACTTGAGCGAGGAGAAAAATAGGCAGCAAAAGCAGGAGTAAGAGTATCTTTTTCATAGCATAAGCAATTTAGGAGAGGACAAAGATAGGAGTTTTTGTGGATTGTGACATAAAAAACTACTATTCCGATTCGATTTTCTGACTCATCGCTGATTGAAAATCGCTAACTCATGTGCGGAAAGTGGTGTAAAAAACCATGTTTCCGCACCTGAGTTTCGAATTTTTAGGCATAAAGATAGATTTTGACTATTCATTTTATCACACTTCAAATACTTACAATGATGAAAACAACAAAAAAACTCCTATTTTTATAACTACCTGTTGCTGATTAAATAATCTTTACTATTTTTGCAGCATCGTTGCGGATTTTTCAAGAATATCCGCAATCATGTTGCGGATTTTCCAGCTTCCTACTTCACCAAGAACAACCCCGGCGTGATGTCCAGCCAATGCAGCACCGTCTCGCCCCAGACGAGGATGAGCACCCATGAGATGGTCATCATGGTGATGCCGAACTTGAAGGCATCGGTCTGGCTGTATTGGTTGGTGTTGTAAAGCAATGCGGCGGGCTTGCTGTTGAAGGGCAGCACATAGCAGTGCTCGATAAGCATAGCCACGGGCAGGCTGAGGCTCATGACGGGGAAGCCGAAACGTGCCTCCACGCCCAAGGCGATGGGCACGAAGACCATGGTGCGAATGGTCTTGCTTTGGAAGACCAAGCCAGAGTACATCATCAAGAAAGTGAGGATGACATACAACACCCAGAAAGGCGTGTTGGCGGTGATGCCGAGGCTGTCGAAAGCGGCATTGACCATGGTGTTGGGCAAATCAGTAGCATTGAGGCCAGAGCCTAATGTATACGCACCTGCCGAGAAGAGCATCAAGTGCCAAGGTATGTCGACGTCGTTCCATTTCACCACGCCAATGCCCGGCAACAAAGCAAGGACGGCACCCAACAAGGCAACAATGGTCTCGTCGATGTTGTGGAAGGTGCCCTTCGTGACCCAAAGGACAAGCACCAACACGAAGATGCCCACGGCCTTATATTCTTCGGCCTTCATCTTACCCATGGCCTTAAGCTCTTCCTTCAAGCGGTCCAAGCCACCTTCGATTTGTGGCACCTGCTCCTCTTTCTTCATCGGGAAGAAGACATAGGTACCCAGCAACAAGCCTATCACGAGAATCAAGGCACTCATCGGGCCGCAAGAGACGAGCCAGTCGGAATAACCAAAGTCGCAGCTGCCGACGAAGCCGGCGATGAGCGAGATAGCCAGCAGGTGAGCGCCGCTACCCGTATAGAACGCATTGGCACCGATGTTCACCTGGAAGAGGTTCTGGATGACAAGGTTGCGGCCAAAGTTGTTGCGGTTGCCGTTGGAGGCACCATAGATGGCACACACCGTCATAAAGATGGGCAACATGATGGTGGCCTTCACTGTGGTGGCCGAGATAAAGGCCGACAGCACCAAATTAATGATCAAGAAACTCCAAAGCACACCTTTGGCACTCTTGCCGAACTTGATGACAAAGGCTAAGGCCAATCGTTTGGCAAATTGCGTCTTAACCAGCATACTGGCCAAGACAAAGGAAAGGATATTCAGCCACATCACAGGGTGACCGAGTTGGGCCAAGGCCTCCTTCTGTGTAGTGACATTACAGAGCACGATACCCAGAATGATGAACAGTGAGGTGAGGTAGTTAGGGATGGCCTCCGTCATCCAGAGGATGAGACCTGCGACGAAGATGGCGAGCATGGCGTAGTTGGTGCGGAGGAACTCTTCGAAGCCAATGTCGTTGCAACGCTTCAAGGCCTTCTCGGTCAGCATCTCGGTGTTCAGGTTGTCGATGAAGCCGATGTGGCAGCACCAATAAATCACGACGAAGGCGATGATGGCCAAGGGGCCGCCAAGGCGTGCCATCCAAATCTCAAAGTTGGATTTCTGCATCTTGGGCAGTTTTTCCACTTTGTAGTTGTTCATGTCCAAAGGGTCGAATGTGCTCATGGGGGTGTTTTTTTGACTTCGGGACACTGGACTGGGAAGAACCATTCTAACGCCCTTTACCGTCATGGCGGAGGAGCATCCGCCATCTCCTGAACGCGAAGACGAAACCTTTCTGCTCAGGAGATTGCGGGTCAAGCCCGCAATGACGGTTTAGGGCTCGGTCTAACCGTCCTGTGTCCCGTAGTCTCGTGTTAATTATTACCAGTTTTTATAAGGATTCTTCATCAACATGGAGTTGAAGTACTTGGGGTCGCCGGTGACCTCTTCGCCGAGCCAGGCGGGCTTGTCGAAGGGCTCGTTCTCGTCGGTGAGCTCGACTTCAGCCACGATGAGTCCGTCGTTGTCGCCATAAAACTCATCGACTTCCCAGGTGTGCTTGCCATCGGTGTTCTTGACGAGATAGCGGGTCTTGTCGATGACACCAGGCTCGCAGATTTCAAGAAGTTGTTGCACCTCCTCGACGGGGATCTCCTTCTCCCACTCAAAGCGGGCGGCGCCAGAAGCGTTGCCAATGCCCTTGATGGTGATGAAGCCCTTGTCGCCCTTCACACGCACGCGGACGGTGCGCTCGGGCACACTGCTGAGATAGCCTTGGGTGATGCGCGTGGCCTTGAAAGCCTCGGCCTTGAAGTCACCCTTTACCAAAAACTTTTTTTCAATCTCTTGTGCCATAGTCGTTTATTCGTTTGCAAGCGGTTTGTCGGACATGCCGATGACACGCTTGATAGCCTGTAAATAGTTAATGTTTTCGACACCTTCCAAACCGCAGTCCTTGATGGTCTTCTTGATGTCTTCGATCTCGGTCGACTCGGAGTTAATGGTCACCACCTTGGCACCGTTGATGAGCACCTCACCAAACTCGCAGATGGTGTCGTTGACCATGTAGCCGAAGCGGCGTTTGTGGACGCGCACGGCAGCCAAATCGGGGTTGGCCTTCACCATGGCGATGAACTCTTCATAGGTATAGGTGTCCTTGGTCAGTTTGGGCATCTCGACCATAAAAGCGGGGAACACTTCCTTCTCGAGCACCTCACGGCTGATGGGGAACTCGCCCTTCATGAGTGGATTCCATTGCTCGAGGCCGTCGACGGTCTGCACGAAGGTCTTGATATCCATCTTGCCGTCGCGTATCTTGGTGTTGTTGATGTCGTTTTTGCGGGAGATGATATAGATCTCGTCGCTGAGGCGCTCCCAAACCTTCTCGGGGACGGGCATCGACAGGCGGGCCATGCGTTTGTGGGCCTCGCAGAAGCACTGTCCGAAGGAGCGGAACTCAAATCTCGGCTTCGACACTTCGCCGATTTTCATTTCTTCTTTTGCCATAGAGTTATTTAAGATTCAAAATTCAAAGATTCAAAGATTCAAAATTCGGGGCCTTCGACGGGCTCAGGCACCCTTAACTTTCGTAAAAGCAAAGGTCCCTGAGCCTGTCGAAGGGCCGATTCACATGGTATTAAACCAAATTATTCCTGCGGAATGTCATCGCCAGTGGCGGGGTTGGCTTCGCCAGGCGTGGCATCGGCCAGTTTCCAGTCGCCGCCATCGGGGGTGCGGGCATAGGAGCCGTCAACAGCCGAGATGGTCAAGCCCCATTCGCCGGTGGTGCCTCTGGTGAATTCGTCTCTCACCGAGCCATCGGGCATGAAGAGGGTGATGCGAACGGTCTTCTTGGCCGACAAGCCGCTGTTGAAGAACAGGTTCTCGGGTTGCTCAGGATGGTCGATGGCGACATCGGCACTGTAAAGCAGCACGTAGCCGTGGGCGGGAACGACGACGGTGGCGTCGGCAGTCCAAGTGGCACCAGCGACATAGTCGTCCTTCATGATGGTCATGCCTTCGAGTGAGAGGTCGAGGTTGCCCTTGTTGTAGATCTCGATGAACTTGTCGTTGCCGTTCAACTCATTGAGGACGATGTTGGTGTAGTCGGGCTGCTCGGGAGTGGGCGGCACGTCGCCACCTTCGAGGCCGAGGACGATATTGGCACCGTCAACATTCACAGCACCTGGGGTGGCATCGGCATAGTACCATTTGCCATCGGCATTGCGGCTGTAGGAAGCAGGAGCAGGGATGTAGGCCGGGTCGTTGGCGTCGATGTTGGTCAGATTGAAGTCGTCAATGGAAACACCAGCAGGCGTGAAGAGCTGGATGCGGACGTTCTTCTTGGCGGAGAGACCGCTATGGAAAGTGAGGCTCTCGGGATAGCCAGCTTGAGCAGCACCATCTATCGTAACATCTTCGCTGTAAAGCAGCAAATAACCGCCAGCATCGATTTTCACCGTGTTGTCGGCCAACCAATTTTGCGTACCATCTTTCTCGATGTACACGCCATTCAGGTTGATGGCATCGGCACCGGCGTTGTAGATTTCGATGAACTTGTCGTTGCCATTGAGTTCGTTGAGGCGGAGCACAGTATAGTCAACCGCGACTGCACCCACGGTATATTCCATAACGGGAGAAGCAGCCGTAACCTCATTATTATCGGCTTCAACATAGAAACTGACCGTCGTTCCGTCAGGATAGGCGGGGATAACAGCTTTATAGAGGTTGTCGGTACCTTCAGTCATTGCCAATGCCAAGCTTTCACCATCGATAGTATAAACCACTTTTGCTTCGAGGATTTTTTGGAAACTGGTAATCGTAGCTGTCACCGTGACTTCATCATCTTCTTGGACAGCAGTAGGATTGTAAGTAACATTGGAAATGGTGATGCCTGGATATTGCTTATCCTTGACACAAGAGGCAAGACCTATCAAAAGGGCCAGAGCCACAAACATTATCTTTTTCATATTATTCTCAATTTTAAAAAGTTAGACAATAGATTGGTTTAGAAAGCGACTTGGAAACGAGCCAGCAGCATGTGGTAGTTCACACCAGCCTTGCCATCGGCGGCGGTGACTTGTGTGAAGTCCTTGGTGGGTTTGCCAGCGGCATCGAGGCCGACATAGAGCTTGCCCTTGCCATTGGCATAACGGTCGTTGTTGACGTATTGGTAGTTGAGGGCGATCTTCACATTCTTGGAGAAGTAGAAGTTGAGACCAGCGCCGTAGAGTTCGGCAGAACCGCCATAGATGGCTTGGTCGCCACGGCCTTCGTAGTCGTTCATGTCGAGGAACTCATATTTGGCAACGAGTTCGATGTCGCCCCAGCTGCGACCGGTGCGCACGCGGTTGAACTTGGCGCCGTCGGAGTCGTAGCTTTGCTTGCCACCGAGGAGGAGGCAGGCACCTTCCACGTACCAGCCTTGGAAGTGATAAGGCTCGGTGATGTTGGTCTCAGGCTTCATGTAGGTCCAATCCGACACCCAGGCGCCTTCGAGACGCAGGCCGTTGTAGTGGCCAGCGAGTTCGGCGGTGGCGATGAGGTTGTGGTCGGTGTTCTTGATGTCGTCGGTGTCGATGTATTTCTTGCGGCTGATGTTGGTGGTGTTGCGGCAGCTGAAACGCGTTCCGCTATAGATGCCCATCTCATCGGAGGTCTTGGGGGCATCGTACATCACGGCGCCACCGACATGGATACCCACATTGTCTTCGTTGATGGGGCGTACCACGACCTTACCGACATAGGAAAGGCCTTCGTCCATGCCATAGTCTTTGTTGTTGGTCTCAACATAGTCGCGGGTCTCTTGGCCCTCGATTTCCTGGAAGAGCACGCTGGCACTGCCGAAGAAATACTTGTTGGTGTACTTGGCGAAGACACCGAGGTGGCGGCTGGGAGCGAAGGCGTTGATCACCATCGGGCGCTCCATGAACATGAGGTAACGTGAAGAGGTATTGCGCGACATAGTGAAGTCGGGCTTCATGCTACCGACAGTGAACTGCCAGTTCTTCAAGCCGTTGTAACGAACCACAGCGTCTTTCAGTTCGAAGGAACCGTTGGCCAGTTCCATATCAACTTCACCATACCAATCGGGGGTGATTTGAGCCTTGGCAGCAAAGCGTGCACGACGAATGCTGGCACCTGAGCCAATCGGGTCGGCCCATTCCTGGGCGCCGAAATAGTGACCAAAATCGACCTGCACTCTGGCATCGAACCAGAATTTGTAGTCTTTGTCTTTTGACTCGAACACCAAGATGCCGTCGCGACTCGAAGTCTGCAACGACTTGACGTTCACCTTGTTGCCATACTGGTCGACGGCTTGCGCCTTGTCTTCAGTCTGTGCAAAGGCCATTGAGCCCAACAAGAGGGCGGCCATCATTAATACAGTCTTTTTCATAGTGTGAAACATTTTAGTTAAACTTAATTTGAGATAGTTACAAACAGCAAAATTAGAAAAAAAAACAATGCTTCGACAAGCTCATCAAACAATGCAAGAAAAAAAATCGCCATTGTTTCGTTTTCCTTTTCTCAACATGTCTTTTCGCAAAAATGCCTACCTTTGCAGGCATGAAATGGGTTCGTTCCATAGCGTTTTTGATGTTGTTGGCGGCCTTTGCCGCATGTGGCGACAATTCCGCCACGGTAGAGACGCAAAATTTTGCGTCTCTACAAACACGACAATTGCAGGCCATCGACAGCCTGATGTGGCAGCAGCCAGATAGCGCCTTGGCGCAAATCATTGATTATATGGATTGTACAGACGGTGCATGCACCGTCTCTACCGCGCACTATGCCCATCTCCTTTTGGCCGAATTGCTCTATAAAAACGATTATGAACAAACCAACCGCGCCGAATTGCTGCGGGCGGTGGCATATTACGATTCGTTGTGCGCCGAAAATGACGACATCGCGTTTTTGGATGCCCGTGCACATTACATGAATGGTGTGGGATTTTACGAGCGCGACAGTGTGGTGGCGGCCTGCGCCGAATACCTAAAAGCCTTGGAAGTGATGGAAAGCCATTTCGATGAAAAGGAATTGATTGGACATAAGGCGAGGTTTATGGCGATGGTCTATTCACATTTAACAAGTTTGTTTTCAGATCTCTATCTTCAAGAGCAATGTATTTTTTTCGCGAAAGCTGCATTAAAACACTACAGCAAATATGGTGCTCCATCATGGCATCCCTCATGGATATTGACAGAAATTGGGATACAACATGAGATATTAGAAAATCTTGATAGTGCAGAATACTATTTTCAAAAAGCAACTGAAACTTTGAACGACACGAATTGTCTCTCGTACAGGGATATTGCCAGTCTTTGCACATATCTTTCATACAGAAAAGACCATAATCCACAACTTGCATTAGAAAGAATGTATGGAATACTTGCTCAAGCAGAGAACGACAAGGAATATTATTCAAGAAGTTCAACAATTGGAGAAATCTTCTATCTTGAAAAACAATATGATTCAGCATGGGTGTATCTGTGCCGAATTTATGAGAATTCGCAATTTGATGATATTAAAAAGCAAGCAGCGGAAAGGTTGTTGGAAATCTGCAAGACCCAAGGTCGTGATTCCGAAATTCTTGAATATGCCAATTATTTAGCACCCTATGCCAATCAATTGGAGAATCATAGCGCCATGAGATCACAGCTAATAGAATTGTACAATACCTTTCGACAGAAAGCACTTGAACGTCAGTATCAGCAAATCATCATCAAGAACTCACGACGAACCGTAGCATTGTTATTTGGACTACTTATTTTTATGGTTGCCATTGTTGTCTTATTCCATCATAAAGATAAGCGGAGTTTGAGACAACTTAAATCTGAAAGTCTTGGAGAAGTGCAAAACCATTTTGGGGAAAACAGTCTTGAACATTTTTTGGCAGAGCCTCTTTGCCAAGAAATCCTTCATTCCATCGTAGACAAAAACATCAAGCGGTCGGCCACGCCCGCCGATTATCCCGAACTTGTGCTCAACGAAAGCCAGCTCCAACAATTGGCTTTGGTCGTCAACCGCTATTTTGGCTCATTCGAAAGTCAGCTTGAGCAGCGAGGTTTAAAGTCCAATCCCGTTTTGGTCAATCTCTGCCATCTCTATCTGCTCGGCATGGATGAAAAACAAACCGCCATCCTCCTCAATAGGGATTATTCATCCATCAAACGGTATGAAAAGAAACTGAAAAACGCATTCGAAACCCAAGAAAACATGGTTTCATTTTTGAGAAACCACGTTTCAAGTATCTGATAATCTATCTTTTACATCCTGCAACTTTTTGCAACTATTCTTTTTGACATTTTTCGGTTTTTTCGTTATACTTTTGTAGCAACAAAATCAAATAACGTTACAACTATCAATAGTCCGTTAAATTTTGAATAGCTACGCCGCGTAGGCGATGCCATAATAT